>JAIQFI010000018.1 GCA_020073345.1 Terriglobia bacterium
ATCGAATCGGCAGCAATGCCGCTTTTCTTCAATGCCGCAGATGGTCCAGGGCGTGCACTTAGGGGAAGAGTTCAGCGATACCGATCAGGAGGATGGCAGGAAATGACGATGCGAGCGACGATGCGGGCCACGGCGGAAGTAAAGACGCGTGGGGCGAACGCCGTGAAGGCTGCGACGGCCGTCAGACAAGTAACGAAGACGGCGCTGCGCGCGGTCCCCAACAGCCGCCAGCGCGTTCCCGCGAAGCCCGTGGCAGCCAGCACCACCCGGCACGCGGCGCAGACGAACCCCGCTGCGGCTAAGGCTATGGCGCAAGCCGCCAAGCTGGCCCGGCGCGACCGCGTCGTGCTGGAACACGTTCCTCTGGTGAAAGCCATCGCCGTGCGGGTTCACGAGAACCTTCCGGTTCACGTGGATCTGGACGATCTGGTCCACGCCGGCATCCTGGGTCTGTTCGACGCCGCCAGCAAGTTCAATCCGGACAAACAAGTGGTGTTTTCGAGCTACGCCAAGCACCGCATCAAGGGCGCGATTCTCGATAGCCTGCGCCAGCTCGACTGGGCTTCGCGCGACATGCGCCGTCGCCACAAACAGGTGGAAGCCGCCACGCGCGATCTGGCCGCCGAGCTCCAGCGCAATCCCACCGAACAGGAAGTGGCGCAAAAGCTGGGCATGGACGCCGAGCGCTGGCGCACCATGATGATCGACCTCCGCAACGTGGGTCTGATTTCAGCATCCACCCGCGGCAATGAAGGCGACGATCTTCCCGCTCCCGATTTCCCGAGCAAACCCGAAACCCATCCCGATTCCATCTGCGCGCGGGAGCAACTGCGCAGTGTCCTGGGCGTTGCCATGAAGACGCTGCCGGAACGCTATCAGAAAGTGGTCATGCTGTATTACACCAATGAGATGACCATGAAGGAAATCGGCGGCATCCTGGGGATCAACGAAAGCCGCGTTTCCCAGATCCACAAGTCGGCGCTCGAGAAGATGCAGGTCGCGCTCGAATCCACCGGGATCACGTCGGCGCAAGCGTTCTAAGAAACCGCCGAAAGGGTCGCCAGCCGCTGCTAGAATCGTTGTTGTAGGTGGCTGCATCCCCCAAAACTCTCACCGTCCGCCAGTTCTTTGGCCGTAAAGGCTTACTTTCCGAGTGGCATCCCGGTTACGAATACCGCGAGGGCCAGTTGCGCATGGCCGAAGCCGTTGAGAGCGCTCTGGCCGACAAGAAACACCTGATCGTCGAAGCCGGCACGGGCACCGGCAAGACTTTGGCGTACCTGGTTCCCGCGATCCTCTCGGGCAAGCGCATCGTGATCTCCACCGGGACCAAGAATCTTCAGGAACAGCTCTTCTTCAAGGACATCCCGTTTCTCGAAAAGCACCTGGGACCTCTGCGCGCATGCTACATGAAAGGGCGCGCCAACTACGCCTGCCGCCAGAAAATCTACGATGCCGAAAAGGAACCCGTGCTGGCGGGTCTGGAAGAAGTCGCCGATTTTCAGGTGATTCAGGCCTGGGAAAAGACCACCGAGACGGGCGACCGTGCTGAGATCAAGAGTCTCCCGGAAAACAGTCCGGCGTGGGCCAAGATGGATGCTCGGGGCGAGCTGTGCAGCGGCCAGAAGTGCCCGCAGTTCGAGCGCTGCTTCATCACACGCATGCACCAGAAGGCCAGCGAAAGCGATCTTATCATCGTCAACCACCACTTGTTCTTCGCCGATCTCGCGGTGAAGGAAGATGAGCGCGGCGCGATCATCCCGGACTACAACGCCGTGATCTTCGACGAGGCTCACGAAGTCGAGGACGTCGCTGGACAATACTTCGGCGTATCGATTTCAAGCGGTCAGGTCGAGGATCTGACGCGCGATGTGGCGTCGCTGGCCCACCGCAAGCAGTTCGGCAGCGAGGAGCTGGACCGCATTCTGGTTACGTTGAACGATAAGGCCGCAAAGTTCTTCACTTTATTTGGCGCTGCGGAAGGCCGCACGGGATTCCGCGCACATGCCGCGTTCCTTGAAGAGAACGAGGAGACTTATCGCGACGTGCTGCGCGCGCTGGAGATGGTGACGCTGCAACTGGATCTAGTGAAGGCGCCGCCGGACGAGGCGCTTCCCTTGGTCGCACGGGCCCGCGAGATGGCCCGCAAACTCGAGTTCTGGATGGGGGGTTCAAACGGGATCCCCGACAAGAGTTACGTGTACTGGATCGAGCGCCGCGGTCGCCGGACTTTCTTACAGGCGACGCCTATCGAAATTTCGCAGCTCCTCGACGAACGCCTCTTTGACCGCGTGGACACCGCCATCCTGACCTCGGCGACCCTGGCCGTCGCAGGCAGTTTCGAATACACGCTGCGCCGGCTGGGCCTGCGCGCGGCTCGCACGGAGCTGGTCCCGAGCCATTTCGATCACAAGAAACAAGCCCTGCTCTACGTTCCGCAAAACCTGCCCGACCCGCGCAGTCCGGCGTTCACGGCCGCCGCGGCGCAGGAGATCGTCGAGATCCTCACGCTGAGTCGCGGACGGGCCTTCGTGCTGTTCACCAGCTACCAGCAGATGCGGCTGATCTACGATCGTGTGTCGCTCGAAATTCCGTACCAGACCCTGCTGCAAGGAACGGGGCCGCGCAGCGCACTGCTCGAAGAGTTTCGCTCGACGCCCAACGCGGTGCTGTTCGCGACTTCGTCGTTCTGGCAAGGCGTGGATGTGCCGGGCGAGCAGTTGAGTTGCGTTATTATCGATAAGCTGCCGTTCGCGGTACCGAGTGACCCGGTGGTGGAAGCTCGCATCGCGGCGATCAAGAACGATGGCGGGAACGCTTTTAACGAATACCAGGTCCCGCAAGCCGCCATCGCGCTGAAGCAGGGTTTCGGGCGATTGATCCGCAGCCGCACGGATCGTGGGGTGCTGGCGTTGCTGGATCATCGGATTTCGAAAACGCGGTACGGGCAGATCTTCTTCGACAGCCTGCCCGAATATGGCTTTACGACTCGACGTGAAGAAGTAGAGAAGTTTTTTAAACATGTTTGAAGTTACGGTAGAACAGACTTTTGCGGCAGCCCACGCGCTCCGCAATTACAAAGGCAGTTGCGAGAATCTCCACGGGCACAACTTCAAAGTGCAAGTGGTTCTGGCGGGGGAGCGGCTCGACGACGCCGGCATGCTAGTCGATTTCATCGACGTGAAGAACCTGATGGGTCAGGTGATGGCTCGCCTGGATCACCAAAATCTGAATGAGGTCGCGCCCTTCGATGTGAAGAATCCCTCGGCGGAGAATATTGCCGAGTACTTCTACTCGCAAATGACCAGCGGGCTGCTCAACACGCCTGTTCCCGTGCGCATTCTCGAAGTGAAGATCTGGGAAACCGACATTCAGAGCGCTACCTATAGACCATGAATGTTGACTGGGTTCGTACGCATTGCATGGCGCTTCCGCATACCACGGAACACGTCCTGTGGGGCGACGACCTGGTGTTCAAGATCGGCGGCAAGATGTACGCGGCCGCGGTCATGGTGCCTCATAAGATCGTGATGTCATTCAAGTGCACACCGGAGGTTTTCGCGGAACTGGTGGAACGGCCTGGAATCATACCGGCGCCGTATTCGGCCCGCTCGCATTGGGTCGCGCTGGAGCGGGAAGACGCGCTGCCGCGCGCCGAGATCAAACGCCTGATCCGGCAGTCTTACGATCTGGTGATCGCCAAGTTGCCCAAGAAAAAGCAAGCCGAGCTCATGAAGCCGGCGAAAGCCCGCAAATAGTCTAAGCTTTGGCGGCTTGCGCTCGCGGGGAGGCGAGTGCGCGCTGGCGCTCGAAGGCCAGCTTGCCTTGATATTCTTCCCACAACGTGGTGACGCCGGCCCAGAAGTAACCACCCACGAAGAGCAGCAGGAACGGGAGCGCCAGGTAATTGTACGACTGGATCGCATAGACCACGATCGCCAGAAAACCGGTTCCGGCCGCGAGCTCGGCATAGGGGAGCCATCCGCTGCGCCGGCGGTACTGTAAATTCGCAAGTGTCGTCTTCTGGGCGCCGTATTTGGCGGTGCGCGCGAACGCCGTCTGATATCCCACCAGCGCCTCGATCACGGCCTTGGTGTTGATGATGGTCAGCGCCACGCCCGCCGCCATCAGAGCCGGCAGGAAGAGGATGGTTCGTTTCCAATTGCGCGGGAACAGCTCGCGCTGGGCGACCACGTAGAATGCCGAAATCGACCAAAAGGACGCCGCGATCAGCGGCAGGTCGATCAAAACCATCTCGAACCAGCCCATATAGAAACGCACGATCATCACCGGCAGCATCAGCAGGCTGACCACGATCATCAGCGGGTAGCCGACATTCGGCGTCAGATGGAAAAACGCCTCCGCCTTCACGCGCCACGGCAGTTTGGCACGCAAAATCGAGGGCAACAGTTTCATCGCAACCTGAGTCAGTCCCTTGGCCCAGCGCGACTGCTGCACCTGGAAGCCGTAGGTTTCTACCGGCAGCTCCGAAGGACACTCGATGGCGGGAGCATACACGAATTTCCAGCCCTTGAGCTGGGCGCGATAACTGAGATCGGAATCTTCTGTGAGCGTGTCGTGCTGCCAGCCGCCCGCGTCCGCGATCATCGACCGGCGCAGGATGCCGGCCGTGCCGTTGAAGTTGAAAAACAGCCCGCCGCCCGAGCGCGCGATGTGTTCCAGCACAAAGTGGCCATCCAGCAGGATGGCTTGCACCTCGGTCAGGACGTTGTGTCCACGGTTCAGATACGTCCAGCGGGTCTGCACCATCCCCACCTTCGGATCGGTGAAATGGTGCACCGTGCGCTGCAGAAAATCGACGGGCGGGACGAAATCGGCGTCGAAAACGGCGACCACTTCGCCGGTGGCGGTCTTCAGCCCGTTTTCCAGGGCTCCCGCCTTATATCCGTGCCGGTTCGTCCGGTGAATGTATTCAATCGGCAGCCCGGAGTCTCGATACTCGCGAACCAGTTCCTCGGTGAAGGGATGAGTGTCGTCCGTGGAATCGTCCAACACCTGGATCTGCAGCAAATGGCGGGGGTAATCGATTTTGGAGGTTTCCTCCAGCAGGCGTTCGACCACGAAGCGCTCATTGAAAATCGGGAGCTGGATGGTGACGCGCGGCAGTTCGACAAAGCGCATCGGCGGCTCGGCTTCGCGCATCCGCTTGCGATGCTTCATGTAGCCGCGGATGGTCTCATAGCGGTGCAGCCCGTACACGGACAGCACGGCGAGAACCGCGAAATACGGGACCATGATGGCCCAGTCGAAGAATTCCAGATGGTGGATGCCCTTGAAAGTGTCGTCGAACAGCACGTCGGTGATCCGGCTGCTGAACGAGGAGACTCCTGTAGCAAGCAGGAAGGCGGGTATCTGCACTAATGTTGTCATCCCTCTGGTTTCTTTAGGAGCACAATGACCGGCTCCGTTTCGTTAGCTCAGGACGGCTGACGGAGCCGTAAAACATTAACATTATAGGCGATTTCCGCCGATGGATGCTACACTGACCAACAGGGAGCGTCTTATGCGTTTCTTTCTCGATACGGCGAATCTGGAAGAGTTGAAGGCTGGCGCCCGCTGGGGCGTCGTAGACGGAGTTACCACCAACCCCTCGCTCATTGCCAAAGAGGGCGTGCCGATCGAGGAGCAGGTCCGCAAGATCTGCGAAATCGTCAACGGCGACATCAGCGCCGAGGTAGTGGCCACCGACACCGAGGGGATGCTCACCGAGGGCCGCAAGCTGGCCAAAATCCACAAAAACATCGTGGTGAAGGTTCCCCTGACCCGCGATGGCATCCGCGCATGTTCGATGTTCAGCCGCGAAGGAATTCGCGTGAACGTGACGCTGTGTTTTTCCGCCGGACAGGCGATCCTGGCCGCGAAAGCCGGGGCATATTTCGTCAGTCCTTTTGTCGGCCGCCTGGATGACACCGGCTGGAACGGCATGGAGCTGATCCGCGATATCGTCCAGATCTACAAGAATTACGGCTACACCACGCAGGTGCTGGCCGCGTCGCTGCGACACTCGATGCACGTGATCGATGCCGCCAAAGCCGGCGCGCACATCGGGACCATGCCGTTCAAGGTCCTGGACGCCCTGTTCAATCATCCGCTCACCGACAAGGGTCTGGACCAGTTCCTCAAGGACTACGCCAAGGCCTTTCAGGACGTCCCGGTTGCCCGCTAGGTCCTTCCTGCCAAGGACAATGTCACCCGGCACGAAGCTGGCTATCCTGGGAGCGATGGGTGCGGGAGTCCTTGGTTTTGGCGTGCGGCTCGCCCTGCGGATGATGCAGGCCAATCCGGAAAAACGGGAACGCAAACGCCGCCTGGAGCTGCACCGGCACGGCCGGCTGGGCGATGCCCTCATTACCGAAGCCACCGACGCCATGCTGTATTACTCGTACTCGGTGGGGGGCGTGCAGTACGAGGCGTCCCAGGATGTCAGCGGGTTGCGCGACCTGCTCCCACCCGAGCCTGAACGCCTTATCGGCGCTGCCAGCCTTAAGTATTCGTCACGAAATCCCGCGAATTCGATCCTGATCTGCGAGGAATGGAGTGGATTGCGGGCTCCCTCCCGGGCAGCCTAAGCCGGGGCGCTTGAAACGATTCCCTTCGCGTGGTATCAATTCAGCGTGAAACGATTCATTCTGCTGCTGCTGCCCTTGACCCTGTTCTCTGCGGACCTTGTAAAAGAAGTCCGTCACGAGCTGGTCACGTTGCCCTATTATGGGGTGTTCGACAACCTGTCGTACCGCGTGGATGGGTCGAAAGTCACGCTGTTCGGGCAGGTCCGGGAGCCGAAGCTCAAGAGCGACGCGGAGAAGGCCGTCAAGAGCATTGAAGGCGTGTCCGCGGTGGATAACCAGATCGAAGTTATGCCGCTCTCGCCCATGGACGATCAGACCCGGCTGGCGGTCTATCGCGCGATCTATTCGAAGCCCAACTTGCAACGCTACCAGATGGGCGCCGTGCCTCCCATCCACATCATCGTCAAGAACGGCGATGTGACGCTGGAAGGTGTAGTGGCGAACCAAATGGACAAGGACGTGGCGGGAATCGCCGCGAAAGGCGTCGGTAGCGCGCACAAGGTGAACAACAACCTTAGGACAGATTCGGCGAAGTAGCGCTGGCCGATTTTAGCGCGTTTTTTCGCAAGGGCGCGTTCAACATGGCGATCACCGGCGCGGCGGCGCGGAAGCGTTTCACCAGCTCCGGGAGCAATCGCGGCGTGGTCGCGAGCTTTGTGTCCAGTTCCACCCAATACAGCCACTGCTTCATCCGGATCAGATCCTCGGCCGGGTGGCTGGCGTCGAACCCCTTGGGCATCCGCGTCACCGCACTGCCTTCCAGTTTCCCCAGCAGTTTTTGCGGCTGGCGCGCGGCGGCTCGGAATTTCTTGTGGTTTTCGGCCAGCCACATGCGAACTGCCCGAAGTTCATCCGGACCCGGCATGTAGGACCCGGCGGCGATTCCTACTGATTTTTCGGTGAGATGAAAATAGAACCCGGCGGAAGACTGTTTTCCCAGGCCGTGATGCGGAAAAATAGCGGCGACATGGGTCTTGTACGGCGTCTTGTCCGCGCTGAAGCGTGTGTCGCGATAGATGCGGTACACGGCTTTCTTAGGGTCGGTGATGTGATCCGGGGCGAAATCCAGCAGCTCGGCGTTGATCGCTTCCACCAGTTGGATCATGGGAGCCTTCAGCTTGGTCTCGAAGATCTCCTTGCGGGGCTGGAACCATTCGCGGCGGTTGTTTCGTTTAAGGCTTCGCAGAAACGTCAAAGCTTCGGGAGAGAATCCGGGAAACATATTACCCTTGATGAAAGAGATGTTGGCACGCCTCGCGGCAGTTCTTAACGAGATTCCTGGATTACAGTTTACCGAAAACGTTTCATTGAGCAGCGTGACGCGATTCGCGATCGGCGGCCCGGCACGGATCCTGGCGGACGCCTCCACGGAAACCGCCCTCATCGCAGTGCTGGACGCCGTCGGCGATGATCCGCACGCTTTAATCGGTGGAGGAACCAACCTGGTGGCGGACGACCGCGGATTTCCCGGTGTGGTCCTGCGCTACACCGCAAACACCATCGAAATCGAGGGGCCCGTGGTACGTGTCCCTGCGGGCACCGTGCTCCAGAGCCTGGTGGATGCCACCATCGCAGCCGGACTTGAAGGATTGCACACCATGACCGGCATCCCCGGATGGGTGGGAGGCGCCATCTACGGGAATGCCGGGGCGTACGGCCACTCGATCCACGAGTTCGTCGAATCCGTTCGCTTCTTCGACGGCGTGGCAGTAAGAGAAATCGGCAACGCCGCGTGCGAATTCCACTATCGCGAAAGCGTGTTCAAACGCCACAAGGATTGGATTGTGCTCGAAGCCACGTTGCGCCTTCCTCCCGGGGATCCCGCGACGCTGCGGATTGCGGCGGAAGGGATTCTCAAAGTCCGCAACGAGAAGTATCCGCCCACAATGCGCTGCGCCGGCAGCATCTTCAAGAACCTGATTCTCGCCGAGCTTCCCGAATCCGTCCGCGCCCAGGTTCCCGATCGGGTGATCCGCGAGGGCAAAGTACCCTCGGCCTATTTCATGGAGCTGGTGGGAGCCAAAGGCATGGTGCTGGGAGGCGTCCAGGTGGCCGACTACCACGCAAACCTGATTTACAATGCGGGCGGTGGCACTTCGCACCAGGTGCGGGAGCTGATTGAGACGCTCAAACGCCGGGTGAAGGACCAGTGCGGACTCCTGCTGGAGGAGGAAGTGCAATACCTGGGCTGTTCCTGACCTTCCATCACTGCACGGCGTTACTGCACAGCGATACCGACCCCCGAGCGACTTTCGGCTTGGCCCACCGTCACGGTCACACTCAGAATTCCGGGCGCCATGTATCCCGCCGGGACTCGCGCGTTGATCTGAAACAATCCCGGGTAGCCTGCGACCGATCCGGAAGAGAGCACCTCCGCCGAATAGCCTCCGATCCGCACAGCCACCGGCAAACCGGAGATCCCTTCTCCGGTTCCATAAAGTGAAATCCACGATCCGCGGGAGATGGGATGTTCCGATGAGTTCAAGGTCCCGTCTTCGTTCATAGCCGCGGCCTGTCCCGAGCCGGTGGTGAAGAGCGCGGGCGCCGCATCGGAGACCGTGGCGGAGATGACTGCCACCGAGATACCCGGGGCCCTCACATCGATCTGGACTTGGCCCATTCCCGCCGTTTCGACGGGAACCCGTACCAGGATGAGGGCATCGTCCATGGCCAGAATCGCAGCTCGATATCCCGCGAAGAACACCTCGGTGGCGCCTCCGGCGGCGCCGCGGATCTCCGCCAGCATCCCCGGCGCCAGCGGGCCGGGAAGCAGACTGGCTGCGTTCACCGCGTCCACAACCGTCACCGCTGGAACCCCAGTAACCGGTGCAATCGATACCGGTGTCAGCACCCGCACGCGATTGCCGTCCGGATCGGCGATGTACAGCGTTCCGCCCGGGCCTGTTGCGACGTCCCACGGCGTTCCGATCGATGTGTCAACCGCAAGTGGCGTCACAAAGCCGGATGCATTGCTTGGTGAATTGACGCGCTGAATGCGCCCCAGCCCGGAATCGGCTACGAAGACGTCTCCGCTTTCCGAAACCGCCAGACCGTTCGGGCTGACCCAGTGTCCGGCGCCCAGCTCCGTAGTCGCGCCGGAAAGTGTTCGCCGCCACACTCGGCCCGCGGCTACATCCGTGTAGTAGAGGTTCCCGTCCCGATCCACGGCAATTCCACCTGGCGTTTCGAGGCCGCCGAGAAGCGCCTCAACTACGCCGGTCGCCGTCTCCCGGTAAACCCGCTGGGCGCCCGCATCGGCGATATACAGATTGCCCGCGGCATCGGCGGCCGTATCCACAGGAAAGAGGGTCTCCGTGACCGGGAGCATGTTTCCGCCAGGCACGAATTTGCGGACTCGATGATTGCCGGTATCAGCAACGTAGAGATGGCCCGTGGCGTCCAGGCTCACCGCGGACGGTGCGTTCAGCCGGGCCAGGGTCGCGGGACCACCGTCTCCCGTGTTGCCCTGCACGCCGGTTCCCGCGATGGTGGTGATGATTCCATCCGGCGTCACCCTGCGGATGCGATGGTTGCCGCGATCAGCGATGTAGATGTTTCCCAGCGGGTCGGCCGCGACTCCGGTGGGATGGTTGAGGCGGGAGTCCCGCGCATCTCCGTGATCCCCGAAAGCCGTGCTGCCTCCGCCGGCGACGACCAACGCAGGGGCCGGCAGAACCCGCGTCACGAGTCCCCCGCCTGCCGCGTACAGGCTGCCGTCGGGTCCAAACGCGAGATCGCGAGCGCTCACCGGCAAGCTGGTCACAGGGCCTCCCGTGGGAGGAATCTTCACGATCTGCCCAGCCGGCGAGTCCGCGACATACAGCGCCCCGAGGGCGTCGAACGCCAGACCCGTGGGAGTGGTCGCGGCGACGACGGCGATCAGCACGCCCCGGTCGAACTTGCGGACCAGGTGGTTCCCGCTATCGGCGATGTACAACACTCCGGACCGATCCACGGCCAGCGCCGTGGGATAGTGCAGTCCGCTGGTAACGAACGGAACAAGGACGCCATCCGGGCCGATCCTGTAGACTCGTTGGCCATCGAAATCCGAAATGTAGAGGTTCCCGGCGAAATCGGCCGCCACATTGCGTGGAGAAATCAGGGGAGCGGACGCCACTGTCGCGATGGTGCCGTTCGGAGCCACGCGCCGCACGCGTGAGTTGCCCAAATCGGCGATGTAGAGGTTTCCGCGGTTGTCAAACGCCAAGCCGTAGGGCGAATTCAGCTGCGCGGCTGCCGCCGGTCCACCGTCTCCCGAGAATCCAGGCTGTCCAGTCCCCGCGATGGTGCTGATCACACCCGCGGGCGTGACCTGCCGCACACGATTCCCCTGCGCTTCGGCAACGTACAGATTCCCGAAGGAATCCGTGGTTAACCCCTCTGCCTGGAACAGAAGCGCTTCGGTCGCCAGGCCGTGATCTCCTACCCAGTCGCTACCCGCGACAGTCGCAACCGTATAGACAGGCTGGCCGGTCATATCCGGCACGACGGCAATCGCAGCCAGCACCAGCGCGAAGAGTAGGCGCATGGGAGTAAGTATTCAGTGCAGTCTGAGCCTGGATTTTCTCACCCCGTGACGATGGGAGAGCGTGAGAAAACTGCCGCGGTTGATTTTCCTCTGCGCGCCGCTTTTGGCGCTGTCGCAGCCGGTGCTTCGGCTGAAAGTTCCGCCCGATCCCAACGTGCCGCCAGTGATACTGCCGGAACCCCCGGCTACCGTGCACGTGATCGTGCAATTCCAGGACCCCCCGTCGGCAGCAACGGTAATAGCGCTCGCGGGACGCGGCGCCACGACGGTTGCATTCGTACCCGACAACGCCGTGCTGGTGACCATGGATGCAACCGTTAGCCTGACGGGTCTGGGTGCCCTCTACGCAGCGCCCCTTAGTCCGTACCAAAAGATTAGCCCTCTGATTGCGAACGGGGACCCAGCCGTTGTTAGGGGATACTATCTGGTCGAATTTCACCACGATATAGATCCCAGCGCCGCGCGGCGGGTGATCTTGAATTTACCGCTGCTGGAGCTATTCGAAAATCCTGATTTGGCCAGCCGGCATCTGCTGGTGCACATTCCGGATCTTTCCCGCGAAGCGGAATCGCTTGCGAGCCTGGCGGCCCAGGACGCGGTAGCTTATATCTTCCCGGCGTCCAATGAATTGATCCAGGGCCAACCCGTGGCCTCCGACTTCCCTTTAGCGCCCGGTTTCCTGATTGCCAGCGGTGAAGTGCTAGGCCAACTCGTCAGCACCTTTGGGGATGGTTGGGATGGTCCTGGCAGGAACGCCGCCACTCTCTTTTACTTCTTCAGCCAGCTGACGGCCCAACTGCCGGACCTCCCCGTCCAGGACGAAATCCTTCGCGCCCTGGCGGAATGGGCCAAGGTAGCCCAGATTACATGGTTGCCGGGAACAAGCGCGACGGCCAACCGCACGGTCGATATCCGATTCGCGCAAGGGGATCACGGCGACGGCTTCCCCTTCGATGGGCCCGGAGGCGTTCTGGCCCACACGTTCTATCCGTCGCTGCCCGCTGCTGAGCCGCTCGCAGGCGACATGCATTTCGACGACGCGGAATCCTGGCACTTTGGCTCTAACTTCGACGTATTCAGTGTGGCGGTGCACGAGGCTGGACACGCGCTGGGATTGGGAAGCTCCGACAATCCTGATTCCGTGATGTATCCCTATTACCGACTGAGGACTGGGCTTTCAGAAGACGATAAGACCGGCATATTATCGCTCTACGCCGCGCAACCCGGTGTGGCGCCGGAACCGCTCGCGCTTACCGTCGACCCTCCTCCGGCCACGACCACGTCCGCGACGGTGTCGCTCTCGGGAACCGTAACGGGGGGCAGCGGCTCGCCCGTAGTGACGTGGAGTTCGAGCACGGGAGCATCCGGCACAGCTTCGGTGAGCGGCACGAACTGGGCTGCAGCAAGTATTCCGCTCGCCGCCGGGTTCAACAGCATCACGGTAACGGCCACCGACGCGACCGGAAGCGTCTCCAGCGCCGTAAGCGTGACCCGGCAGATCATCACTCCGCCGCCCCTTGCCTTGACTGTTAACGCTCCTCCTGCCACGACCACCGCCGCAACGGTATCGCTCTCGGGAACGGTAACCGGAGGCAGCGGCGCGCCCGTCGTTACGTGGTCCTCGAGTACGGGGGCATCGGGCATCGCTTCGGTTAGCGGCACGAACTGGACCGCCTTGAACATTCCTCTGGCGGCGGGTTTCAACAGCATCACGGTGACGGCCACCGATGCTACCGCCAGCGCCTCCCGGGTCGTCAGCACCACGAGGATGGTCAGTCCGCCGCCCGTGGGCACGGACACCACCGGGCCCACGTTGACGATCACCTACCCGTCGGCCACCTCGCTGGCCACAGCGCTTTCCTCTTTGACGTTCCGCGGCACCGCATCGGACCGGTCGGGAGTCGCCAGCGTAACCTGGTCGACCAATACCGGCGGTGCCGGAACGGCCTCAGGCACTGCGCAGTGGAGCGTTGCGATCCCGCTGCTGGTGGGGTTCAATCAGGTGATCGTCCGCGCGACCGATACCGCCGGCAACGTGAGCTGGCGAAGCGTGGTGGTAACTCGCAGGTAGCGACCGCTATCGGCCTTCCAGAATCACCATCGCCAGTGCCTGCTCGGCGGTGTGAGTAATCGACAGGGCGACGTTGACCGCTCCGAGCTTTTCAGCGATCTCCGCCGCCCGGCGATGGAACTGGAGCGTGGGACGGCCCGAGGGGAGATTTACCACCTCCAGATCCTGCCAGCCCAGCCCGCCGTGCCAACCCGTTCCGAGCGCCTTCATCCCCGCTTCCTTAGCGGCGAAGCGCGCCGCGTAGCGCTCGTAGGGGTTCGCTTTCCGCTCGGCGTAGGCGATTTCCCGAGTTGTGAATACACGCTCCACCAAACGGCGTCCGTGCGACGACGTAATGGCCTTCTTGATCCGGTCGACCTCGCACAGGTCGACGCCCGTGCCCACGATCACATCTTCTCCCGCATGTGTTCGATTGTAAGCCACGACATTATGCAACAACGTGGTGACACCGATTCGGCAATCGTGTTACCAATGAATGAAAGAGCGCGCGGCATTGTCGTAACTTCCTCCATGCATATCCCCGATGGATTCCTGAGCACCCCGGTATGGGCCACCTTGGACGTGGTCAGCGCCCCCGCGGTAGCCTGGGTGGCTCGCCGCGCCCAGCGCGATACCCAGGATCACCGCATCCCTCTGCTGGGTGTAATGGGGGCGTTCGTCTTCGCGGCCCAGATGATTAACTTTCCCGTGGGTCCGGGTACCAGCGGACACCTGGTCGGCGGCGCCCTGCTGGCAGTCGTGCTCGGACCGGCCGCGGCTTCCCTGGTGCTGACCGCCATTCTGATTCTCCAGGCGCTGATCTTTCAGGATGGAGGCGTGCTGGCGCTCGGCGCGAATGTGTTCAACATGGCTCTGGCCGGAGTCGTTGCCGCATACCTTCCTTACCGCTTATGGGCCGACGGTTCTCGTTCCCGGGCGATTTTCGCCGCCGGCGCGTTCAGCGTGATGACCAGCGCATGTCTGGCGCTCGGCCAGCTCCTGATGTCGGGCGTGCCGATGCCGGGCGGCGTGCTGTGGGCATCTTTAGGACTCTTCCTGGTGAGCGCGCTGATGGAAGGCGCGATCACCGTCGCCGCAGTGCGCGCGATCGAGCGGCTGAATCCCGAGTGGGTCGCCGGTCCCCGGCCGGCTTCTTCGCGGACCCTGGCAGCTGTTGGCTTCGCCGCGCTCCTGCTGGTGGTGATTGGTACGCTGGTCGCCTCGGCCGCACCCGACGGAATCCAGCGTTTGACAGGACAAGGGATCGACTCGGCCGCGTGGTCCGAGCGGACAATAGGCGGAGTCGGAGGCCTGGCTCTGATCTTTGTCGCGTGTTACTTGGGCGGGAAACTGATTTCGCGCCGGCGGAGCGCCTGAGCGTGCATCATCTGGTAGTCGACCGCTGGAGCCGCGGGTCGAGCCCTTTGCATCAGCGCGATCCTCGCGCCAAGCTGGCCGCGCTGCTGGTGTTCCTGATCGCGCTCTCGACCACTCCGCCGTCGGCGCAAGCGGCCTTCGCCGGCTACGGGGTTCTGATGGTCATCGCTGCGAACCGCGCTCGACTTCCCATTCTTGGACTCGCCGGCCGCGCCGCGCTGATTCTGCCGTTCTCGGCCACCTTCGCGCTGCTCACCTGGTGGTCGGGCGATTCCCTGCGTGCTCTTGCACTCGCCGAAAAAAGTTTCCTCTCCGGAATGGCCGCGTTGCTGCTGGTGGGAACTACGCCGCTCACCGGCTGGACCGCCGCACTCTAAAGCTGGCGTGTCCCGCGGATGCTGATTCTAGTGATTCAATTCGTGTACCACTATCTGTTCGTCATCGCCGAACAGGCGCAGCGCATGCGATGGGCTGCCCTGTGCCGGAAGGGATCGCAGTCCGGATCATTCCGGTTGGCCGCGGGATTGGTAGGCGTGCTTTTCGCGCGCAGTTGGCAGCGTGCCGACGGCATCTATCACGCCATGCTCGCGCGCGGATTCCGCGGACGCTTCGTGCCGGCCCCTCCCGCGCCCGTGCGCGCCCCCGACGCATTGTTTTTCTCGACGTGTCTGGCCGGGTGTCTCGCCATCCGCATACTATTGTGAGTCGAGCTATACAGATCCAGGGGCTGCGCTACCGGTATCCGGACGGTACCCAGGCACTCAATGGCATCGACTTTCATCTCGACGCGGGAGAATCCGTGGCGCTGTTCGGCGCCAACGGTTCCGGCAAGACGACCTTCGTCCTGCACCTGAACGGACTGCTGCGAGGCCAGGGTGCCATCGAAATCTGCGGCCTGCCGCTAACGGACGAAACGCTGGAGCAGATCCGCTCCAAGGTCGGCGTGGTGTTTCAAGATTCCGACGAGCAGCTCTTCATGCCCACAGTGCTGGAAGACGTGGCGTTCGGCCCGCTCAATCTGGGCTTGTCGCCTACCGATGCGCTCACCCGCGCGCGAACGGTCCTGAAGCGTGTCGGTATGGCGCATGCGCTCGAACGCGCTCCTTACCATCTGAGCGCGGGCGAGAAAAAACGGGTGGCGATCGCCGGCGTCCTGGCGATGGACCCTGAAATCCTGGTGCTCGACGAGCCAACCACCTTCCTCGACCCGCCCACGCGCCGCGATCTTCTCGTGTTGCTTCGCAGCCTGCCGCAGGCGAAAGTCGTGGTGACGCACGATGCCAATCTCGCGAGGGCCCTCGCCACACGCGCGGTGTTCTTCGATCAGGGACGAATCGCCGGAGAGGGCGACGTGATGGAAATTATCCAGCGTTTCCACTGGGAGTATTCGTGAGGAACCTTCAGCCAGGGGGCGACGCGCTTTCGACAATCAGCGTCACCGGCCCATCGTTCACCAGTGTCACGGCCATGTGCGCCTGGAACACTCCCGTCTCCACTCGCGCTCCCAACCGCCGCGCAGCCTCGACGAAATGTTCGTACAACTGCCTGGCCTGATCGGCTGGCGCTGCGTCATCGAAACTGGGTCGCCGGCCCTTACGGCAGTCGCCGTAGAGGGTGAACTGCGAGACCGCCAGCATCGCCCCGCCCCTCTCCAGCAGGCTGCGATTCATCTTCCCGGCGGCGTCGTTAAAGATTCGCAGGTGCACGACTTTGCCTGCGAGGAATTCCGCGCTTTCCGGAGTGTCCGTACGGGAAACCCCCAGCAACACCAGCACGCCCGGGCCGATTTCGCCCCGAACGGCCCCCTCCACTTCAACCTTCGCGTACGTCACACGTTGGATCACAGCGCGCATACCGGAGAGTGTACCCCTCGAACTAGGGTAGAAACCCTATCGCAGGCTTTGCCGGTTCACCACATAATAGATGCGGTAGTACCCGCGCCTATCATGATCTACACCAGACTGCGAAAGAAACAGCAACAGCCGGGCGGCTTCTTCCACCTGGAGGAAGAAAAGAGCAAAACCCGCGTCTTCGGTTATGGACACGGCGATCACATCAAGCTCAAGGACGAGTACGGGAACGTCTGGCTAGGCTCCGCCATCCGCAATCCGGACAATTCCATTGTGTATCGGTTCCGCGATCCCAAAGGCAATGGCCTGAAGGGCATTTCGAGCGGGGGAACCGTCACCCTGCGCGACGACCGCGGCAACACCTGGAAGGGCTTCATAGATTAGGCCGGTCACTTCAGTTCGACGATCGTAGCCCCTGTTCCGCCTTCTTCGGGCCTGGCCGCATAGAACTTCGCGACGTGCGGATTGCGCTCCAGCAGTTCCGCGATCGCCTTTCTCAAGATTCCCATTCCATGACCATGCACAATCCGCACATGCTCGGCTTGCGCTAGTGCAGCAGTATCCAGAAACTTGTCCACGCGTTCGCACGCTTCTTCGGCGCGATGGCCGATGAGATTGATCTCGCGCACGGAAGCCGCAAACTCCGGGCCCTGACGGAAGGTGACCGACGGGGCGCGCGCCGCCGTGGCTACCTTCGGGATCACTTCTTCCACGTCCGCCGCGGGCACGCGCATCTTCAGATATCCGGCCTCCACTTCGACCTCGCCGCTGTCCAAAAGCCGTCGCACGGTGGCCGGCTGCCGGATCCCTTTGAGCCGCACCTGTGCGCCTTCCTCGAGTTTCAGTGGCACGGCGGCTGCCTGCGCCGGCGCAGGCGATAGGGACGCGACCTGCTCCTGAAACTCGCGGCGTGTTTTCGCGATTTTCGTGCGCGCCTTCTGGCTCAGCTCCTCGATGGTCTCCTGCGCGCGGCGTTCGAATTGCATCGATAAATCCGCGGCCCGCTCTTCCACTTCTCGAATCTTCGCGATGTACTTTCGCTCCCAGGTCTGCTCCAACCCCTGTTCGCGCAGAGCCAGCGCCTGGCTCCGGGCGGCGATCTCGGCGCGTTCGGCTTCCAGCCGCCCCAGCCGCTGATGCAGCTCGCTCAAGAACCGCGCCACATCCCGATCCGATGCCGCCATTCTCCCGCGCGCCGTTTCGATCAGCGCCGGATCCAGGCCCAGGCGGCTGGCGATGTCGAGGCCCGCCGATTTCCCCGGGGCGCCCAGCCGCAGTACGTAAGTTGGCTGGAGCGTCGCTTCGTCGAATCCCATGGAGCCATTCAACACGCCGCTGGTTGACGCTCCGTACACCTTCATCGCCATCAAATGGGTCGACGCCAAGGTAAACGCGCCCCTCGCGCGGAACGTTTCGAGCACCGTCACACCCAGCGCCCCACCTTCTTCGGGATCCGTCGCCCGGCCGAGCTCGTCCAGCAGAACCAGTGAATCGCCTGTGGCGCGTTCGAGCATCGATCGCACCGCCACAATATGCGATGAGAACGAGCTGAGACTCTCGGCCAGCGACTGGTGATCGCCGATATCGGCCAGCACCTCGTCGAATAACGGGAACTCGGCTTCTTCCGCCGGCGTCGGCAGGCCGGCGTGGGTCATCAGCGCCAGCAGTCCGATGGTTTTCAGGGCCACGGTCTTGCCACCCGTATTCGGCCCGCTGATGAGCAGCGTGCTCTGAGACGCATTCAGCTCGAGCGAAACCGGAACCACCGTTTTCCTCTGCCCTCGCAGAATGTCCTCGAGCAGAGGATGACGTGCACCGCGCAAGACTATCTTCCGTGAGCCCTCCGGGCTCAGCCGAGGCACGGAACACCGAAACTCGGCCGCGAACTCCCCCTTGCCGAACAGCAGCTCCAGGCGGCTCAGGGCTGCCACCGACGCCGCGATCTCGGCGGCATGCTCCCGCAGCCGCGTGGTGAATTCGCGCAGCAGCCGGTGCACTTCGCGCAGCTCCTCTTCGTGCAGGCGGACCAGTTCGTTGTTGAGCTCGATGGTCTCCAGCGGCTCGACGAATACCGTAGCGCCGGACCCGCTCGACCCATGAATCACGCCGTCCACTCGCCGCTCACGCCCGGTCACGATCGGCACCACGAACCGGTCATTGCGAATGGTGACGAAGTCTTCCTGCAGAGTTCCATCTTCGTGATGTGTGCGCAGGAAGCGCGCCAGCGATTCTTCGATCTGCCTCCGCTGCCGGTCGCTGTCGCGGCGAAGCCGAGCCAGCATGACGCTCGCGTCGTCCGCCAGCGTGCCGTCCGGCAGAATCTTGCCGCGAAGATCGCGCGCCAGCTCGCGCAGATCCGCAATCGCCGCGGCGTGAGCCGCCAGCCGCGGATAGCGCTCGCGCGCTGAAAGCACCACTGACCGCGCTTCCGATGCCAGATCCAGCAGCCGCGCCAGCTCGAAGATTTCCGTAGCTTCCAGCGTGGCTCCTTGGATGCGAAGACGCGCGACCAAAGGCCCGGGATCCGCGCCCAGGTCGAATCGAGGCTTTATAGCCGCTCCCCGGCCGGCGGGTTGCGGATTCGAAGCGGCGCGCAAATATTCGATCGCTTCAGCCGCGTCGGCCAACCCGTTTTCGATCGCCGTGCGATCCGCGAGCGGCGTCACGCCCAGCAGCTCCCGCTGCCCCATGTGACTGCGCACGTAGCGCCCGAGTAGCGCCCGTAGCGCCTCGAATTCAAGTGCGCTTTCTGCTTGCACCTGAATATGCCCGCTCAATCACCTCGCGAGTCCCTTCCGTCATCTGATAGTCACCTAACTGTTCGCGCCGGACCCATTCCACGCGCGCCACGTCATCGGCCGCCTGAAGTTTCCCGCCGGTTATCTTGCACACGTAATCCATCAGCAGGTAATGATACTCAATGCGGCCGCGCGCATCTTTCATCACGCGCTCGAAAACCCCGAACATCTCCACGGGCTTCACCCGCAGCCCGGTTTCCTCCAGTACTTCGCGCCGGACCGCTTCATCGAGACTTTCGCCGGTTTCGACCAAGCCCCCCGGAAGCGACCAGTAGCCTTTCAGCGGATGGCCGCCGCGTTCTACTAACAAGATCGGTCCGCGCTTCCCCCGCCCTCGAAATATGAGTGCGCCAACACCGGGTAAAGGATGTGCGGGATATCGTCTCGAAGCTTTGGACAACGACGATTTACGGGGAATACGGCACCGCCCCCTTCACGTCCAGGCGGATGCGGTAGACCGACGTCCGCGCAGTTACGTATAGCGTGGAGAAATCCGGATCGCCAAACGCCAGGTTGGACGGAATCTCCCCCAGTTGGAATGTTCGGACCAGCTCGCCTTGCGGCGAATACACCAGAACGTCCTTCGCGGCGACGTAGACATTGCCCATCTCATCGGTGCGCAGCCCCGCGGGCACGCCCGGAATCTTCGAGACCATGATTCGCTCGTTCGAGGCCGCTCCGGCGCGGTCCAGATCGAACGCGTGAATCGACTGCCCGTCCGAATCCGACACATACAGCGTTCGTCCGTTGGGCGAAAGCGCCAAGCCATTTGGACGGGTTTTCCACTTGGCGATGGCTTCGATCTGTCCTCGCGGCGTCACGCGAAACACGCCGTAAAAATCCAGCTCACGCGCATCTTCCTGGTTTCCGAATGCCGGATCAGTGAAATACACGTTGCCGTCACGCCGCACGACCACATCATTCGGGGCGTTGAAGCGCTTGCCTTCAAAGCGCGCCGCAATCACGTCCGCTTTGCCACTCTTAGCCGTGCGCGTAACGCGCCTCTCGCGGAATTCGCAGGTATAGAGATTGCCCTTTTCATCGTACGCGTTGCCTGCCGTGCCGCCGGGACGGCTGCCGACTTCGGAAACGCCCTTTCCCGGCGTGAACTTGTGCTGCTTGTCCGTGACCGTGTCGCTGAACAGCAGAAAATCTTCCAGCGACCAGACGGGCCCGTCCGCGAAGCGCATTCCGGTCGCCACTACTTGAACCGTGTATTCCTGCGGGGCTTGTCCCCAGGCGACGGCGGCGAAAAACAATGCGGTGGCGCGGGTCACTTGTTACATCATTTCTTGACAAGCGCGCTGTGATAGTACACCGGCTGCTTTCCGGCTTTCCATTTGATATTGCATCCGGTACTCGGGCGCTGCTCGGTCGCGGGACGCGCGCCCTTGAGCAGCGCGTCCATAGCCGCCCGAAGATCGCGGCCGTCGACCGCCACCGTATTGCCCGGCCGGCTGCCGTCGATCTGACCGCGATACGCCAGCCGCCGGTCTTTATCGAACAGGAAAATATCGGGCGTGCACGCGGCGCTAAAGCTGATAGCCACGTCCTGCGTTTCGTCGTAACACAGCGGGAAGTCGAAGCCCAGCTCTTCGGCCATTTCCTTGAGCCGCCCCGGAGAATCCTCCGCGACGTAGCCGGCGTCATTCGACGAAATGGCGACGATCGACACCTTGCCCGCGTAGTCCCTGCCGATCCGCGCCAGTTCACTCTTGACGTGAATCACATACGGGCAGTGCCGGCAGATGAACATCACCAGAATCGGTCCAGGCGCACACTGCTCGGGAACGCGCACCATCTTCCCGGTGCGCACATCCGTCAAGGAAAACGAAGGGATAGCGGTCCCCAGCTCCATCATGGTCGAAGCGGTCAGCGACATACTAGTATTGTCGCTCTACTTAGCTCGCACAGGGCCGGTCCGGTTCCCCAACTTGCAGAACGTCGACCTGTTCTAGTCGGACCGAGCTCCGTTGTGCGAGCGAAACTATTAGAAGCTATATCGGATCGCCAGCGACCCGTATGAATTTCGCCGGTACTGCCCCAGGAAGTCGTCCATATCCCCCCGGATCCAGGCGATCCCGCCCGTCGCCCGCCAGTGCTGTCCAAACAACTGCGAGTATTCGAAACGCACAAAAGATCCGCCGCCGCGGACAGCCGTCTCGATCGCCAGACTGCGATTCGCGTCGATGGTCAACCCGGCGCGCCCCACGAACGACTTCGCAAATCCGCGGTCCGGTGCGAATTGCAGCGGCGAAACCGCATCGCGTGTCACTACGCTGCCCGCGTAGCCGCCCACGAACGACCACTCCTTCACCTGCCGCTCAAGCTGAATCACGTACAGCGCGTACTCTTCCGCTCCGGGGGTCGACGACGTGAAGTAGGCCGCCTCGCCTTTCACCGTTAGCCAACGCAACGGAACCGCAGCGTCGCCTCCATACAACCGCAGATTTGGATAATTGCGCGTCAGCGCAATTGTCGGCGTAAACGCCACGTCGAACGACGGCAGATTCTGATACCCGTCAAAGAAACACAGCGAGTACTCATACCCCGACCCGACGTGGTTCCAGCGAGCCCCAACCTGCGACCCGCCCGGATAGCGCGCGCCCGCGTCCACGATGCTCACTCCCGCGGCCTCAGACGGCAGTACCGTCCAACGCTGATTCAGCAGCGGCGTGCGGCTGGGCGTGAACCATGGTTGCCACACCAGATCGACGGTATCGCCGCCTGATTCATACGTAACTCGCGCCGCCGATACTCCCAGGAAATCCGTATCCACCACGCTCGACAAATAGTCCTTCGGTGCGAACCGGTCTGTGGGATTGAGAATGTCCGTCTTCCCCCAGCGGATCAGTTGCCGGCCGATTTCGGCCGTGACCTTGCCGCGATGAATCGTCGCACTCAGGCGCCGTACGGAAAACGCCGGACGCTGGATACTACGATCGTCCGCATCCACGACCCCGTCGCGCGCCGTTTGCCGGTGCGAATCCGTGCGCGCGTCGAACGAGCCGCTGACCGTGAACCAGGGAGCAAACTTGTAGGAAGCCTCCTCGCGGAACAGCACTTCGTCCACTACACGGCCGCTGTCATTCGTCGCGGTCTGCGGATAGACGACGGTGCGGTTCTCGACGAATCCACGCTGTTCGAACTGTTGCGCGACGAGCGCGAAGAACAGCACTCCGGCCCCGATCATAAATCGCGACTCATAAGTCGCGGCGCAGAGCCTGTAACGTGAAGTCGTCGTCCTTCATCGGCAGGTTGTACTCGAGCTTTTCGTACTTCAGGACCGTTCGGCTCTTGCGCGTCACGTCGTACACCTCGGTCAGGCGCGCCGTCCAGATTCCCTTGATCTGCTCGTAGTTCTTATAATCGATGGTCCGCACCAGGCCCTTTTTGTTGTAGGCCTCGATCTTGACGAAAGTGTAGTTGTCCTTCTTGACCCAGAAGTAGGAATACTCATACTGTGACGATTTCCGCGGACGCGATTCCAGCTTCCACATGGCACCGTCGTCCGCCAGCAGCTTGTAATTGTACTGATCGACATCGCGCTCCTCCAGATCCTCGAAGCTAAAATCGGTTCCGAAGAACCGCGTGGATCGATCCTGCAGCGCAATCCGCTGATCCCGCCCGATCGCGGGCCGCCACATCCACTGGTCACTCGCGCGGTCCGGATGATTCACGATCAGCAGACCCACGCCCTTCACTTCGGCCGGAGCCGTAAACCGCAGAATCGCCTTGCTGTTTCCGAACGATCCGATGCGCTGATACACCCAGCGCTTGGTAGCCACCTGGTTGCCCTGACTGGTCACCTCCAGCGTTCCCTCGTAGCGTTGCGAATCCGAATGCTGGCGCTTCTGCACTTCGAGGATGATCTGACGGGGATCTTGTCCGAGAGCCGACAGTGCTGGCGCGAGCGCCAGCGTTACCAATGAGACGAACTTACTCATACTCCAATGCCTCGATCAGCGACCCCCGCACAGCGCTTTCCGCCGGTCCCAGCGCGGCCAGTAGCGCCGATCCCAGAATCACGGGAATCAGGATCAGCGCCGTCTGGAACGGATACGCGTAGCCAATACTGATGCCGACCAGATCCCTCCGCGCAATCTCGATGCTGTAGAACAGTTGGACCGCGCCGAGCGCCAACCCCAACGTCACGCCGATGATCCCGATTGCAATCGCCTCCATCCAGATCGTGTGCCGGATCTGGTTCCGCAATCCGCCCACGGCTTGCAGCACGCCCAGCTCGCGCCGGCGGTCGGTGATCGAAACCGTCAACGCGTTGACGATGCCGAGAATCGCCACCAGCACCGCCACGGCCGTTTGCACGTTGGTCAAGCCGAACCACTGGTCCGTCAGGCGCGTGATGAAATCGCGTACTTCCCGGTTGGTCAAAACGAACAGTCTCTGCTGCCCGCCGAATGCTTGGAGAATGCGCTGCCGGACTTGCGCGGCGTCGGCGCCCGGAGCAATGTAGATGCGGAAAACGTTCACTGAATCGTCGTGCCAGTAGCGAATGAAGAGGCCCCGGTTGATCAGCAGGGTCCCCTGCTGATCGGAAAAATCATCGACTACACCGACGATCGGCAAGCGCAAGATCCCGTCGGGCGCGGGAATCTCCAGCACCTCGCCCATATGTGCGTCGTGCAGGCGCGCGAAATTCGCCGACACCACCACGCCTTTCTCCTCCGCCGCCAAGCGGTACATTGCGTCTGAGTCCCCTTCGACCGGCGGCAAGTGCACGCGCTTTGCTACCTTGCTCACGTCGATGGCGATCACCATGATCGGCGCGTTCTTCACCATCACGCGTACGCTGCGCACCGGCTGCACTTCAGCCACGCCATCGATGGCGCGCAGGCCGTCGCCCAGCGACGCAGGAAACACAAAACTTCGCGAAGACAACGTTTCGGCCGTGGTCACGAAGAAATCCGGATTCAGCGCGATGCGCATCCACTCCGCCAGCGAATCGTAGCTCGACCGCGCGAGGCCACCCAGCGAAATCACCAGTGCGAGCGACAGCATCAACGCCGCGATCGTACCCGAGGTTCGCCGAGGCGCCTGAATCAAGCTGTCCGCCGCCAGCGCACCTTCTACGGGTCTCAGTCCGGCTAACAGGGGCCGTAAAGCCCTCGACAGCCAGAACGACAGCGCCGGCGAGAGCAGCACCGCCGCGAGAATCGCCAGCACATAGCCCACATACGTCATGATCCAGAGACGGTTGAAGGCGAACGCCGCCACCGAAGCCGTTCCGAAGACGATGGCCCACCGGCGCCGCGCGCGATTCTCGCCTTCGCTCAGCGATTGAAAGCCGCCCTTTTGCAGCGCCTTCACCGGATCCACGCGCGACGCGCTGCGCGCCGGGATCACCGCCGCCACCAGGCTGGTGACCAGCCCCATCGCCACCGCCGTTCCGATCAACCATGGGTCCAGCGTCAGATCTCCCGGACTTTGCGCGACGCCATAAATCTCCGTCAGCATGCCGCCGATATATCCCGACATCGCGCGCGCCATCGCGATCCCGAACAACACACCCACGCATGTTCCCGCTAACCCTGCTATCGCACTCTCCGCCAGAAACAGCGTCCGGATCTGGCCACGCGTGGCTCCCAGCGCCCGCAAAATTCCGATCTCCGCCCGCCGCTCGGTCACCGCGATGGCGAACGTGTTGTAGATGATGAACATCCCGATGAAGAGCGCGAACACGCTGGTGATATTGGACGCCAGCGCGTACATTCTGGACGTCGATTCGAACTGTTGCCCGCGCGAACTGGGCGGTTCCACTTGAAACCCGGAGCCGAGTAGCGCTTGCAGCTTCGCGGTCGCATTTTCGAGTGGAGTGCCCTCTTCGAGTGCAATGTCGATCCGGTCGAATTTCCGCCCGCGCCCGAACATCTTCTGCGCCGCGTAGATGTCCATGATCGCCAGATCGCCGCCGAAAGCGCTCGCCAGGCCGCCCGGCTTCATGATCCCGCGCACGGTAAACACCTGGTCGCCCTGCATGGTGCGCATCGGCAACTTGCTGTTAACCGCAAGCCCGCGCTCATCGGCGAACTTCTTGGTGACCATCAGCGAATCGGGTTGCGCGAGAAAAACCAGCGGATCATCTATACCGATGCCGGCTTCGTCGGTCCCCTCCAAGTCGTAGTTGCGGATGCTGCGGTCGCCGAGCATATCCACACCCAGGATCAGAAGATTGTTTTGCCCGGTGCCGACGGTAGCCTCGATGACCGGCGCGGCCGCGCGAACTTCGGGAAGCTCGCGAATCTTGTCCAGCACGTCTTCATCGAAGCCGGCGTCACCCGCTGTTATCTGGAGTTGCGCCGCGCCCGCGATGCGGTCGATAGTCTGGTTAAACGCCGCCAGCACGCTCTTATTTGCGGTGCGCATTCCAACGAATACGCCGACCCCCAGAACGATGCCCGCCGTAGTCAGCAGACATCGCAGCACGTGCTTGCGCGCATAGGGCCAGCTGATCAACCGGAGCAGAATCATCGGCGAACTTCTTCCCTTCGAGTGTCTGCAAACACCCGCCCGTCACGCAGTTGAATCGTGCGCGGGCAACTCTCCGCCACCGTCTTGTCGTGCGTAACCACGAGTACCGTCGCTCCCAGCCGGTCGTGCAAATCGTGCATCAGCTTCAGGATCTCAGCGCCGGTGTGGGTATCCAGGTTGCCCGTGGGCTCATCTGCAAGCAGAATCGGGGGATATACGCTCAGCGCGCGCGCGATGGCCACGCGCTGGCGTTCGCCGCCCGAGAGCTCGTCCGGCAGGTGCTCCACGCGAGCCCCCAGCTTGACCATGTCCAGCAACTCCCGGGCACGCTCCTCGACCTTCTTGCGGGGCCAGCCGCGCAGATGCAGCGGCAGCGACACATTCTCCAGGCACGACAGCGTCGGCAGCAGGTTGAAGAACTGGAAAATGAATCCGATCTTGTCACGCCGCACGCGTGTGAGCTCGTCGTCGCTGAGCTTCGAGAGCGGCTGCCCATCCAGCTCGACCTCGCCCTGGGTAGGCCGATCCAGCCCTCCGATCAGGTTCAGCATGGTCGATTTCCCGGATCCCGAGGGCCCAACCAGCGAGGCCATCTCGCCCTTGCCGATCGAAAGGTCGATCCCATCGAGCGCGGTTACTTTGCGCTTGCCCTCAAATGTTTTGGAAACACCCCGCAGGAGGATCACTTATTTCTATGATGACACTTGCCTAAACTGAATGAATGCGCATTGGCGTCGACGCCGGAGGGACTTTCACCGACTTCGTGGTTCTCCACGACGACGGGCGCCTGGATACGTTCAAGCTCCGGTCGAACCCGCACTCGCCCGCGAAAGTGATTCTGGCTGGCCTGGAACAAGCGGCCCAAGGTAAGCAAAAGGTCGACGTCGTCCACGGTTCCACCGTCGCCACCAACGCTTTGCTCGAGAGAAAAGGCGCGCGAACGGCCTTTGTCACCACCGCCGGATTCGAAGATCTTCTCGAGATCGGTCGCCAGAACCGTCCCGAGCTGTACAATCTAACTCCGCAGCCCCGCCGGCCCTTGATCCCGCGCGATCTGTGCTTCGGTGTTCATGAGCGTGTTTATCACGACGGGACCGTCGCCCGGCGCCCAACCGCAGCCGAGTTGAGACGCTTGGTCGCTCGAATCAAGCGCGTGGGAGTCCGCTCGGTCGCCATCTGCTTCCTGCACGCGTATCAAAACTCGGTTAACGAGCGAGCGGTGCTCGCGGCACTGAATAAGACCGGCCTGTACGTCTGCGCCTCCCACGACGTCAGCCCCGAATTTCGCGAGTACGAGCGCAGTTCCACCACCGCTGTGAACGCTTATGTCGGCCCGCTCATGGAAGCGTATCTGGCCGAGCTAGAGCGTGCCCGCCGGTTCCAGATCGCCATCATGCAATCGAACGGCGGATTTCTTTCCGCTAACGAAGCCCGCCGTCATGCGGTGCGCACTGTACTGTCCGGACCTGCTGGAGGCGTCGTAGGCGCCATGAAAACCGCGCGCCGCGGCGGATTCCGAAAAATCCTCGGTTTTGACATGGGGGGCACGTCCACCGATGTGAGCCTGGCCGACGGCGTCGCGCGCGAAACCACTGAAGCCTCTATCGATGGTTTTCCGATTCGCGTACCGATGCTCGACATTCACACGGTGGGTGCTGGTGGCGGCTCCATCGCGCGCGTGGATGCGGGCGGGCTTTTGCGTGTCGGTCCCGAGAGCGCTGGCGCCGATCCTGGTCCCGCATGCTACGGCTCCGGGACGGAGCCTACAGTAACGGACGCGCACGTGGTACTGGGGCGCATTCATTCGCTTCTCGGCGGCGGCATGCGCGTGGATGCGGATCGAGCCGCCGCCGCTGTGGATCGCATCGCCCGCCGCTTGAAGCTTGATCGATCCGCTGCAGCGGCAGGCATTCTGCGCGTCGCCAACTCCAACATGGAGCGCGCAATTCGAGTAGTTTCGGTGGAGCGCGGATATGATCCCCGCGAATTCGCACTGGTAGCCTTCGGCGGATGCGGCGGACTGCACGCCTGCGAGATCGCCGGGCAGTTGGGAATCCGCTCGGTGATCGTGCCGCAACACGCGGGAGCGCTCTCCGCGCTGGGCATGCTGATGGCCGATGCCCTACGCGACTACGCCGCAGGGGTCCTCGGCCACGGCAATCTTGAAAACACCTTTGAAGCTCTGGAGAAACGCGCGCGCAGCGAATCACCCAAGGCGCGCATCGAACGCTCCGCCGACCTGCGCTACCGCGGCCAGAGCTACGAACTTAACGTCCCATGGACATCGCCAACTCGCGCCGCCGTGGCGTTCCACAACGAACACGCCCGGATCTATGGTTATTCCCTTCCCGAGCGCGACGTCGAAGTCGTCACCATTCGCGTTCGTGCGCGCGCTGCATCGCCCAAGCCGAAGCTGGTCCGCTCGGCTATTCAAGAAGGCGCGACTGAAACCCGGCTGATCTGGGTAAGCGGTTCATGGCGCCGCATTCCTGTCTGGAATCGTGAACAACTCGCCCAAATGCCCCGGAGGGGCCCCGCGCTGGTGCTCGACTACGGCTCGACGACGCTGGTGCCGGCCGACTGGCGATTCCACGTGGATAGCGCAGGAAACGTGCTGATTCAGCACTGAACATTTTCCAAGCGTATACACTAATAGTTCACACATGAGACAAAAGATCCGCTCCACGACCATCCTGTGCGTCCGGCGCGACGGGAAGGTTGTCATGGCGGGCGACGGCCAGGTGACCCTGGGTTCCGAAGTGCTAAAGTCGTCCGCGAAAAAGCTCCGCAGGCTCTACAAAGACAAGATTCTAGCGGGTTTCGCCGGATCCACCGCGGACGCGTTCGCTCTGTTCGGCCGGTTTGAAGCCAAGCTCGAGCAGCATAACGGCAACCTCTCGCGAGCTTCCGTAGAACTGGCGAAGGAATGGCGAACAGACCGTTCCCTGCGCCACCTGGAGGCGCTCTTACTGGTCGCCGACAAGGAGAATACTTACTTGCTCAGCGGCAATGGCGACGTGATCGAGCCCGATGAATCGGTAGCTGCGATCGGTTCCGGCGGCGCTTTTGCCAAGTCCGCCGCGACGGCGCTGATCGAGAACACCAAGCTTTCCGCCCACGACATCGTGGAAAAAGCTATGATCATTGCGGGCAAGATCTGCATCTATACCAATGAATCTGTAGTGTTCGAGGAACTCGGCTAAATGGTCATCTATCTTCCCGCCCAAGCCGCCGAGGATACGCCATTGCTCGACGAGCTGACTCCGCGCGAAATTGTGCGCGAACTCGACAAGTACGTCATCAGCCAGGCCGACGCCAAGCGCGCCGTCGCTATCGCCTTGCGCAACCGCATTCGCCGCCAAAAGCTCGACCCCGAAATGGCCGAGGAGGTGATGCCGAAAAATATCCTGATGATCGGCCCCACCGGTGTCGGGAAAACCGAGCTCGCGCGCCGTCTTGCCAAGCTCGCCAATTCCCCGTTCCTCAAAGTCGAAGCCAGCAAGTTCACCGAGGTCGGCTACGTAGGTCGCGACGTCGAGTCGATGATTCGCGACCTGGTCGAGATTTCGATCGACATGGTCCGGGAGGAGCGCCTGGCGGAAGTGGAAGACCGCGCCGAGCGCAACGCCGAAGAGCGCCTGCTGGATCTGCTGATGCCAGCGCAGCCCGAGGAGAGCGAAAGCGCCGAGCGCACCCGCGAAAAGCTCCGGGAGCGTCTGCGCGCCGGCAAGCTCGATGACCGCATGGTGGAGATCGAAGTGCGCGAGCGCGGCCCCTCGTTCGAAGTCACCACCAACAGCGGCATCGAGGAAATGGACATCAACCTCAAGGACATGCTGCCGGGGCTGTTCGCGGGACGAACCCGCAAGCGCAAGATGCGCGTCGGCGAGGCGGTCGATTACCTGGTGCAGGAAGAAGAGCAGAAGCTCGTCGACATGGACCAGGTCACGCGAATTGCCATCGAGCGCGTGGAGCGCAGCGGCATCATTTTCCTGGACGAGGTCGATAAAATTGCCGGGCGCGAGGGCGGCCATGGTCCCGATGTTAGCCGCGAGGGCGTCCAGCGCGATATTCTTCCGATTGTGGAAGGCACTACGGTAAATACCCGCTACGGTTTCGTCCGCACGGATCACATTCTCTTCATCGCCGCGGGCGCGTTCCACGTTTCGAAACCCAGCGACCTGATTCCTGAATTGCAGGGTCGCTTCCCGATTCGCGTTGAGCTGAAATCCCTGACCGAAGCCGATTTCATCCGCATTCTCAAGGAACCGAAAAACGCATTGATTAAGCAGTATCAGGCCCTGCTCGATACGGAAGGCATCAAGCTTTCCTTCACCGAGGACGCGCTGGAAGAGATCGCTTCTTTCGCCGCGCGCGTGAACGAGACCACGGAGAATATCGGCGCGCGCCGCCTGCACACCATTCTCGAAAAGCTGCTCGAAGACGTGTCATTCGACGGGCCGGATCTGAAGAAGAAGACGGTGAAAGTCGACGTCGCGTACGTGCGCAAGCAACTGGCGGATATCGTCAAGGATCAGGATCTCAGCCGGTATATTCTGTGAAATCTTGGGTTCTCTCAGTGGCGATGGCGCTGCTGGCTGCCTGCGGATATGTCGGCCCGCCGATGCCGCCGACCCTCGACATTCCCGTTACGATTACCGATTTCCGCGCCTGGGAATCCGGCGATAATATCGAAGTCGAGTTCACCTTGCCGGACAAGACCACGGAAAATCTTCCTTTGACCGAAGTTCGATCCATCGAGATCCGCATTGAAGGTAAGGTCGACGCCCTGCCGGTCAGCAAACCCGGACCGTTCATCGGCCGGATTCCGGCGCGCGAGTGGATCGGAAAGACGGTATCGCTCTCCGTGCGCGCCACCGGGCCCAAGGGAAAGCCCTCGGATTGGTCGAACGTCTGGTCGCTCGCCGTGATTCAGCCGCTATCGCCGCCCTCCAAGCCAACACCAGTCAACGTCGAGCAAGGTGTGCAGCTGGCCTGGACCGGAACCGGTCCGCGTTATCGAATCTTCCGCGCCGAGGCCGATGGGCAGCCGCAACAGCTCGCCGATTCCGACGGCCCACGATTTGTGGACGAGACCACGAGTTACGGAACGCGTTACCGATACCTGGTGCAAGCGATCGCCGGCGACAACCAGTGGAGCGTAGTCTCAGAAGCTGCGGAGATTACTCCCGCAGACACCTTTGCGCCGGCGGTTCCTGAGGGTTTGTACGCGGTGCCGACTCCTCAAACGATTGAGCTTGCCTGGACGCGGAATACGGAAACTGACTTTCGCGGCTACAACATCTTCCGTTCTGTGGACAACGGGCCGTTCGAGAAGATCGCACCTTTGATTGAGTTTCCTACGTACAGCGATTCAAAGGTCGAAACCGGCAAGAAATATCGGTACACGGTTTCCTCCGTGGACAAGACCGGCAACGAAAGCGCCCGATCGGCGCCAGTGGAGGCTACACAATGAGCGAAGCCCGTCCTCAGGAAGCGTGGTTACGCGGACGGATTGAAGGCGTCCCGCCGCATCTGATGCCGGTATTTCATTCCTTCGCGATGGTGCGCGAAGACCTCGCCCACTACACCGAAGGTCTCACCACCGAAGACATCTGGCGACGCACGGGAGCACTTCCCTCGCTCGGCTTCCATCTGCGCCACATCGCCCACAGCGTGGACCGGCTGGTGACCTACCTGTGCGGCGATCAATTGAGCGATGCCCAGATCGCCACGCTGAAGCAGGAAACCGAACCTGGCACGGCGACGCTGGCCGAACTGCTCGCCGACATCGACGAGAAGCTGAGCGATGCCGAGCGGCGAATTCGCACGATCGAACCGGGCATGCTTAACGAGCCGCGCTATATCGGAAAAAAGCGTCTGCCCTCCACGGTGCTCGGCTTGCTAGTGCACGTCGCCGAGCATACGCAGCGGCACCTGGGCCAGGCGATCACCACTGCCAAACTCGCGCGCGAAACGCGTTAACGCTCTTTGCGTCTGCGGATCAGTCGCCTGCGCGACAATCTCGCCACCGTCGGAGCTGCGAACGCCGCCTCGATCAGCTGTGCCTGCTCGCGCTGGTGCACTTTCGGCGATCCCGGCGCCGGACTCGCGCTGCGCGGCCGTCCCGCGTATCCGATGGCCTGATTCGGAGCCAGCATCGGTTGAATATGGCCGCGGATAAAAGCCCACGCGCCCATGTTGCGCGGCTCCTCCTGCACCCACACCACGTGCTGCGCCGCAGGATACCGTCGCAACACCTCCGCGAACTCGGATTGCGGAAAGGGATACAGCTGCTCCAGACGAACGATTGCGACATCGCCGGCGAAATTCCCGCCGCGAGTCTCGTGCGCCGCCAGCAGCTCGTAATAGATCTTGCCGGTGCACGCCAGAATGCGTGTCACGCGCGCGGGATCGCTTACGCGAGCGTCGTCCAGCACCGTACGAAACGCGCCGCTCGCTAGCTCATCCACCGTCGACACCACTTTCGGATGCCGCAACAGGCTCTTGGGCGTCATCACCACCAGCGGTTTCCGCAAGCCCCGGCGATCTCCGCCGCCGCGCATCTGCCGCCGCAGCAGATGGAAATATTGCGCGGGCGTGGTCGGATACGCCACCTGCATATTGTTCTCGGCGCACAGTTGCAGGAACCGCTCCAGCCGCGCGCTGGAATGCTCCGGTCCGCCGCCCTCTTGCCCATGCGGCAACAGCAGCACGATCCCGCTGGGCTGCCCCCACTTGGACTCCGCCGCCGAAATGAACTGATCGATGATCACCTGCGCGCCGTTCACAAAATCGCCGTACTGCGCTTCCCACAGCACCAGCGAGAGCGGATCCGCCACGCTGTAACCGAATTCGAACCCGACGACTCCAAACTCGCTGAGCGGGCTGTTGTACACTTCAAAGCTCGCCTGGGTCGTTGCATATTGTGGCGCCAAATGCTGTAGCGGCGAATACACGCGATCTGTTTCCGCGTCGTGAAACTCCACATGGCGCTGGCTGAACGTGCCGCGTCCGCTGTCCTGCCCGCTCAGCCGGACCGGCGTTCCTTCCAGCACCAGGCTGCCGAACCCGAGCGTCTCGGCCAGTGCCCAATCCACGTGCGGGCCATCGTGAGCTTGTTTCCTGCGCTCGACGAATCTCGTCAGCTTGGGGTGCAGATGGAAATCCGCGGGGAACGTCGTGATCCCGTCGATGATCCGATCGAGCACCGCGCGATCCGCCGCCGTGGGAGGCAGATTCCCCGGCAAGAACTCGGCCGCGATGGGATTCATCTCCAGCAGCTCGAACTGCTCCTTGACCTTTTGCGTGTGGTCGTAGATTTCGTAAAGCTGCTTCTTCTGCGCTTCCTGCCAGCCGGCGACTTCCTGCGCGGTGACTACGCCATCGTGGATCAAACGCTCGGCGTACAGCGCCGCCACCGGCTTATGGCTTTCGATTTTCTGATAAACCAGCGGCTGTGTATAACTGGGATCGTCGCCTTCGTTATGGCCGTGCTTGCGATAGCACACCATGTCCAGCACCACGTCTTTGTGGAAGCGCTGGCGGTAGTCGAAGGCCAGCTCCATCGCGGCCACGCACGCTTCGGGATCGTCGCCGTTGACGTGAAAGACCGGCGCCTGAATTCCCAGCGCCACGTCCGTGCAATACGTGGTCGATCGCGCCTCGCGAGGATTGGTGGTAAATCCGATCTGGTTGTTGATCACCAGGTGAATCGTCCCGCCCGTGGTATAACCTTCCACCTGGCTGAAATTCAGAGTTTCCGCCACGATCCCTTGACCCGACATCGCCGCGTCGCCGTGGATCAGCACCGGAATTACACGCTCGCGTTTCGCATCGCCTAAACGATTCTGTTTGGGGCGAACGATGCCCTCCACCACCGGATTCACAGCTTCCAGATGACTCGGGTTCGCGGCGACCGAAATGGTAATCTCCTGACCGCCCGACATCCGCCGAACGTTGCTTGCGCCCAGGTGATACTTCACGTCGCCCGTGCCTTCGGCGAGGTCGGAATCGATATCGCCCTCGAATTCCGAAAACATCTGCGCCACGCCCTTGCCGATCACGTTAGCGAGCACCGCCAGCCGTCCACGGTGCGCCATGCCGATCACGATCTCATGCACGCCGGCCAGGGCCGCATTTTCCAGCAGCTCCTCGATCATCGCGATGGTGGTTTCGCCGCCTTCGATCGAAAAGCGCTTGTGCCCCTTGAAGCGGTTGTCGAGAAACCCTTCGAACCCGTCGGTCAGAACGACGTCCTTCAGTATGCGACGCTGCGTCGCCGCATCGAGCGAAAACTGCTCCGCCTCGGATTCCATGCGCTCCTGGATCCAGGTGCGTTCTTCCCGGCTATCGATGTGCATGAACTGCGCGCCGGTCTTGGCCGCATAGGTGTTTCGCAGCCGGTCGAGTAAGGTTCGCAGCGGCAGCACACCGAACGATTCAGCATGAAACGTGCGATCCAGATCCCAGATCGTCAGCCCGTGCGCCGAAGGTTCCAGGTCCGGATGCGACGGCCGCGGCAAGCCCAGCGGATCGATATCCGCCACCAAATGCCCGCGCTCGCGCCAGGCATGGATCAGCCGTGCCACTCCCGCTTGTTTAAGGGGATCGGCGCTGACCATCGGAGCCGTGGCTTGATCCGGCTGCCATCGCCAAGCCTGCGCGGGAATCGTCAGATCGCGGAAAATCTCGTTGAAAAATCCGTCCTCGCCTTCCAGCAGCGCCTGCACCCGCGCCAGGAACATGCCCGACTCGGCGCCTTGAATTACCCGATGATCGTAGGTGCAGGTTACCGTCATCGTTTTACTCAAGCCCATGGACGAGCGCACGTCTTCCGGCACGCCGCGATACTCCGGCGGATAATCGATGGCGCCCGTGGCGATGATCGCGCCCTGCCCCGGCATCAGGCGCGGGATCGAACCCACCGTCCCGACGGTGCCCGGATTGGTTAGCGATATCGTCACGCCCTCAAAATCGGCGACGGTGAGCTTGTTGCCGCGCGCCCGCGCGACCAGGTCATCATAGGCCGCCACGAATTCCGCGAAATTCATGGCTTCCGCTCGCTTGATGCTCGGGACTTTCAGCGACCGCGAACCATCCTTGCCAGCGACGTCCACCGCGATCCCCAGGTTGACGTGCCCACGCGAGACGCGGAACGACTCTTCGCCGCGCTCGGAGTACGCCTGATTCACCGCGGGAACCGTTTCGATCGCGCGCACAATGGCCCACGCCACCAGATGAGTATACGAAAGCTTGCTTTGCCCCGCGGCGGAGCGATGCTGATTAATCAGACGCCGGTTCTCATCGATCACCTTCACCGGCATCGTACGCTGGCTGGTGGCGACCGGGATCGTCAGGCTGGCCGCCATATTCTCGGCGATGCGCAGCGCCGGACCCCGCAGGGGAATCAGTTGATCGTCTTCCGCGATCGCCACCGCAGGCCCTTCGGCCGTTCGCACGGCCAGCGCTCTAGGCGGTTCGGCGACTGCAGTGGCTTTCGCTGCAGGCGCGGCAGTGTGCCCGTTGCCTTCTAAAACCGTCGTCCAGGTGGCGTCTACTGTTTTGCGGTCGTGCTTGTATTGCTGAAAAAGCTCGTCTTCCAGCCAGCTATTGATGTTGGGTTGTGTTGGATCTTCTGACATGAAGCGGAACGCTACTACTATGGTATCTGAACCTATCCGACATGCCGCGACTTCTGGTTTTTTCCGACATTCACAACGACGTGCGGGCACTCGAGAAACTTATGGACATCGAAGCCGACTACTACTTCGCCGCGGGCGACCTAGTCAGCTGGGCTCGCGGCCTGGACAAAATGGCCGAGCCTATGAAGCGCCGCTCGGAACGCATGTATGTGCTGCCTGGAAATCACGAATCTGAAAGGAACATTGCCGATTTCTGCCAGCGCTACGGATTCGTCAACTTCCACGGCGGCACGCTCGACATCGGCGGGAAGCACATCGCGGGGCTGGGGTACTCGACGCCAACACCGTTCGATACGCCTGGCGAATATTCGGAAGAGGAAATGGCAGCGCGATTGGAGAACTTCGCGGAATGGAAGCCGGCGATCCTGATCTGCCATGCGCCCCCGCTCAACACCGATCTCGACCGCATCAAATCGGGTCTTCACGCCGGCAGCCGCGCGGTGCGCGAATTCATCGAGAAGTACCAGCCCGCGCATTTCTTCTGTGGCCACATCCACGAGGCCGAAGGCGCGGTGATCCACATGGGCGTCACCCGCGCGCAGAACGTCGGCAAGAAGGGGTATCTACTGGAGTGGTAAATCGCGCCGGGTTGAGGATTGTTGGGTGCGGAAGTACAGTAAGGGAGAGGCTTTCATGAAACGCCGAACAATTCAAGTTCGCATTTTTCGCGGCGACAAAAAATACGTGGCCGAATGCATGGACCTGCCGGTGGTCACGCAAGGAGACACACTTGACGAGGTTACGGCCAATATCCGCGAAGCCATCGGTCTCCATCTGGAAGATGAGGATTTGGCCGAGCTGGGTATCGCACCGGATCCGACCATTGTGGCAACCGTGGAGCTTGACGCAGTCGCCTGATACCAAAGTTGAAGTCGCTGTCGGGCGACGAGTTACTGCGCATCTTCGCCCGGTTTGGATTCACTAAGTTTTCGCAACGGGGAAGCCACATCAAGCTGCGCCGTCAAATCCCGGGCGGAGGTCGTCAGACTTTGACAATCCCCCTGCACCGCGAGGTTGACAAAGGCACGCTACATGCGATCCTCCGCCAGGCGCAACGCTACCTGGCCGAAGAGGAGCTCGCACCCGACTTTTTCGTGGAATGATTTTCACGGAATGATCCCCTCCGGGACGGACAGCTACAGAACCCTCACCACCTGTGGCTCCGAGCTCACACCCGCGTACTGGACCCGAAAATCATGCGAGCCTTTCGCCACATCGGGCGGGACCTTCGCGTTGATCTGGCAATACCCGCCGGTTTCGGTCGGCCCGATCCAGATAATCTGAAGCGGAATCTCGCCCAACAGCACACGCATGTCGAGCGCACTGCGATTCTCCGGTAACCCGCTCACCCAGAAGCTCACGAACCCCCCGCCGGCCATGCTGATTTGGTCCCGGTCCCACGACATTCCGTCGCTCAAATCCTTCACGACAAGCTGGCCCGGCCGTTCGGCGGGAACGTCGACTGCAATCCGGATTTCGTTGCTGAATCCGGTCTCCGCAAACCGAAGCCGCACGGCATGCCATCCCGGATCGAGCCCCGGAGGCAAGCGGAAGGTAGCGGTGCAGTTTCGATCATCATGCCGTTGGAGGTAAACGGTACGCGTGCCGAAGGCGCCAACTTCCAATCTCAGATCCTCCCGGCGAATCTCCAGATTGGGAGGCGCCTGAAAGACGCATTGGAGGTATTCCTCCGATTTCCTGCTCGAGAAACTGTTGCCGGGCGTTCTACTGTTGGATACGAAGAGCAACTGGGGCGGCACGCTCGCGGGCTTCGCCGGAGGCGGTTCCCACTTGCGGTAGCACGCCGCTCCGGCGTAGTTGCCTCCCGCGAACATCAGTTCCACGCGGCAGAAAGCCGCCGCGCGGCACATCGCCAGCAGGCAGGCGACGGTGAGACCGCTCCAATTGTCGTACTGATTTCCCAGCTCAAACGTTTCATAGAACTCCAAGGTCGGAATCGCGTTCTGATGTTCCTTCCAGGTCTCGGCATCAATGACAAACGATTCCACGATGGCCACATCCGCGGTCAGACCGCAAACGATTTCCAGCGCCAGTAGCGGGTGCCGAAGGTGATACAGCACCCCCAGGAAGAACACCACATCGAACTTGCCGAAACCGGCCGCTGGCAGTTCGTAAAAATCGAGCACACGATAATCGACCTTGGATCCCAGCCGCCGGTGGACTTGCAGGAACGTCGGAATCTCCACGCAATCAATCGCCGTTACAGCGGCGCCGTGGCGCTCCGCCTCAAAGCTGAACCATCCGTCCCACGCGCCGATGTCGAGCACGCGCTTGCCGGACAAATTATCGGAAATGGGATAACGAGAGTAGCGTTCTTTCTGCGCGGCGAGCGACATGTATCCGTCGATGACGGTGCCGTCCGGGAATTCGAAGCTGTGATACCAGCCTTTGGCGAGCAGGTCTTCGCTGAAATCCAGCCCCCGTGCGGACTCGCGAGTCGTATTCTTCATCACTTGCGGAACCGGCTCAGCTTGCGAACATAAACCAGCGTAGGCGCGAGCATCGCGATCAGGAACACCGCCAGAAAACCGCGTCCCGCGGTCCTCATCCGGCCCAAAGGCGTGTTGACGATGATCCACAACAACCCGGCCAGCAGGACCATCAAAACCGTCTTGAGCACGATGGTCATCCGCAGCAGGAGTTGCTTGACTTCGGGACGATCGCGGTCGATTTCGAAGGGCACGCTGATCAGCTGCTGGTAACGCGATGCGAAGATCAAGAGCAGGTAGACGCCGGCATTGAGCAGGCACATGACGACATAACTCTCGCCACTGCCTCTGCGGGCGAATCCGGGCAATCGCTGCCAATGCCCAAACACCATCGCGAACGTGGCGATCAACGCCGCGAGCGCGACCGCTTCGAGCAACCAGTCTTGTATAGACCGCCGGGGCTGCATAGCTTCTGAAACTTCTAGCATACGGTACACTCGTAATTGGAATGACTCTGGACGAATTGCAACGCGAATACACCACGCTCCGCCAGCAAGCCGACGCTGTGCGGAGCTATCTTTGACGCCCCCACGCGAAAAAACCAATTAGCCAAGATCGAAGAGCTTACCAACGCTCCCGACTTCTGGTCGAACCCCGAGAAAAGCCAGAAGATCATGCAGGATCGCAAGCGCCTGGAAGAGCAAATCGCCCAGGACATGAAAATATCCGGCCTGACCTCCGACCTGGACACGCTGTTCGAGCTCGGGCGAGAAGGCGAAAACGTCTCCGCGGATCTCGAGCGCGAAATGAAGAGTTTTTCCGGGTACCTTGAGAAGCTCGAAACCCAAATGCTGCTTTCGGGCGACAACGCCGCGAAAAGCGCCATCGTTACGATTCATCCCGGCGCAGGCGGCACCGAAAGCCAGGACTGGGCCGAGATGCTCATGCGCATGTATTACCGCTGGGCGGAGCGCAACCGGTTTGAGATCGTCGAAACGGATCGGCTGGAAGGTGAAGGTGCGGGCATCAAGTCTGCGACTTTCGAAGTCAATGGCGAAAATGCCTACGGGCTGCTGCAAAGCGAGGTGGGCGTGCATCGCCTGGTGCGTATTTCGCCGTTCGACTCAGCCGCGCGGCGGCACACTTCGTTCGCTTCGGTCTTCGTTTATCCGCAGATCGACGAGGAGATCAAGATCGACATTCGTCCGGAAGATCTGCGCGTCGATACGTTCCGCGCTTCGGGCGCGGGCGGCCAGCACGTCAACCGTACCGACTCCGCCATCCGCATGACCCACTTGCCCACCAACATCGTGGTGCAGTGCCAGAACGAGCGCAGCCAGCACAAGAATCGCGCCAGCGCGATGAAGCAGCTTCGCGCCAAACTCTACGAGCACGAATTGGACAAAAAGCGCGCCGAAGACCGGAAGCTGGAGGATTCCAAGCTCGAGATCAACTTCGGGAGCCAGATCCGCAGTTATGTGCTCGCGCCCTACCGGATGATCAAGGATCATCGCACCAAGCTGGCTGTGGGCGATGTCGACCGCGTGCTGGACGGCGATCTGGATGCGCTGATCCAGGCTTATCTCGTATGGCGAAAAACCGGCAAGACCGCCTCTGACAAAGATGAGCCTGTCGATTAAGGAGGCGGCTGAAATCATCCGCAGCGGCGGGCTGGTCGCGTTTCCCACGGAAACGGTTTACGGGCTGGGCGCGAACGCGCTCGATCGAGCCGCGGTTCAGAAAATATTCGAGATGAAGGGACGCCCCGAGACCAGTCCGCTGATCGTCCACGTGGCGTCGGTGGAGATGGCTCGGCAAGTTGTCGCCGAATGGCCGCCTCTGGCCGAAGAGCTCGCCCGGCAATGGTGGCCGGGACCGCTCACCATAGTGTTGCGTAAACAAGACAGTTGTCCTGTAAACGTGACAGCCGGACTGCCCACGGTGGGCGTCCGCATGCCGAATCATCCGGTCGCACTGGCGCTGATCGAAGAGGCCGGCGTCCCGATTGCGGCACCTAGCGCGAACCGCTTCACCGGGCTCTCTCCTACGACTGCGGAGCACGTGCGTGCGGCCTTCGGCGATGCCGTGCCGGTGCTCGACGGCGGCCCGTGCACGGTGGGAATCGAATCGACCGTGGTGGCCATCGAGGGCGACAAGCTGAAGCTGCTTCGGCCTGGCATGATCTCTCTGGGGGAGATTGAGCGAGCGGCTGCACAAGGCGCGGAAGCGCCTCATCCGGCGCCCGGCATGCACGAAAAGCACTACAGCCCGCGCACGCGGCTGATTTTGGTGCGCAGCGCTTCGGAGCTTCCCGATCGCACGGGAGCCTATGTCTGGCGCGTCGCACTCGGCCCCGCGGCTCGCAGCGTGCGCATGCCACTCGATGCGGCGCCTTACGCGGCACAGCTTTACCGCGTGCTGCACCAGCTCGACGCGGAGAACTGGCCGTGGATCGCAGTGGAGATGCCGCCGGATGCGCCGGACTGGACGGCGATCCGCGACCGGCTCAGCAGAGCGGCAGGACGGTAGAATACCCACAAGTGCAGAAACCCGTAAAGAGCGGCCGCGAACTGGTCGAAGAGATCGACCGCACGTTGTCCGTCACGCCCGCGCTGTGGTGGCTGGGCCACGCCGGCTTCGTGGTGCGCTTCGCCAATATCACGTTCTACGTCGACCCGTGCCTGTCGGATCCCCCTGGGCGTACAAGAAGAATGGCCGCGCCGCTCGCCGCAGGTGAAATCCGAAATGCCGACATGGTTTTCGCGACCCATGGGCACCCCGGGCATCTGGATGCGCCCTCGGTCGGCGCGATACTGGAAACTTGCAGAAGCGCCAAGCTGGTGCTGCCGAAGAGCGCGGCCGATCCCGCACATGCCGCCGGAATTCCCTACAACCGCATGACCACCACGGATTCCGGACTGCGCATCGAGTACTTCAAGGACAACCTTTACGGTCGCGTGTACGCCGTGCCCTCGGCGCATCCGCAGCTCGAGTGGACGGCGGCGGGCGGATATCCGTACCTGGGCTACCTGATCCGCTTCGGACGCTGGACCATCTATCACGCGGGCGATTGCGTGATGTATCCGGAGCTGGCGGCGCACCTGCGGCCGTTCAATGTTAACGTCGCGCTGCTTCCCATCGGCCCCGGGAACCTAAGCGTGAGTGAAGCGGCGCAGCTTGCTTCCGATATAGGCGCTGCGTGGATCGTGCCCATGCACCACGCGACGTTCGAAGAAGATCGCGAGAGCGATTTTGTCACACACATGCTCGGGCACAGACCGGCGCAGAGGTTCAAGGTGCTTAAGTGCGGCGAGAAGTGGACCGTACCGGAGGAGTGACCTTACACTCCGGCGGTGACGACGCTGCCTTGCGGCATTACTGACGTGTCGCATGCCGCTAGCCTTTTTCGGAAGCGCAAATGCCTGACCCGAGTCAGTTCGACCAGCGGTCTCCAGGCGCGATGCACGAGATGGCGCTTAATCAACAAGTGCCAGAATCGATTGGAGCGCTTGTAGAGATAAGAACTGGCGAGATAGGGAGCGACGGCGTTCCAATCCGCCGGGCGGCGTTTCCAAATGGACATGTGCGAGAACAGCCGCTCATAGAGCCACCCGTAGCCCTGCTCCAGCTCCTCCGGCTCCATGTGTTTCGGCCGAAAGACGGCGTGGGCTGTATCGTACAAGCTCCAATCACGGTGAAGCAGCCTGCCCTCGGCCTCCATTTGACGGAATAACGGCGTCGCAGGATACGGAGTGAGGATATGAAACGTGGCGCACTCCAGCCTGTTCTCCTCCACCCACGTGGCGGTGCGTGCGAAAACGTCCTTTCGATCGTGATCGAAACCCAGCACGAACGACCCGTTGACCTGGATCCCGTTATCGTGCAGAATTCGCACGCGTCGGGCGTAATCGGCGGTTTTGGGAGTCTTCTTGCGGGCGTCCGCCAGATTCTGGTCGGCCAGAGACTCGAACCCCACAAACACGCCCGTGCATCCCGCCAGAGCCATGGCCCGAATCAAACTTGGATCGTCGGTGACGTCGATGGAGACCGCAGCGCTCCAAATCTTTTGGAGCGGCCGAAGAGCATCACAGAGCGCACGCAGGTATTCACGCCGCGAGCCCAAATTATTGTCGATGAACACGGCATACGGCTGGTCGTCCTCCAGAAACTCCGCGGCGATCTGAGCCGGGTCCTTCATCCGGTAGGGCATGCGCAAGCCTTCTGTGGCCAGATAGCAGAAACCGCAGCGATTGTGACACCCGCGCGTCGCAATCAGGCTGGTGGTGGTCAGAAAACTCACGCGGGGAAGAATCGCGCGGCGCGGAGCCGGGTCCTCCCGATAGTCGTTTTCGTAAGTTGCCGCGTAGCGGGCTTTGAGTTGACGCTTTTCAATGTCGGCTATAATTTGCGGCCACAACTGGACTCCATCGCCTAACGCCAGTGCATCGGCATGCGGAGCACACTCATCCGGGCAGGAGAGAACGTGGAGTCCGCCCAGGATCACCTTGCTGCCTCGACTGCGATACCAGTCCGCAATCTCAAAAGCACGGCGCGCGAAGGTGAGGTGGACAGTGATTCCGACGACTTCGGGCATCGGTTCATAAGGCGGGCGCCCGTCGAGAAGGTTTTCGTCCCAGTATTGAACCCGCCAGGATTCAGGCGTGGTCGCCGCGAAGCTGGTCAAGGCTAGAGTCGGCGTCAATACGTGCTTTCCGAAGCTCGCATGGGGATCTTTCGGATAAAACGGGTTGATCAGGAGTGCGTAGAGCGGCAGGATGGGCCCGGCCGGCGCGGTCGGATCCAGATATGGAGGGTGGAGCATTTCATGAGGAATCCAGCCGTGGCGCACCGGCCGTGCGAATGGCTCGGAGGCATGAATCATGCCTCTTACTCTATACTACAAAGTACTCTGTGTCAAGAAAAAGAGCGGAATCTGTTTTTACTGGCCGGCGGCCTGCATGGGCCTTCTTCATCTCCTCGGGCGTGACGTCCTTGATATGGCTGTGGATATACCAGGTGTGGCCGAAGGGATCGACGACCGTAGCCGCGCGATCGCCATAGAATTCGTCCTTGATCGGGCGAGTGATCGTCCCGCCGGCGGAAACGAATTGCGCCACCGTGGCGTCGGTATTCTCCACATAAAGGAGCACGCTGATGGGGGAGCCGCCATAGCTCTTAGGCGATCGCACCCCGGATTCAGGATGCTCGTCGGCGAGATTGATGTAGGAGTCGCCGATTTTGATCTCCGCATGGCCAAGCTTTCCGTTGGGCATCGCCATACGCACCACCTCAACGGTGCCGAATGCTTTTTTGTAGAATTCGATCGCCTTGGCCGCGCCGTCGCAGATGAGATACGGCGTGACGCTGTGATATCCCTCGGGAATCGGTCGAACTTTACTTGTCCCAACATCGTCTGCCATGATGATCCTCCTAGACCCGCAGGATACCGCGCTTTATGGCGGTGACCACGGCTTCGGTGCGGTCTCCCACGCCGAGCTTTTCATGAATGCTCAACACGTGGGTTTTCACGGTGCCTTCGCTGATGAACAGCAGCGTCGCGATCTCCTTGTTGCTCTTGCCCTCCGCGATCCACTTCAGCACCTCGATTTCACGGGCCGATAACGGGCCGCCGGCCATGGCACGCTCGGCCAGCCGGGCCGCAGCGCGTTCGGAAACGTGGGTACCACCGGAGTGAATCTTGCGAATGGCCGCGAGCAGGTCGGCCGTGGAGCAGTCCTTGAGCAGGTATCCCTTCGCGCCGTTCTCCAGGGCGCGAAAAACGCTTTCGTCGTTGTCGTAAGTGGTGAGCACCAGAATCCGGGCGTCTGGAAACTCCCCGCGGATCGCGAGGATGGCTCCAGCGCCGTCGAGCTCCGGCATGGCCAGATCCATCAGCACCACATCCGGCTTCCGCTCGCGGAATTGCGTCACCGCTTCGCGCCCGTTCTGGGCGAGCCCGACCACCGTCATATCGCGTTCGAACTTGAGCACCGCCGCGAGTCCGTCGCGGACCACGGCATGATCTTCGGCGATCAGTACACGGATGCGGTCAGGCATTCGGGACCGTGACAATGATTCGCGTGCCGCGCCCGGGATCGCTCAGAATCTGGATCTCGCCCCCGATTTGGCGGGCGCGCTCCCGCATACCATCCACGCCGAATCCGGATGGTTCCGCCCCACTCATGCCCCGACCGCTGTCGCCGACTTCGAGCACGACGGAGCCGGTTCGATACGCCAGCCGAACTCCAATGCGTTCGGTACCAGAATGTCGGACGGCGTTGGTCAGGGCCTCCTGGGCGATGCGGAGAAGGTTGGCCTCGCACTGCTCGGGTAGCGCATAGGGCTGACCTTCTAGTTTCGTATCGAGCTGAACGCCGGAATCGGAGGTGAGTTTGCGTCCGATCTGTTCCATCGCGTCGAGCAGGCTGCCGTTCGAAAGTGCGCCGGCCCGCAAGGCGGAGACCGAACGCCGGGCTTCTTCCAGGCTCTCGCTCGCAAGCTGGCGGGCTTTTTCGATGTGAGCGCGCGCTTCGGTGGAGTCAGGCTGCAAGCGCTGCTCGGCCGCGTTCAATTGCATCATGATGCCGGTGAAACCTTGCGCCAGCGTATCATGGATGTCCCGCGCGAAACGCGTGCGCTCGGCCACGATTGCGTTACGCTGCTGTTCCTCAGCCGCACGGCTGACTTCGAACAGACGTTGCAGGTGGCTCGAATACAAGGTCACCAGCCAGCCTGCCGTCACGTGCACCAGTCCCCACAGCGCGTTCACGTTCCAACTGGATGCCGGGGCCGCGAACTGGAGGATCACACAGGTAATCGTCCAGAGACGCACATACGATTTGCCCACCAGGAGGCCAGAAAGGAGGATCGTGAGTACCAACGCTCCGCCGTATTGGGGATATTCATAGACGTGATTCGGAAGCGCCGTTGGGGCCACTGGGAGCGTTAGAATCATCGCGATCGCGCCGAACACCCCCGCGAAAGCGAGCGGACGCAGTCGTTTCCGCGCTAGTGCGGTGAACAGAAGGAAGCCAGCGGGAAACGCTGTGAGGAACCTGAATCCGAAGGGGCTGTGTCCCCACTCTCGAATGCCCGCCCACCAGAGGAGGCCGAATTGAAGGGCGAGCAGCCCGACCGCAAAGATCAAAATGCGTGTATAGAGTTCGTTCCGGAGCGGAGCTTCGCGCTCAGCAGTGGCAATTTGCCTCTTGTTCAGTTTCAGCCACGCGTTGATGATCGGATCCAGAATCGCGTTCAGCATGATTGAATGTCTCCCACAGCAAGAGTACCCGCAGGACCAGCTCAAAACCATCGGGATTTCGGTGGGTTTTGGGGTCTACCGGATGGTGGACCCTAGGACTCTTCGTACCAATGCCGCCAGCGCTGGCGCGACGGGAACAGGCGGATCAAAAGGATTCCGGCGATGAAGCCGCCGATGTGCGCAAAGTAGGCAATGCCACCACCGGTGTAGCTCCGTTCGCCGATGGATTCGAAGCCGTTCAGAAACTGCATCCCGAACCAGAGGAGCAAGTAAAACGGCGCGGGAATCGACAGGCGGGTAAAAAAAATGAACAGCAGAACCAAGGTGTCGATGTGCGAACGGGGAAACTTGATCAGGTAAGCGCCCATCACGCCGGCGATGGCGCCGCTGGCTCCGATGGTGGGAACGCGCGCATAGGGACTCGCGATTACCTGAACCACGGCGGCCGCCAGGCCGCACACCAAGTAGAAGACCAGGAAGCGGCCTCCACCAATCAGGTCCTCCAGGTTGCGGCCGAAAACCCACAAAAACAGCATGTTTCCCAGTAAGTGCAGCCACCCGCCGTGGAGGAACATGGACGTGAGCAAGGAGATCAGATGCAGATCGTCCGGCACGATGCCCCAGTTGTTGACGAACTGGTCGAGGCGGTAGTAGCTCAAGGTGTTCTGGTACAGAAAGATGACGGTGTTGATCGCGATGAGGACGCCGGTGATAACAGTGCGCGAGTAAACCCGCTCGCTTGAGCGTAACGGGATCATGAATTACGGGCGAAATCGGGGTGGGAGCGGCGTTCGCCACGCTCAATCAGGTTACGCGCCTCGCCCTCCGAGGCGATTCCGCCCCGGGCTCCCAGTTGTGTACAGTTTAGAGCAGCCATGGCGTTGGAAAATTCGAGCGCGTCGCGCAGGGATGCTCCCTTGAGCACAGAATAACAGAACGCTCCGTGAAACACGTCTCCGGCGCCGGTGGTGTCGACGCAATTCACGACGAATCCGGGGGAATACACGAATCGTCCGTTTTCGCGTGCGAGCGCACCATCTGGGCCCAGAGTCATGGCGGCGACTCGCATGTTGTACTCGTTCTGGATTTGTTCGAGCGCGCGGAAGGGATCGCGTTCGCGGGTCCAGCGCTCTGGAAATTCGGTGCTGCCGACCAGGTAATCGACGCAGGCGAGCACTTTATCGAAGCCCGGATAGACGTTATCGACATCCACGCTGACGGGGATAGCGTGGTCGCGTGCGATGCGGGCCGCACGCGCGACGGCGGCAGTATCGTGCCCGTCCACATGCAGCATGCGGGCGCAGGTAATCTTTTCCGGAGTGATATGGGCCGGATCGATGGTCAAGCATTCCGGGCGATGCCAGAAGATAGTGCGCTCGCCGGTGGACTGGTCGATGACGATGTAGGCGCTCTGGTTGGGGCAGCCGGCGCGGATTTCGACATCGTCGAGGTTGAGACCGGCTTCGCGAAGGCTAGCCATCTGGATGCGGCCGCGTTCGTCGTCGCCGACCGCGCCGATGTACTTGGTCCGCAGGCCCAGCTTGCCGCAGGTTGTAAGCGCGGTAGCCACCTGGCCGCCGGGGCTGACGATTTCGCGCTCGAAGGCGACCTTGCCGCCGTGCTCCGGGTATTTCGAAACCAGCAGAAGCGTATCGGTGGCGTTGAGGCCCACTCCGACCAGATCGAAGGCGGGCGTTGTCACGGATTGTTGATCGCGCTGAGGATGGTATCGATCAGCAGGCCGTGGTCCTGCACCAGACTAATGACTTCCGAAATATGATTCTCGCCGGGAACGTAGAGCAAGCGGGCCGCAACAAAGTTCTTCTTGAGGGTCAAAACAAAATCGCGAGCCTGTCTGGGCAGGCCGAAATAATCGTACTGGCAGTAGCTGATCAGGAAGGGCGGCGCGCCGGAATGGGCGTGGATAACAGGCGAGGCGTCGTGCCTGTCACCAACCGCAAGAAACGTATCCAGATGATCCACGTCGTACATGCCGCTCATGGCGATGACGCTGTGAATGGCGGTGCGGTCGAGATCGACCTTCTTCAGATACTTTTCGTCGAGCGCCAGGAGTGCAGCCAGGTGAGCTCCGGCCGAGTGCCCGCTGAGATAAATGCGCGCCGGATCGCCGCCACGCTCCGCGATGTTCCGAGCCACCCAGGCGAACGCCGCGGCGACGTCCTCGACCTGCGCGGGATGAGGGTTCTGCGGCATCAGCCGGTAACTGGGGATCGCAACTCCGACGCCGACCCGCGCGAGACGATCGCCCAGGGCCTGGTACACGGAGCGGTCGCCGGTTCTCCAAGACCCGCCGTGCACGAACACCAGCACCGGGAAGTTCTTTTTGCCACGGGGCAGATACAGATCGAGCTTGTGCTTTTCGGCATCGGCAGGCGCGCCGTCCGTGTAAGAGATGCCGGCCTGCACGTCCACGTTGGAGGAAGTCTGCGCGGCGGGCAGGGTTATGTTAGCGGGAGGACCAACGAATATCGGATTGGTGACGATCCAAGGGCGTTCCTCGCCGTCGATAGAAAGCAGTGCTTCGAGACGGTAAGCGCCCATGTCGCGCACGATGTAGTCGAGCTTCGAGTCGTGAGATTCGGCGACCACCATGTTGTCGCGCAGCAGGCGAATGGTGGCGGGGACGGGAAGCCTCGCGTTGATGGTGACCGTACCGGTCAAAGGATTGTGCGCCACGGAGTCACCGATCTCAAACACGCCGAAGTAACTTTGCGCAATGAAAGCCATGCCGGTGGGATCGCACAGCCAGTCATGAGCCACGTAGGCGTGTCCGGCGGCGAGCGAGGCGCGGATCGCGGATTCGGTCAGTTCGGTGGCCAGGATGTGAGTGGTCGCGTGGCGAAAGGCCGCGGTATAGGCATCGGTCAGGTCCTTGCCAGCCTTCCCCGGGGGAAGATGCGTCCGCGCGAAAATTACGGATTGGACGGGCGGCGGCTGCGCTATCGAGTGGGCATCCGAACCGAAGGCTTCATCGGGGCGCTGTTTGAACTTCGAAGGTAAACGCTGCGCATCTTCTTCCTGAGGCGAGCCGAAGATGTCGGTGCCCTTGAAATCGGTGTCGGGCGCATGCAGGAAGAGGACTCCGTCGCGCGTACCCTCGGTGGCGGCGCCGAAGACCACCTGAACGCCGGCGTTATGCGCGGGCTGCAGAAGTATCTGTTGGGCGGCGGGCTCGGGAATGAAGACCGCCCGATAGTCCTGATAGACTCCTTCGGCCAAGAGGCTGGCGCGAGTCTTCTTCCATTCGACGATCTGTGAGTGGACGGCTTCCAGACGGTCGTCCTTCAGGCGCTCCGTGGGCGTGCGGGCGGAAGCGGCACAGCACAACGCGATACTGATCAGGACAGCGACTCGCACGATTCCATTCTAGACTGGTCCAGTTTAAATGCCGTGGAGCATGCCGCCGTCAACCTGGAGGCTGGCCCCAGTGATATAGCCGGCGGCGTCGGACAGGAGAAACACGGCGGCTGCGGCGAACTCTTCGGGATCGCCGTAGCGGGCCATCGGGATGGTGGCGAAAATGCGGCTCTGCTGTTCGGGGACGGTGATGCCGGAGCGCTGGGCGTTGTCTTGGTCGATTTCCTTGACGCGGTCGGTATCGATGCGCCCAGGAATTAGCTGGTTCACGCGAATCTTGTGGGGTGCGAGCTCGTTGGCAAGGATTTTCGAGAGCGCTGACACTGACGTTCGCATCACCGTGGAGAGCGCGAGATTGCCAATGGGCTCTCTGACGGCCGACGAAGTCGGCAGCAAAATGGACCCGCCGCCGCGCGCCGTCATCGACGGCACGGCCAAGCGGATCATGCGTACGGCGCTCAACAACAGCAATTCGAACGCACCTTGCCAAGCGGCATCGTCGAATTTGAGAACGGGACCTGGCGGTGGGCCGCCCGAATTCGTGTAGAGCAGATCGACGCCGCCAAAACGGTCGATTGTTTCATGGTGCCAATTCGTGAGCGCGTCGGCGGAACGGACGTCGGCAGCCAGGGCGAGGACGTCGGCTCCGGTTTCCGTTCGGATCTTCTCAGCGGCGGCTGTAGCGGCCTCGGGGCTACGCGAGGACAAGGAAACTTTTGCACCTTCGCGGGCCAGGGCGCGGGCCACCGCGAATCCGAGGCCGCGGCTGGCGCCGGCGACCATGGCAACTTTGTTCGTGAGACCGAGGTTCATGAGGAATATTCGATTGTACGAGAATTAGTAGTTTGAATCCGCAAGGTTTGAATAAAGAAAGCCCCGCTCCCTCGGTTAAGAAGCTCACGGAAATCTTCTTCCGCATCGGCAACACCACGTTTGGAGGCGGATACGTGACCATCGGCATGCTGGGACGCGAGCTGGTGGACACGCGGCGCTGGATCAGCGCGGAGAAGTTCGATCTGGCGTTCGCCCTGGCGCGCGTAACGCCGGGAACCAACCTGATTGCATTCTGCGCCGCCATCGGTGCGTTGATTTGCGGCGTCGCGGGAGCCGTGGCGGCAGTGGTGGCGCTGACCGCGCCCTCGTCGGTGCTGGCCGTACTGATCATGCAGGGATTCGAATCGTTTCAGGGGAACCGCATCGCGATGGCGGCCATCGGCGGAACCGTCGCGGCGGTGGCGGGCATGATGTGGGCCACCATCTGGGTGATTCTGCGGCCGCACGTGGGAGGGCTTATACGGAACCTACAGGTGGTACTGATCGCAGGAGGGGCGTTCGCAGCGTCGCGGATCTTCGGCATTACGCCACTGCCCATCATCCTGGCGGGCACGCTGATCGGATTCCTGTGGAAGGACGAGAAGCCCACGTGAATCCGCTGGTTCTCTATCTGCTGTTGCTGAAGGCGAGTCTTACGTCGTTCAGCGGCCTGGGTTCGCTTCCGATGGTGCGGAACGATTTCGTGGTGGAGCGCCATCTGCTCACCGATCACCAGCTGAACATGGCCGTGGTGGCGGGACGCACCGGGCCCGGACCGTACGGTCTTTACCTGGTGTGCGTCGCGTATGCCGTGGGAGGCTTCCCCGGGGCGATCATGGGCTTCCTTGCTCTGATCACGCCGGCGTTTCTGGTGATCCCGCTGATGCGCTGGATCGGAGCGCGGGCCGATATCCCGCGCGTCCGGAGCGCGATTCGGGGATTACTGCTGGCCAGCGCCGGTCTGCTGCTCTCTTCTTCAGTACCGCTCACGGTGGATGCGTACACAGGTCTCTTCTCCGCACTGCTGATGGTGGCGAGCTTCGCAGTGCTCACATTCACGCGCATCGATTCGGCATGGCTAATCCTGGGGGCGGCCGGCGCGGGGTTAGCCGCGAGTCTGTTTCATTAGGCCCAGGTGAGCGCAATGGCGCAGCCTATTAGTAAGTACGCATCGCGGCCTCGTAAAGATAGAGGGCCGCTAAAGCCAAGCCGAGTATCACGGTCACGATGGTCATCGTAATTCCCCACCGGTCGATGGCGCCGATCTTGCGAAACGTCGCTACCTGTTGAGGAATCAGACGTTCCTCGCCGGCAGCCAAGTGCAGATAGTCGTCTTCCCGCATGGTCACGAACTTCCTGTAGAGAGCCAGCGCCAGGGTTGCGAGTCCCAGGATGGCCCAAAAGATCACGAATGTAGTCACGGCTGTTATTACCTCCAGGCCGTTACATTCGCAATCGGAAGGCCAAGCGGGCCGCGACCGGCGTTGTGGGTAGATAAAAAACAAAGCCGCGACGGGTGTCCTTCGAGCAGGCTACCCGCGCGGCTGTTATCCGAGAATCAGCGCAAGACTACTTCTTGTCCGCGTCCTTGGCCTTCTTGGCACCCTTCTTCGCGGTGTCCTTGCCGTCCTTTGCGTCAGTCTTGGCGTCGCCCTTTTTCTTGCCGCCCTTTTTCTTGGTGGTGGTTTTGGCGTCTTTGTCTTTGCCGTCCTGGGCCAGCGTAACGCCAGCAACGCCGATCGTCAGCGCCAGGGCCAGCATGATGCTCATGAGCTTCTTCATTTGGGTGAGATCTCCTTCTTTCTTGGCCGAACGGCAAATGCCATAGCGGCATTTCTATGTTCACAACTGGAGATGAATAGGGCCTTAAGCACCCATTAAAATCGTTTCATTCCACGGGTTCCGGCAGGAACTTTCGGTTAACTTCTATTCGCTGAAGGTATTGCGAAAACAGCCGGGTTTGGCCCGAAGCGGCCTAGGCTACGGTAGAGGGGCATGAAACAGCAAGAACTGGGGCGGGAATTGGCTCGGGAAGCCCGGCTGCCGCCGGCAGTAGCGCAGGACCGGATCGACGAACTGGTGCACCGGATCGTGAGGAAACTACGCCGCGGCCAGCGGGTGGATCTGCCGGGAGTCGGGAAGCTGGTCATCAGCGGGCGGGCGAACCGCGCGGGCCGGCGATGAGTCGTCGTGAACAGATCCTGGCGATTGTGCGGCGGGCGCTGGATCGCGGACAAACGGTGGAGATCGACGGCCTGGGGATGTTCCGGCCGAAGCAGCATGGACGTGAGCGCGGCTATGAGCTAGTACCCCAAACGAAACCGCTGGTGTTCATCGCGTACGTGGAGGAGGACCTGACGCTGGCGCGGCGGCTGCGGGACGGCATCGCCGCAGCAGGCTGTGCGACCTGGCTGGACAAAGACAAGCTGCTTCCTGGCCAAGACTGGCCTCGGGCGATCCGCCGCGCGGTAGAAATCTCAGATGCGTTCGTGGCGTGCTTTTCACAACGCTCGATCACGAAACACGGGCACTTCCACGACGAGCTTCGGTGGGCGCTGGACTGCGCACGGCTACGCCCGCTGGAGGCGACGTTCCTGGTGCCGGTGCGGTTCGAGGCGTGTACCGTGCCCGGACGGATCGCGGAACAACTGCAGTACGTGGATCTGTTTCCGGATTGGGAGGCAGGAATGAAGAAGGTTGTGCGGGCGGTGAAAAGGGCGGGGCGAGCCGGGCGGAAACCCGGCTGCCGGTTAATTCAAGCTTAAGATCGGCAAGATGCTGCTGTAGTCGTCGGTCCAGCCGCGGAACGTGGTGGCGGCGGTGGCCGGGTACATGTTCGCGCCTTCGAAGCTGGGGTTCTGGAAAACGTTGTTGTCCTGGGAAGTAATCAGAACCCAGGTGGTGGAGTTGGCGAAGGTGTTATCCGAGGCGTCGTCGGCCACCACGGTGGCTTTCTTGCCGACGAATTCCGCGCCGCGCGCGCACACCGGCGCTAGGTCCAAGTAGCGATTCGAAATGTGTACCGCTAGCACGCCGTCGGGCTTCAGCAAGGTGAAATACAGCTTCATGACTTCCTTGGTGAGCAGGTGAACGGGAATGGCGTCGCTCGAAAACGCGTCGACCACCAGCACGTCGTAGTTGGGCGGCTGCTGGGCCTCCATGGTGAGACGCGCATCGCCCATGAGCACCTGGATGTCGCCGGCGCAGTGAGAGAAAAAGGTGAACTCGCCGCGATCGGAAAGCGACTTGACCAGCGGGTTGATTTCGTAGACGCGCACGTAGTCTCCCGCACGGCAGTATCCGGTCATCACGCCCGCGCCCATGCCGACCACTCCGTATCGAACCGGGCCGAGCCCTTGCTTGGCCTGCATGGTCCGGCCGATGCCGGAGCTGGGCGCATAGTAGGAATTCACCTCATAGCGGTGATCCGGGTTGAGGCGCTGCGATCCGTGATTGATGGTCCCATGCAGCAGGTTGCGGAGGGCATATTCCTGGCCGACATCGTCGTCACGGATGCGCAGCTCACCGTAGAAATTCCGCGCGAACAGATGATAGCCCTGCCGGTCCGCCACTTCTTTCCGCACCAGATATCCGGCCAGGAGCCCGACAGCGATGGCTAGCGCGAAGCGTACCGGGTTGGGCCCCAACCTGGGGATTTCCACGTTGAAGAGCACAATCACCGTAAGAACTCCGCAGGCAACCAAACCGATGGGAAGCTCCAGGTAGGAATTGAAGACCCGGGGCGCGATGATGGCGACAAAGATGCCGCCGATGGCGCCGCCCACCGACACCATCAAATAGAACAGCGTCAAATACTGGGGAGCAGGCTTACGCAGCGCCAGTTCGCCATGGCACAACATGCAGCAGATGAACAGGCCGGCGCAGAAGATGGGGATCGAATACTTGATGTGGAAGTTTCCTTCACCGGCGTAAAGCGCGTACGCCATCCAGCCCAAAGCCGGGGCTACCCACGGTAAAAAAATCCAGCGCTGGTAGATCCTGTCGCTTTCAAAAGCCAGAATGAACGTCAACAGATAGATCGCCAGCGGAACCACCCAGAGCAAGGGGATGGGCGCCACGTTCTGGCTCATATGATTGGTGATGGATACCAGCAGCGTCGACGCGCAAGCGGCCAGGCTGACCCATAAGAGGAGTTGCAGAGCGGTGGGACGTTCGGCGGATTTTTCGGGAATCGCGGCCGCCGCAGGTTCAGCGGCAGGTTGGACGGATTCTTCCCGGCTAACCCAGGCGGTAATCAGACACAGAGCCGCGAACACCACAAACGCCGCGCTCCAGTAGTAGGCCTGCTGGCGCGATGCGATGTTCGGCTCGACCAAAAAAGGAAAACTCAGCAGTGCCAAAAACGACCCGAAGTTCGATAACGAGAAAAGGCGGTAAGGGACGCTGCTGCCGGTGCGGCGGACGTACCAGGCCTGCAGCAGCGGGCTGGTGGAAGACAGCAGGAAATAGGGCAGTCCGATGGTGGCGGCCAGCAGCTCCAGAATGCGCAGCGTGGGATCGCCAATGGCGGTGGGTTTCCAGGACACGTTGGGCAGGATCGGCAGGAGCGCACAACTTATCAGCAGCAGCGTTCCATGGATCAGGAGCTGGGTCCGGGCCTTGGTGAATTTTATGAGGGCGTGCGCATAGGCGTATCCGGCCAGCAGCGACAGTTGAAAGAACAGCAGCGCGGCAGCCCAAACCGCGGCCGAGCCCCCAAACCAGGGAAGAATGATCTTGGCGATCAGAGGCTGAACCTGGAACAGCAGGAATGCGCTCAGGAAAATTGTAGCGGCGTATAGGATCATGAGAGTCTATTTTCAGCGCAGTATCTGGATGATGTTGCTATAGTCGTCCGTCCAGGTCCGGAACCCTTTGCGCGGCTGCAGGGCAGAGGTGCTGCCGTCCTGGAAATTGGGATGAGCGAAAACCGCCGGCGACTTCGACAACAGAACCCAGGTATTGGAAACGTAATAGGATTCCGAATTACCTTCATCGTACACTATGACTCCGGTCCAGCCCATCTCTTGTGCTGCTTGAGCCATGATCGGTTCGAGATCGAGATACCGGTTGGAGATATTGACGGCTAAAATGCCATCGGGTTTCATGTGGCGCGCGTAGGTGGCATAGGCTTCCCGCGTCAGCAGATGCATGGGTACCGCGTCGCTGGTGAAGGCGTCCATGGCCAGAAAATCGAGGTTTTCGCTGTCCTTCATGCCCTCAAGCGTGAGGCGGCCGTCGCCGAAATAAAGTTGCTTGTCGGCCGGACAATCCTTCCAGAAATCGAACTTGGTCTGGGCGAGTTGAAATATCAGCGGATTGATTTCGTAGTAGTGCAGTGTGTCGCCCGCGCGAGCAAGTGTGGCGGTAACACCCGCGCCCAGTCCCAGGATTCCGATGCGAATAGGACCCTTTTCACCTTTGCTGCGGATCGCGCGAGAGATGCCGGAGGTTTCTCCGAAGTACGAAGTCGGGATGCGTCCGCCTCCAGGACCCAGGAGCTGCGTGCCGTGATTGATGGTCCCGTGGATTAAGACGCGCACTCCCTCCGCACCGCCGTCGGGAGGATCGTCGCGAACGCGCAACACACCGTAAAAATTGCGGGCGGCCAGAATGTATTCCTGGTTGGCGCGGCGTTCGAGGCGCGCCAGATACACGCCGAAGGCGAGCGCCACGATCAGCAGCGAAGCGCGCACAGCCAACGGCCGGGGCGCGCCGCTATCGTCGTAGGAAAGGACGATGGCGATCAGCACGCCCAATCCGGCGATGGCGATCGGCATTTCCCAGTAGTTGGGGAAAATCCGGGGCGCAAGAAGAGCGACAAACAATCCGCCGATCGCGCCGCCGAGCGAGACCATCAGGAAGTACAGCGTGAGGTAGCGTGGATGGGGCCTGCGCTTAGCGAGTTCGCCGTGACAGACCAGGCAGGCGATAAACAGCGCGCCGCATAGCATGGGAATCAGGCGCTTGATGACATCGCTATTATTTTCGTACTCGCTCATGCCGTAGGTGAACACGCCTAAGGCGACCAGGCCGAGCGGAAGAAACAGCCAGCGCTGGTAGATCTTGTCGCTTTCAAACGCGAGGATGAAGGTCAGCAGGTAGATACTCAGCGGCGCGACCCACAGCAGCGGGATGGGCGCAACATTCTGAGTGAGATGGCTAGTTGTCGCCAGCAACAGAGTGGAAGCGCAGGCGGCCAGGGAGATCCACAGAAGGATGGTGGAAAAACGGGGTGCAGGGGCATCCTCATGCGCGGCTGTTTGTAACGCGTCCGTTCCACTGCGGCTTTTCCAGGCGGCCAATCCACAGGCCACGGCGAACGCGGCGAATCCCACGGACCAGATGCGGGCCTGCAACCGGAGCGTGATGTTTGGTTCGACTAGAAATGGATAGCTCAGAAGCGCCAGCATCGATCCGAAGTTGGATAACGCGAAGAGGCGGTAAGGAATTACGTTGGCCTTCGTTCGCAGATACCAGGCCTGAAGCAGCGGACTGGTAGAAGAGAGCAGGGTATAGGGCAGCCCGATCGTGGCGCCCAGCAGCAATAGGATGCCCAGCAACGGATCGCTTCCGCCGACGGGCTTCCAGTAGTCCTTGGGAATAATCGGCAGCGTGATCAGGCTGATCAGGAGCAGCGTGCAATGGACGGTCATCTGCTGTTTGGGCTTGAAATACCGGATCAGGCAGTGCGCGTAGAGATAGCCGGCCAGCAATAAGAGCTGGAAAAAGAGCAGGGACGCGCTCCACACCGCGGCCGATCCGCCGAACCACGGTAGGACGAATTTGGCGATCATCGGCTGGACCTGGAAGAGGAGGAAAGCGCTCAGGAAGATGGTAGCCGCGTAAACAAACATGGACCGTCTAGCATACCGTAAATCGGGCAGGCGGCGAGTGAAGAGGCATTAAGAAAGGGGGTTTACGCTGTCGCGACGATTTATCGCCTGCGGACGGCCGTAAGCACTTCCTCAGCGGAGTGCACCAGCATATGCGTGACGACGCCTTGCTCGTTTTTGATGAACTGATACGTCCCGAGCAGCCGGGGCGAGAACATCGTTTCCGAGAGCGGGATCATGGGCACTTTCCCCTTTCCCTGAAGGTCGATCAGGAGCTCGCCGTTCACCAGAGTGATGGTGAAAACATTCCGTGGCGCCCGGGTGTCGAAGGCGTTGGGGGAGCCGACTTCGTAGACGCCGACGTATTGTGCGAGGATCTCGGGCGCGACGGTAACTCTCTTTTCTTCTGACGTACGGCCCACGAGGTGTTGCTGGTCCTTTTCGTTTTCCGCGCACACGTACTCGAGTAATTCGGTGTCGGGCGCGAGCGCGCCGCCCGCGGAAACGGTCCAGGGCTTGGCATAAGCCTTGGGATCGTCAAGCGTCACCTGTAAATCCAGGTGTCCGAAGTCGCGGCGGCGGTAGCGTTCGGTCATGCGCAGGGCTTCGGTATGGCCGTGACCCGCGAAATCCAGCCAGGTACGATCGTTGAACCCGGCCGATTCCACCACCAGCGTGTCGCCTTCCCAGCGGCCGACCGAGTATCCCATCCAGTTGGGATTGGGATCCGGCGGAAGCGGGCGGCCATCGAGGAAGATCTGGCGATAGGCGAGATCCTCATACAGAATCACCATGAGCCTAGGAGTTTGGACGATCTTCGAAAGACCGGCGCGAGTGATGTGGCGGGGGCCGCCGGGACGGCAGCCGGTGATCTCGGGGTCGTCTTTTCCAAAATCCTCGAGACGAGTGCGGGAGAGAGCGGCCACCCACGGCTGGATATCGGCTGGAGGCAGTTCGGCGGTGATGTTGGCGCCGATGCCGATCTCGACTCCCAGCCGCCACAGACCGGAGAGGTCGGGCTTGCCGTCGGAGGCTTTGGGTGCGGGCGCGGAGAGATTGGGCTTGCCATCGGGCGTGCGCGGGATTCCCTGGGTCGGCTGATTGAGCCACTGCGCTGGAAGCGATATAGTGGCAACGAGCAAAATCAAGCCCGGGATCGCGACAGTCCTCATTCCACCATTCATAATGCACTAGTTCTCATCGGGTTGGGAGCAGTTCCGATATTTCCGAAACGGCTGCCACGGCGGTAACATCAAAAGCAGAAGAGGGACACAAGGGCTATATGAAGAAATCACTGATGCTTTCGGTTACGAGCTTATGTCTGGCGGTGGGGATTCTAAGCGCGCAGACGACGTTAACCAACTCGGACCTCGTCAAGCTGAGCAAATCCGGGCTGAGCGAGGATTTCGTGCTGAACCTGATCGACCAGCAGGGTTCGCGGCTGGCCAGCGACCCCTCGGCGCTGATCGCGCTGAAGAAGGAGGGAGTGAACGAACGGATTATTTCGGCCGTGGTGAGGAAGTCGCCTTCGCGAGAGCCGTTGAATTCGGACTCGGTGCTGCGGCTGGTGCAGGCTGGATTTAGCGATGGTTTTGTCATCGATCTGCTCAACGCGCAGCCGGCGAAGTTTACGGTGGATGCGTCCAGGATCGTGGACCTGAAGCAGGCCGGCGTCAGCGAGAGGATCCTGGCATTGATGGTCCAGCAGGGTGGCGTGCGGGAACTGCCCAGCGGCACCGAGATCAGCGTCCGGCTGATCGATGCCGTGGATTCGGATAAAAACAACCAAGGCGACGAATTCCGGGCTAGCCTGGAAGATCCCATCACTCTGGGCAACGACGTGGTGGTGCCGAAAGGCGCCGACGCCAAGGTGCGGCTGGTTTCCGAACAGGAATCGGGCAAGCTGTCGGGCAAGGCGGGCTTGACGATACAACTCGTTTCAATCAGGGTGGACGGGAAAACCGTGCCGGTGATCTCTTCGGATGTATCTGAATACAGCGGATCGCGCGGCGCGCGGACGGCCAAGTCGGCTGCGGCAGTGGGAGCGGTCGGGGCGATTATCGGGGCGATTGCGGGCGGCGGAAAGGGCGCGGCGATCGGAGCAGGCGCGGGCGCCGCGGCGGGCGCGGGAGCGCAGACCGTGATGAAAGGGCAGCAGGTGCGGATTCCGTCGGAGACGGTGCTGACGTTCACCACGCAAAAACCAACGCAATTGCCGTAATGGGGGGCGCAGGCGGAAGCCTGCCAGTTACTTCTTCACGCTAACGGTTGCGTCGCCGTCGATATAGGCGATGTATTCGGTCCCCATGGCGGCGACCAAATCCTTGTTCTTGGGCTTCACGGTGGGTTCCACCTGACGCTCATTCTTGTCGCCCGCGCCTTTGGCCGACTGCGCACGAACCGGGTATTTGTGGCCGTCCACCGCGTCCACGACGATCAGGCGGAGAGTCATCTTTGAACCGCCGATACCGAGCCTCCCCTTGCGCTCGGCTTGAGCGATGGCGCCCATGACGGCCGCGCCCTTGGCAATCACCACCAGATCGCCGACGCGGACATCGCTCGAAGCTGTAAAGCGAAGCCGACGTCCTTCCTCCGCGCCCTGCGGAACATCCTCGGCCAAGGTAATGGAAAAGGGCATACCGTCGGTCAGGGTGACCGCCACGATGGAGTGGGGCGCGGATACCGGGTTCGGCGTGGTCGCGGTTGTCACCGGCGCGGCCGGTGCCGTGGCGGAAGCTGGAGAAGAGGCTGAAGGTGCGGGCATTGTCGACGCGGCGGCCACAGAGGTAGATGGAGGCGGAGCAGCAGGCTTGGGGGGCGCGGCTTTGGGGTTGCGCATGGCCTCGATGATGGTCGCGGAAACGTGGGCCTGCGAGAGCCGGATCACTTCCGGCGAGGAAAGATTGAAAGCGGTCTTCGAGTTGCGAATCTGGCTCAGAATGATCGCGGTCGCGACCTTCGCGTCGACCATCTGAATGATGTTGTCATTGGTGAGCGCCTGATCCGCGGCGGCGACGGGAGGAACGGGAGTTGCGACGGGAGCAGTGACGGTCGGCTCCGCGGCGACGGGAGGCGGCTGCACGACGCTAGGTTGGGCCACCGCGGATTGCGCCGGCTGAACGTTGTTTTGGGGGGTTTGGGCTGGGTTCTGCAGTTTTGGCGTCCGATGCGTCCACCACCAGGCGCCTCCGGCAATCGCCAGCACTGCGGCCGCCGCGCCGATACCCGTCATCAGCGGCATGGGAGATCGCTTTTCTTCCTTGGGCCAAGGCTCCATTCCGGCCCGCGTCCGGTACAGCATGCCTGAGTCGGATTCATGCTTCAGCGCGCCCAGAGCGACCTGCACTTCTTTCATGGTCTGGAAGCGCTGGTCGGGATGCTTGCGAAGGCAGCGGTGGATCACCTGCTCCAATTGAGAAGGCGTATCCGGGGCGATTTCCGGTATGGGGCGGACTTCATCGCGCAGGATCGCCGAGAGCGTGGAGAGGGCTGAATCGCCCGTAAACGCCCGCGTTCCCGTGACCATTTCGTACAGGACCACGGCGAAAGAGAAGATATCGGACCGCGCGTCGACGCGCCTGCCTTGCGCCTGTTCCGGCGACATGTAGCTAACCGTGCCGATAATGGAGCCTTCCACGGTGAGCGGCGCTTCAGCGATGGTCGCCGTGGCATCGCCTTGGCCCGAGACGGTCTGGTTCAAGGGGCTGCGGTCAGTGAGCTTAGCCAAGCCGAAATCCAGGACCTTGACCAGCCCCGTTTCAGTCACCATCACGTTGCCTGGCTTGAGATCGCGGTGGATGATGCCGGCCGCGTGGGCGGCCTGCAAAGCGTCGGTCATCTGGACCGCGTACTTGAGCACCTGCGGAACGCGCAAACCGCCCTTGGGAATCAAATCGATGAGCGTTTTTCCCTGCACGAATTCCATCACCATGTATTCGGCGTTGCCTTCCGAAATGATGTCGTGAATGGTGATGATGTTGGGATGGTTCAGGGCGGAAGCGGCCTGCGCTTCCTGGATGAAGCGGCGGCGGCGCTCGGGATCGCCCGCGCTGGCATCGGTAAGGATCTTGATGGCGACAACCCGGTTGAGGCGGGTGTCCTGGGCCTTCCAGATTTCACCCATACCTCCGGCCCCGAGCTTTTCCAAAAACTGGTAGTGGTGAACGGTTTTCCCGACCATAAGTCCACTTGGGGAATACCATCTAGTGTGTCACATTTGCGCCGGGAAGGGTGGTGGTTTTCATGACTGCGCGCTTTGACGCAGGACGGCCTATGGCCGGGTCCGGTTAACCGCTCCGTTTTCAGCCGATCGCCGAGTGGCGCGCGGATTGCACTGTGTCTAAGTGGAAAAGAGGGCGTATGTTGGCAATCAAGAACATCCTGTTCCCCATAGACTTCTCTGAGCGCTCTTGCGGCGCGGCTCCCTTTGTCCGTGCCATGGCGCAGCGGTTCGGCGCGCGCATTACATTGATGAGTGTTGTTTCGCCCTTCTGGCAAGCAGCCTCGTCCGGCGATCTTTCGGGCTCCATTGTGGTGGATATGGGCGAGATCAAGCGCGACCTGGAAGCGCGGCTGAACGGCGCATTCGAGAAGGAGTTCGCGGGTTTGGCCGTGAGCCGCGTGGCGGAAATCGGCGATCCGGCGGAAGCCATTACCCGCTACGCGCATACCGAAGGCGCGGACGTGATCATGATGCCAACCCATGGCTATGGTCCATTCCGCAGCCTGCTGCTCGGTTCGGTCACCGCCAAGGTCTTGCACGACGCTCAGTGTCCGGTTTGGACTGCCACCCACATGGAGGAGCCGCCGCCGCTCAAGCACGTGGCGGGACGCAATGTGCTTTGCGCGGTGGACGCCACGCCGAAGAGTTCTCCCCTGATCCAGTGGGCCGCGGAGTATGCCAAGGTTACGGGCGGCACACTCCGGCTGGTACATGCGGTTTCGGGAATCCAGGGATGGCCGGAACGGCAACTCGACCGGGAATTCGAGGAAACGTTGCGAGCTCAGGCGCGTATCACGATCGAGAAGCTCCTACAGGCCGTGGGAGTGAGGGCACCGCTGTGCGTGGCGGTAGGCGAAGTCGCGGGAGCTGTCCGTGAGGAAGCCGAGCGTCACAATACCGATCTGATCGTCATCGGCCGGGGGCTCCTGCATGAAGCGATGGGGCGGCTGCGGACGCACGCCCATGGGATCATCCGGCAGGCGCCGTGTCCCGTGCTGAGCGTATAGCCGGCGCCGTCGCTAAATGACGACTACAGATTGTGCTTCTTAAGCTTGTAGCGGAGCGCGTCACGTCCGATCCGTAAAGTGCGGGCGGCTTGAGATTGGTTGCCTCCAGCCGCCTGCATGGCGCGCACGATGAGTTGCCGTTCCTGATCCTCGAGCGTGCCCATGCTTCCCTCTGTTTCAACGGCCGGCAAGGCTTCGTCGGGCGCGCCGCCTGTCTGCAGATAGGGCGGTAGATCCTGAACATCGATGGTATCGCCCAGCGTCATCATGCAGGCGTGGCCGATGACGTTTTCCAGTTCCCGGACATTGCCGGGCCAGGAGTGCATCGCGAGCCGGATCTGCGCGCGGCGGGTGAGGCCTGAGATTTCCTTGCCGTATTGGCTGGCGAACTTGGCAAGGAAATGGCGCTCGAGCAGGGGCAGATCTTCCTTGCGGTCCTCCAACGCCGGGACGTGGATCTCGACCATGGACAAGCGGTAATACAGATCCTCGCGGAAACGCTTTTCGGCGATTTCCGCGCGGAGGTCGCGATTGGTGGCCGCGACGACTCGCACGTCCACTTTGCGGGGCGTGAGCGATCCCACCCGCAGTACTTCCTGGTTCTGCAGAACGCGCAAGAGCTTGGCTTGGGTGGAGAGAGGCATATCCCCGATCTCGTCCAGGAACAGCGTGCCGCCATGGGCATGCTCGAACAGGCCGGCTTTGTCATGGGTCGCGCCGGTGAAGGAACCGCGCACGTGACCGAATAGCTCGCTTTCAAACAGAGTTTCGACGACGGCTGAACAGTTCAGCACCACATAGCGCCCTTGCGAAGCGGGGCTCAGGCTGTGAAGCGTTCGCGCCACCAGGTCCTTGCCGGTGCCGGTTTCGCCGGTGACGAGCACGGCGCGATAGTGGGGCGCCACGCGCCGAATGCGCGAAAACATATCCCACATACTGGGGCTGTTGCCGATGATGCCTTCGAACTCAGCACTAGCCAGCAGCTCGTCCTCTAACTGGCTAGCCCTCTGCCGTTTGCGCGCGGTTTCGAGCAGGGCGCCGATTTTTTCCCGTAGCGCCGAAATCGAGACCGGCTTGTTCAAGTAATCCGAAGCGCCCTTCTTGATCGCCTCCACGGCGGACTCGGTGGAATAGTGCGCCGTCATGAGAATCACTTCGGTGGCTGGATCGAACTCCATGACCCGATCGAGCACTTCCAGGCCCGTCATTCCAGGCATGACGAGATCCGTGAGGACGATTTGGGGGTGGCGGCTGTGAACCAGGTCCACGCCCTCTTCGGGGTCCGAAGCGGTGAGGATTTCAAGATCCGGTTGAGCCAGGGCACTGGATAGCATCTCCAGGCTGCCGGGATTGTCGTCGATGATCAGCAGGGACAGCGCGGGCCGGGATGGCATCGTTGATTGTTTATGTTAACAGACGCTCTACTTCGGCTCGCAAGGCTCCCAGGCGGATGGGCTTGGTGATATAGCCGGTGAAGCCCGCTTCCATAGCTCGCTCGCGATCCCCCATCATGGCGCTGGCGGTCAGAGCGATGATCGGTGTGCCGGTGAAATTCTTCTCGCGGCGGAGTTTCTCGATGACTTCAAAGCCGTCCAGACCAGGCATGTGAATATCGAGGATGATCAGATCGGGGCGAATCCGGCCAGCCTCCGCCACGGCTTCCTCGCCGTCGCTGGCCTCGAAGACCTGGTAGCCGGAATTTTCCAGAACCGTGCGAACCAGTTCCCGCCCCGTCGCCTTGTCGTCCGCCACCAGCACTTTCTTCATGCCTAAGTCTTTCGCTCGGCCGATCCCAGGGGCAGGGTAAAACGGAACGTGCTCCCCTGCCGCGGCTTGCTCTCCACCTGAATCATTCCGCCGTGCTGTTCCACCAGACGTTTGGTGATCGCCAAGCCCAATCCAGTGCCCTCGCGGATCCCCTTGGTCGTGGCGCCCACCTGATGAAACTTATCGAAGATAGAATCGTGTTCTTCCACGGGAATTCCGACGCCGGTGTCCGATACCGAAACCACGACGAATAGTTCTTGCACGCGAGCCTCCAGACGGATGCGGCCCCCTTCCGGGGTGAACTTGATGGCGTTACTAAGCAGATTCACCAGGACCTGCTTGATGCGGAGCCGGTCGGCTTCCACCGCCGTGGGAACGTCCAAGGCTGTTTCGAGGATGTGCGACTTGGCTTCCGCCAGGCTGCGAATGGAGGCCAGCGACTCGGCCACCAGAGCCGTGAAGTCGAAAGGCTCCGGGCGCAGCTCCAGCCGGTCCGCTTCAATTTTGCTGATATCGAGGATATCGTTGATCAGTTCCAGCAGATGCAGTGAATCCTTGTGAATGTGCTGGACAAACCGCTGCTGCTTCTCATTCAGCGGGCCTTCCAGCTCCTCGCCCAGCAGTTCGGAAAAGCCGATGATGGTATGGAGCGGCGTGCGGAGCTCATGGCTCATACTCGCCAGGAACTCGCTCTTGAGCCGATTGGCCCGCTCGATCTCGCGGTTGGTCATCGCCAGCTCGGCGTTGGTTTCGGCAAGCCGTTGCGTGTACTCTTCCTGGACTCGGCGCAGGCGCTCCTCGGCGTTCTTGCGCTCGGTCGTATCGCGAATGATGGCGGTGACGCGAAAGCCTTCGGTGGACTCCGAGGGACTGAGGCTGATTTCGACTGGAAAGCGGGAACCGTCCTTGCGGATGCCTTCCAGCGCCAGCCCGCTTCCCATCGTGCGAGTCATAGGATGCTGCCGATAATGCGCACGATGTTCGACGTGCCGGGCGTGAAGTTCCCGGGGGATTAAAACCTCCACCGGCTGTCCCATTAGCTCGTCACGAGTGTAGCCGAACATATCCTCGGTGACCCGATTCATCAAAATGATCTTGCCTTCGGCGTCCACCTGCATGATGGCGTCGGGAGCGGCTTCCAGTAGTTCGCGAAATCGTTGCTCGAGGAGCACTCGGGGAACCTTCTTGCTAGGGACCACCCTAGTAGTATCACAATTACGCCGCTGTGGAGGTTGACGTGCAACATCCGTGATCAGGAAGACGTATCCGTTTGAGAAGAATGGATCGTCGGGGCGAGTCTGGGTGATTTCGCTCGCGGGAGTTGCGTGGTATCGCTCAGGCCCGCCCAGTTTTTCAGGAGGAATCGGAGAAATGCCGACAACCGAAGATCCAACGGCGACTGCGGCTCAGGATTGCAGTCAAGCGTCAGCCGGAAGCATCATCCAACGTCTGGTGCGGGAGCATCGCCGGTGGCAGAGCAAGGATTTTCCATTGATCGCCCATCTGTTCGACGAGGCTCAGTCCGAGGAAAGCGCGCAGCCTGCCTGCCTAGCGCCGCTACGGAATGCCTTTCACCGGCTGTGTGCCGAGATGGAAGGGCACATGAGCCGCGAGGAACATGTCTTGTTTCCGGCAATCCTGGATGCGCAAGCCGAGGCCGAGTCAGCCGCGAAGGACTTCGGTTCGATTCGGAATCCTATCGGCATGATCGAACAAGAACACGATTGGGAGGCAGAACGCCTGGAGGCGATGCGGAAAATCGCCCGGGACTATCAGCTCCCGGAAAATGCACACGAGAAACTGCGCTTACTATTCCGGGAACTGGAAGCACTGGAGGCAGCGATGCATGCCCACACACGGCTGGAAAGCAGCATCCTATTCGCACGCGCTCTCGCCGCGGAAACAGCTCCTTCTAAACCGGTGGCTTAAAGAACCACAGCCAAAAATACTGCTGGCCCGCGCCGAAGCTGTAGCGGTGTTCAAAACCGCAGCGCTGAGCCATCGCGGTCGCTTGTTCCTGAGTAAAAGAAACCCCGTGCCAGGTGTCGTCGGGCGCGCTGTCCTCGGATGGGTGCCCCTGCACCTGGAACTTAAAGAGCGCTCCCGGACGCAGCAGGCGATGAACTTCGCGAACGTAGGTATCGATCACCTCGCGGCTGGGGATATGCTGGAAAACGAGCGAGGAATAGGCGAAGTCGAAAACCAGCGGAGGCACTACCGTTAGATCGCAGCCGTTGTTTTGGTAAAACGTTACGTTTGGACGATCCTGGAGCGCGGCTCGCGCTCGGGACACCATCTCACCGCTTACATCGACCGCGTGGATCTCTCCGAAAATATTCGAAAGCGCGCGTGTGAGCCGGCCGGCGCCGCAACCAATCTCAAGCACGCGCATCTGTAAGGGATCTTTGCCCTGATAGATGTTCCCCGTGTCGGTAAGGATCTCTTCCGCGATAGCCTTTTCTCCTGAAGCAAAGAAGTCCCGATCGGTCCAGTCGGTGCGGCTGGTGGCGACGAAGTGGCGGGCGTTCTCGCGGGCGCGTTGGTCCCAATCGCGCTGCATTCGCTCTAGCTGCTCTGGCAGCGTCATGGACTTCGGTTTCATGAAACCTCGAAACACCGGCAGACTATTTCATCATGGAGAATTCGGTTGGATCCAGCCAGATCCGTTCGACTTTCAGCACCAGTTTCCCGTTGGCTTCCGACTCGGCGGACACTTTCTTCCATTCCGGATCGTTCTGGAAATCGGTCCAGTGCTTTTCAGCCTCCTCGCGGCTGGGGTGCTTCAGAATGTAGATCAGCGTGTTTTTGGACTTGTCGGGATCCTCGGGGACCCAGTAGCCGACGCTTTCCATCCCGTGCTTCTTGAAGATGCGGATGGTGTCATTCTTGAAGCGCGCCTTCAGGGCATCCAGCTTGCCATCGGCCGCCGTGTAGGTTCGAAGTTCATAAACCGGACCCTTGGCGAATGCCAAGGCTGCGGTCAAAACTGCCAGCAGGAAGATTTTTTTCACCATGTCTGTTTAGTTTACACGGTGAGGAATTCGCGAGCATTAGGGCGCCAGATTCGGAGCGATATAGGCGTAGAAGACCACAATCAGGCCGATTACGGTCGCCAGCGTGACGCTGTGGCGGATAGTGAACCGGAACAAACGCCCTTCATCGGCACGAGACATCCCGGTGGCGGCTGAGGCGACGGCGACGCTGGTGAGGCTGATCATCTTGCCCATCACGCCGCCGGCGGAGTTCGACGAGGCCATCAGCACGGAATTCATCTGAAGCTGGTTGGCGGTTACGACCTGAAGGTTGCCGAACAGGGCATTGGCGGACGTATCGCTGCCGGTGAGAAAGACTCCCAGCCATCCCAGCCAGGCGCTGAAGAAGGGGAACAGCACGCCCGTGGCGGCGAAACCCAGACCCAGCGTGCCGGTCGCGCCGGAGTAGTTCATCAGATATGCCAGCCCCATGACCGACGCGATCGTTAACTCTGCCAGAGCGAGCTGTCGGGCGGTCCGGATGAAAACGCTCACCAGCTTCCCGGGGCTCATGCCCAGCAGGAAGGCCGAGATGATGGATACGATCAGGCAAGCAGTACCAGAAGCCGAGAGCCAATCGAATCGATACATCGCGGCGTAGGGACCCGGTTTCGCCGCAACCGGCGGGACAATCTGGACCAGGTTGTGCAGCCCCGGCCAGGCGAACACTTTGCTGACGCCCCTCAAGAACGTCTGGTTGTAGCCCCACACCAGTACGATGATCACCAAAAGGATGTATGGCATCCACGCCATCAGAACTTCCCCGGCGGGATGGCTGGGAGGAGCAACCTGCTCCGCTAAGCTCTTGCCCTCCGCCATCGCGAACCGGTCTTTAGGCTTCCATACCTTGAACAGCAGCGCGAGGCAGGCCATCGCGGTGAGCGACGCGAGGATGTCGGTCAGCTGCACGCCCACATAGTTGGAAATGACGAATTGGACTCCCGCAAAGCTGATGCCGCACACAACGACTGCCAGCAGGACGCCCTTGAGCGCCTTCATGCCGCCCATCACCGCGATCAAATACGAAGGCACGAATAGCGAAAGCGGGGCGCAAATCCGGCCGACGCCCGCGCTGAGGCGCATCTCCGGCAAGCCGGTGACCTGGGCGAGCGTGGTGATCGGGATTCCGATCGATCCGAACGCCACCGGGCAAGTGTTCGCCAGCAGACAGATGGCAGCCGCGTAGAACGGCGAAAAGCCCAGACCGGTAAGCATCGCGGCAGCCACTGCGATGGGCGTTCCGAATCCCGAGGCACCCTCAATGAACGCGCCGAACGCAAACGCGATCAGCAGCGCTTGCAAGCGGGGATCGGAGGAAAGCGATCCGATGGAATCCTTGATGATTTCGAATTTCCCGGTTTCCTGGGTGATGCGATAGAGCAGCACCGCGGTGAATACCACCCATCCGATGGGGAACAGGCCTTGTGCGGCGCCGTACGTCACGGCTCCGAACACGATGCTCGCGGGCATTCCATACAATCCCATCGACATCAGGATGCCCGCGCCAAGTCCGCACAGTGCAGCGATCCAGGCCGGCTTGCGGAGGATGCCTAGGAGCACCACCAATGTGAAGATAGGAATCGCGGCGACCAGAGCGGAGTACGCCAAGCTTCCGGAAAGTGGAGTATAGTTATGCGGCCACATATCGCAAGGAGCCTATCTTACTTCAGTCGCATGTGCAGCCGCTGGGCTTTTTGCCGGCCGCTTGCCGGGTGCTATGTAATCGTTGTGTAATGCAACATTGACCACCGCTTCTACAGCTTCCCTCGTCCCGTTCCGCGAAAAACGCCTGCTGCACGTGCTGTGCCTGGCGATGGCGGTGGTCATCGTCATCACCGGATACCGCCCGGAAAAGGTCTTCGACTGGTGGCTGGAAAACGCGGCCGCACTGACGTTTCTAGCCGTGCTCGGGATCACCTACCGGCGATTGCCTCTGTCGGATCTCTCCTACCTGCTGATCTTTGTTTACCTGAGCCTGCACGAATGGGGCGCGGAATACAAATACTCCGACGTGCCGCTGGGTGAATGGATGAAGCCGTGGCTGCACACGACTCGCAATCATTACGATCGCGTGATGCATTTCAGCTACGGACTGCTGCTGTCCTATCCGATGCAGGAATGGTTCATGCGAGTGGTGGGAGTGACCAACCGCTGGCGCTACCTGCTGCCGGTGGAATCGACGCTGGCGTTCAGCGCCTGCTACGAAATGCTGGAGGCGTTCGCGGCCTCAGTCCTTACGCCCGAGCGCGGTGAGGAGTTCGTCGGCATGCAGGGCGACATGTGGGATTCGCAGAAGGACATGTTCATGGCCGGACTGGGGGTCATCACGGCGATGATCGTGGTCGCGACGGTGCGAGCCGTGCAGAGGCGCCGGGAAAGGGTCGCTCTACAGGCGGCCGCTGCTGCGGGCGGTTATGCAACTCGATATAAGCCGAAATGATACGACTGGAACTGGGGGCGAGCGCGAATCCACCCGGGATCTGCGTTGAGCGCGGTCCAGGCGCGGTCGCGGGCCGTGAGATTTTCGAACGGGATCAAATAAGTGAGCGTCTCTCCGGCGATCCCCTGTAGAACGGGGCGAATTCCTGCGAGCGGAAAAACGCCGGCGAACTGACTCGCGAGCGCAGGTGCGGCCCCCTGATAGGTCCGCAGTTCCCACACACCTTCGCGCATTTTTTCAGGGGAATCGGTCGTGATCGCAAGCGTCTCCGGAAGGCGGGCGCCCGCGATCGCTTTGAGCCGGACGACCGTTCGGAGCTCTCCCGCAAAACAGCGGGGCAGTCCGAAGATACCTCCGGCCAGACCCACAGAAAATCCGCGGCGGGTCATAACAGGCCCAAATCAGGAGGCCTTTTTCTTACGAATCGCGGCCCAGCGTTTGCGTTGCGCCGCCGCCATCTTCTTGCGCGTTTCCGCGCTGAACGGGCGGCGTTTGCGGGCAGGCCCGGCCTGGCTCAGAAACAGAGGAGGCCGGCCGCGGCGTTTGCCCTGGCTGCGCGCCAACCTCTCCAGCATGATCATGGTTTCTTCCAAGGCCTGCTTTTGCTCGCGCAATTCGGCGATGATCTTGGTGAGGTTCATGTGTTAGTACAATTGTAAATTATGAAAACATTGGTCGCTGAGCTATGTGTTGCCCTGTGCGTGACGGCGGGGATAGCAATGGGCGCCTCCTCGGTGCACGAATTCACCATGAAGACCCTGGACGGCAAGCAGGTGCCGCTGGCGAATTTCAAGGGTAAAGTGATGCTGGTGGTGAACGTCGCCAGCCAGTGCGGATACACCTATCAGTACGAAGGACTGCAGGCGCTGTACGTCAAGTATAAGGACCGTGGCCTGGTTCTGACCGGTTTCCCGGCCAATAACTTCGGCGGGCAGGAGCCCGGAAGCGATGCGGAGATCGGGGCGTTCTGCAAATCGAAATTCGGCGTGACCTTCCCGATGTTCTCGAAGATCTCGGTCAAAGGCGCCGATAAGGCTCCGCTCTACCAGTTCCTGACCGACGCCAAGGCGAATCCCAAGACCGGCGGCGAGATCCAGTGGAACTTCACCAAGTTTCTGGTGGACCGCAACGGCAAGGTGCTCCAGCGTTTCGAGCCGGAGGTGGAGCCGCAATCGAGGGAAATCGAAGCAGCCGTGGAAGCCGCGCTGAAGTAGCATCTGCACGCCGCGGGCCTGGTGGGCGTCAATTGGTATTGAGTCGGAGTGCGCATGGCTGAATGGACGCTCAAATACGCGGACGCGCGGGGAGAAATCCACCAGCAGGTGGCCGAAGCCGAATCCGAGCGTGAATTGCGCGATCGCTTCACCGAACAGGGCTTCCTGATTTATTCCATCCGGCCCCGCAGCGAGGGAGTCGCCCAGAGCCTGCGTCCCAGCGGCAAGAAAATCAACGTCGAAAAGTTCCTGATTTTCAACCAGCAGTTTGTCACTCTCATTAGGGCCGGCCTGCCGATTCTGAAAGGCCTGGAACTGCTGGCCGACCGGCTGACCGACCCGAAATTGTCGCGCTATATTCAGGGGGTCCGCCAGGAAGTGAAAAACGGCGCGTTGCTCTCCGAGGCTTTCGCGCGTCAAGGCGTATTCCCGCCGATTTACGTCACCAGCGTGTTGGCCGGCGAGCGCAGCGGCTCGCTGGCGGAGGTGCTCGACCGGTTCATTACGTATCAAAAACTGGCTCTGTCGGTTCGGCGCAAGCTGCTGGTGTCGCTGCTCTATCCGTGTGTATTGGTGGTGCTGGCCGGCTGCCTGATCGTGTTCCTGGTGACCTACGTGGTCCCCAACTTCGCCACTCTGTACAGCAGCATGCAGGCGACGCTTCCGGCGCCCACGCAGTTCCTGATCGCTCTGGGCACCACGGCGCGCAACTATGTACTGGTGGGCTTTGGAGCATTCATCGCGGCGCTCGTAGCTTTTCGGCTCTGGTCCAAGACTCCCAGCGGATCGGAGCACGTCGACCGGATTCTCATGCGTGTGCCACTGGTCGGCGAAGTGTGGCTCAAGTATCAGGTGGCCCAGTTTTCGAGGGTGCTGGGAACGCTGCTGATCGGCGGCATTCCGCTGCTGCAGGCTTTGGAAACGTCGGCGGATTCGCTGGGCACGCAGGTGCTCAGGAAGGTGCTCGAAAAGGCTGTGAAGACGGTCCGGGAAGGGCAGTCTCTTTCGCAATCCCTGCGGGCGGCCAAGATCTTTCCCTCGCTGGCGGTCGACATGATCGAGGTGGGCGAATCGACTGGCGCGCTGCCGGCGATGCTGTCGAGCGTGGCGGAGTTTTACGAGGATGATGTTTCGACCCGCGTGACGGCTATGCTCAGCCTGGTAGAGCCGGCCATCATGATCTGCATGGGGATTTTCGTGGCGTTTGTGCTGGTTTCCTTGTATCTGCCGATTTTCTCGCTGGCGGATTCCTTCCACGGGTAGAATCAGGTCCACGCCTTGATCCCGCAGCGCGTCATAATCTTTAGTAGTAGGAGTGGCTTGGGAGCAGTGTCCCCGAGCTAGCTTGCTGAATCTAAATGGCTAGTAGCGACCGCATGATGCCCGTAGATCCTCTCCAGGAAGCTGCGCGGGCCCGCGCCGTGGCCGAGCGGTACTACCACGAGTTCGTGGATCTGCGCGAAGTGCGCATCGACCACGACCTGTTCACCTCCATTCCGGTCGACCTGATGTTCCGTTACAACTTCGTGCCCATCGAAGGACACAACGGAACGCTCGATATCGCCCTGGCCGACCCGCGCAATCTCAGCCTGATCGACGAGCTGGCGGTGCTACTGGGCAAAAAACTGCGGGTCAAGGTCGCGACGCTTTCGCAGATTTCCGACCTGCTCAAGAAAACCGAGCAATCGCAGCGCGTGCTGGACGAGGTTACCGAGGGCTTTACCCTCGATGTCGTCGGCGACGAAGAGAATCCCGAAGAAACTCTTTCCATTGATCGTCTTGCTGCCGGCGATTCCGATATCGCGCCGGTGATCAAGCTGGTGGACACCACCATCTTCAATGCGCTCGAGCGGCGGGCGAGCGATATTCACATCGAAACGCGGGATCAGGAAGTGGCCATCAAGTACCGCATTGATGGCGTCCTGCACTACGCCATGCCGCCCATCGCCAAAGACTGGCACTCGACCATCATTTCGCGCATCAAGGTGATGTCGGAGCTGGATATCGCCGAGCGGCGCATTCCGCAGGACGGGCGTTTTCGTGTCCGTTACAAGACTCGGTTAATTGACTTTCGCGTTTCCATCATGCCGACCATCTACGGCGAGGACGCGGTGCTGCGCGTGCTCGATAAAGAATCGATGAGCGAGAAGTTCTCGAATCTTTCGTTGGACGTGGTGGGATTCTCGGCGGCCGAGCTGGCCAAGTTCCGCCGCTACATCAAAGAGCCTTACGGCATGGTTCTGGTCACCGGACCTACCGGCTCGGGTAAAACCACCACGCTCTACGCGGCGCTGAGCGAGATCAAGAACGACGAAGACAAGATCATCACCATCGAAGATCCGGTGGAATACCAGATCCGCGGCATCACCCAGATTCCCGTGAACGAGAAGAAGGGGCTGACCTTCGCGCGCGGCCTGCGGTCGATTCTGCGTCATGATCCCGACAAGATCCTGGTGGGCGAAATCCGCGATCAGGAGACGGCGCAGATCGCCATCAACGCCGCCCTCACCGGCCACCTGGTGTTCACCACGGTGCACGCCAACAACGTGCTGGACGTGCTCGGACGGTTCCTGAACATGGGCGTGGAGCTCTACAATTTTGTGTCCGCGCTGAACTGCATCCTGGCGCAGCGGCTGGTCCGCATGATCTGCCCGCACTGCAAGAAACGGGTTACGTATCCGGATTCGTACCTGGTCGAGAGCGGCCTGGATCCCGGCCAGTGGCGCGATGTGCCGCTATACGAGGGCACGGGATGCTTCGAGTGCGGAGGAACGGGATTCCGCGGGCGCAGCGCCATTTCCGAATTGCTCGATCTGAGCGATAACATCCGCGACCTGATCCTGAACCGGCGGCCCAGCACGGAGGTCCGCCGCAAGGCCCGCGAGGAAGGGATGACCTTCCTGCGCGAATCCGCCGTAGAGAAGGCGCGTGAGGGAATCACCACGCTCAAGGAGATCAACAAGGTCACCTTCATCGAAAGCTAGAGCCTCATTCTCCTATGACCTTGTGGAAGCAACTCACGCATCTGGTGAAGGACCCCGCGCCGGAGCACGTCTTCGAACTGTCCGAGGCGGGCATCGCCTATGCGCGAAACGGAGAAACCGGTTTCCAGACATTCGAGCCCGGGGTGCTGGCGGTATCACCGGTAGCCGACAACCTTCTGCGGCCCGACGCGGTGGCGTCGGCGCTCGCGCGCATTGCGCCGCCCAATGGAGCCAAGCGGCGTCCCGCGGCCCTGATTCTGCCGGATTACGCCGCCCGGGTCAGCCTGCTCGATTTCGATTCTTTCCCCTCTTCGCCCGAGGAACAGCTCCCGCTGGTGCGGTTCCGCGTAAAGAAGACGATTCCTTTCGATATCGATTCAGCCGCTGTGAGCTACTGGGCCCAACCGGCCTCGAGTAAAGCTGGCGTGAAGAAGGTCGACGTAGTCGCGGTCACCGTGTCATACGAGATTCTAGCCCGCTACGAAGCCATTTTTCGGAGCGCGAACCTGTACCCCGGCGAGGTCACGACGTCGGGGCTGGCTGCGCTGAATCTGTATAGCGCGAGCGATGTGGCGGTGATTGCCAAGCTGACCGGGCATGTCCTCACCGTGATGGCCGTGGCCGACGGGCGATTGAAACTGTTCCGGTGCCTGACGATCGAGGAGGGAAGCGACGAAGAGATCCTGGCGGTGCTGCATCCCACCTTCGCCTATATCGAAGACGAATTGGGCCGGAAGCCCGAAAAGCTGTTGCTGTGCGGATTCGCCAAGCCGCCGGAGGGATTGAATTTGGAAATGGAGCCCTTGCGCAGCCACCTTGGCGCACCCAACGCATATAACGCGGGACTGCTCGGGTATCTGGAGGCAGCGGGCTGAAACATGCGGGTCCAGATCAATCTCGCCAGCGAACCGTTTCGCCGCGACCGGCCCATGCTGGTCGCCTCGTCGGCCTGCGCCGTCGTACTGGTCGCGCTGCTGGGTGTACTGGTGTTTCTCATCATGAGCGATCGAGCCCGCCAGTCCGATACTCGCGCGGCTGTGGCCACGCTCAATTCAGAACTGCGCGCGATCTCCGAGGAGCAGGCCAAACTCGACGGCACGCTGCGCCAGCCCATGAACGCCGAAGTGCTGGAACGGAGCCTGCTGCTGAACGCGCTGATCTTGCGCAAATCAATTAGCTGGACCAAGCTGTTCGCCGATATCGAAAGCGTGAAGCCCGATAACGTGCGGCTGATTCAGGTGCGTCTCCCGCAGGTGAATGCCCGGAACGAAGTGACCCTCGATATGGAAGTGGGCGCGCAAAATCCCGTGCAGATGATCGAGTTCCTGAAGCGCCTGCAGGATTCTCCCTTGTTCGGACCGACGAGTACTCCCCGTACGTCGCCGCCCACGCAGAATGAGCCCTTGTGGCATTACCGGGTGATGGTGAGCTATGCCCAGAAACTCTAGGAGCCAGGGGCCAGGGGCCAGGGGTCAGGCTCACGATCTGAAGCGCGATCTGACACGGAAAATTCGAATTGTTTTGGGCGCGCTGCTGGCTCTGAATTTGATCGCCGTGGGACTGGTACTGTTTCCCCCCGGTGGGTCGGCCGACGATCTGGAGCGCGAGCTCGCCACCCTCCAGTCGCAAATCGTGCAGAAGCGGGCGTTACTGGAACGCAGCCGGCTCAACGTCACCGCCATCGAAAAGGCGCGCGGGGAAGGCGACCATTTTCTGGACGACTACTTTCTGGCCCGCCGGAACGCGGACTCCGCCATACTGGCCGAGCTAACCGCCGCCGCCAGCAAGGCCCAAATCAAGGAGCGCGATAGCGCCCGGACCACTGAGTTCATCGAGGGTTCGGACTCCCTCAGCATGATGACCATCACGGCCAACTACGAAGGAACCTATCGTAATCTGCTCAACTTCATCGGCGAGCTGGACCGTTCCAATCAGTTGTTGATCATCGAATCGATGGCCGCCGCCCCGCAACAGGGCTCAAATATTCTGACCGTGAGCATGAAGATCGACGCCTTCATCCAGGATGAATCGCGCGAACCGGCTCCCAAAGCAGCTCAGGCCGCGCTCGGAGAAGAGGCGCGATGAAGCTGGCTCCTTCAGGCATCGGCGCAGAGCCGAAAAAGCTCGTCATCCTGGGAGGTTTGCTGCTGTTGGCGGGTGGGGCTTACTACTGGACTAGCCGGCCCGACGTACCCGCCGGCGCAAACACATCTCCCGCGCCCGCGACGGTGAAGTCGCCATCGGTGCCGGCTGTATCCGCGCCCAAGACTACGGCATCCTCCTACGGGCCAAGAACTGCGGGCAGAGGCGGCCGCGTTGCATCTTCCGGCGACGACTTCCGGCCCACGTTGAAATTGCCCGAGGGCCTGGACCTGACGCGCGTCGATCCCACGCTAAAGACCGAACTAATGGCAAGAGTTCGCCAGGTCTCGGTTGAAGGCGGGGCACGCAGTCTGTTCGAGTTTTATACGCCTCCTCCGCCCCCGCCCGTGCCCAAACCAGCGCCCATCGTTCCCAAGCCGCCGACAGAGGCTGAGCTAAGAGCGGCGGACCTGAAGAAGGGCCCGCCCCCGCCTCCACCCCCGCCGCCCATCCCGCTCAAGTTCTACGGTTATTCCGGAGCCTTGCGGTCCACCGTGCGGCGGGCCTTCTTCCTGGATGGCGAAGACATCGTCCAGGCAGGAGAAAACGAGACCATCCGGAACCGGTACAAGATCGTCCGTATCGGGGTAAACTCGGCAGTAGTGGAGGACACCGTCGCCAAGAATCAACAGACGCTGCCGCTGGCCGAGGAAGCTCCGTGAGACGACGCTCAATAAGAAGCCGAGGCGAACCTCAGGGCCGCAAGTCGCAGCAAGGCTATGCCCTGCTGATGGTATTCCTGATGGCCGCCATCATCGCGCTGATGCTCTATCAGCAGCTGCCTCGCGTGGCTTTCGAAAGCGAGCGGGAAAAAGAGCAGCTCCTGATCGACCGTGGCGAGCAATACACCCGCGCTATTCAGCTTTATTACCTCGCCAACAACAGGCGGTATCCCACTAGCATCGACGACCTTGAGAAGCAAGAAAAACGCTTCCTTCGGCGGCGCTACGTGGATCCCTATACGGGCAAAGACGAGTGGCGCATCATTCACACCAATGGCGGATTTCTGACCGATTCGCTGGTCCAGAAGCCTCCCACTGCAGGGGATGGCCAGAGCCAGTCGGCCGGCAACACCACGGGGAACACGACGGGCAACACAGCCGCTAACACCACATCGCCCGACCAGCCGCCGCAGGTGAATGCCGCCGTGTTGCAACGCCCCAGTGATCGCCCGGTCACGCCGCCGGGATTTGGACAGACCATCGGAGTGCAAGACCCCTCAGGGCAAACGGTAAACACGCCCCTTCCACCCATCACACTTCAGCCGCAGCAGGCACAAGGAGCTCTTCCTCCAATCACGCTGCAACCCGGGACGACAAATCAGCCGGGAGGACTGCCGCCGATCACGCTGACGCCCGTTGGACCAGCCGCCGGTCAGCAGATCCCCGGTCAGAACCCTACGCAAATATTTGGCCCAAACGTGCCACAAATACCAGGCCAAATCCCGCCGCAGATACCGGGACAGACACCCGGCCAGCTTCGCACCACCACACCGGGCGGCCCCGGAGGACTGCCGGGCGGATTTCCAGCGGGCGTACCGCCGGGATTCCGGATTGATACGAACGGGCAACTGGTGCCGAACGCACCTGTTACCACAGGCATCCCTGGGCAACCGCAAGGGATTCCCGGCCAGCCCTTCTCGCCGCAACCCGCAAATCAACCTGCGAATCAACTTGTAAATCAGCTTGTAAATCAACCCGGCGCAGGATCGCCCAACGGCGCGCTGAACGCCATCAATCAGCTCTTGACCAATCCGCGCCAGACGACGACAACGGCCCAGCCGGTGATCAGCAACCAGATTGGGGCGATCGCCGGAATCGCCAGTACACACACAGGTCCCAGCATCAAGGTCTACAAAGACCAAACCCAGTACGAGCTGTGGGAGTTTGTGTTCAGCCCCACAGCCAGCACCGTGCCCGGTGGCGGAGCTGGCGTACCAACCGGAGCACCAGGAGGAGTGCCGCCTCCTGGGGGTTTGAATCAGCCCGGCGGCGGCCAGCCCGGGGGATTCGGAGCAGGACCTGGAGGTTTGGGCGGCACACCCGGCGGATTCGGTGGAGGACCTGGCGGGCAGCCAGTGTTCGGAACAGCACCTGGCCCCGGACCCGGCCGCTAGTCTCTATCAAAACGTCTCCGGTTCCAGGTTCCGCGCAAAGCATCCCATAAGCGGACAGTGCCTCGGATGGAATCACTCCTGCTTTCAATAAGATAGAATCGGTAGCTGAATTGCCACACTCCAGGTTCGCTAGAATCGAGGAGACTTGTCAAACCACGGACGGATTCTCATCGCCGACGACCAGACGGACGTGCTCGAAGCCCTGCGTCTGCTTCTCAAAGGGGAAGGATTTGGAATTGAATCCGCGAACTCGCCCGCGGGCATCATGGCCGCGCTCGAGACCAGCGATTTCGACGTGGTCTTGATGGACCTGAACTACACTCGAGACACCACCAGCGGTCAGGAAGGGCTGGATCTGCTGTCGCGTATCCATTCGAACGACCCATCCACTACTGTTGTAGTGATGACCGCTTGGGGGAGCGTCGATCTGGCGGTGGAGGCCATGCGTCGCGGGGCGCGCGATTTCGTGCAAAAACCCTGGGACAACGCCCGGCTGCTCACGATCCTGCGCACTCAGGTGGAATTGAGCAACGCCCTCAAGCGCGGGCAGCGCCTGGAAGCCGAGAACCGGCTGTTACGCGCCGATGGCGGCCCGGCGCTGATCGCGGAGTCGGCGGTCATGCAGCCGGTGCTGCAACTGATCGCCCGGGTGGGCCCCTCCGATGCCAACGTGCTGATCACGGGAGAGGCCGGCACCGGCAAAGAAGTGGTCGCGCGCACGCTGCACGCGGTGTCCTTGCGGGCTTCGCGCCCCATGGTGACAGTCAACGCCGGGGGCCTCGCCGAGGGCATATTCGAAAGTGAGCTGTTCGGCCATGTGCGCGGAGCCTTCACCGACGCCAAGATGGACCGCGTGGGCCGCTTCGAGCTGGCCGATGGCGGCACGCTGTTTCTGGATGAGATCGCGAATGTGCCGCTGAACCTGCAGGCCAAGATGTTGCGGGCTCTGGAGATCGGCGAGATCGAACGGGTGGGATCGTCGAAAACCAAGCGCGTGGACGTGCGCGTGATTTCGGCCACCAACGCCCGGCTTTCGGAAGAAGTCGGAGCGGGACGGTTTCGCGAGGATCTGCTGTTCCGGCTGAACACCGTGGAGATCCACCTGCCCGCGCTGCGCGAGCGGCGCGAGGATATTTCCGCGCTGGCGTCATACTTTCTGAGCGTTCATGCGAAGCGGTATCGCAAGGATCTGCGCGGCTTCGATCAGCCCGCCATGCAGGCTTTGCTCGACAATCCCTGGCAGGGGAATGTCCGCGAGCTCAATCACGTAGTCGAGCGGGCCGTCCTGCTGGCGCAGGATACCGCGATCCGGAACTGCGACCTCGCTCTGCGCTCCGGACCGCAGGGCACGCCGCGGCTGGACGATATGAGCCTCGAAGAGGTGGAGGCGTTCCTCATCAAGAAGGCTCTGGCGCGCTACAACGGTAACGTGAGCCACGCCGCCAACGGGCTGGGATTGAGCCGCAGCGCACTGTACCGGCGCCTTCAGCGGTATGGACTATGACGCGCCACGGTTTGTGAAAATCGGTTTGTGAAAATAGCCGACCAGCTCAAGCCCGTGCACGAGCAGCGCATGCGGCTGCTGGCTTTGGGCGCGGGGCTTCCCGCGGTCGTCGCCGCGCTGGTGCTTCTGTGGATCGCGGACTACACTCCCAAGGTCCAGTGGACGCTCACCGTCCTGATCCTGGGGATCTGGTGGGCCTGCGCCTCGGCCATCCGCGAGCGGGTGGCGTCTCCACTGCGGACCCTGGCGAACTTGCTCGAGGCCATGCGCGAAGGCGATTACTCGATTCGCGGCCGCGGTACCGGCGCGGAGGATGCGCTGGCCGACGTCATGCACCAGGTCAACGCCATGAGCGCGACGCTGCGGGCGCAGCGCCTGGGCGCGCTAGAAGCCACCACGCTGCTGCGCAAAGTGATGGAGGAAATCGACGTGGCCGTCTTCGCTTTCGACGGCGAACAACGGCTGCGCCTGGTGAATCGCGCCGGAGAGCGGCTCCTGAAGCAGCCCGCCGAGCGCATCCTGACCTCCAGCGCCGAAAACCTGGGCTTGGCCGAGTTCCTGGAGGGCGAGCCGTCCCGCACCGTCCAACGCACGTTCCCGTTGGGAGCCGGCCGCTGGGCCATGACTCGTTCGATGTTCCGCGAGGGCGGCCTTCCGCACCAACTCCTGGTGGTCAGCGATCTGACACGCGCGCTGCGCGAAGAGGAACTGAAGGCCTGGCAGAGACTGGTCCGGGTGCTGGGACACGAACTCAACAATTCGCTGGCTCCAATCAAGTCCATCGCGGGGAGCCTGGAATCGTTGATCGCGCGCGAGCCCCTCCCCGACGATTGGCGCGACGACGCGCGCCGTGGTCTGTCGATTATCGCCGCGCGTAGCGAAGGCCTCAGCCGTTTTCTGGGGGCCTATGCGCTGCTGGCTAAATTACCTCCTCCTCGCCCCGCTCCAGTGGAAGTGGGAACCTGGATTCGCCAGTCGGCTACGCTCGAGCAGCGCCTGGCAGCCGAGGTTCGGCCGGGCCCGGAGATGACCATCCAGGGCGATCGCGACCAACTCGAGCAAGTGATCATCAATCTGTTACGAAACGCGGTGGACGCATCGCTTGAAACCGGTGGTGGAGTCGCGGTCTCGTGGAAACGGCACGGCACGCAGCTGGAAGTTTCGGTAGAGGACGAGGGTCCCGGTCTCTCCAACACCGCCAACCTGTTCGTACCGTTCTTCACCACTAAGCCGGGGGGCTCGGGGATCGGTTTGGTGCTCAGCCGCCAGATCGCCGAAGCCCATGGTGGGTCGCTCGACCTGCGCAATCGTGAAGAAGGCCGCGGGTGCGAGGCGCGCCTCGTGCTTCCCGCGTCGTAGTTGCCCGGCGATCGTGGATTTTACAGGTTTTTTACAACCTGTACACGACTTACTGGAGCCTTGCTCCGTAGCATGGGGCTGTATGAGCGCTTCAACTATTTCTATTCCAATCTTTTCCAATGCACCCCTCCCCGCTTCCCTCCCGGAGCCCGGCGAGTGGAAGAATCTTTCCGATGAAGACCTGATCGCACTCTATCGGGAGAATTGGGGTGCGGCGTGGGAAGATGCGGCCGCCGAGCTGTTCCTGCGGCACCAGGCGCGGGTTGCGCGCTGGTGTTACCGGTTCACGCGCGATCGTGAATCCGCCTCGGACTTGGCCCAGGAAATCCTCCTGCGGGCCTTCCGTAACCTGGACAGCTACCGCGGGGACTGCCGCTTTTCCACCTGGCTATACGTGATCGCCCGCAATCTGTGCATGACAGCGCTCCAAAAACGATCCAACGAGCCGGTATGGGTGGTCAAAACCAACGCCACGGATTTCCCCGACACGGCAGCCGTGGATGTGCACACGGCGGTCGAGACCGAACAAAGCCGCCGCAGGAGTTGGCGCTTCATTCTGGACACGTTAGACAAGACAGAGGCTCGCGTCATGTTGCTGCACTACGGGCAGGAGATGCCCCTCAACACCGTCAGCCGCATCCTGGGCCTGACCAACAAGAGCGGGGCCAAGGCGTACATCGTGAGCGCCCGCCGCAAGCTGACCGCGGCGATGTCGACCGCCGCGACGAGAAAATCAGTGGCGTAGCGGGCTTAGACCGGCAGCCTCAGCACAAAACGGGCGCCGTCTTCCTTGCGGTCCGACCACAAATCCCCACCGTGGGAGACCACGGTTTCGCGCGAAAGCGCCAGCCCCAAACCCACTCCGTTCTTTTTCCCGGCCGTGACGAACGGCTCGAACAACTGGGCGGCAATGGAGGCCGGGATTCCGGGACCGGTATCTTCGACGCTAACCACAATCTCGCCATCGCGCCGGTCCGCGCGGACGCTGACGGATCCGCCGTCGGGCATGGCCTCGATGGCGTTGCTCAGCAGGTTTTGAAACACGCGTTCCATAGGGGACCGGTCCAGCGGCAGCTCCATATCTTCTTCCAAGTCGATTCGAACGGTTACGCCCCGGGATTCGGCGATGGCGGCCAGAGGTTCGTAGGCTGCGGTCACTACTTCGCGTAGGCGGCAAACCTCGCGCGCATGCCCGCGCCCTTGCGTCACGTCCGCCAACTCCTGCAGCAGGCTTTGGACCTGGCGCGACGCCTTATAGATGTTGGTAGCCAGACGCTCCACCTGCGCGCCGGAGAGCTTGGTGTCCACCAGCATTTCCGCGCCGCCATAGATCGCCGCGAGCGGGTTGCGAAGGTCGTGGATGATGGAGGTGGAAAGCCGTCCGATGGTCGCGATCCGCTCCTGGCGGATCAGGTCCTCGCGGGCTTTGCTGAGCGAAGCACACATACTGTTGAAGGTTTCCGCCAGCCGACCGATCTCGCCGCCTCCCTCCACCGGAACGCGGACATTGTAATTGCCGGTGGCGATTTTCGCGGCCGCGCGGTCCAATTCGTCCACCGGTTTCAAGAGCCGGCGTGCCAGCAAGTAGGTGATGCCGATGCCGGCTAACACCGCGCCCAGCCAGAGTATCGCCAGCCTGGACCGCACCGCGGTGATCTGGTCCAGCGCACCCTTGAACGAGCGCAAAATACGCAACTCGCCGACGGAAGCCCCGTCCACGTCGGTCAGCGGATACGTGAATTGCAGATAATCCGAGCCGAGCAACTGGATCTGCCGCTGAAAGGAGGATCCGGTGGCGCCCAAAGCACGCTCCGCGGCCGGATCGAGCGTGGAAGCAGCGACGCCTCCGTGCGCCAGAAAGACGAAGTCGCTTCCGCCCGTGGCGCTCTTGAGCTCGCGGACCAGATTTGCGTCCACTGCAATTCCCGCCACCAGAACATTCAGGAGCGCCGACTCCTGCGTGGAGGCGACATAAACCGGCGTAATCACGATTTGGTACAGACGATCGCCGAGCGTGACGAATCCCCGCGCCTGCTTCGGAAATTCACGGGCGGCCGAGCGAACAAAGGCGATCTGGGACATTTTGGGCGCGGTCTTTTCCTGGCCCCCGGGCCCAGCCACGGAGGCAATCACCCCGCCCTTGGGATCGCACACCAGAAACAAGGTCTCCGGGCGCGAGAGTTGATCCCATATCTCGCTGGCCGAATCGCGAATCGTGGCTCCATCCCCGGTGCCGAAGGCCGAACGGACGCTGGGCAGCCGGCTGAGGATCAGACTGACGCTGGCCAGCTGGTCGCCGCGTGCTCGCCACAGGGATTCATAGGCTTGAAAGCTGGCGCGGACCTCGTCTTCCAAGGTGGCCGACGCAATGGTCACGAATTGGTCCTGCAACAGCCATCCCATGGCGGCAAATAGCACCGTAATCGCGATGGAGGTGGAGAAGAGAATTCGCCACAGCAACGAAACGGAATGTAGCTTGAGCTTCATCGCCGGGTCATCGTTTGCGTGTCATTATTTCCGGACTGCCGGGTAAATTCCGCCATCATCGGGCGGATCCGTATAGTCGTGGCCGTACTTGTTATGGTGCGGAATTACAATATATCCGCTTTCCGAGATACCGATGGCCGGCAAAGTGGCGCTTCCTTCCGGAACCGTGACCCGGCGCGTCAGGGCATCGAGCGTGGCCTGAGTAGCCCGCTCATGGAAAAACCGCAGCGTGTATTCGCCGGGAGGAATGTCTTGGAGCTGAAAATTGCCGTTCTTCGGGGTGACCTCAAAGTAAGGCGTACTGAGCACTACGATCACGGCGCTCATGTTCGCATGAATGTTACAGAAAACCCTCACGATGCCGGGCCGGGAGAAAAGCACGCGCTGCGAAGTTCCCGGCGGGTACAGTCCGACATCGAATATTCTCCCGTTGTAATTGGAAAACGCGTTGTGAAAGATGGGATCGAAGTTGGGAAAATCGACGCTGGTGCCCACCCGGATCGGCAACACATGGGGCGTGAAGGTCTTATCCTTTTGGACCATCCGCGCAACGGTACCCGCAGGTGGCGGGGCGGGCGACCCAGCGGCCGGTTCGAGCCACACCACCACACCCGAAAAATCCATGTGCTTGCGCACGGCCGCGTCCTGCGAATCGCGCAGCTCCACGCGGCCGGAAACCGATCCAGCGGCAAGAGTCGTCGCCGCGGCTAGACTCAGGAGCAGTCTAAAAAAGGTATGCGAATGCCAAGTCATAGTGCGGATTGATCACTGTACGCGATCCCAAATAAGTAGTGCGCATCTGCGAAGATTCGAAGCTTGTCAGGATATTCGAGCCCAGGCGATAAATGATGTTCGCGCCATAGCCCTGGTTCTTACCGATAGCGCCAAGGCCGAGATCGCGATTGCGGTCGTCTTCCTGGCCGCCATAAAAGTTGAAGGTAGCCCGGCGTGTAGCCCGGAAGGTGAATTGTCCCCAACCCCCGCTGGCTCCCACCGCGCGAGCCTGCCCGTTAATGACGCTTACACCTTGCCGGAGACCGCCGATCACTCCGGTGTTTTCGCCGTGGAAGAACGTGCCGGTGAAATCCAGACGCGCCGCCGGACGAATCAGCCAGTCGATGGAAAAGATGCGTGAGGGTACCGATTGCCCGATCACGCGCGTGGAACTGGCATGAAACCCCGGGGCGATTTCGATGCGGCGGCTCCCGGATTTCGCCCAAAATTCGAATCGGCCCTGGTAGCCCGGCCGGGACCGCGCTAAATCGGGATATTCCGTTGCCAGTCCGGTACCGCTTTCCGAAGTTTGGTAGACGCCGAACTGTGCGCGCAATCCAGCCTGCTCTGAGAGCGAGATCCGCTGTTCCACGCGCACCTGCGGCTGCCAAAGCCACAAATTCCCCGCCGAGGTGAGCGGCGAGACCCCCACCTGGGCCAGCGAATCCGGTTCGCGCGGCGCGATGATCGGTTTGTCGAAGGCCAACCCCAGCGTGGTGTTCTTCCAGGTCGCGTCCAGCGTGGCAACACGCAGGCGCACAGTCTGATTGAGTCCCGTGCCGCCACCAAAGAAGTCCATGTAAATTGCGCCGGTCACTTTACCTCCTCCAACCAGCCGTGGACCATCCACTTTCAGGCCAATCACGCTTTGCCGGAACGTCGCGCCTCCGGAAGCTTGCCCGCCATTCGGGGGAAGTACCGTCGGGTTGTCCGCTCCGCCGGCGCCCTTGCCGTTCAGGAAAGTGTTGAACAGCAGCATTCCCGTAAGGGTCACAGGCAAACGATGTTCGCTGGAGACTTTGGATTGGTCCAGGTCGGCGATGCGTTGCTCGGCGATTTGCACCCTTTCTTCCACCGGCTGGGGAGAGGCTTCGGCGTCCGGCGGCTCGGCTCCGGGTGGCTGGCCTGCGGCAAGCTGCAGCCGCAGCGCCCGGATTTCCGCCATCAGGTCGCGGTTTTGAGCTTCCAACCGGTCCAATCGGTCGATAACTTGTTTGAGTTCCGGCGACTGCTGCGCGCTCAGAGACCCGGCAGCGCAGGCTGTCAATAGCAGGCACGAGAGCTTACGCATATATGAGCTCCTCCAGTTTTTTGCGCATGGCGCTGGGTGAGAAGGGCTTGGCGAAATACGCATTGGCCCCCAATCCGAGCGCGCGGGCAGGTGTAGAGGGATCGGCATCGGCGCTCACCACCAGAATCGGCAGCGAGCGAAAACGAGGGTTCTCACGAATCCGCGCCACCAGCTCCAGGCCGGTCATTTCGGGAAGATGAACATCGGTGATCACAGCCGCGACTGTACCATTCTCTGAGTCCGCCAAGCGGGCCAAGGCCGCTTCCGCCGACAGCGCAGACTGGATCACCGCACCCTGGAGAATCTGCAGTGCCAGATCCAGCGTGGCAATACAGTCCTGGTCGTCGTCCACCACTAAGATAGTCATGGCAAGAAGCCGGTCATGGCAAGAACCGGTAACCCACGCCGTGCATGGTGAGGAAATGGCGCGGGATTTCGGGATCGGGCTCCAGTTTCTGCCGCAGCCGGACGACATGTGCGTCCACGGTTCGCGTGTTGGGAAACGACTCGTAGCCCCACACCGAGTTAAGAATCACGTCGCGCGACAACGCCCGTCCCGGATTCTGCAGGAAAAACGCGAGCAGATTGAATTCGGCGCGCGTCATGCGAGTTTCCGCGCCGCTACGCCGGACCATGCGCTGGTCCAGGTCCACTTCGACATCGGCAAAGGATAGAACCAGATCGGACCCTTGCGTGGTGCGGCGCAAAAGCGCCCGGATCCGCGCCAGCAGCTCGCGCGTTCCGAAGGGCTTAACCACGTAGTCGTCCGCGCCGATTTCGAGCAGCAGCACTTTGTCGATTTCGTCTCCCATGGCGCTGAGCACGATAACCGGGGTCTTTAGACCAGCGCCCCGCAGGCGCTTGCACACCTCCACTCCGCTTAGCCCGGGCATACGGAGATCCACCAGGATGAGATTGGGCCTGAGGGCGAAGGCCTGTTCCAGACCGGTGCTCCCGTCGGCCACCAGCACCGGCTTAAATCCTTCGTTCTCAAGCATTAAGCCGATCGTGTCGCGGAGGCTCTCGTCGTCGTCGATGACCAGGATGGTTTGCATTTCTGAGAGGGCTACTTCAATTGTAGACACAGGGGCATCGGGCCCCGGAACAGGTTCGCTTAAACCGCCCGAAATAGAGAAAAAACGACGCCTGCGGTTACTGCTACTGTATGCACCCTGCGATGGGCCGTTCCTTAATGAGGGATGCGCGGTTTCATGAGACTGCTCTGGTCGATTCCAATCATATCGGCGAAGGAACGCGGGTCTGGGCCTATGCACACATCCTCTCCGGCGCCCGGATCGGCCGGGACTGCAATATCTGCGATCACACGTTCATTGAAAACGACGTGATCATCGGCGACCGGGTCACCATCAAATGCGGCGTCCAACTGTGGGATGGCCTCCGCGTGGAAGACGATGTGTTCATCGGGCCGAACGCCACTTTCACGAACGACCGTTTCCCGCGCAGCAAACAGCACCTGGCGGAGCATCCGCAGACGATCATCAAGCGGGGAGCTTCCATTGGGGCCAATGCAACTCTGGCTCCCGGAATCATCATCGGAGAAATGGCCATGGTGGGCGCTGGCTCCGTGGTGACTCACAACGCCCCGCCCTATTCGAAACTGGCGGGAAATCCGGCGCGCATCATCGGTTATGTAGATGCCAAACCAGAACGGGGATACGTGGACGCGACTCCGGAAACGCCTGCCGCCAAGTTGGTGGAAGAGGTTCGCGACAGGACGTCGCTCGGTGAAGCCGCGGTGTACCGGCTTCCCCGGGCCAAGGATCTGCGCGGCAGCCTGAGTTTCGGCGAAGTCCATAGCCAGATCCCGTTCGAGGTTAAGCGCTATTTCCTGGTTTTCAACGTGGCCAGCGAGCACATTCGCGGGGAGCACGCCCATCGCACCCTGCACCAATTTCTGGTGTGCGTAGCAGGACAGTGCCGCGTGGTGACCGACGACGGAACCAGCCGCCATGAGGTGGTGCTCGATTCGCCCGCCAAGGGCGTCCATATTCCGCCGATGGTGTGGGCCACCGAGTACAAATTCACGCGCGATGCGGTCCTTCTGGTTCTGGCGTCGGAGTACTACGATGCCGAGGATTACATCCGTGACTACGCGGATTTCCTGGCTCTCCGCCAGAGACCGCGTTGACAACCTCGCGGCACATTGACATACTCACCCGAAGGGGCACTCGTATGAAACCTGTCCACATTAATAAAGTTCTCTGTATCCTGTCATTTGCACTGATTCTGACTGGCACCGTATCGGCTGCCATTCCCGAGCCTGTCCGCCTGGATAGCGGGTCCGTCTCCTGCATTTCCGCAAACGACCCCGGCGTCCAGGTGTTCAAAGGCATCCCTTTCGCTGCACCCCCCGTCGGCGATCTGCGTTGGCGAGCTCCGCAACCAGCGGCGCATTGGGAGGGAGTCCGCAAAGCCGATCAGTTCGGTCCCAACTGCACGGCGGGAGGTGGAGCCGGTGGTCGCGGCGGCGCCGGCAAAGGCAAAGGCCCCGGCGGCGGTGACAAAGGTCCAGCGCCAGCGAAAGCGGCAGCTCCGGCTGGACCAGCCCCCAGTGAAGATTGCCTATACGTGAACGTCTGGACCCCGGCGAAAGCTGCAAGCGACCGGCTGGCCGTGATGGTGTGGACCTACGGTGGAGCGTTCACGGGCGGTTCGGGCGCCGAGCCGCGATACGACGGTGAGGCGTTGGCCAAGAAGGGCATCATCGTGGTCACTTATAACTACCGCCTGGGCCTATTCGGCTTCCTGGCGCACCCGGAGCTGACCAAAGAATCCGGCCATAACGCATCAGGGAATTACGGCATGATGGACTTGGCAGCGGTTCTGCGATGGGTGCAGAAGAACATCGCAGCGTTCGGCGGCGATCCCCGCAAGGTAACTATTGCCGGCGAATCGGCGGGAGCGATCCTGGTGTCGTCCATGGTCGGATCGCCGGAAGGCAAGGGTCTTTTCCAGCGCGCCATCGCCCAAAGCGGCGCATGGATGGGCCTTAGCATCGGAAAGATGCGAACCCTCGAACAGGCTGAAGAAGCCGGTAAACGCGCCGCGGGCACGCACTCCATCGCCGAATTGCGGGCGATGTCGACGCAGGAAGTTGCTCAGGCTGTGACGGGCGTTCAAGCCGGCGTGGTCGTCGATGGATGGATGGTTCCCGAGGATCAGTCGCTTACATTCCTCAAGGGCAAGCAGAACGATGTCGATGTGCTGATCGGATCGAATCAGGACGAGGGGACGTTCTTCGGCGGCCCGCCAGCGTCGGCCGAAGCTACCAAGAATCGGGCACGGCAGACCTATGCCGATCTGGCCGATGACTTCCTGAAGCTTTATCCGGCCAACACGGATGCCGAAGCCGGCGCCTCGAGTTTGATGCGCAGCCGCGATGAAACCGGATGGCACCAGAGGACGTGGGCGCAGTTGACCACGAAGCGCGGGAAGAAGGCGTACCTCTTCTACTTCACACACGTGCCTCCCGGAAACGGGGCCCGCGGCGCGACCCACACGGCCGAGCTGCCCTACATGTTCAACAATCCGCCCGCTAACGGCTCATGGACGGACGTGGACCACAAAGTAGCGGACATGATGTCGTCCTACTGGGTGAACTTCATCGCCACGAGCGATCCGAACGGCAAGGGGCTTCCCGAGTGGCAAGCCTACGGCGCCAAGAACGACAGCCAGGCGATGGTGTTTGGCGATACCGTCCAGTTCGGACCGCAGATCGAACTGCCGCGGCTAGCGTTCTTCGACAAATATTACGCGGTGGTGCAGAAGAAGTAGTGCAAAAGCGCTAGGCGTCCCGAGACACATTAGTAACGGCGGATGTCGCGCCAATCCGGTCCAGGTCGAGCACCAGGTGCCCGGCCGGCGAAACATCAAACGCGGGTTCGAATCGCGCGGACCATTCGATTTCCTCCCAGCGGTACGAGTACCGTGTATTCACCACCTGGGTGAATGAATCGTCGTAGCCCCGGATCAAGATCAGCACCTCCGCCTGCAGGCGCTCCAGATCGCCTGCCGATTTCCCCGCCAGAGGGCTGGATTCGTCGATCGGATGAACCACGGTCCAGGTGAGCGCGAGGAAGAAGATCTTCTTCCGTTCCAGTTTCAGCTCGGCGAAGTTCCGGCGGAGCTTCCCGGTGGAGTCCTGCTCTACCGTCATCAGCATCATGTCGGCGAGCACGTCGGTAAGAACGTTTTTGCGGCGGTTGGCTATGCGGAATTGCAGGCTGTGGCCGTCGCGGTAAGGCGCAACCACCATGTGATCGCTGAAAACCAACTGGGCGTTAGGACGGGAAAACCGGGCGAACAGCAATCCCGTGGCCAGGGCGAATCCCATCAGGCCCACCGCCGCCTCCGCCGACGCCACCACATTGGCGGCCAGACCGAGTGGATAGAGGTCGCCATAGCCCACCGTGGTGAGCGTGTGGACGCTGAAGAAGAACGCCTTGCCGAAAGCGTTCAGCCCCATGTCCGTTTCGGCGGCGCGCAAGGCGCGGGGTCCAAGCGCGGTGTAGAGCAGGGCGAAGATGATATTCGCCACCAGGTAAGCCAGCGCCACCAAGCCCCAAAAGCGAGTCCATGACAGACTGACCAGATGCATATAGACGCTGCCGGCGATACCGCGCAATCCGCGCCGGCGGACGTTGAACGAGCCGTCTTTGTTGATCGCGCGCAGCAGCGGTCCGGTGTACTGCTGGGTCAATCCGGGATCGAAAGAAGGGGGTGCGGGGGTCATCTCTTGCACTATGCCACGTTGTGCCGCTTCCGGTGAATCTGGTGAATGGCGTACAGGGAGCGGACGTACACTGGAGATGGCCAATCTTGAAGCAAGCGGATCCAAATACGGTTCATCTTCTTTCTCCGCGCGAGAGTCCCGCCCGGCTTTCCCTTGTGATTCCGATGTACAACGAGGAAGCCATGATCGCCCCGCTGCGCGAAGCCGTGAACAGCTTCGCCCGCGCTCTGCCCGGCGAGGTGGAGCTGATTCTGGTGAATGACGGGAGTTCCGACCAGACGCTCGCACTTTTGGCGGAATGGGCTGCCACCGACGCTCGGGTCAGAGTGTTGCATCTGTCCCGGAATTTCGGGCACCAAATCGCAGCCACCGCCGGACTGGATCACGCTACCGGTGATGCCGTGGTGCTCCTGGATGCTGACTTACAAGATCCCCTTTCCGTGATCCACCAAATGATCGATCGCTATTGCGACGGATACGACGTCGTGTACGGCCAGCGAGAGTCCCGCGCCGGGGAATCCGCCTACAAGCGTTTCACGGCCTGGATGTTCTACCGGATCATGCGCACTTTGGTCTACCGCCAGTTGCCGCCGGACGTGGGCGATTTCAGGCTGATCTCCCGCGCATGCCTCGATGCGGTGATCCAGATGAGGGAGACACACCGGTTTTTGCGGGGCATGGTGGCTTGGGTTGGGTTTCCGCAGATCGCCGTTCCCTACCACCGCCAAGCGCGCGTCGCCGGGTCCACGAAATACCCATTGCGAAAAATGCTGGCCTTTTCCTGGGTCGCCGCCACGTCGTTCTCCACCTTGCCGCTGCGCCTCAGCGTGATTATGGGTGCGATCGTGGGAATCATCGGGGTGGAGGAGGGAATCCGCGCAATCCTGGCTCATTTTCTAGGCTGGTATACCGTTCCGGGATGGACGTCGTTGACAGTGATGGTGTCCCTGATTGGAAGCGCGATGCTGATGAGTATCGGAATTCTGGGCCAGTACGTCGCTAAGCTGTACGAACAGTCCAAAGGACGTCCCTTGTATATCGTGGCGCGAACTTTTGGGGCTGGTTCTAAAATCCCCTCCCAAGCCGAGCGGTCGGATGCCGCGGCGCATTCTAAATGAAACAGCCTCCCCGCTTCGACGAGTTGTCGTCTTCTTACGAAGAACTACTGCGCGACCCGATTCGAGACCGGTTCACGGGGCAGGAGTCGATATTTTTCCATCGCCGCAAAGCGGATCTGATTCGGCGGTTTTTCCGCCGGCGGGGCCTGGCAACCGCGGGACTTCGATACCTGGACGTGGGTTGCGGGAAGGGCGAACTGCTCCAGCTGCTTCAATCCGATTTCAGGCAATCGGCCGGGTGCGATGTTTCCGCCGGGATGATGCAGGAGGTCTCGCAGATCGCGGGCATAGAAACCCGGGTACAAAAAGACTCTTTACAAATTCCGTTTGGCGACGCCGAATTCGACCTGATCACCGCTGTCTGCGTCTTTCACCACGTGCCTCCATCCGACCGGCGGACGCTGACCAGCGAGATCAAACGAGTGCTGCGGCCGGGCGGATTCTTCTGCTTGATCGAGCACAACCCTTTCAATCCGGTGACACGCCTGATCGTGAGCCGGACTCCCGTCGATGCCGACGCGATTCTTCTTCGGGCGGCGGAAGCCCGGGGTTTGACGGCCGAGGCCGAATTAGCTCCGCTCGAACAAGACTATTTCCTGTATTTTCCGCAAGCGCTGTATCGTTACCTGGGTCCCATGGAGACGTTGCTCAGCAAGGTTCCCCTGGGCGGGCAGTACGCCTTGTTCAGCGGAAAGCACCGCTAGCGCAGTATCAGGATGCGGTGCGCCTCGCTGTCGCCTACATAAAGGACGCCGTTGGCGAACAAAACCGAGTGCGGACGGTTCAGCTTGCACTTCAGCGGGTCGGGTTCCGGCCCGTCGCCGATCTGCCCCGTACCGAGCACGGTTGAGATGATCCCGGTCTTGAGGCTGATCTTGCGGATGGCATGGCTCTCGGTGTCGGCGACATAAAGACTGTCGTCTGGTCCGAGCGTAAGTCCCTTGGGGCCTGCCAACCGCGCGGCCCCGCCTGTCGCGGATCCGCCGAATTTGGCCTGAAGCGCAGGGCCTCCATCGCCAGTGAAACCCAACTCGCCCGTGCCGGCGAGGCGATGATAAGTCTGCGTGCGCGCGTCGATCCGGTAAATGGCATTGCCCTCGCGCAGCGCCAGGTACAGATCGCCATTGGCCGCCCGCACGATGGTGCGCGGCCCGGTCACCGGTGTCCCCTTCACCGGCGCTCCTTCCGGAGTCTCTTTCGTCTCGCCCGTTCCGGCGTAAGTCTCGATGATCCCGGTGTCCAGATGCAGCCGGCGAATCCGATGATTCCCGATGTCGCAGATCAGAATGGAACCGTCGCGATCGAGAACGATACTGTGCGGCTGGTTGAGCTGCGCCTGGGCGCCCGGCCCTCCATCGCCGGCAAATCCCCGCATTCCAGTGCCCGCCGCGGTGGAAATAATGCCGGTCTTCATGTCTACTTTCCGGATGACGTGATTGTCGCGCTCGGCGATGTACAAATCGCCGTTGGCGTCGAACAGCAGCTCATGGGGCATGTTGAGCGAGGCGTCGACGGCCGGGCCACCATCGCCCTTGTAGCCCTTCTGCCCATTGCCAGCGATGGTGGTGGTGCGCTTGGTCGTCAGTTCGATCCTGCGGATTCTCGAATTGTCCAGGTCGCAGAAGTATAACGCCCCGTCCGGGCCGATCGTGAGGCCGTAGGGATTATTCACCTCAGTGTCGGAGAATCCACCTTTGCCGGTGCCAATGAGGGTGGTCACGGTAGCCGCGAGCAAATGGCTCCCAGTGATATTCATTAGGGCACACATGAGGACAGAGCAGCACAACAGGGTGTTCATGAGTATTACTGTAACCCCGGGGAAGGCGAGCAGCTGTGGGTGATGAGGGCGGGATGGTCACCGGGCGGCTCGGGCGTCCATACCGGGCCTGTGGTGGCGACCTTCTCGCCCTCAAGTTATGATCATCGGCAACAATTGCTAAAGCCCCTATAGGAGAAGAGCACGAGACGTACTAGACAGGGATAGTACGAATACTGGTTGGATGTTTACGCCCAGACCGCCCTAACCGCATCACGAGATAGAATAACGGAAGGTTCCGGGCGGAGGTGATGAAAATGAACGTGAATCGCCGGTCGAGTTACAGATCGGGGCTGTTGCTGGTGCTCCTTGGGTTTCAAGGAAAGGCGCCCGGCCAGGCGCCGGCCACGACACTGGTGGAGTTCACCGCGGGCCAGTCCGCGGAAGGCAAGACGGCCTATGACCGCGCCTGCCTGCAGTGTCACGGCCGCTATCTCGACGATGGGCAATTCGCTCCCCCTTTGCGAGGCGCCGCCTTCAACCAGAAATGGGGAGGGCAGCCTGTGGAGCAACTGTTCACGTACGCCAGCACCAAGATGCCGCCCGATGCTCCCAATTCGCTGGGCGCCCGCGCCTATGCCGCTATCACCGCCTACATCATGCAATCGAACGGGATCGCGCCCGGCTTGCGTGAGATGCCTTCGAACGCCGCTGCGCTCGCCGCGCTGCGAATTCCAGGCACGGGCGAACGCCGTGGAGGAGCGGGTGGCGGCCTCACCCCCGGTGTTCCGCTTCCCAACTCACCCGCTCCCAACACGCTACTGGACCGGATCACTCCCGTCACCGACGCGCTGCTGGCCAAACCTCCCGCCGGCGAATGGCTGACATGGAGACGCGCCTACGACGCCCAAGGCTACAGCCCGCTCAAACAGATCGACCGGTCGAACGTCAAAAACCTCCGCCTGGCATGGAGCTGGTCGCTACCGCCGGGTCCGAACACGGCCACGCCGCTGGTGCATGACGGGGTCCTGTTTGTGCAGGGCTACGGCGACCTGGTCGAAGCGCTGGACGCAGCTACAGGCGACCTGCTGTGGCACTTCCAGCGGCCTTTGCCGGAAGGCGCGCGCCCGGCGGTCAAAAAAGACATCGCCATCTACGGCAATAAAATCTACGCCGCCACGTCAGACGTACATCTGCTGGCTCTCGATGTGAAGACCGGCAAACTGATCTGGGACAAAACGCTGGGAGACTCCAAGACCGGAATGCAATTGACCGGCGGACCGCTTGTGGCCAAAGGAAAAGTCATGATCGGCACCGGCGGCCAGCAGCCGGGGGGCAATTTCATCATCGCCCTCGATGCCGAAACCGGGATCGAAGCCTGGCGGTTCCGGACCATTCCGCTGCCGAATGAGCCGGGCGGGAATTCCTGGAATGGCCTCCCGACGGAAAAGCGAAGCGGGGCGTCCTCGTGGGTCGCGGGCAGCTACGATCCGGATCTGAACCTCGCCTATTTCGGCGTCGCGCAGACTTACGATACGGGCCCGCTCCGCATCGCTTCCAAGGAACCGGGCATCACGAACGATGCGCTTTACACGGATTCCACTCTGGCGATCAATCCCGACACTGGCAAACTAGTCTGGCATTTTCAGCACGTCCGTAACGATCAGTGGGATTACGACTGGGTGTTCGAACGCACTCTGGTGAAGCTGCCGGTGAACGGCCAGACCAAGACGCTATCGGTGACCGCGGGCAAGATCGCCATCTACGATGCGGTCGAAGCCGATACCGGGAAATACGCCTTCTCGGTGGATTTGGGGCTTCAGAATGTGATCACTGCGATCGATCCGAAAACGGGCGCCAAGACCATCAATCCGGCTCTAGTCCCGGGCGACGGCGAGGCGAAAGTCGTGTGCCCCCATGCGGGCGGCGCGCGCAGCTGGATTCCCTCGGCTTACAATCCCGAAACCAAAACGCTGTATTCGCCGCTGGTCGAATCCTGTATGGATCTGACCCCCGTCGGCAAAGGCGAGCGGGGGTTCCTCACCACCGGCGTTCGTCCCAGCCTGCGCCCACGCCTGGACAGCGACGGAAACTACGGCCGCGTTCAAGCCACTAATCTCGAAACCCGCAAGACTACTTGGATTGCTCGCCAGCGCGCTCCGGAAACGTCCGGCATTCTCGCCACGGCGGGCGGCCTGGTATTCAGCGGATCGATCGACCGCTGGTTCAGCGCGCGTAACGACAGCACCGGTGCGGAACTGTGGCGTGTTCGCCTGAACGACGTTCCCGGCTCGGCGCCCATCAGCTTCGCGGTGAACGGAAAACAGTACATCGCGCTCACGGTGGGCAACGGGAGCGCGCACGCAACGACGTGGCCATCGCTCACTCCTGAAATTCAGAATCCGCCCGGACGCGGCGGTACGGTGTGGGTGTTCGAGCTGCCCTAGAAGCGATACAATCCCTGAAGGAGTTTAGCCATGACGGAAGATCAGAAAAACCAACAGAAAAATGATAAGCAGCGCGGCGATATCGCACGGCGTGAGTTTGTAGCTGTCTCCGTGGCCGCAGGCTTGGCCGCTACAGCGGTGTCGGCGGAAGCCGCGGGCCTCGAGGTCGTCGAAACCAACGTCGAGATCAAGACTCCCGACGGTACCTGCGATGCCGCGTACATTCACCCGAAAACCGGCACTCATGCGGGCGTTCTGCTGTGGCCCGATGCCTTCGGTTTGCGGCCTTGGACCCGGGAAATGGGCAAGCGGCTTGCGGCCGAGGGATATTCGGTACTGGTGCCGAACCCCTTTTATCGCGTTTCCAAAGCTCCTTTTACGGACGCCTCCAATTTCAACTTCCAGAATCAGGATGACATGGCGAAGCTCCGGCCGCTGATGGCTTCGGTGAACGCCGACGGCGCCGCGGAAAAGGATGCCGTCGCGTACATTGCTTTCCTCGATGCGCAAAAGGAAGTGAACAAGTCGAAGAAGATTGGTACGCAGGGCTACTGTATGGGCGGACCGCTGATCATGAAGACCGCCGCGACGGTGCCCAATCGGGTCGGTGCCGCTGCGTCGTTCCACGGCGGCGGCCTGGTGAACGATACTCCCAACAGCCCGCATCTGCTCGCGCCCAAGATCAAGGCTCGGATGTACTTCGGGATCGCTACCAGCGACGATATGACTCGGCCGGATGACAAGAACAAGCTCCGGGAAGCACTCGCGGCGGCGAAGGTTCAGGCCGAGATCGAAGTTTATCCGGGAACGCAGCATGGCTGGTGCATGAAGGACATGCCCAAGCAGGCCAACGGCATGCCCATCTACAACCAGGCGGATGCCGAAAAGGCCTGGGGCAAGCTGCTGGCTCTATACAAAGCTGCGCTGGCCTAAGGCTAGCTCGGCAGCTTAAAGGAAAGCCGGCGGAGCAGTGGTAAAGTTCGCGAGGTTCGGAAAGACTTCGCCAAGCTTGGAGGAGTCGACGCCGAACCACTTTGCCAGAGAGGCTCCGTACTGATCCAGTGAAGTTGTGGGGATCCACACGCCCCGATTGTTGGCGTCGTCCGGACCGCTGAGCTCCAGCGTGGGGAACGTGCCGTAAATGTCGCCGCCTTTGACGGCGCCTCCCATCACGAAATGGTGACTGCCCCAGGCATGATCCGTGCCTAAGGTGGAGCCTCCGCTGGGCTGCAGTGTCCGGCCGAAATCCGATTCTGTAAAGGTCACCACCTGATCGGCGGTTCCCATCTCCACTGTGGCATCGTAGAACGCCTTCATCGCCTGGCTCACCTGCGCCAGGCCGGTGCCCTGATCGTTCAGTTCCAGATCGTGAGTATCGAAACCGCCCAGGTATGCGAAAAAGATCTGCCGGCGCATGCCGAGTGCGCTCCGGACGTTGATAATCTTGGCGACCTGCGAAAGCTGCTGGCCGAGCGACGTGTTGGGGAACACCGTGGTCAACCCGCCAGCCCCCGACAAGGCCTGGTTCAGAACCGTAGCCTGATTCAGACCGGAAGAAGCAATGCCATTCGATGCCTGAACCAGCGAAACTCCATTGTCAAAGGTCAACAGACTTTGCAGCGCGGCCAACCGCGCCGCGGAAGCGGCTGAGGTATTGAATCCCTGCAACCCGAGGACTTGTCCGGCCGTTACAGTGGCAGGACTGGTCTGGGCGCCCGTCGCAAACAGGTTGTTCCCTCCCACGGAAATGATGGTGGGAAAGTCGCTGATGTTGCAACTCTGGATGGCATCCGCCACCCGGCCTCCCCACCCGGTTGCACCCGATCCTTGGGCCAGCGAAGTCTGCCATTCGGTTTGTTGATCCAGATGCGAGAACAGATTGGACGGAATCTTCGCCTGCTGATTCTTGTATTGAGCTTGCGTCAGTGGTGTCACTAGTGTCCCCACGTTCACCAGAACGGCCACGTGCCGGTTGTTGTTATAAAGCGATGCAAGCTCCGTCAGGCTGGGATGCAGCCCATATTGATCGCCCTTGGAGTTGCCGATCATGTTCAGGCCCGCCGTCGGAAGAGCCAGTCCGCCGCGGACCTGCGCATATTTGCTGTAGGAATTCGCAGGATTGCTTCCAGGCGTCGATACGGGGACGACGGTGTTGTTGCCGTCATTTCCGCCAAACAAAAATATGCACACCAGCGCCTTGTAATCCGCGGGGCACGATGACTGGGCTAGCGCATTCACCTGGCTGAAGCGGTTCATGAGACTGGCGGCGCCCAAAGTCCCGAGTGAGCGGCAGGATATGCGCAGGAACTTTCTTCTGGAAGGTATCAGCATGATCTTAGTGCTCCACGTTGTAGTAGGACGAGGAAACGGCCACATAAATCGCCGCCTGCGCCCGCGCTTTGTTTACCGCGGCCGATGATCCGGCGATGGCGTTAATGGCTCCCAGCAGAGCGGTCTGGACTTTAGGCGGCATCTGGCCGTACATAAACGCCTGACTGATTGCGTCCACTAGCGCCTGGGGATTACCGGCAAGGCTTGAAAACGGCGTGAAATCGATCACCGTGCCCGTCCCCAGATTGCCGTAGATCATGCTGTTGACCATGTTGAAGCGAGCCACGGCATTGGACGGTGAATCGAGCTGGAACTCAGGACCCAGCAAGGAGATCCCCGAAGTGAACTGCGCCGGGACATGGTATCCCGGAGCGAAGTAGTTAAATACGGTGGGAGGCAGGAAGATGGTCTGGCCGAGGTTCGTCGCCAAGGCCGTGAGCCGGTTGGTGTCATTCACCAAAGCGCCCAGGCCGCGAAGAATCGAAGCGACCACGAAGACCGGTTCCCTCAAATGGGAGCTGGGAGCCGATGCCGGGCCATCCGCGAAGGGGCCGTTGTCACCTTGCCTCGCTTCGGGATCGAGCAGGACCGCGCGGATCACGGCTTGAAGATCGCCGCGAACGCCGGAGCCGTTATCGTTAAAAATCGATGCTACCCGGGCGACGTAGGCCGGCGAAGGATTGCTGCCGACCAAGTGTTGAATAAGCTGCGCTGCAATGAACGGGCCGACGTTGGGATGGTTGAAGATATTATCCAGCGCGGCCTCCAGATCCTGCCCGGCCGTTTGTCCCGCCGGCAGCACGAATCCGTTCAGCAGAGTTTTCGAGGTGACATCGTGGTTGGACTCGAACGGCACCATCGGACCGATGTAGTACGCCGGATTATGCTTCTGAAGAACAGCCCCGGGCCTGGTCGGATAGGTCCATCCCGTGTAGACTTTCGCAAAGTTCTGAATTGTAGTCTGGTCGTAGGTGGGAATCGGATTGCCGGCGGCATCTAGTTTCAACGTTCCGTCCAGATTCAATTGTGAAAGGCCGATGGTGAACAACTGCATGAGTTCGCGAGCGTAATTTTCGTTGGCCCTGGTGTCGCGGGTGGGGTCGGCCTTGTCGTTGTTTCGCATGTCGAGATACTCACCCATGGTGGGACTCAGGGTCACATCCTTCATGAGCGTGCGAAAGTTCGCGAAGGCATCCTTTTGCAGAATTCCCAGGTAGGGCACCAACTGCGTCGGAGTGTTCTCCTCGATGGCCGATACGACGAATATCTGGCCCCACGCGAACGCCACCCGCTGGCGTAATTGATCCTGGCCGTGAACGGCGTTGGTGAAGAAACGCGCTTGCACCTGATTGATCCCGAAGCCTGTGGTGGCGGGGTCCGGATAAGGCGAAATCGGCGCGGCGAACTGCTCTTTGAGGTATTCCTCCAGCCCCACAGTTTCAACGTGTTCGAGCGTGGCGGCGTCGGGACCGAAGGCAGCCTGATCCAGAAAGTGAGCGGCAACGTTGGCGCCCACAACATGAGGCCCGGAAGACGGCCCCACGACTACGCTCACCACGTCAGCGGATTTAGCCGAACCAGGGTCCGGATTTTCCACGACAATCGGGATCGTCCAGCCTTGCTCAATGGAGAAAGACACGACGGTAGCCGTCAATCTTGTCGAAGAAACAAAGGTTGTTGCCAGCGGCGTGCCGCCCGCGATTGCGTGTGCTCCCGGTGCAAAGCCGCTGCCGTTCAACGTGATCGTAGAAACGCCCACGGGAATGTTAGCGGGACTCGCGGAGGCGAGCTCCGGGTACGGATTCAGAAGGGTCACAGTTACGCTGGTGGATGTGGTTGGGCTGGCGGTACTCGTGGCGGTTACGGTGACCGTGTTGGGAACCGGCATAACCGCGGGAGGCGTGTATCGGCCGCCTGGAGAGATCGTGCCCGATGCGGTACCTGAGGGCGCCAGCGACCAGGTTACGCCGCGACTCGAAGTTCCACTTACGTTGGCTGAAAACTGCAGGAACGTTCCCAGATGCACCGCTGCCGGCGAAGGAGAAACCGTGACGGCGATCTGTGCATAGGCGGGCCAGAAAGCGCACAGACTCGCAAGAATCAGTCTAATCCCCATTCGTCTCCTCCGCGTTTGCAACTTTGTTGGGGGGTTTCGGAATCCCCATCCTGGTGTTGAAACCCCGAGGGTGGACGGGAGTTGCGCGCGAATGCTTCTCTAGGCGTTACACCCTTGGACCGGAAGGGAATCATACTGCTTCTTGGCGCGCCCGGAGGGACTCGAACCCCCGGCCTACTGGTTCGAAGCCAGTCGCTCTATCCGGCTGAGCTACGGGCGCGTCGCCTCATCGTATCATCCTAGAGAGTAGCATTCCCCATGGCCGTGGAAACCGAAATCAAACTGCGTTTGCCGCAGGGCCCCGAGCGAGTTAGGGCGCTCCTGGAACAGAACGGCTTCCGTGCGACCGGCCTGCGTCAGCTTGAGACCAATCAGACTTTCGATCTGATCACGGGTGAGTTAAGGCGCAGCGACCGTCTGCTCCGGCTGCGCTCGGCCGGTGGACGGTGGACCGTCACATACAAAGGCCCCGCCGGTGGGGCCGGCTATAAGTCCCGCGAAGAGATCGAAACCGACGTTTCCGACGGCCCGGCGTTCGCACAGATCCTGGCGGCACTCGGCTACCAGCCTGCCTTCGCCTATGAGAAATTCCGGACGACGTTCGAAGCTCCGGGCGAAGGTGGAATCGTCACCCTGGATGAAACTCCGATCGGCGACTTCCTGGAACTGGAGGGTCCGGAGTACTGGATCGATCAAGCGGCCGTAAGGCTTGGGTTTGGGCCTGCCGATTACATCACATCATCTTATGCAGCGCTTTACGAGGAACATCGGCGCGGACGTGAGACAGGACCTCGGGATATGAAGTTCCATCTACCTTAGCGAAAACGATCTTAGTACCTCGGAAGGTATTGTCCATTGGAAAGAGCGATGATATTCTTCCAATAGATTCGTGGGCAAGATTTTCACAACTCGCAGGCCCGAAGCGGGCGACGAAAGCAGGGAACGATGCTTGAATTAATCGTCACCCTGGTCATTACGGTGAGCTCGGTGCTCATGCTGGGCTACTGGTTCCGTTATAGCTGCCTGCTGATCCTCAGCGCAAAGACCACCCGAGACTATGCGCTTGACATCGCCACCGCGAATCAGTTGAGCTTCCTTCAGGTGCAAACGGAATTGCGCGATCAGCGGCCGGCCGATCTCGACCGGCTACAGGCTTCTCTCGATCGCGACCTGGCTGTGGTCACCTACTTGATCCAGCACGCTTCCGGACAGGAATGGGGCCTGGAAGACCGGATGCTCCAACTGAACTATCGCCTGATGGGCGCCTGGTGCCGCGTAAGCCAACGCTTCTCCGCGGAAGCCGGCCGGCGTGCGCTGGACGAGATGTCCATGATCGTTTCCCACTTCGCTAATGTCATGGGCGAGCGGGCTGCGGTTGGTGCAGCCGCTTAGGCCCCGCAAGCTTCCTTTCAATCGTTCGATTCCGCGGGCTATCCTTCATTAGCAGGCACTTGCCGGCGCCCGCTTTGCCACTGCAGATTGAAGTTTTCGCCCAGGTATACGCGGCGGACCTCGGGATCGTTCCCTAACTGATCGGGCGTGCCGGAACGGAAGATCCGCCCGTCATTGATGATGTAGGCTCGGTCGGTCACCGCCAGCGTCTCACGGACATTGTGGTCTGTCACCAGGATGCCGATGCCGGAGCGCTTGAGATCGAAGATGATCTTTTGCAGTTCCAGCACTTGAATGGGATCGATACCCGAAAACGGTTCGTCGAGCAGCAGGTAACTGGGCTCGATCACCAGGCTGCGGGCGATTTCCACCCGCCGGCGCTCGCCACCCGAG
>JAIQFI010000067.1 GCA_020073345.1 Terriglobia bacterium
GACCCAAGGTCGCCGCCATCCTTTCGGTGGTGGAATCCTGCCGCAGACTCGGCGTTCCCGTCAAAGACTACCTGCTGGCTGTCCTGCCCGGCCTCGCCCACAGAAAGCTATCGGAACTCGCGCAACTCACCCCGGCCAAATGGAAAGCCGCTCGCGCCTGACCTGGGTTGGTCGGACGGATACGGTGAAGCCGCTCCGCATCTGGATGCATGTTTCGGAAAACGATATCGGCGCAAACACCGCCTCGGCCGAACGGCGCAATTGGGTCATGGCGAACCAGCGCCTTGCAGGTGTGCTGAAGGCCAAGGGCTATCACTACCAGTTCGTGTACGCCAAAAACGCGGGTCACGTCGACGCGAAAGTGATCCGTCAGACGCTGCCGCAAGCGCTGGAATATGTGTGGCAGGACTACCCGGTTTCAGGCAAGTAGGCCGGTTATCGGAATCCGAGCCATCGACGGCGCGGTTACCTTGACGGGTCTACGGGTCAGTATTGTGTGTTGCTGCTAAATCGCGTTCTGGCGCAGCCGCGCGAAGGGACCCTTGTCTTCCGCGACATAGCATCCACCCGCACGTTACGATTCGTTTGCCGACCCCGGCAAAGTAAAGCCTGCCGAGCTCGAGTCGTCGCGATCGAGCGGACGCATGGTGCTTCAACTGCCGGCGCGATCGTATTCGCGGCTGTTGCTGTAAGCTGCTCCGGCATAACGAGCAGGCGGGTATCGCCCTACTTGCCTTTGATGGCCGGCGGGAAGTAAGTCGCGACCCGATCGTTGAGGGTGAATTCCATCCCCAGGCCGGGATACTGTTTTAGAACTTTGGTTCGCATTTCCGCGGCGTCGTGCGAGGCGGCGACGTTCGCATCCCAATCGGCGATGTACTTTTTCATAAATGCGAGGGTCGCAAGGTCGCGGGTCGCGCCGGGGCCCTCATGACCGGAGACAATGATGGTCGGATTCAACGCGACGATCTGCTCCGTGGTCTTCAACCAATCTTCGCGAGCTTTGTCGCGGGGAACACTAAAGTAGACGTGGTCGAACATGATGTCTCCCGTCACCACGGCTTTGAGGGACGGAATATAGACGAAGCTGTTCCCTGGACCGTCGGCCCCTTGCACGCCACCGGTGATGGGGAAGTTTTCTCCTTCGAGCGTGAGTACGGGGGTTGTAAGTTCTTCCGGCAAGACGGGTTCGGGTCCCGGGATGTTGTTACCGTACGTAGGAAACCAGAATTTCTGCCGGGCAGGCCAGCCCGTCTTGGCGGCATTGACCGTCGCCGGCAGCGCGACGATCCTGGCAGACGGAAACGCTTGATGAAGCACCGCAAGGCCGAACAAATGGTCGGGATGCGGGTGGGTGACGTAAATGGTCGCCAGATTCTTCTTGGACTCTAGAATCTCCGCCGCCAAACGATGGGCTTCGCTCAGGCTGAACTGTGGATCGATAACCAGCATGTCCTTTTCGCCGGAGATCATCGTAGAGTTCACGTCATATCCGTTCACGCCGGCGCCGTGGTGCACCTTCAGTTGGAGTTTCGATTGCGCCCCGGCTGTCACGGCAAGAGCAAGAACGGAAAGGATTATCTTTATTTTCATTTCAGTGAGGTCTTAGATTTTGATATGCAGCGAATGCTTACTTCGTCACCATGTGTACAGCGTCCTTCTCGTTCTCCAAGCAGTAATAATCCAGGAGTTCGCTATCCAGCACGATGGGCTGATCGAACGTCGCGGTCCACGGGGCGGTATAAGCCTTGGGATCGTCGATGGTGATTTCGATGTGAAGCGTTCCGAAATTCGGGCGCCGGATCTTTTCCGTCGTTTTGCCGGCATTGGTGAGGGGGTTCCCGTTCGCGTCCAGCCACAGCTCGTCGCGGAAGCCGATGGTTTGGATAACCAGAGTGTCTCCGTCCCACTTGGCGGCAGAGTAGCCATTCCATGTCGGATTCGGATCCTCCGGAAGAGGCCTTCCGTCGGTGAAGATCTGGCGATACTGCATGTTGCGTTCGGTCAGGATGATCAGACGCTCCGGCGTTTGAATGATCCTCTTGTAATAGTCGTCCGTCCAGATTCTGGGAGCTCCCCGCGGCATGCAATGAACGTTGGGGTCCAGGTCCTGGTTCGCTCTGCGTTCCTTCACAAGCGCCGCCGCCCACGGCTGATAGGGCGGGCTTTTCTTGAGGCTAGCGGCGATATTCAGAAACTCCGGTCCGACCTGGGTGTCGGTGCAGTGTTTGCCGCAAGGCACGAAGGCGTCCCATCCCCACATTCCAGAAAGGTCCGGATGTCCGTCGGCGGTGCGCGGCGCGGGCGCGGTGAGGTTGGGCTTGCCGTCAGGACCTTTCGGCACCCCGGGAGTAGGATAGTCGAACCATTGCCCGAATAGGCTGGCTGGCGCCGCGGCCATCAAGGCTGCCGCTGCAAAATGCAAATACGATCGTCGCATGAGTCTCCAACCAAAAGTTAAATCTCGAGCTTCCCGGTGCTATCGCCGTGCTTGTCCGCCTGAATACTGAGTTTATCCAGCATCGTCAGTAGCAGGTTCGACATCGGCGTGTGCGGAGCATAGGTCATATGACGGCCGCCGTTCAGTTGTCCTGAGGCGCCGCCGGCAAGCACCACGGGCAGCGGATCATGATCGTGCTGATTCCCGTTGCTCATACTGCTGCCGTACAGAACCATGGAGTGATCCAGAAGGTTGCCATCGCCATCGGGCGTCGATTTCAGTTTGTCCAGGAAATATGCCAGCATCTCCACGTGATATTTGTTGATCAGCGCGAACTTGTCCATATTCGCGCGATTGTTCGAGTGGTGCGAAGCCACATGGAACCCGTCGCGAATGCCGCTCTGCGGATAGACGGCGCCGCTGGTATCGCGCGCATACATCAGTGTGGCGACGCGGGTGATCTCCGCGCGGAAGGCGAGCACTTGCAGGTCGTACATGATCTTGAAATGCTCGTCGAACGATTCGGGCACGCCTACGGGCGCTTCGGGCAGTTTCAGGTCCGCGGGGATCTGGTTTTCGGCTTTCTGAATGCGCCGCTCGATCTCGCGGACGTCGTCCAGATATTCACCGAGCCTGGTGCGGTCCGAAGCGGGAAGCTCCCGTTGCAGCGATGCCACTTGGTCCATCACGGAATCCAGCAGGCTGCGGCTTTGTTGTTTCCGGGCCAGACGATCGGCGTTGTTGCTCCCGTCGCCGAACAGTTTTTCGAAGACCACCTGGGGATTATTCTCCATCGGCAGCGGCGTGGTCGGCGTCTTCCAGGAAATCGTATTCGAGTAGGCGCACGCGTAGCCCGAACCGCAGCTCAGCGCGACCTCTTCAATCGAGAGCTCAATCGAGGGCAGCGGGGTATCTTGTCCAATGCGCTGCGCCGCGATCTGATCGATCGTGGTGCCGACGTGGATCGAGCCCTGCTCGGGGTGCACGCCGCTGAGAAACACTGCGGCTGAGCGCGCATGATCGGCGCCGGCATCGGACCCCACGCCTCCCGCAGCTGGGTGCGCCAGGTTGGAGATGATCGACACGCGATCTCTGAATTTTTCGAGGGGCGCCAGGATTTCGGTGAATTCGAAGCCCTTGCCGTCGGCGGCCGGAGTCCATTTGTCCATCGTCGCGCCGTGGGGCACGTAGATGCAGCTCAGCCGGCTTTTGGAGGTGGCTGCAGTTCTGGCCAGAGGCGTCTGCGCCGGAACCATGGAATCGAGCAGCGGCAGTCCTAGCGAAACTCCCACGCCGCGCAGCAGAGTCCGGCGCGAAAGATGTTTTCTGGTGATGAAACTCATTGGTTGCCTCCTGCTTTTACTCGCATCTGAAACGGATCGCTCTTGACGATGCCTAGAATCAATGATGAAAAACGGTTGTCATTCTTCGCAGCATCCCGGGTAATCGATCGAACCACCGGCATATCGTAGTACTTCAGCGCCCGGCCGGTTCCGTAGGTCAAAAGCTTCTCGGTCATGGTTCGGACGAACACGTCGGAACGGCTCAACAGAGCCTGCCGCAAGCTTGCCGGACCGTCCAGCTTGGTGCCGTCAACCAGTTGGCCTGAGGCGTCGATGCGGATGCCGCCGTCTGTGGTTCGATACTTTCCGATCAAGTCGAAATTCTCCAGCGAAAACCCGATGGGGTCCATGATCTTGTGACAGGCGGCGCACACGGGGTTCTGCCGGTGCTGCTCCATCTTCTGGCGGATCGAAGCGGGCTGCTGTGCGCCTTCACTCTCCGGGAGCGGCGGAACATTAGGCGGAGGCAGAGGCGCAGGAGTTCCCAGGAGGTTTTCCAGAACCCATTTGCCGCGCGATACGGGCGAAGTGCGGTTGGCCACCGAGGTTACCAGCAGAAAACTGGACTGGCCCAGCAGGCCGCGGCGGTTTTCATCCTGGATCGTGACCCGCTTGAACCGGCTCCCTTTGATGCCCGGAATCCCATAGTGGCGAGCCAGCGCCTCATTGACGAAAGTGTAATCCGCGTTGAGCAGATCGACCACGTTGCGGTCCTCGTTCACGATGCTTTGGAAAAGCAGTTCAGTCTCGCGTCGAAACGCCTGGCGCAGGTTGTCGTTAAAGCCGCGCGCCTCGGGACGAGCGTTCTTCAATTCGCGCAAATACAGCCACTGCCCGCCGAAATTTGTCGCGAGCGTTTCCGAACGCGGATCCTTCAGCATTCGGAGCGTCTGTTTTTCGAGCACGGCCGGATCGTGCAGCTTGCCATGCACAGCCACGTCCAGAAGTTCAGCGTCAGGGATGCTGCTCCACAAGAAAAACGACAGCCGCGAAGCGAGTTCCAGATCGCTCACGCGGTAGGTCGCGCCCGCGGCCACGCCGGCCGGTTCCTGCTCGAAGCGAAACACGAACCGCGGATCCACGATTACCCGCGCCAGTCCCTGCTCGATTCCAATATCGAACGTGCCATTCTTCCGCCCCGCCTGATAAAAGCTCAGGAGTGTATCCAGATCCGCGCCCGACGGCGGCTGGCGATACGCACGTAACGCGAGCGTGGACAGAATCGTCTTCGCGCACGCGGACTCATCCGATTCCGACGCCGGACGGCACACGAAAATCTTGCGTCGGCTAGGTGTGTCTCCCGGACCCGAAGGATTGAGGGGCCCGGTAATCGCGATGCTGCTCACGCTCGAATTGCCCGCAAAAGTCTGCCAGATATCGTCCGCACCTGGAGGAGCCTTCCGCACGTAAGCCGCGCCGATGTCCTGCGGCCCCGCCTTGACGGGAACCTTTACATCTATAGAACCGCCGGCCGCTAATTTGACGCGCTCGCCGTTGACCACGAATTCCAATTCCTCGCCCGGAGCCCCGGCGCCGCCTACGCCGATTCCGGCCGATCGGGCGCGAACCTTAAACGAATACTCGGCATCCAGAGGAAACGTATGCCGGACCAGCATTCCTCCGCGCGTTCCGAGCGGCAAACCGTCCACGTGCTCCGTCTGCGAAAGATCCCCCGGCGCCCGATACGTAACCGTTGACGGCGTGATCAGCATGTTCCCGACGGCCAGCCGGCTGATCTTGCCCGCTGCGGCCACGTATCGTTCGATCAGTGCTGGCGAGACCGCCAGCGCGTCGGCGATATTGTCGAATCCTTCGCTGGAATCGTCGGCGGGCAGAATGGTGGCGGCATCCACATCGATGGCGAGAAGGTCGTGAATCGCGTTAGTATATTCGGTGCGATTCAGCCGGTGCAATCCTGTGCTCCCCGGATTGGGCTTGGCCGCAGCCGCGCGATCCAGACCCGCTTCGAGGTTGGCCGCCCACGAATCGAGCACCGTGCGAGCCGGGCGAGGCATGCCCGACGGCGGCATCATGCCGGCCCGTACCTTGCGCACGACTTTTTCCCACGTTTCCGGATCCTGTCCGGGATGCGCCAGATCCAGCTTGTCGAGCATCAGGCCCGCGGTCTTGGTCTTTTCGTTATGGCAGCCGATGCAGTACTGATTCAGCAGCGCCTGATCCGGAGATGGATTCTGAGGGCGAGCGACCAGGGCGATTAGCAGCACTCCAGCGACTGCGGCCGCGATTTTCAGTCCGGTCATTGCGCCATCAACTTCTTGATCAGCGCCATCGTCGAAGGCTTTTCCTGTGGCGCGTTGGTGGCCAGAAACACACCTTGCGCCCAAACCAGCGGCGTCCGGCCCTCGTTATCCTTTGTGTCCAGCCGCGCGCCCTTCTTCACCAGAAACTCCAGGATGTCGTCCGACCCCCGATTCGCCGCGCCGATCACCGCCGTTACACCCATCGAGTTTTTCGCGTTCACATCCGCGCCTTTATCGAGGCACAACTGGACCGCCTCCATCAAGGCTTCCTTGGATTCCGTGAAGGTCTGCCCGCCCATCCAGTTCACTCCGGCGGCGGCCATCAGCGCCGTGGTGCCGGCGAAGGTGGCGATATTCGGATCGGCACCCTTATCGAGCAGCAGGTGCATCAGCGCAATATCGCCCGCGAGCGACGCCCTCAGGAACGCTGTCTGCCCGGTGAAATCGACCCAGGATAGATCGCCCAGCGGCGTGACGAACCGGCGAATCGGAGGAACTTCTTTCGTCCGGGCATTCACGCTCGCGCCGCGGTCCAGCAGCGCCTTGATCAGTTCCAGCGCGGCGGGACGGTCGATCGCGTGCTCGTCGTTCCGTCCGTAATCGCGATTGCGAATTTCGACGGCGGCGTACAGCGGCGTGCGGCCCCACCAGTCGGCCGCGTTCGGATCGGAGCCTTTTTCCAGAAGGAATTTGGCGACATCCAGATGGTTATTACTGATCGCCATCAACAGCGGCGTGATTCCGTTGACATCTGCCTGCTGCACATCCGCCTTGGCCGCGACCAGCATTTTTGCAATGTCGAGCCTGCCGTCCCGAGCCGCATACAGCAGCGGCGTCATCCCTCCGGGCGTCTCGCCCTGAAAACCCTGTTCCGGCCAGCCGCTGCGAACGATCCCCGCGCCGTGCGATCCGCCACCCGCCCCGGGAGGCCGCGGCGCGGGCGTCTTGCCGGTGCGCGTGCGGGGATTGATCTCGGCTCCATATTCGAGATAGAGCTCAACGGCTGCGGGAAAATTCGATCGCACCGCCCACATCAGAGCCGTCTGCTGCGTTACCGTGTCCTTCGCTTTCACATCCGCACCGTGCTGAAGGAGAGCTTTGACGGCGTCGATACCGCCGCTGCGCGTCGCGGTCATGAGCGCCGTCTCACCGCTGGCATCCATTGCGTTCGGATCGGCACCTGCGTCCAGGAGCTTTCGAATCACGGTCGCGCTGCCGTTGGTCGCGGCGAAGTACAAAGGTGTGAACCCGTAGCGATCCTTTGCCTTGATATTCGCGCCGGCCTGGATCAGCAGCCCTACAGTTTCCAGATCATCAGCCTGCGCGGCCCAGTGCAGTGCGGTGGCGCCATCCGGCAGCGCGGCGTTCACGTCCGCCTTTTGTTGAAGGAGGCTCTTTACCGCTGTTGCATCTTCGCGCATCGCGGCTTCCGCGAGCCTGGTATCCGCCCCGAAAGCGGCGACCGGCAGCAGAAGAGCAACAAGCGCCACGCATGTAGATCGCATGCTCAAGCTCCCGATTTCAGCTCCATCACCAAGCCGTTCAAATCCTTGAAGCGCAGCAGGTCTTCGTCGTTAGAAGGAGCAATCTCCACACCCAGCTTCTTGAGCTTCTCGGTGACGGAACGTTTGTCGAAGCCCGCGATTTTAATGGAGATATGGTCGACCGCGGGCATCTTGCCGGAGGTCACGGTTTCGAGGCCCAAACGAGTCTTGGCCGCCGCGAACCAGATGCGATCCGGTTTCTTCGTCCGCGAAACTTCCATGCCGAAAATCTTCCGATAGTGTGCAGCCGACTTTTCGAGATCCGTCACGGCCAGCATGATGTGATCGAATCCGATGGCCTGCACGGCAGGCTCGTCCTGCGAGATTCGGGACGACGGGATGATGGTCCGGGCCAGCCCCGCAGGCGAACCCAGAAATTGCAGCCGAAGGCCATCGGGGTCCGCCGCCATGCCCAAAGCACCTTGCCCCGTCATGGGAACGCCAGCTTCATCCAGGCTCTTGCGCATCTCCTGGGCCTTATAGTCCAAGCCGACGGCGCAGAAGTGATCGATCCTCGCGGAGGTCACGGGAGGCGTGGCGTTCGCCGGAAGCCCGCCGAACGCTATATAAGAGATGCCGATCTTGACGTAAAAGCGCGGCGGCGGGTCGCGCTCCTGGAAAAGCTGCGGGTCGAAAATCCGTCCGTAGAATTTCGCGGCCGCTTCCTGATCCGGCACCTGCATGCCGATGTGTTCGAGGCCGCTAGTCTTGATCGGTAATTCGGAAGCTTGCGCAAGTCCGCTCGTGATCCACGTGGAAGCCCCGGCGCCCAGAATCTGGAGAGTTTGGCGCCGGGTATATTCGTTGGTCGTCACAGCGTTAGAGCATTCCTCTTTTAGAACGAAAGTCGCATCTCCAGGGTACCCTGACGAGCCGGAAGGAACGTGGCGCCGCTGGCGAAATTGATGAAGCCGAACCCGCCCGTTACGCACGAATTCACGGCAGTGCACGCCGGAACGCCTTGCACAGCACCTTTGGTACTCGCCGTCGACGGCGAGCCCGACGGGTTCGACATCTCCAGCCGGTTGAGAACATTCGTGAAGTTCATACGGACCGTGAAGCGCATCCGCTCTTTGAAGGAGAAGACCCGGCCGAGACTGAACGACTCCGAAGGCCGGCGCTGATAGCGATAATCATTGTAGTAGGCATTCGCCGTGCCCCACTGTCCATCGGTCGGATTGACCCAAGCATCCTTGTTCAGCACCAGGTCCTTGGTGGGATCGATGCAGTGACAGTTGAGGTCCTTCAGGAATAGAGGCTTGCTTGGATCGCGGCTGTAGTACGTGCCGCGGAACAGCAAAGTGCTCAGGTTGTTGGTGGACGTCGGGGCCAGAATCGGCGTTCCGCTGGCGTATGTCATCACTGATCCGAACGCCCAGTCCCGAACCGCCAAGGAGACAATCTTGTTGCCCTGCGGCGCAGGCACGCGGTAGTTGATCGAAATCACGCTCACCAGCGGACGGGAGAAACCGGAGATCGTCTTGTTCTGCGACCGGTTGAACACGTCGTTGATCGTGCCACCCTCGGTGCCCAGTTGCATCTCCTTCGCCCAGGTGAACGCGTACGCCGCTTCCAGCCCGTGCCAGACACGCTGCGTAACCTTGGCTTGCAGCGAGTCGTACCAGGTGCGGCCCTGCGGCGCCCACAGAGCGCCCAATCCGCTGCTGAATTGCGGGAAGGGCCGCAGCGATTGCGTGACCGTGGAGCCCAGCGGGAAGCCGGCGTAAGGCAGCTTGTTTTGAAAGCGTCCTGCAGCCGTCGATCCGATCGTCGCGCGGAGAATTGCACGATCCGCGGAGTTGTTGATGTCCAGGCCGGCTTTGGTCAAAGCGTCCTGCGAAATTGCATTGTAGTTGTTCAGCACCGTACTCAGCCACCACGCGCCGCGATTACCAACATAAGATGCTTCCACGACGGTGTTGCGCGTCACCTCGCGCTGGAGACCGACACTCCACTGGATCTGGCGCGCCGGACGGCCCGCGTTCTGATCGACCACCGACGTCGGGCCGTTCAGGTTCGCGGGGAAATTCGGATTCGGATACGCGCCGGGAGAAAAATTGGGCCAAGGCAGCACATAGCCCGCGGGAACACCCGTATCGAGCTTCATCGCCGCGTCGCCGAATCCCGGAGCCTGGAACGCATTGTTCGCGCTGGCGCTACCCGTGCCAGTATTGGCGGTGGCCGTACCGTCGTAGGCGACGGCGATTCCGCCGCGGAGGACGGTTTTGGGCGTGATCTGGTAAGCAATACCAATGCGTGGGCCGAACGCAAACGGATAGTTCTTCGCGAAATTACAGTTACAAGTCGACTCGTAGACGACTCCGCCCGGGCGTCCGCCGACGGTGGGATTTGCCACGGCCAGAGATGCGCTTGGCATACGGCCATACTGCTCGCGCGGATAGGTGTCGTAGTCGTAGCGCAACCCGTAGTCGAGAGTCAGCTTCCGCGTGATCTTCCAGGTATCCTGCGCATAGAACCCCCAAAATTGTTTCCCGGTTTTCAGGTCCGCCGGAGGATTCACCACGCCGTTGTTAACCAGGCCGAGCAGGAAGCCGGCGTAGGGGAAGCCCAGCGTCACGCCGTTCACCGTGGTCGACTGCGCGTACGGCTGCGCGGTCTGAGCGGCGGAGAACACGAAGTTTCCCTGCGTTGCGGTGAGATTGTGGAAGGGGTAACCAAAGGTGCGAAGCTCCCCGCCGAACTTGAAAGTGTGATTTCCCTTCACCCAAGTCAGATTGGTGTTATAGGTGGGCGTGAACTGCTTAGTCAGCGACTGCGCCGCACCGACGTTCGCACCCGCCCCGACGTTAGCGCTGCCGCCGGTCCCCGTGCAGGACGGGGCAAGACCCGCAGCGCACAACCCGGAGATGGCCGGGAAGCGCCCGCCGGGATTCGGAACACCCGTCAAGCCGATCGAGCTGTCCTGGAAATCGTTGGTGGGCGAGTGATCATCGAGCAAATACTGGAGCGACCCGATGCCGATGTGCCACAGCATGGCCGGTGAAAGTGTTTCGTCGAAATTAAAGCGCCAGTTCATGGACCGGCTGAACGATCCGCGCGTCTGGGTAATGAGGGCCGGGAATCCTTCGGAGGAGTTCAGACTCTGTGAGTACTGCGTCGAGGTCGCGTTGGTCAGCCAAGTGCCCGAAAGCTTGATCTTGGGTGTCAATTGATGATCGATCTTCACCGATTCGTTTGTGGTGATTCGATCGTTCGGGAATGACGGCAAATAGTTCTGCGACGTGGCCGTCGCATTGGTCGGGTTCGGAATCAGAGCCTGGATGGCCTGCGAAACCTTGTCAAACCGGGTTGGCTGGATGACATTGCCCGGAAACTGGTCGCGAATCTGCTGGCCATTGACTGAACGCTGCGTGAGCGGATCGAAGATCATGCCTTCCAGCATGGCTCTGCCCAGCGGATCGTTTCCGGCGGGGCGGTTGGTGATCGCGCTCGCGAAATTACCCGCGCGGTAGGCCGCGGTGGGAACCGTGATGGCGGTGTCGTTCACCACGAAAAACTCGCGATACTGTTCGCGATTGTAGTAGAAGAAGGTCTTATCCTTGCCGTTGTAAATTTTGGGGATCCACACCGGGCCGCCCAAGTTGAAGCCGTAATCGTTACGCCGCGTGCGCGGCAACACATTGGTGAAGGGCGTCGAGGCATTGAAGTCTTCGTTCACCAGATAGTCGTAGCCCGTACCGTGATATCGGTTGGTTCCCGACCGCATGGTGATGTTGAACAGGCCGCCGCCTACTTGTCCGAACTCCGCCGCAAAGTTGCTGGTCTGGATCGCGGTTTCCTGCATGGCGTCCATGCTCGCGCCGGTGCCGGCCTGCACCGAGTTGATCTGGTTGGTGGCATCCGCGCCGTCGATAACCGTGCGCTGGGTGCCGTTCGGCGACCCGTTCACGCGAACGCCAAAGATGAAGCCCGAGCCGGGAGCCGACGCGCCGGGCACCAGCGCGATCTCCGATAGATAGGTTCGAAGACCCTGGCTGGTGGAGGCTGTTCCGCCGATGCCCAGCCCTCCCAGGTCGATCATGCGCTGCGCCCCAACGGTAGTACTCATTTCTCCACTTTCGGTCTTGAGCAGCGTCGACTGCTCCGATACCGTTACCGATTCCGCTGCCGAGCCGACTTCGAGCGCTATGTCCACGCGCACTGTTTGGGCCACACCGACCGTGATGTTCTGCCGGACGTACTTCTTGAAACCCGGAACCGTCACCGAGATTTCGTAGGTGCCGACCGGCAATTGCGCCAGCGTGAAGTTCCCGGTCTCTGAGCTGGCAGCCTGGAATGCAGCCCCGGTTCCCGTGTTCTTGGCCTCAAGCGGCGCGTTGGCCACTACTGCGCCGGCCGGATCGGCCACCGTTCCCGTAATCGTTCCGCGGTCGGACTGGGCCAGAACTACGACTGCCGACGCCAGTAAACACATCGAGACTAATTGAATCCGCATCGTCCACCCCTCCCCTTTTATCTACGTCCGAAGGACCCCTTCGCGGCCCGCGAGCCGCTTGCATACAACCCAAGGAATTGTATTTCAGATAACCTCCGGAGTCAAGCAATAAAATCCACCGAACGACCGGTAACAATCAATCGAAGTATGTTCTTGTTGTTTCAGTCGATTGCCAGGAGCCTGCGGGTCGCTAATTCGCCTCCGCCTTTGGGTCGAGCCTTTGAAACAAGAAACTGGAACTTGACGTCGATTAGGATTTATCTTATGCCTGTCGACTGGTATAATCCTTTGTACGTTATGATGGCTGCTGGACTCCTTCGGCCTGATGAGTGACTTGAATGGGGCTTCCACATTGCGCGGACGCACAGTCCTCGCATTGCGAGAGATGGTCCTCAAAGGCCAGCTTGCACCGCGGGAGCGTCTTGAAGAATTCGATCTGAGCAGGCGCCTGGGCGTATCCAGGCCGGTTCTGCGATCGGCTCTGGACCACCTTGCTTCCGAAGGGCTGCTGGAGCCAGCACCCTCTGGAGGATATGCGGCGCGCCACTTCACGCTGGAGGATATCCGGGACGCCATCCTGGCGCGTTCGGCTTTGGAAGCGCTGGCGGCTGGTCTTGCAGCCAAGCGAATCCAAGATACTTCGGAGCTTGAGCCGGCACGCACGCTAAACACTCAGCTGGCAGAAGCGATACCCTCCCAATCCTCCCCCCCAACCCCGGAAGAGATGTCCCTCTTCGGTGATTTAAACGCCGCGTTCCACAGCGCATTCGTCGCCTTGGCGCGAAGCCCGATGCTGTCCTGGTGCCTCCAGCGTCTTCAATCGGCGGCGTTCGCGTCTCCGGCGGCCGTTGTGATTCCCGCGGAAGGCGATGGTGCACGGCGTGCGTTTGAAGAGCACGAAGCAATCTTGAACGCCATCCAGTCTGGCGATGCCTCCCGGGCTGAAACTTTGGTGAGACAACACGCGGCCCTGGCGATCCATGGAATCGAAAGCGCTTTGGAGGGCCAGCCACATTCCGGCCGAAATATCGCGTTGGAGCTGGTCAGCAAGAAGCCCGCCGAGCTCACGGCGAACAGGCCGAGCCGGCTTCCGAAGAAGGAGGAAAGCGCCGCCGGCGCTACGTCGGCACGCATCCTCGATGCAGCCGCGGATTTGTTCGGCGAGAAGGGTTTCTACGCTGCCACGACTCGCGAACTCGCCACGCGTCTAAACCTTCAACAGGCTTCTTTGTACCATCACGTAAGCAACAAGGAGGAACTGCTTCACCGAATTTGCCGCCAGGTCATGGATTGCTTTCTGACCGACCTCCCCGTTGCCCTGAACCAGGCGGAGACCGCAATGGGCCGGATTAGCGCTTTTATTGACGCTCACCTTCAGGTCATGGCGCACAATCCCCGCCAGACACTGGTGGTAGTCACCGAGTTTCGAGCACTGTCTCGCCTTCACTTCGCGGAGATTTCGGAAAGATACAAGGAATACTCACGACTCCTCGACTCGGAGCTGAATGCGGCCCTAAGATTAGGCATCCTGCGAACTGATATCTCTCCGAAGTACATCCGCCTGGCTCTATTGAACACCTTGAACTGGACGCCACGCTGGTTTCACTCTTCGGGCCCGCTTTCTTGCAAAGACCTGAGTTCCATCTATAGCTGCATTTTTTGGGAGGGTGTCATCGGCCCCGAGCTGCGCGAAGCCCCTTCCCTTCCGCCGCTTCCGATGTCCACCGGCCGGCAACGATCGCGCGCTTTGCATCGAGGTACGCTCGGGAAGTTCATTCGCGGTGCCGCCGAACTATTCTCGAAATGCGGCTACGAATCGACGACTACCCGCGATCTTGCCACCCTGCTCGGAATGGAAAGAGCCACATTGTACTACCACGTAGAGGGCAAGGAGGATCTGCTCTACGCGATCTGCAAATCATCCATCGAGCAATTGGACAACGATGTGATCGAAGCAACGGAAGGCATTTCCGATCCCCTCGCTCAACTTCAGGTGGGGATTCAGACGCACGTCGTGAGCTTGCTCCGCGACCAGACTCAACATGCGACGGCCCTGGCCGAGGCACGCGCGCTCTCTCCCGAACGGTTGGCGAAAATCGTGAGCATGCGAAAGGCGTACCAGACGCGCGCACGTGCGGTCCTCGAAGCCGGACAGCGGGCCGGGTCCATCCGGAAGGACATCTCCCCGAAATACCTGGGCATGATGCTCGAAGGGTTGCTGGATCGCACGGTGGTGTGGTTCAAGCGGAATGGCGAACTCAGTCCATCGGAGCTGGGCGCAATTCTGTGCCGCGTGTTCCTCGAGGGTGCGCAGCATCGTTCCGCACATCGACGCGACGGGCAGCCCTGAGGATCGATTTCATCGTGTAATCACTTCAGGAACTGCGGCGGGTGGCGGTAAACACCTTGCGCGTCCCGTTCGCATTCGTGCTCGATCAACTGAAAATTGGGCTCGGTATGCAGCGCCAGCGCGACGCGGATCGTCCAAGTACGCTGAAACACTTCGGGATCTTCGATGGTCGCTTGGTAGCCCATGACGTTGGGTGCGGTGCGCGTGTAGCGTTCGACCACATGCAGCTTGTTGCTGTGGAAATGCCCCGCAGCGTCCAGCCAGTTCTCGGGCTTGAAGTTCGTCACGTCGACCACCAGGGTGTTCCCTTCCCAGCGGCCTCGTGAATCGCCCATGTAGAACTCGATCCCGTCGTCATAGTGCGGGCGCCCGTCGGTGAAGATCACGCGATAGGCATGTACATGCTGATACACGATCACCACGCGATCCTGGTGCTGGAAGATCTGAAAAGGTTCGGGCAGTAGTATCGCGCGGGGAACACCAGGTTGGAAACACACGAGTAGAGGGTCCGTAGTGGCGCGCGTCTGAAAGTTGCGATCCGCGGTGCTGCGGGCCTCCGCACGGTAAGGGATCTTGCCGTTGGCGGGATCCACGATGGCCCCTTTTTCAGCCTCCAGATTCCGGTATGCGTTCCCTTTTGCCTGCCAGATGCCGCGAAGATCGTGCGCATCCTTTACGGACTTCGCCGCGGATGGCGCCTGCGCCCAAGCCGACGCCGTGACGAGCAGCAGCGCCAATGCAGGGCGTATCATTTTTGTCCTCCGTTCACGGGAGCGTTCACCGGAGGAAGATGCGCAGCGTCGCGTTCGCCTTCGATGCAACCATACTCGAGCAACTCCACGTCCGCCGGCCGCCGCCGCAGCGGAACACGCACGGTGAACGGACGGGAAAACACTGCTGGATTCTCGACCTTCGCCTCGTATTCGAGCGTGTCTTTCGCCGTCAGCCGAAATCGCTCGACGACAGTCGCCCCGGCTCCAACGAAGTTGCCAGCCTGGTCCAGCCAACCCTTCCCGTTCAACCCCCGCACCTCCACCACGAGCGTATCGCCCTCCCAGTGCCCTCGCGAATCGCCGTTCCAGGAGGAATAATTTTTCAGGAAGGGACGGCCGTCGGTAGGGATGATGCGAACGCCATGCTCCGTTTCCGTCAGGATCAGGACATAGTCGCCATCCTGCAAGATTTCGAGCGGAAACGGCGGAAACATCACTCGCGGGACGCCGTGCATGTGGCACTGGCCGACCGGGTCGCGCTCCCGATGTTGATCGTTATCGACGGCGCGTTCGCGCATTCCGGGCAAATAGGGAAGCTTGCCACCGGGCGGGTCGACGATGACGCTGGGGCCTGCGGGAGTTCCGTAGGAGGCGGCATGCTCTTCCACGTTGAACGCGGCCGACAGCGTAGCCGCCATCCAGATACCGCCGAAGTCGGGATGCCCGTCCGGCAGATGCGGTGGAGTAAATGCCGATTGCGCCGAGGCGCATCCAGCGGCGATGACGAGCCACGCGAGGTGCTTCATGCTACTTGGAATCGCGTGAGGAGGCCGCGCTGACCTGCCGCCCGTCGGGCAGCTTCACAGTGCTGGCATTGGCCGTGTTCGATCCGTCCTTGGCCCGGAACGCGTCTACGGTGATGTGGTCGCCGGCCCTCAGCGATTCCTTGCGCCATCCGCGGCGAAACAGGGCATTTGTGCTGCCGGTTTCCACCGACCATCGCACCGTCGCGCCATCCGGATTCTTTACCTCCAGGTAGATCCAGGAATGTGGATTCATGAAGTCGAACTTGACCACGGTACCGTCCAGTTTCACTGGCTGTTTGTCGTCAAACTCGGCTGCAAACGAATGATGAGCTGTCACCGGCAGGACGCAACCCACAAGAAGAACCAGCACGCCGATTCTCACTACCCACCTCCATATTTCGCTGAACTGCCCGGTCACGAGCCATGCTAGCACGCAGGCCCGCGCCCTAAACACCTCGGGGTTGAGCATCACCGAGTCCGGCTGGTATCATCTAGCGCCGAGGACGGACTTCAAATGATCCTTCGAATGTGTGTACTGTTGCTTCTGGCTGGAATCCCGGCCCTGGCTGACCTCAGCGGACAGTGGTCCGCCGGTGGCGCGGAAGTATTCGTGCTGCGCCAGAACGGGAATACAGTTACCGGCACGATCGTGGGCAAGCCAGGCGAGCCCACTTATAAGATTGTCGATGGAGTCATCCGAGGAAATCGAATTCACTTCTTCGTCCTGCATGAGGACGAGAACGACCCCGAGGTGAAGGCCAACGAGGGCAAGCCGTTCCATAACCTGGGGCAAGGAACGTTTACAGACGATGAAATTGTTGTTTCCGGATCGCGGGAGAATACCAAGATTCGCGAGTATCGCCTGGTGCTGAAGCGAATCAGGAAATAGACTGGAGGGTGTATGCGGCGTGTGGAAATCGTCGAACGACTGAGACTGAAAGGGCGTCTCGAGGTGCTCGTTTTCGTCATCATTGCGGTATTAGGGACGCCAGGCCTCGGCTTTGGACAGTGGGTGCATTACCCGACGGCCGGCGTGCCGAAAAAGGCCGATGGGACTCCGGACTTAACCGCCCCAGCGCCGCGACTCGCCGACGGGAAACCTGACTTCTCCGGCATCTGGCATGCTGCTGCGATCAATCAGTGCGTGCCGGCCACAGGCGCATTCTGCGGGCTCGAAATCGGGGGCTCTCCGCTCGCACTTAACATCGGCAAAGACCTGCCCGGTGGCCTCCCGTATCAGCCCTGGGCCGCTGAGCTCGTGAAACAGCGGTTCAGCAAAGACGATCCACACGTGCGCTGCCTGCCGGATAATCCTCCGCGCACGTGGGGAATGCCGCACCTCACGAAGGCGATCCACACGCCGCGGCTGCTGGTGCTGCTCTATGAAGTGAACGCGATGTACCGGCAAATTTTCATTGACGGACGTCCCCAGCCCGTAGATCCAAGCCCCTCGTGGAACGGATACTCAACCGCCACATGGGACCGCGACACGCTGGTGATCCAGACGACGGGTTTCCGGGACGATCTGTGGATCGACATGAACGGCGCTCCGCTGACCAGCGCTGGGAAAATGACCGAACGGCTGCGCCGCCCGAACTATGGAACGCTCGAGGTGGAAATCACTGTCGACGATCCCAAGGCGTACACGCGCCCCTGGACGGTATCTATAAAAGAAGGGCTTGAGGTCGATACCGAGCTTATCGACGAGATCTGCCTCGAGAACGAAAAATCGTGGCAGCACATGCAGGCGGCTCCGCCTGTCAAGTAGTGTGCCGTTGCGCTCTCGCGCTAAGCCTAAGGGCGCGGCCCATAGTGTGGCGGGGCTTGTCCCAGCTCAATCGCGCCCAAATCGGGAGCGCGCCCGGCGAAGCCGTCGGTAATGTTCGGCACCGCGACGCCCCGGTCGACCGCCTCAGCCCCCGGTTTAAGACGGAAGTCCAAATCCTTCGCGTCGTAGAGTTTCTGGACGGTCTTGACATCGCGCCCGTCCAGCCGCGGCACATTCATGAAGATGTCGTAGTCCACCAGCAGACTGTGAGCATCCTGCTTGGTCGCTCGCTGATACTCCTCCAGCGTCTTGTAGCGCCGCGTCTCGGTCTGCGCGTTGTGGCCACGGCTGGCAAAGTCGGCGGGAACTTCCCACGCCGGCGAGTTCCATTGAAACGAGTACGGCGCGTTGGCATTGGGGCTGAACCCGTTGTAATCCGAAGAAGTGTAGTTCGTGTACGTCGTGAAACCGAAAACCACAGACTGCGGAGGTTCGCCTGCGTCGCCGCCGCGGCCTCCAGGCCCACCGCCGAATCCGCCCGAGTTCTGCGCCAGAATCAGATTGTTTCGGAAATGCGTATTCGACGTAGTCCCGCCGGATGCCTCTCCGAGAATGGTGTTGTTGTAGAACAAAATGCCCGATCCTCCGCCGAGCCGGATCGAACCTCCCGGCGAGTTGAACGAGATATTGCGGATCCAATAAACGGGTCCGCCGAGCGCCGGTTGATTGCAAAAAGGCTGCGAAGCGTTATTGATCATCATGTTCCGCATGACCCGGACGTTGTGCATGCTCCCGTCGATCTCGAAGGCATCGTCATGGAAGTTGGTCATGTAGTTGTTGTAGTAGTCGATGGATACGGGCCGACGGTCCCAATACTGCTTAGCCGGATACTTCGGACCATCGATGGCAGCGGATCCGTCCGGGTTGCCATACGTTTCCGTATCGATGCCATCGTGGAAATTCGCGACATAGTTGTACGCGATGACGTGCCCGGAACCATACACCTTCACGGCGATGTAGGAGGCCATCTTGGGCGGGAACACCTGCCCGTCCACGCCGGCGAACTGCGCCCAGAAGTTTCCAGTCCAAGCGATCATGTGCTTGGGATCGTTTCTTCCTATGAAATAGTTGTCGGCGATGTAGAAGTTATTGGAGCCGGAATAATTCGTGTAGACACCCATGCCGATGTCTTCAAACCGGCAGCGCTTCACGGTCAATCCCTTGGATCCTTCGATGAATTGCGTACCGGCCCAGATGGCGATTTCGGTGTTGCGAATGGTGAGGCCCTCGAAATAGGTATAGTTCCCTGCCTTCACATTGAAGAGATTGAACGCCCCGTTGCCATCAAAGATCGCATCGCCATCGCCTGCCGCCTTGATCGCGATGGGCTTCTCCGGCGTTCCACTGGCCGTGAAATAGTAGGTTCCGTCGAAAGGAACCGTGCTGATCGAAAGATCGTTCGTGTAGATATAGCGATCGTATTTGTACAGCCCGGCATGCACCAGAATTGTATCACCAGGCTGGACTCGCGGCCGGGAAGCCGTGGCCCAATCCGTGCCCGAGCAGGTCAGATAATAGGCGCACAGCAATCCTTCGAAAGCAGGCTGGATCTTGGTGCCTTTGAAGCCATGCGGATAAACGTGGAAGGTTCGGCCGCTAGCGTAAGGCTTGGGCTCGGGACGAGTGCGTACTGTGACGGTCTTCTCAGCGCCGCCCTTCACTCCATCCGGATCCGCCATGACGAATCTTGCTTCGTACTCCGTGTCCGGTTCGAGATCCAGGATGCTTCCGGCGAACATGTTCGGCGAGACCAGGTCCAACCGGTCACCCTGAAAAATCTCCTCGTTGTGCAGGCGCAGAAGAGGCATCCCTTGCCGCCACTGGGATTCCCCTTTCTTGCGATACGTCACGGCCACGGCGGCGTTGCGGTTATCGTCGCCCTGAATCATCCACTCGAATCCGAGATTGATGAGCGTGGGAGGGTCGATTATGAACTCGCCGGCCGTGACTGCGTTCGATTTTGCGTCCGCCGCGCGCGCTCGAGGCGCCTGCGACGCCAGAGCTAAACACAGCGCTGCGCTGGCTAGGATAACCCGGAAGCTATTCATCGCGTTTCCCTCCAAATTGTTTTGTGCAACTCGGTTTCGTATAGGCCAGTATAGGATAGGATGGTCCGGGACAGCAGATGAGTTAGGATTGCTGGAAACAAATGAACAAAGCATTCGGGGCCCTCGTTGTCATGGCGGCGATGCCGCTGGCTGGGCAATGGCTGAACTATCCCACACCTGGGATTCCCCGCCTCCCCGATGGCTCGGCCAACCTGTCGGCCAAAGCGCCGAAACTCGCCGACGGCACCCCCGACCTCTCCGGCGTCTGGGCGGCGAAATGCGGCATCTATGACGGCAGCCGTTGTTTCGTTCAAAGCTACTACTTCGATCTCGCCCAGGATCTGCCCGCCGAAGCTGTCCGGATGACTCCGTGGGCGGAGGGAATTGCCCGGCAACGCGCGAGCCGCAATCACGTCGACGACCCTTACGGTTATTGCCTGCCTCCCGGAGTGCCCCGAATCGATTTCGGCGGCGGCCCTTTCAAGATCCTGCAAACGCCCGGTGTCACCGCAATCCTGTACGAGACCCTGGTGGGAATGATCTTCCGCCAGGTCTTCACCGACGGACGCTCCTCGGCGCCGGCCGACTCGCCGACTTGGCTCGGCTACTCCAGTGGGACCTGGGAAGGCGACAGGTTCGTCGTGGATTCCCGCGGCTTTCGCGATGGCGGCTGGATCGATACCGCGAAAGGCCGCCCCAGCAGCGATGCGTTGCATGTCATCGAGCGATTCCGCCGCGTCGACTTCGGGCACATGACCCTCTCGGTGACCATCGACGATCCCAAAGCGTATCTCGCTCCTTGGGCCATGGAGACGACTTTATCGCTGATGCCCGACGCAGAGTTGATCGAAGCGTTCTGCGACAATCAGGACCGCATCCTGCTGCACAGCCGCGTTGACCCTGCGCAGCCGGAGCCGCACAGTCCGCCCTCGCGGGAAATGCGCCCGTGATCGCGCGAATCGTGGGGTTGAGTATGCGCAATTCCTGCTCTTAGATGACGCCGGTGGATTGGAGCTCGCGCAGTTCCGACTCCGTGTAACCCAGAAATTCCCCGTAGACTTCGCCATTGTGCTCGCCGATGCCCGGCGGCGATTGATCGAGGCCGGTTGCCGACCCGGAGAACACGATCGGTAGTCCGGGCCCATAGACGTTCGCATCCAGCGCACCAGGATGCTGCAATCGGACTGTCTCTCCGCGGGCGACCACCTGCGGGTCTCGCACCGCTTCCGC
>JAIQFI010000019.1 GCA_020073345.1 Terriglobia bacterium
GGTGCGGCCCCTGGGGATCCACGCTGTCCGGAAACAGGTCGAGATCATGGAGCTGGAAACGCGAAATTTTTACGAACGCGCCATGCAGCAGGTCAGCGATGCGGCTGTGCGCAAGCTGCTCGGCGATCTGGCCGATGCGGAGCGCAAGCATTCGGCGGCAGCCCATGCGCTGGGAGAGAAGATCCTGACCGACGAGGCCATCCAGAGCGAGGACGCGACCGAGCGCCGCCTGTTCGTATTACAGATCGTTCAGCCCGGCCTGGCAGGACTGATGGACGGCTCGGTTTCGACGCTTGCCCCGGTATTCGCCGCGGCCTTCGCCACCAAGAACAGTTGGGACGCATTTCTGGTGGGCATGGCGGCGTCGGTGGGCGCCGGGATCTCCATGGGTTTCGCGGAGGCACTCTCGGACGATGGCTCGCTGACGGGCCGCGGTCATCCCTGGATCCGTGGATTGGTATGCGGCTTGATGACCACCGCCGGAGGGATCGGTCACACGCTCCCGTTTCTCATCTCGGACTTTCGAGCGGCGTTCGTCGTGGCGTTGGTGGTGGTGATCGTGGAGCTTGCCGTAATCAGTTATATCCGGCATCGCTACATGGACACGCCGCTGTTTTCCGCGATGTTGCAGGTAATGCTGGGTGGGACGCTGGTGTTTATCGCGGGACTGCTCATCGGCAGTTCGTAGGGGCGAGGCATGCCTCGCCCTCCTAAATTCCTTCGAACAGCCGCATCGCCAGCGACTCGGGCAGCTCCGCCTTCAGGATCTTGGCCGCCGCCTTGCCGATGTCATAGGGCACGCGGCCGTATTCGATGGTGCGGTTCTCAGGCGAATACAGGGCATAGGCTGCGCGTGGGTCCCCGTCGCGTGGCTGGCCCACGGATCCCGGATTGATCAGGTAGTAATAGTCCGGTTCCAGCTGCAGGACCCGATCTGGCATAAATCGTTTCACACTTCGCGGGGTCAGAAGGAAGCCGCCCTGCAGGTGCGTATGGCCGAAGAAAGTCAGCTTCGTATCCAGGTACTCGCCAAGGAACTGAACATCATCCGCACCCACCAGATACTCGTCCTCATCCAGGGGCGAGCCGTGCACCAGATCGAAGCCATCCGATGAGCTGTCGGGTGTCACGCGCAAGGGGCCCCGCGCCAGGTGTTCCAGGTAGTTCCAATTGCCAGGCGTGAGAGCGCCGCGGGTCCAGAAGGCGGAAGCCCGTGCGGCGGGATTGAAGTAATCGAGCAAATCCGTTCCGGTGCAGGCACGGTCATGGTTGCCCCGGATGACCGAAGTAACATTCGATTTGGCCCACTCGGTCACTGTGTTCGGATCGGCGCCGTATCCCACCAGATCGCCCAGGCACAGAATGCTGTCATAGCGGCCGCGGGAATCCTCGAGCACAGCTTCGAGAGCCTCGTAGTTGCCGTGGATGTCGCTTACGATCAGGTACGGCACAAACGTAAGAGACTCACTTCGGGAGGCGCGCCGAGACGCGCGGGAAGGCCGATCGTTCCGATGCCTCGCGAAACGAATATGGCCGCTTCGCCCTGGCGGTACAGCCCGTCCACATAAGGCGTGAAAAACCTCGCGATATTCAAATCCTGGCGCAGGATCTCTACCCGTACTTGTCCGCCGTGGGTGTGGCCTGCGATGGTGAGCTGGTACCCTTGCCGTGCGGCTACCGGGAACACATCCGGGTTATGCGAGAGCAGGATATTGAATGCCGCCGGGGCCACCATGCGCTCGGCGCCCACCAGATAGGGCTCCCTCATTCGCTGATAGTCGACTCCGGCCAAGTTCAAGGCCGACTGTCCAAACTTCAAAGACTCCGCACGCTGGCGCAGGTAGTGGTGTCCCACGCGAGCTCCGTGGCCCTCCACGTACTCCTCAGTGTTGGTGTAGATTTCGTGGTTGCCCATGCAGCCGAATACGCCAGCGTCGGCCCGCAAGCGTGACAGCTGCCGCAGGCACGTGTCCAGGGGATCGCGTCTTGCGGTGATCAGGTCCCCGGTCACCAGCGCCAGGTGCGCTCGCGCTTCGTTGGCCATGTCGACGGCTCGAGCCAGCTCGCGTTCGCTCAAAAAGGGGCTGAGATGGATGTCGGTCAACTGAACGATTCGCAGGCCATCGAGGTCCTTGGGCAGGTCGGGAAACTTCAGATCTTGTTCCCGAAGCGAGAGATCGAATCGCTGGATGAACACGCCATAGCCGGTGACCGCGACCGGCGTGCACAGCAGCGCGGCGCGCGTGGTGCGCAGGAACCTTCTGCGCGCTGCACTGTGTTCGGGCCGCACGCGCAGTCCCCATCGTGAGATCACCAGCGCCGCCACCAGCAACACAGACAAAAACGCCCAAATGAGCGCTAATCCGCTCCCCCAGTTCGGCCACCAGTCCGAAAAGTGCCGGCTGACCCGGTTGAACCTGAGTAGGAACCCCAGAATGAGGACCGACCAGGAGGTCAGCAGCCCCAGCACCACCGACCAGCGCAAGCGCATGGAACGGGCCGCGGCGGGGCCCCACAGGAGAGATCCTGCACCCGCGGCCTGCACCAGGAGTACCGCAGCGAGCAAAAGTAGATCAGGCAGGTGCCGGACGTCCAGGAGAGAGCGAAGCACGTGTCTTCATCTTATCGGCAGGCCGTTTCCTTCGCTACAACCGGCCATCCGCTACAATCAAAAAATGTCTTTGATCGTTGTTGGGTCCGTGGCCTATGACGGCGTGGAAACGCCGCACGGCAAGGTGGACCGTATGCTGGGAGGGGCGGCCACTTACATTTCCCTGGCCGCGAGCTATTTCACCAAGGTCGGAATTGTGGCGGTGGTGGGAGATGATTTCGCTAAGGAAGATACGGATCTGCTAGCCGGCCACGGCGTGGATCTGGAGGGTCTGGAGCGCGTCCCGGGCAAAACGTTTTTCTGGGCCGGCAAATACACGCCGGACATGAACGATCGCGAAACGCTGCGAACGGACCTAAACGTCTTCGCGGATTTCAATCCCAAGCTCCCAGCCAGCTATCTGAACGCGCCTTACCTGCTGATGGGAAACATCCAACCCCGCTTGCAGGCCGGCGTCCGCTCCCAGATGAAGAAGGTTCGCCTGGCCGGAGGCGACACCATGAATTTCTGGATCAAGGATTTCCGGGAAGAACTGCTCGCCACCATCCGCGGCTGGGATTTCCTGTTGATCAACGACGGGGAAGCCCGTATGCTTTCCGGCCACGACAACCTGAGAAAAGCGGCTAGCACCATCCTGGGCATGGGTCCGCACACGCTGGTGATCAAGCGCGGCGAGTACGGCGCGATGCTGTTCCGGGAGAACTCATATTTCACAGTGCCGGGGTATCTGTTGGAGACTGTCTTCGATCCGACCGGGGCGGGCGACTGCTTCGCGGGCGGCTTCATCGGTTACCTGGCGCAGCAAGGATTCGATCTGGAAAAGGACCACATCAGCCGGGGCGAGCTGAGCCGCGCGGTGATTTACGGTTCGGTCATGGGAAGTTTCTGCTGTGAGCAGTTCGGCGTGGAACGCTTCCGCACGCTCAAGCGGGCGGAGATCGATGCGCGGTTCGAAGAGTTCCGCAGCTTCACCTCGTTCTAGCCTCGCTGTCGCCGCACTGCTGGCGGCGATCGGGGGGTGTGCGGCGTGGTGGTGCTTTGCGCGCGGCTATTCGCTGTACTACGGCGATGCCGAAGCGCACTTGAATATCGCCCGGCGGATCCTGGATTCGCGAACCCCTGGGGCCGACCAGATCGGCACAGTGTGGCTCCCGCTGCCGCATTTCCTTCTGATTCCGTTTGTGATGCGGGACGCCTGGTGGCACAGCGGGCTGGCGGGCGTTCTCCCTTCGGTGGCCTGTTTCGTGATCTCCGGATTGTTTCTGTTTAGCGCGGCGCGCCGCATCTACTCGAGTACTGGCGCGGCGCTGGCCGTCGCTCTGCTGTTTGCCCTCAATCCGAATATCCTGTACTTGCAAGCGACGCCGATGACGGAACTGCCATTCCTGGCTTCGCTCGCGGCGCTGCTTTGGGCCACGCTGTGGTTTCGCGATTCGCAATCGCCCTGGGCCGTCCTGATCGCAGCAGCTGCGTCGAACGCCGCTTCGCTCACGCGCTACGAAGGCTGGTTCCTGATCCCGTTCGTATGCCTGTACTTCTTGGCTGTCTCAAAACGTAAGTGGCATGCGGTTTTATTCGCAACTCTGGCCACTCTGGGGCCACTGGCTTGGCTCGCACATAATCAGTATTACTACAGCAACGCGCTCGAGTTTTATAACGGACCGTATTCCGCGGCCGCCATCTACCAACGCCAGCTCGCCCAGGGAGGATTTCGCTATCCCGGCGATCACGATTGGCTCACGGCCGCGCATTATTATTTTGCCGCTTCGCGCTGGGTTGCGGGATGGCCACTGCTGATCATGGGATCCGCGGGAGTGCTCGTCGCACTCACTCGACGCGCCGGTTGGGGGCTGGTTCTGCTGCTCCTGCCGCCTCTTTTCTACGTCTGGAGCCTGCACTCCTCGGGGACGCCGATCTTCGTCCCGGACCTGGCGCCATTTAGCTGGTACAACACGCGTTATGCCCTCGCGGCGGTTCCTTTAGCGGCCTTCGCCGCGGGAGCTCTTGTGACTTTGGTACCGGCACGTTTCCAGGTGAAGACTAGTATCATTCTGGCCCTTGCGATGATCGGAGTCTGGGGATTCACCGGGTCGTCTTCGATATCATGGAAGGAATCGCAGGTCAATTCCGAAGCTCGGCGAGCCTGGACCGCCCAGGCGGCAAGCTTCCTGGCTCGCGAATACCGGCCGGGTTCGGGAATCATTTTTCCGTTCGGCGACCTGACTGGGGTTCTGCGCGAGGCGAGCATCCCGTTGCGCGAGGGCTTGCATGAAGGCAATGGGGCTGCGTTCGACGCGGCGGTGGCCCGCCCGGACCTGCTGCTCCGCGAGGGCGGATTGGCCGAGTGGGGGTTGGCGTTTTCAGGTGATGCCGTGGATGCCGCGCTTCAAAAAGCCGGCTTTGTCCTGCGGCGGCAGATTGTGGTGAAAGGAGCGCCGGTGGCTGGTATTTACGTAGATATCTACCATCGCGAATAGGTGCAGATCCCGTTTACGAAAGCGCACGGAGCGCGCAACGACTTTCTGCTCACCTGGCGGGAGCAGGTGCCCATGCAGGCGGGCGATCCTGCCGCACTGACCCGCGCGATCTGCCATCGCCACGCCGGCGTGGGCGCCGACGGCTGGATTCTGATCGCTGAGGCGAATCACGGCGCCCCTGCTGCCATTGAGCTGTGGAATTCGGACGGGAGCCGAAGTGAGATTTCCGGTAATGGAACACGGTGCGCTGCCGCCCTGCTGGTTGAATCGGGTAAAGCCGCTGACGATGTCCGCATCGCCACGGGTGCCGGTGTAAAGAACCTTCGCCTTCTTGCTCGACACGGGCATTGTTACTCGTTCGAAATGAATATGGGGCGCGCCCTCATCGAGGACTTGCACGCCACTCTCACGCCTGGCCGCGAATGCGTGATCCTGAACGTCGGGAACCCGCAATGCGCTGTACTTGTTGCGGATTTTGACTTCGACTGGCGAACACTAGGGGCGGAGCTCGAGCGGCACCCGCGTTTCCCGCATCGCACCAACGTATCCTTCATCCGCGTGGTGGACGAGCATACGCTTGATGTGCGGTTTTTCGAGCGCGGAGCGGGGGAGACCATGAGCTCCGGGACGGGCTCGACCGGCGCAGTCGCCGCGGCGCTGGCCCGGGGATGGGTGCGCAGTCCAATACGCGTGCTGACGCCCGCCGGCCCTCTGGAGTTGCGGCTGGAAAATGACGATCTGTACCTGGAAGGCCCTGCCGAGATCGTCGCAGAAGGTCAGTTCTATTACGAGAGAGGACTGGATTAATTCTAGACTAATTAAGATGACGAATCATTTCGAAGAGTTGCGACGCAAGATCGAGACACACCAGGCGCATGTGGGCGTAGTCGGGTTGGGATACGTGGGTCTACCTCTGGTGGTAGAGTTCGCGCACGCCGGTTTTTGTGTGACCGGTATCGATGTACAGCAATCCAAAGTCGACGCCGTCAACCGTGGCGAATCCTACATTCAAGACATACCAACGGCGGCCCTCGCGCCATTCGTCAAGGCCGGCAAGGTCCGCGCGACCACCGATTTCAGCGTGGTCAAGGATCTCGACACCATCAATATCTGCGTGCCGACGCCCCTGCGCAAGACCAAAGATCCGGACATGAGTTTCATAGTCAACGCTTGCCAAGAGATCGCGAAGTCGTTTCACCCCGGCACGCTGGTGATCCTGGAATCGACCACCTATCCCGGCACGACGGATGAGCTGATGCTGCCGATGTTCGAAGAAGCCGGGCTCAAGGTGGGTAAGGATTTCTTCATGTGTTTCTCACCGGAACGTGTGGACCCCGGCAACCCGAAATATCAGACCAAGAACATCCCCAAAGTTGTGGGCGGCATCACGCCCGCCTGCACCGAAATCGGTGCGCTGTTCTACAAGCAGGCGCTCGATACCGTGGTCCCTGTAGGATCTACCCAGGTCGCGGAGATGGTAAAGCTGCTCGAAAACACGTTCCGGATGATTAACATCGGCCTCGTGAACGAAATTGCGATGATGTGCGACCGCATGGGAATCAACGTGTGGGAAGTGATCGATGCGGCGGGCACCAAGCCTTTCGGTTACATGCCGTTCTATCCCGGTCCCGGACTGGGTGGCCACTGCATCCCCATCGATCCGTTCTATCTATCGTGGAAAACCAAGCAGGCCGGCATCGAGGCGAGATTCATCGAGCTGGCGGGCTATATCAACGGCCAGATGCCGCACTTCGTCGCCGACAAGATCCAGAACGCGCTGAACGATCACACCAAGCCTCTGAAGGGTTCGCGAGTGCACGTGATGGGCGTAGCCTACAAGCGCGATATCGACGATGTGCGCGAATCTCCGGCGCTCGACATCATCCACCTTCTGGGCAGGCGCGGCGCTTTGGTCAGCTACAGCGACCCGTTCGTGCCAAAGATTCAGGCCGACGGAATCGAACTGAAGGCGATCGATCCGGACGCCGGCGTGAGCCATGCGGATTGCGTGGTCATCGTGACGGATCACAAGAAGTTCGACTACGCCAAGCTGGTGAAAGACGCGCGGCTAATCGTCGATACCCGCAATGCGCTGAAGGGTATTGAATCGGAAAAGATCGTCCGGTTGTAAGCGATACTGGGCCTATGCCCGGGCCTATGCAAGAGCCGCAGTCCAAGGCTGCCCTGTGCGTCCGCAACCTCCGCAAGGCCTATAAAGACGTGGTCGCCGTCAATGGCGTCGACCTCGAAGTTCTGTCGGGCGAATGCTTCGGGCTGCTGGGTCCGAACGGCGCTGGAAAAACCACCACCATTGAAATCTGTGAAGGTCTTACCGAAGCGGATTCGGGCGAGGTCGAGGTGCTCGGGCTTAGGTGGAGTTCGGACGCCCCGGCACTGCGGCAAAAGCTCGGCATTCAACTCCAGGACACCCAGCTCGCCGAAAAACTTACGGTTCTCGAAACGCTCCGTTTGTTCCGCAGCTTCTTCCACCAGGGACCGGGCGCGGAGGAGGCGATCCGGATGGTCCAATTGGACGAAAAACGAGATGCCCGAGTCGGGGCGCTTTCAGGCGGACAAAAGCAGCGGCTCGCATTAGCTTGCGCGCTGGTGGGCGATCCGGATTTGCTGTTCCTGGACGAACCGACTACGGGTCTCGATCCGCAGGCCCGCCGTCAATTGTGGTACCTGATCGAGGAATTCAAGGCGGCCGGCCGGACCATCCTACTGACCACACATTACATGGACGAAGCTGAACGGCTGTGCGGCCGCGTCGCCATCATGGATCACGGCAAAATAATCGCTCAGGGCACACCGCGCGAGCTGATCGCATCCATCGGCGTCGAGCACGTCGTCGAGTTCTCCGCCGGAAGCTCCTCGCTCGATTTGGCTGGTATTGGCGGCATGGCCGGCGTTCGCGACGTCCGCGGCGAAAACGGCAACGTGCTCCTTCAGGTTACGGAATTGCATCGGGCCGTACCGGCGCTGCTCAATGAGCTTGGGCGGCAAGGCGTACCTCTTACCGAGCTTCGTACCCATTCCGCGACGCTCGAAGATGTCTTCGTCCACTTGACGGGGAGGCATTTACGCGATGAGTGAAGCATCCAAGTCTCGCCGCAGTTTCACGGATCACGCGCTGGTCCAACTGACGCTGATGCGGATGCGCGAGTTTATCCGCGAACCCGAAGCGCTGTTCTGGTCCATGATCTTTCCGCTCGCGCTGGCGGCGGGCCTGGGTATCGCGTTTCGCAACCGGCCTCCGGAAGTCCTCAAAATAGCAGCCGTCACTCCGCGCCTAGCCGAGGCTCTACGGCAGGAAAAGCTTCTGGACGTGATGCAACTGCCTCCCCAGTTGGCCGAGCAATTCGTTCGCACCGGCAAGGTCGCTCTCGCTGCCGAGCCGGCTGCCGACGGCAGCCCCAACGGAAGCATCGTGTACCGTTACGACGACACTAACCCGGAGGGCCGGCAGGCGAAGATGCTCGCCGACCAGGCGATCCAGCGCGCCTCCGGGCGCCAGGACCCAGTTACAGGAAGCGACCAGATCATGCGCGAGCCTGGATCGCGATACATCGATTTCCTGATCCCGGGCCTAATCGGAATGGGCATCATGGGCAACTCGATGTGGGGACCCGGATTTGCCATCGTGGACGCCCGGCGCAAGAAGCTGCTGAAGCGCATAGTGGCAACTCCCATGCCCAAGCATTACTACTTGCTGTCGTTCTTGCTTTGGCGGATGATCCTCTTGCCCGTGGACGTCGGAGTACCGCTGGTATTCGGAGCCTGGGTGTTCGGTGTTCCTCTCAGGGGATCGTTAATGACTCTTGCAGGCGTCAGTCTGCTCGCGACGCTGGCGTTCACCGCCGGCGGAGTTTTGCTCGCCTCGCGGGTTCGGACCATTGAAGCCGGTTCGGGCCTGATGAATCTCACCATGGTGCCCATGTGGATCCTCTCGGGCGTGTTCTTTTCCTCGCAGCGGTTCCCGGATCTGGTACAGCCGGTGATTAAAGCTTTGCCGCTCACGGCAGCGATCGACGCGCTGCGGGCGAACATGCTGCAAGGAGCGGGTCTCGCGCAGATGGCTCCCCAGGCGGGTGTGCTGGGGGTGTGGCTGGTGGTGTGCTTCGGGCTCGCGTTGCGATTATTTCGCTGGCGGTAACTCGCCCTGCGTGCCGAAATACGCGTCGTTGTATACCACCGGCGTCTTGGCCTTCAGGGCTTCGATCGCCTTCTGCCCCATCTCCGGCCGGATCTTCTGCTGAATGTCCCCGCGCGCATCCTCAAAAGGCTTCGATTTGCGCTCCTCGATCAGAATCAGGTGATATCCGTAGGCGGTCTTGATCGGTTCGGTAACTTGGCCCACGGGCGCTTTGAAAACCACTTCATCGAACTCCGGCACCATCTGCCCAGCGCCGAAAGTGCCCAAATCGCCGCCATTCTCGCCCGACCCGGTATCGTCGGATTCGGCTTTGGCTTGGTCGTCGAACTTGGCGCCCGCGACGATTTTGGCCCGTACTTCCTTGGCCTTGGCGAGCGCTTCTTCGTCCGTCAAATCTTTGTGCCCCTCGCGGACCGGCACGCGCGAGCCCTGCATCCGAATCAGGATGTGCCGGGCCTTGACCTGGTCCCAGTCCTGCTTATGTGCGGCGTAGTAAGCCCGCAAGGAGGCTTCGTCGGGATCGCCAGCGGTCAATTCCTGATAGATCGCGTTTGCCAGGATCTGATCGGATTGCAACGCGATTTTCGCCTTGACCGCGGTCGACTGGTCGATCTTCCGCGCCCGGGCTTCCTGCGCCATCACCTTGAGCTCGGAGAGCTGCTCCGCCAGGCTTCGCCGTGCCGCGGGTGTCGTGAGCTGCGCCTGCTGCTGAGCCGGCAGGCTGGCGATGATGTCCTGGAACATCGATTGGGTGATTTTTTCCGAACCAATCGTAAGCACCACCGGATCGGCGGACGCGGCAACTGCGGGAGACGCCTGTTGTCCCCACAGCGAAACGGCGCATATCAGCAGAAAGGCAAAGGATTTCATAAACTCAAGCATAGCAGCCCGATTTGAAGGGCTTAATCACGTTTCCATCTACATGTCTACCCCCTTCGGAGGCTCTTTCTTACTGGATGCCCCGCCGGACGTGTTTACGCCCGAGGACTTCACGGCCGAGCATCGCGCCATCGCCAAAGCCACCGACGATTTTTGGACACGCGAAGTGGAGCCTAATTTAGAAGCCATTCAGAACCAGGACTTTGCGGTCTTGAAGCGCACGTTGCGGAGGTCCGCGGAGCTGGGACTGATCGGCGTCCTGCTGCCCGAGCGTTACGGCGGCATGGAGCTCGATCTGGTTTCGTCGATGATCGTGGCCGAAGGCATTGGTCCCGATGGTTCGTATGCCGCCTGCCATGGGGGCCAGGCGGGCATCGGCGCGCTGCCGGTCTTCTACTTCGGCACCGAAGAACAGAAGCAGAGATATCTTCCCCGGCTCGCTTCGGCCGAACTCATTGCTGCTTACGCGCTCACGGAGCCGCAGGCCGGATCGGACGCCCTGGCGGCGCGCACCCGCGCGGATCTCTCGCCCGATGGGACGCACTACGTGCTCAACGGCCAGAAGATGTGGATCACCAATGGCGGCATAGCGGACTTGTACACCGTGTTCGCCAAGGTGGGCGGCGAAAAGTTCACGGCGTTTCTGGTGGAACGAGCATGGGCAGGCGTTTCGCCCGGCGCCGAAGAAAAGAAGATGGGACTGAAGGGCAGCTCCACCACCGCGGTCTTTTTTGATCACGTGAAGGTCCCGGTGGAAAACGTCCTGGGCGAGATCGGGCGCGGCCATATCATCGCGTTCAACATCCTGAACATCGGGCGGTTGTCGTTGGCGGTGTCCGCGCACGGGAAGTGCCGTTCCGTGCTGGCGGGCGCCATCCGCTATGCCCAGGAACGCCGCGCGTTCGGAAAATCCATCTCCGAGTTCGGCCTGATCCAGCACAAGCTGGCCGAAATGGCGATTCGGATGTACGTGAATGAGAGCATGGCGTATCGCCTCATCGGGCACATCCAGGATTCAGGGCAGCCTCTGATGAAAGCCGGGGAGGAGTTCGCCGCCGAATGTTCGTTCCTCAAGATCTTCGGCTCAGAGACGCTGGATTACGTGGTCGACGAAGCCCTGCAGATCCACGGCGGCTACGGCTACCATCAGGACTATCCAGTGGAGCGGGCGTATCGCGATGCCCGTATCAATCGCATTTTCGAAGGCACGAACGAGATCAATCGCCTGCTGGCCACCGGGATGCTCCTGCGTCGCGCCAAGAAAGGGGCGCTGCCACTGGCCGGCGCGCTAAAGAATCTTTCGACTACGGCGACCGGGGATGTAGTGAAAAATGCGAAGAAGGTCGGGTTGTTCCTGTTGGCCGTCGCCTCGAAACAGTTCGGCGACTCTATCGAGGACCAACAGGAAGTCGTCGCCGGCATCACCGATGTCCTGATGAACGCATTCGCACTGGAATCCGCCACCGCGCGCGCACGGAAAACGGGCAAGGACAACGCCGCAGACATGACGGCTGTGTTCGCCGACGAGACCATGGAGAACATCAAGGCTTCCGCGAAAACCGTGCTGGCGGCCTGCTCGGAGGGCGACGCTCTGCGGACCAACCTGGCCCTGCTCCGCGGCTTGACTGCGTATGAGCTGGTGAATTCAATTGCGTTGCGCCGTAAGATCGCCGGCCGATTGCTGCAAGCCGGGAAGTACGTCGTATGATCTGCGCGAAGGAAGAAAATGATTCGGATTGCTAACGGGCAAGGCTTCTGGGGCGATTCCCTCGAAGCGCCCGTCGAACAGGTCCGCCGCGGCCCCATCGACTACCTCACCCTCGATTACCTGGCCGAGGTCACCATGTCCATCCTGCAAAAGCAACGGACGCGCGATCCGCAGGCTGGCTACGCCCGCGATTTCGTCGACCTGATCGCGCGCGTGCTCCCCGATCTCAAGGATCGCCGCGTGCGGGTGATCGCCAACGCCGGCGGTATCAATCCCATGGGTTGTCGCGATGCTGTGTTGAATACAGCGCTGCGACAGAGCATACCTCTCAAGGTCGCCACTGTCACCGGCGACGATATCACCGACCGGCTGGACCAGTTCCTGAAGCGCGGTATCGAGCTCAAGAATATGGATACGGGCGAGCCGCTAAGCGCCATCCGTGCGCACGTCGAACGGGCCAATGTCTACTTCGGCGCGTTTGCCGTGGCTGAGGCGCTCGGTCTGGGCGCGGAAATCGTGATCACTGGGCGTGTGGCTGACGCCGCTCTCACGCTCGCTCCGATGATCCACGAGTTCGGGTGGAAGGAAACGGACTGGGACAAGCTCTCGTCCGGCATTGTGGCGGGGCATGCGATCGAATGCGGCGCACAAGTCACCGGAGGAAACTGCCAGGTGGATTGGGAAACCATTCCCGACTTGGCCGACATCGGGTACCCCATTGTGGAAGCGGAACCAGACGGAACGTTTTCGGTCACTAAGCACGCGGGCACTGGCGGACGAGTCACGGTCGCGTCGGTCAAAGAGCAGCTTCTCTATGAAATCGGCGACCCTGCACAGTACATCACGCCGGATTGCGTGGCCGATTTCACTACCGTTCAGCTCGATCAAGCCGGGCCGGATCGTGTTCGGTTCAGCGGTATTGAGGGCCGTCCCGCCACGAATTACTACAAAGTCTCGATCAGCTACACGGCCGGGTTCAAGGCCATGGGGTCGCTGGTCTACACCTGGCCCGATGCGTATAAGAAAGCCCGCGCGGCCGACCAGATCCTGCGCCAGCGCCTGAACCGCCTGGGTCTGCGATTTGACGAGATCCGCACAGAGTTTCTGGGCGCGAACGCGTGTCACGGAATCCCGGCTGGCGAGCCCCAACCCGAGATTGAGCCGCATTTGCCAGAGGTGGTGTTGCGAGTCGGAGTGCGATCCGAGAATCGCGCCGCCGTGGATCGGTTCACGCGCGAGATTGCTCCGTTGGTGCTGAACGGGCCGCCGGGCGTGTCGGGCCTCGGCCTGGGCCGCCCCCGCGTGGAAGAAATCGTCGCGTTTTGGCCCGCACTGATCCCGAAATCCGAAGTCCGGCCGGAGGTGGCGATATGGCCAAGCGAAAGCTGATTGAGATCGCGCATGCACGTTCCGGCGACAAAGGCGATCTGGTCAACATCGGCTTGATCGCGCGGAAGCCCGAGCATTATCCGATTCTGGTCCGCGAAGTCACCGCTGATCGCGTGAAGCAACACTTTACCGGCGTATGCAAGGGCAAAGTGGAGCGATTTGAGCTGCCGAATCTGCGGGCCTTGAATTTCCTGCTGCACGAAGCGTTAGACGGCGGAGGAACCATGGCGCTCAAGGCCGATCCGCAGGGCAAGACCTATAGCACCGCGCTGCTACGGATGGAGATTGATGCGTGATTGAGTACGCCACAGCGGGAGGGGTCGCCCGCATCACGCTGAATCGGCCCGATAAGCGCAACGCGATCACCAGCGAAATGATGTCCGCCCTGCGCGACGCTCTGCAGCGCGCATCACATGACACCGCGATTCGCTTGCTGCTCATTCGCGGGGCGGGAAAAGACTTCTGCGCGGGTCTCGATCTGAGCGAAGTCCTGAAAAGCGCGGAAGACGCGGCAGCATCGCTCACCTCCGCGCGTCGGCTGGGCGACCTTTATATCGCCATGCGCCGCCATCCCAAGCCGATCGTCGCGGCAGTGCAAGGGCGCGCGCTGGGCGGAGGCGCCGGTATCGCCACGGCATCTGATTTGATCCTCGCCACGGAATCCGCGCAATTCGGCTATCCGGAAGTGAAGCTGGGCTTCATTCCGGCGATCGTCACCACCATGCTGCGGCGAGCGGTGAACGAACGGCAGGCCATGGAGCTGGCTCTCACCGGCGAGCCCTTGAGCGCGCCCCGCGCCTACGCCATCGGTCTGATCAACCGCGTAATTCCGGATGCCGAGTTCGACTCCGAAGTCGAGCGCTACATTTCTGCCCTGGCTGAAAACTCCGCCACGGCCATGAGCTTGAGCAAGACCTTGCTCTATAAGACGGACGGAATGAGCTTCGAAGAATCTATCGAGGCGGGCGTGCAGGCCAATGTTCAGGCGCGCGTGACGGACGATTTCAAGCGCGGCGTCGAGCGCTTCCTAAAGAAATCATGACGTTCCTCGCATCATGTCCTGGATGGACAACGCCACCAGTGCCATGGTCAGGCCGATCATCAACGCCACGGCCGCCCAGGAAACAAAGTTGTAGAAACGTGAGTTAGTCCACTCATGCATCAGCTTCTTCTTATTGATCAGTAGCGTCATGAAGATGAGCACGATGGGAAGCAGCACGCCATTGATTACCTGTGAGAACAGGATCATCTTCACCAGCGGGAATCGTGGCCACATGACCACTGCTCCGCCTATGACGATAAGCAGCGTGAACAACCAGTAGAAGATCGGCGCTTCGCGGAAACGACGGTTGACGCCAGATTCAAACCCCAAGCCTTCGCACACCGAATAAGCCGTCGAAAGCGGCAAAATGCAGGCGGCGAACAGCGACGCATTGAAGAGCCCGGCGGCGAACAGCAATTTGGCGTATTGCCCGAACGGTTCCAGGGCCAGGGCCGCGTCGGCGGGGGTCTGGAGATCCCGCGGCGCAGCCTCGTAGATGGTGCTCGCGCAGGCCACGATGATAAAGAACGCAATCACCGACATGGCTATGCAGCCGACGATCACTTCTATCCGCGACTCTTTGTATTCCTTGGCCGTCACTCCCTTTTCCACCACCGCGGCTTGCAGGTAGAACTGCATCCAGGGCGCGATGGAGGTGCCCACCATCCCGATCAGCATGTATATATATGCGCCCTGCAACATCAGTACGGGCCGAACGCTGTATATGGCTGCTTGTTTCCAATCCGGTTTCACCAGAATCGCGGAAACGATGTAGGCGACGTAGACCACGCAGGCGAACAAGAAGATCTTCTCCACAGAGGCATAACTGCCCTTGACCACCAGCAGCCAGACGGCAGCGGCGCCCAGCGGCACGCTCACGTATCTCGGGATGTGAAAGATCTCGAGCGACCCCGCGATGCCGGCGAAATCCGCAATCATATTGGTCAGGTTGGCCAGCACCAGCACCGCCATCACGACGAACGTCATGCGAAGGCCAAACTCTTCGCGAATCAGATCGGAGAGGCCTTTGCCCGTCACCGCGCCCATGCGCGAGCACATCTCCTGCGTGACGATTAGAAGGAGAGTGATCGGAAGCAGGGTCCACAGCGGAAGGTAGCCGTACTTAGCGCCGGCCTGCGAGTAGGTGAGAATGCCGCCCGCGTCGTTGTCCACCATGGCGGTGATGAAACCCGGGCCGATGACCGCAAAGAAAATGGCGATATGGTAGCGGAGGCGTTTCCACATGTTCGGGAGGCTCCATGGTTACTTCTCCCGCAAAACCGAGATGATATCGTCGGCCGTGATCACGCCGGTCAATTTCCCCTCTTCATCCACCACGGGGAGCGCCAGCAGATTGTATTTGTCGAACAGTTCGGTGATGCGGTCCCGGTGCTCGCTGACGGGCACGTCAATCAGTGTCTCGACCGCAAGCGACCGCAACGGCGTCGCGCCGTCGTGCAGAAACAGCCGCGCCAGGGGAACCACGCCCGTCAGACGCTCCCCGGAATCCACCAGAAATAGCGTATTCAATGTCTCCATCAGCTCTTCGTTGCTCTTAAGCGCCTGGATGGCATCTTCGACGGTAGCCGTTTCCTGAAGCGCCACGTACTCCGTATTCATCAAGCCCCCCGCGGAATCTTCTTTGAACTCGAGCAGCTCGCGGACCTCTTGCTTGGGCTCGTGTTCCATCTCCTCGAGGATCCCCTCGCTGGTCTCCTGCTCGAGTTCGCCTAGTATGTCCGCGGCCTCGTCCGGGGCCATCTCTTCCACGATCTCGGCCGCTTTTTCCGTTTCGAGCGATTCCAGAATGCTGGCCTGGATGTCCGGATCCACTTCCGAGAGAGCGTCGGCCGCCACTTCACTGTCGATATTCTCGAAGATTGCTTCGCGATGCTCAGGCGTCAAGTCTTCGACGATGTCGGCCAGATCCGCCGGGTGCATGTCTTCGAGCAGACGGTTGGAGATGTTGAGGCGCAGGCGCCGCTGCGGATCGGGCTCCAGAATGTTGCAAAATTCCCAGCGGATGGAATGAGGCGGGATGCCCCCTTGTAGCCGCCGGATCCAGCGCGGCGGCAGAACTCCTTGAACCAGGCGGCGGAAGATCGCCCGCAGGCCGATATCCACGTCTAGCACCCACAGGACCTCGCCGCCGTCCGCCTGGTGGATTTCAAAGGTGACATCGGTCACGCGCACCACTTTGCGCCCCTGCGCATCGATGATTTGCTGGTCGAGAAGGTCACGGACCACGCGCAGCATGTATTCGTCAGAATGATACGGAGTCAGGATCTCGTCACGCAGGTGGAGCCCGTCGAGTGAAATGGAGCGAACCTGATCGTGGCGGACCGTGAGCCAGGCCGCGCCGCTGCCGATCAGATAGCGATCGACGCGGACCGGGTCCAGCGGGGGCACGATGGCGGCGTCTTTAACCACACCGAGAGTGCGCCCCTTGAGGTCAAAGACCTTGAGGCCGAGCAGCTCGGTGAAGAACAGCCTTTGATCTGCCATCTATGGCCCAATCCCATACTTTGCTTGTATACGCCAGAGCCCGCGCCCGGCTTGCGCAAGGTCGCGACGCGCTATTTTCACTATGCCCGATGCCGCACAATGGCGCAAGTATTTTCGTCAAAAATATGCGAGCCTTGTGATCGTGGCAATTCCGCAAATCGGCCCCCAGTCCCAACCTTCCATGTACACCGGCGCCAGCGCCCTGATCGAGGCTCTGATGGATGCCGGGGTCTCTTATCTATTCGCCAATTTCGGCAGCGACCATCCGGGCATCGTCGAAGCGCTGGCACAGGCCCGGGCCACCGGCAAGCCTGCCCCCAAGGTGATCACCTGTCCCAATGAAATGGTCGCACTGACCTGCGCCCAGGGCTTCGTCCAGATCACCGGACGCGCCCAGGCCGTGCTGGTCCACGTCGATTGCGGCACTCAGGCGATGGCCGGGGCCATCCACAACGTCGCCAAGTGCCGCGTCCCCGTACTGATTTTTGCCGGAGCCTCGCCCTATACGCAGGAAGGCGAGCTTAAGGGCAGCCGTAACGAGTTCATTCACTGGCTCCAGGACGTGCCGGACCAGAGGGGCATACTCCGCGGCTACATGAAATACGAAAACGAGCTGCGCACGGGCCGCAACATCAAGCAGATGATCTACCGCGCGCTCCAGATCGCCTCCAGCGATCCTCAGGGTCCGGCCTACCTGATGGCCGCTCGTGAGGTATTCGAGGAGGAAATCCCGCCGGTGTCCATCGACCCAGCGCGCTGGAAGCCGATCGCGCCGCAGCCTCTGCCGGAGGACGGGCTTGCGGAGTTGGTAAGAAGTCTGCTCGCGGCCAAACGCCCGCTGGTGGTGACGAGTTACCTGGGCCGCAACCGGGACGCGGTGTCCGAACTGGTCCGCCTGGCCGACCGCCTGGGTGTGGGCGTGCTCGAATCCGTCCCCAGTTATCTGAATTTCCCGTCGGATCACCCCTGTTACGTCGGGCAGCAGGGCAACGAGCACATGCAGAACCCGTCCCTGGCCGAAGCCGATCTGGTCCTGGTGCTGGATAGCGATGTCCCCTGGATTCCGGCGTTCAACAAGCCGGCCGACGGAGCCAAGATCTGCCACATCGATATCGATCCGCTCAAGGAGCGGACTCCGCTCTGGTACATTTCCGCGGCCCAGGTTTTTCGCGCCGATTGCGCCACGGCGCTGCGGCAGATTCACGCACGCCTGGATGACGCCAAGGTGGAAAAACGGGAAAGTCCCTATCGGAATCGCCATGATGCATGGGTTGCCGAGCTAGGGCGCCGCGAGCAAAAACCCCATCGGGAGGACGCCGACGTCATCACCGCCGAATATCTCACCGCCTGCGTGCGCCGCCATGTTGATCGTGACACCGTCATCGTGAACGAAGGCATCACCAACTATTCCGCCATCAGCAACCATATCGGCTGCACCAAACCAGGGACGCGTTTCACCAGCGGAGCGAGCTCCCTGGGCTGGAACGGCGGGGCCTCGATCGGCATGAAACTGGCTTGTCCCGATAAAACCGTGGTGTGCCTCACCGGCGACGGATCCTACATGTTCTCGGTGCCGTCCACGGTGCACTGGATGGCGCGCAAGTATCAGACCCCGTTTCTGACGGTGGTCTACAACAACCGAGGTTGGCGGGCGCCCAAGTTTTCGATGCTGGCCGTGCATCCGCAGGGTTACGCCAGCAAGGCGCAGGATATCGACGTGGCCTTCGACCCGCCGCCGGACTACTCCGGCATCGCGGCTGCTTCCGGAGGCGCGTTCGCGCGCATCGTCAAGAAGGTGGATGAAGTGGAATCGGCCGTCGCCGAAGCGCTCAAAGTCGTGCGCGAGGAGAAACGCTGCGCGGTCCTCGACGTCTGGCTCGCGCACCTCTAGTTCTTCCAGCGCCGCATGCTCGTCGACAGCACTGCCACCGCGGCCACCATCACGATGGTCGCCGATCCGCCGAATACCACCGACGGAACCGTGCCCATCAAGGCCGCGGCCACGCCCGATTCCACCGCGCCCCATTGATTTGACGCGGCGATGAACAGCCCGTTCACCGCTGATACGCGCCCCCGCAGCGCATCCGGCGTGCGCGATTGGACCAGCGAAATGCGCAGCACCACGCTGACGCTGTCGAAGGCGCCAGTCAGGAACAGCATCCAGAATGACAGCCATGCCGACGTCGAAACGGCGAAGCCGATGGTAGCTACTCCGAACGCCGCCACCGTCGCCAGCAGAACTACACCCGCGTTCCGGAACGCCGGCCGGTGCGCGATCCACACCGCCGTCAGGCCCGCGCCTATGGCCGGCGCCGCCCGCAGCCAGCCCAGACCCGTCGCCCCGATGCGCAGGATGTCCGCGGCGTAGATCGGCAGCAAAGCGGTTGCGCCGCCGAAAAATACCGCCAGCAGGTCCAGGCTCAACGCGGAGAGAATCAGCTTTTCTCTCCACACGAAGCGCACACCCTCCGCGACCGCCTTGAGCCCGATTTCCGGCCGCTCATGCTCGGCTCGGTCCGGCACGCGCATCAATCCGAAGCAGATGGCGGAAAGCACGCAGCACACCGCCTGGACGATATACACCGACTCACTGCCGAAGGCCGCGATGAGCGCGCCCGCCAGCGCCGGTCCGCCCACCGTGGCCATCTCGCGTGCCGATCCGCTCCAGGAGATCGCCTGCGTGAGATGTTCGGGAGGGACTGTCTGCGGAAGCATGGCGGATTGCGCCGGCCATTGAAACGCCCGCGCCGTAGCGGTGAGAAACAGGCAAGCGTAGATCAGCACGACGCCTCGCCCGCTTCCCGCAGCCGCCAGCCCGAACCCGACCAGCGCCTGGCCCACTTGCGTCACTAGCGCGGTGCGGCTGCGATTGTAGCGGTCTGCCACGTGCCCGGCCGCGAACGTGAAGAGCAGCACCGGAATGATCTGGACCAGACCCACGTTGCCCAGTACCACGGGCGAGTGTGTCGAGAGATACAGGTCCCACCCCACCACCGTCGCCAGCATCTGCTGGCTGAAACTGGAAAGGGTTACGGCGATCAGTTGGTATCGGAACGCCCGCGAAGAAAACGCGGCATATGCAGTCACTTCTTCTAAGCGTACAACGCAGCGGGCCTCCAACCCCACGACAAAACGAACCCAACCCGGGCGCCAGGGCATCCAAGAACCTACGCTACCCTGGAAGGGATAAGCATGAGAGTGTTGAAATGGGTTGTTGGAGTTCTAGTCTTAGCTGGGCTCGCGGCCGGAGGCTATACGGTCTGGGAGCACCTTTCGCGCGTCGAGACTACCGACGACGCGCAAGTTGACGGGGCCATTTTTCCCCTGAGTCCCCGCGTGGCCGGCCACGTGATCAAAGTGAACCCGCACGACCAGCAGGCCGTCAAGGCGGATGAAGTTCTGGTTCAATTGGATCCGCGGGATTTTGAGGTCGCCGTGGCCAAGGCCCGGGCCGAGCTGGCCGACGCCGAAGCGACCCTGGCCAGCGCCCGCAGCGATATCCCGGTCCTGTCCGTGTCGACGGCCAGCGCCCTCAGCGGTGCGCGGTCTTCCCGCCAGGATGCCGCCGCGCAGGTAAGCTGGTCCGAGCAGGCGCTGGGCGCCGCCAAGGCCAGGCTCAAGACCGCGGAAGCCAATGTCCGTGTGGCCGAGGCGAACGCTAACAATGCCGCTCAGGACGTGGAGCGCTACAAGAGCCTGGTGGCCCGCGACGACATCCCGCGCCAACAGTACGAGAAGGCCGTAGCGGACGCGGAAGCGGCGCGCGCCAATGTCGATGCCCAGAAAGCCGCTGTAACGGAAGCGCAACAAAACGTTCTGGCCGCGGAAAAGAGCGTCGAACAGGCGCGCGCGCGCGTCGGCCAGGCCGATGCCACCGTGGAAGGCGCCATGACCGGTCCGCAGCAGGTGAAATCTTCGGAAGCCCGTGCCCAGGCCGCCGCCGCCAAGGTGGCCCAAAAAAGGGCCGAAGTCGAACAGGCCGAACTGAATCTCAAATACACTACCATCACTGCGCCCGCCACGGGCATCACAGCTCGCCGCGCGGTCGATGTCGGCCAGTACGTCCAGCCCGGGCAACTGCTTCTTGCGGTCGTCGATCTGAGCCACGTTTGGGTGATAGCGAACTTCAAAGAGACCCAGCTCAAGGACATGAAGGTCGGCCAGCGCGCGGATATCGCCGTGGACGCCAATGGCCGCAACTACACCGGCCATATCGAGAGCCTGGCCGGAGCCAGCGGCGCGCGGTTCAGTCTGCTGCCGCCCGAAAATGCGACCGGCAATTACGTCAAAGTCGTGCAGCGAATCCCGGTGATTATCGGTTTCGATCCCGGCCAGAACAACGACCTTGGACTGCGGCCCGGAATGTCCGTAACCCCAACTGTGCACGTCCATTAACAAGATTCCCCAGCCTCAAAGTCGACTGGAATGAGTCGATAAAGAGTTTTGATTGGACTTGGCAGTCGTTCCAGGTTAATCTGCTGCTGTAGAGCAGCGAAAGAGTCGCTGGCCCCCGTCAATAGGCAAAGCCAACCGGCACCCCCCGTCGATGTTCCACCTTGAGTGGATTGATTTCGCAGTGCAGTCGGCACCATTCGGAGGAAACGTGTCACTTTTTTTACGTTTAATGCTGTTTTCAAGCCTCGCGGGTACTTTGCTCGCGCAATCGGACGCGGGCATGGTATCGGTCGAGGAATTACGGACTCCGCTCAGAGGCAAGTCCTTGCACGCCTTGGTCACAGCGCAGGAGCACCTGAAATCCGGCCAGCGCGAACGCGGAACTGAGGAACTGCGGCAGGCGATGAGCGATCCAGTGGCGATGCCCTACGCGATCAGCATGCTGGGCGTCGAGCATCTGAAGACCGGAGAACTGGACGCCGCGCTCGGTGAGCTGGAGCACGCCGTTCATCTGCTGCCCGGACGACCGGAGAACCGCTCTAATCTGGCTTACGCGTTTTACCTGAAGGGACAAACCAAGCGCGGCTTAGAGGAAGTGCGCAAGGCGCTCCAGCTGGATGGGGGCAGGCCCAAGACCCGCTTTGTTCTGGGGATGCTTCTTCTGCAACAGGGCTCCCACGATGCTGAGGCGATCCAGCAACTTCAGGCCGCAGCGCAGGAAACTCCCGGCGCCCACCTGGTGCTGGCACGGCACTACGATCGCGTCGGGCAGGCTCCGGAGGCGGAGAGAGAACGGCGCGCGTACGCTGTAGTCAGCATGGGTCTGCTCGCTGCCAAATAGCCCACCGGCGTCCCGGCGCATCTTCGCGACCAGATTACGTTATTCTGGATCGGAAGGACGCTCCAGACGAAGGAGGAATGGGCATGCGATACCTGATTGCGGGTTGGGCTTTAGCGACGGCTGCGCTGGGTGCCGACGTCACTTTCAACAAAGATGTCCTTCCGATCCTGCAAAAGAATTGCCAGGCTTGTCATCGCCCCGGCGAGATCGGCCCGATGCCGTTGCTCACTTATGACAACGCGCGTCCCTATGCGAAATCCATCAAGGCCGCGGTACTGACCGGGAAGATGCCGCCGTGGTTTGCGGATCCGCGCTACGGCCACTTCTCAAACGACCGGAGATTGAGCGCCGCCGACATCGCCAAACTGACGGCCTGGGTGGACGCCGGGGCTCCGGAAGGCGATCCGAAGGACAAGCCCGCGCCGCTCGCCTGGACCGAGGGCTGGAGCATTAAACCCGATGTTGTGTTCGAGATGCCCAAGCCCTACACGGTCCCGAAGAACGGGACCATCGAATACACCTACTTCGTAGTTCCTTCGGGGTTCACGCAGGATACTTGGGTCACCGACGCGGAGATTCGTCCGGGTAATCGCGCCGTGGTGCATCATGTGAGCGTCTACGTGCGCCCGCCGGGGTCGCCGTGGATGAAGGATGCTAAGCCCGGCGAGGCGTACGTTCCGCCCAAGCGCGGACCAAGCGGGGTTTCGGCGCCATCAGCAAGAGCCGCCGAACAAGGTGTCGCTGCCAATGAGTGGTTCGTCGGGTATGTCCCAGGCATCACGCCGCAGCGCTACTTCGCGCCCGAGATGGGCTCGGCGAAACTCATTCCCGCCGGCTCCGATCTGGTGTTCGAGATGCACTATACGGCCAACGGCAAGGCGGCCGGAGATGACCAATCCAAGGTCGGCTTCATCCTGGCGAAGGAGGCTCCGAAGTACCGATTGCTCACGCTGGGTGTCGCGGATGCGAGCTTCGCGATTCCGCCCGGCGATCCCAATTACGAAGGCCATGCTTCGGCGACATTCGATCAACCCGTGACGGTGATCTATTTGCAGCCGCACATGCACATGCGCGGAAAAGACATGGAGATGCGTTTCGAGTATCCCACCGGGGAATCCGAGACCATGCTCAAGGTGCCCAACTATAGCTACCTGTGGCAGACGATTTACTACGAAAAGGAACCGCTTCGGGTGCCCAAGAACACTAAGGTGCAGGTGACCGCGCATTGGGATAATTCGGCGAACAATCCATTGAATCCCGATCCCACGGCTACGGTCCGCTGGGGCGATCAGAGTTGGGATGAGATGCTGGTTCCTTTTGTCGGAGTACTGGTGGAGAGTAACGCGGATCCGGCCAAGGTGCTGCGGCGCCCTGGTGGACCCGCGGTGAACGCTGCTCCTTGAACCCGGCGAGTCACAGAAGGAGCCCTCTCAGCACCCTCATGCTATGATGGCCCCTGGGAGGGCCACGACGATGGGTACACTCGGTATCCAAGAGATGATCGTTATCTTCGTCATAGCCCTCGTTCTGTTTGGGCCCAAAAAGCTTCCAGAACTGGGGCGGACGATCGGAAAAGCGATCACCGAATTCCGTCGCGCGTCGAACGATTTGAAAGCGTCGTTCGAGCGCGAAATGCACACTCTGGAGCGGGAAAGTCAGTCCATGAGCCAGGTCGCACAGGTAACGGCAAGCGACATCTTCAATCGGGCTATCAATTATGATCCCGAGCACGAGAATCGTAGCCTGCCGCCGGCGGAAACCGCTTGGAATCCGCTGGAGCCTCAACAACACGCAGAAGACCAGACCTCGGCTTCCACATCCACCGCTACCGATCCATCCACAGTAGGCGCTTCCGCAGTTCCAGGCGCCGAATCAAGTGAGACTATCGCCGAAGCCGTGCCATCGCCGGAACCTGTTCCGGTCATTGAGGGTACGGTTCCTCGCTCCGAGCAGCCTCAGCACAGCTAAAGTAGTTAGAACGTAATCGCGCATGGATGATCAGCACAACGGCGGAGGAGTGCCTCCTGACGAGACTCCGCACGTAGTGTATCCGGACGATCCGGAAAGCGCCTTACATCCGGATATCGAGCCGCCGCTTCCGCGCGCGCTCGTTTCGGGCGGCGGGACCAGAACCCCGCCGCCTCCTCCTCCGCCGGACGACGAAGACGACGAAGACTCCGGCATGCTGCGCATGTCGTTCATGGAGCACCTGGAAGAGCTCCGCTCGCGCATCATCCGGGCGCTGATCGGGTTCGGAGTGGCGTTCCTGGCGTGCCTCATTTTTGCGACGCCGCTGTGGGATTTCGTGCAGGCCCCGCTAAAAGATGCGACGGACAAACTGGGCGGTCAGATCATCGCTATCGATCCGATGGAGATGTTTTCCATTATTTACATGTGGACTCCCTTGGTGATTTCGATCTTTCTCGCGGCGCCATGGGTGGTCTACCAGGTATGGGCGTTTATCTCCCCCGGCTTGTACCCGCGCGAGCGCAGGTGGGCCGTACCCTTTGTCACCTGCACCGGGGGTTTATTTATCGCCGGCGGATTGTTCGCCTACTTCATCGCCTTCCGCTTCGCTCTGGTCTTTCTGTTGGGTATCGGCGCGCCTTCGGGTGTCAAGCCGTTTATAACCATCGACCGGTATTTCAGCCTGTTCGTCAACGTGATGCTGGGAATCTCGCTGGTGTTCGAACTGCCCGTGATCATCTTTTTCCTGACGCTGATCCGCGTGGCCTCGCCCAGTTTCCTATTGCGCAATTCCCGGTATGCGATTCTGGCCATCGTTATTCTGGCGGCGGTGATCACGCCGACTCCGGACGTCTTCAATCTGACGCTGTTTGCCGTGCCCATGATCCTGCTGTACTTCCTGGGTTTGTTCGCCAGCTATTTATTGGTGATGCGCCGTGAAAACCGCAAGTTCCCGTGGCGGGTCTTCTTCTACTGGCTGTTGTCGGTGCTCGCCGTAATGGCCATCGTTATCGTTGTGGCGATCGTGAAGTATCAGTACCACTTCGTGCTCCGCTGGCCGTTCCTCGTGAAACCGTAGGCGCTTCCGCAGCTCCAGGCGCCGAATCAAAACAATAACGAGGTTGTCATGACACAACTCGTGTCGGGACAAGTTTCTGATCCGGACGACGGCATGCTCCGCATGTCGATCCTGGAGCATCTGGAGGAGCTGCGCACGCGCATCATTCGTGCGCTGATCGGCTTCGGCGTATGTTTCTTGGCCGCCATGGCCGAGGCGAATCCCTTGTGGAACTTCGTGAAGCGGCCGCTCAAAGCGGCGGTCGATCAGGTCCATGGCGACATCGTGGCGATCACGCCCACCGAACAGTTCTCCATCATCTGGGTGTGGACCCCGCTCATTGCGTCGATCTTTCTAGCCGCGCCCTGGGTGATCTATCAAGTGTGGGCCTTCATCGCACCGGGCCTCTATCCTCGCGAACGAAAATGGGCGGTCCCGTTCATTCTGAGCACGGCGGGATTATTTCTGATCGGCGGATTGTTCGCCTACTTCATCGCGCTTCCGTCGACCCTGAGTCTTTTGTTGAGCATTGGCGCTCCGGACGTGAAGCCTACCATCTCGATCGACGCGTACTTTACCACTTTCGTGAACGTGATGCTGGGTCTATCGGTGGTCTTCGAGCTGCCCGTAGCGATCTTTTTCCTGACGCTGATCCGCGTCGCATCGCCCAGCTTCCTGCTGCGGCACTCCGATTACGCGATTCTGGCGATCGTGATCCTGGCGTCGTTTATCACACTCACGCAGGACGCGGTCAATTTAGCCGTGTTGTCGGTGCCGATGATCCTGCTGTATTTCCTGGGCGTGTTTGCCAGTTTTCTGCTGGTGATGCGCTGGGAAAATCGCAAGTTTCCGTGGCGGATGTTCGGTTACTGGCTGCTGGCTGTGATCGCCGCGCTACTCATCGCCATCCTGGCCGCTGTGGCGGTGTTCGAGTATCACTTCGCCGCTCGCTGGCCGTTCCTGATCAAGTAAAGCGTTACGACTTGCCCGCCGCGAACTTTAATTCCGCCAGCGGCACCTTGCGCGTCGCCGGATTCGGAAGATGAATCGGGATGATCCGGTCGACATCCAGCTTCAGTCGCTCGATGTTGGCCAGCAAGTTAACCTGATATTGGTTCGGATTCGGCACCGGAGCGGTGGGGACCGGATTCAGCACGTTGAACTCGTCCGCTTCGATCAGGGCCTTCTGCGCGGGCAAGTATGCCATCAGCATGGCCGAATTATGCGTGCTGTTCATCACGCGGTGCAGCTCGATGGTATGGGTTCCGTCGGTCAGGACTTTCTTGTCGCCGACGTATTCCACCTTGATCTTGGGCTTCGGGTTCTTCTTTTGCAGATTATCCGGAACCAGCGTGTGAGGGTTGGCAAGGACCTTCTCGAAGTAGCCCTTGTTCCCCTGATTCGTGATGATGGTCGCGCCCTCGGCGACGAAGTCCCGCAGCCCTTGTGAATGATCGAAGTGCGCGTGCGTGTTGATGACGTACTTGATCGGCTTACCCGGAACCAGGCGCTTGGCCTCGCCGATAATCTGGTCCGCGCGCATATCGCCCGACGGGCCTTCGATCACGATGATGTAGTCCTTGAAATTGGCCACCACGGCGCCGTAGCCGCCCGTGACCAGCCAGAAGCCGCCGCCCAGATCTTCACTTTCAATTGCCGCGGGAGCGCCGCGCCCACCGCCACCCGGACCTCCCGGTCCACCTTTTCCGGCACCCGGACCACCCTTGCCTTTTCCATCGCCACCCGCAAACTCGGGAGGAGCACCCTTGCCCTTACCGTCGCCACCCTTCGCGCCACCCGGACCGCCAGGGCCACCGGGACCGCCCCTACCGCCGCGGCCCGCTGGAGGCGTCATGTCTACCGGCTGGTTGACCTTTACATCGGCAACCGCGATTTCCCAGATCTTGGGACCACCCTGGCGTTGCACGATACTGGTCGGGAACTTCACGCCGCCGAAGTCTTTGTAGTTGGTGAAGGTCGCTTCCCACTTGATGTCGCCGAGCATGCCATTGTCGATTAGGGTTTCCACTTTTTCGACGAGACCCTGATCGTTGATGTAGCCCTTCACATTGGTTTTGTAGGCTGTGCCATTTTCCATCGGGAAGGTGAGCACGGTGAGCTTTTTCTCTTTGGAGGCCGTGGCGTTCTTTTCCAGAGCCATCTTCAAGAAGCCCAGGGGCAGCATGGCAAACTGAATCTGGTTATTGAAATTGTTGGCAGTAGTGACGGCGACTGCGCCGGTTTGCGAGGGTGCCGGGCAGGTAGTTCCCGCCCCGCCACATTGGTTGGCAGGTTCCCCTTCCGCGCGATCGCGAACATCGCGCCAGCCTTTCGCATCGAAGTCGACCGAGCGAGTCCAGTTCTTGCTGGCGGTCCAGCGCCAGCGATCGGCCTGGGGACTGTAGGCCTGCCCCACGGAGCCATCTCCGCCTTCGCCGGAAATCGTTAGCGTCTTCACGGTTTCGACGCCCATGGCTTTCATGGACTTATCGACCGCGGACTTCAAATCGCTTTGCGCGGAAACCACCCAGACCAACACGGTCGCGAGTCCGGCAGCAATGAGAACCTTCTTGAACATACTCGCCTCCACACTCTAATCCACAAGGGATGAATGCCCGGGGTGTATCTGCGGTCTCCGGGCCACGGGTCAGTATAGCACCAGCTGTGTGGGCTGCCGCTTCAGATGCCGCTGGTGCGGATCCAGAAGCTCTCGCTCCACTTGCCGCCCGGCGGGATCATCTGCAAATCCGGGTACTTGCCTTCGTGGGCCAGGTTGACGGCGCTGGTGATTCCAGTCATGGGCTCGAAGCAAATAAACGGCTGCGGCTGCCCGTTGGGAGCGTTGGGTTCCCAGACCACGGCTACCGGGTACTTCGGTCCGAACATGGTCTCGACTCTCTTGGGCTCTTTCTCGCCCGGAGATTCGATAGAAAAGACCGCACGGCCGTCGGCGTCGCGTTGCAGATCGATGAAGCCGTCGTCCAGCGTGCGGCCTCGCAGCGGGAATTTTTCGGGAATGTCCATGGCGCGGTACTCGCCGGTGGGAATCAGGCGATTGTCGGCGACCACGCGGCGTCTAGCGGGAATGTGCCCGGTCCATTCGTCACGTGGAAGATCCGGAATCCGGTAATAGGGATGGAACCCGATCGCCACCGGCATCGGATCGTGGCTCAGGTTGGTCACGGTTACGTGTACTTCCAGCACGCCGTCCTTGAGCGTGTAGGTCATCTCGTACTCGTGCGCGAAGGGCCACTGGGCCATCAATTCGGGGTATCGCCAGAATTCCAGACGGCTGGTGGTGCGGGCCGACCGCTTGTCCCCGACAACGCTGACCACCTGCCAGTACGGCGAGCTCGACAGCAGCCCGTGGATCGGATTGGCTCCGCGCACGTTGCCCAGGTCCATGTCGAAGGCGTATTTCTTGCCGTTGGCCCAGAAGTCTTGTTCGTTGAGGCGGTTCGCCCACGGCGCCAGGAAGGGGATGCCGCTTAACTGCGGGTTTTTTTGAAACTCCGACACGTCGGCGTAGGGGAAGTACAGGATGTTCTTCCCATGGACGTTCATTTCGTAGGCGGTGTTGCCGACCGACGGCACGATCGCGACCTCCACGCCGTGCTCGGGATCGGCGAGGCGGACGACGGGGATGCCGTGGTCGGTGGTCCGCTCGGCTTTATAGTCTTGCGCAAAAGATACGAACGACAGCGCCAGCAGTACAGCAATCCGGATCATGCAGTGAGTATAATGCAGCGGGGGTATAGTTAAACGATGAACCGCAGAGACTTCGCAACCACCTTGGCCGCCGGTCTGGCCACCACGGGAATCGCCTCGGCACAGGCTCCCACGCCTGTGAAGCGCAACAACCGCATCAAGCAAGGCTGCATGCGCACCAATTTCCCGAACACCATGTCCTTCGACGATATGTGCCGCGTCGCGGCCGAACAGGGCATCCACGGCTTCGATATGATCGGGCCCAATGACTGGCCCACGCTCAAGAAATATGGCCTGAAAAACCTGATGGGCACAACGGGCGGTGTCACCTTCGAGAACGGGATCATCCGCAAGGAGTTTCACGACGCCTTGGAGAAATCCGTTGGCGCGAACCTCGATCAGTGCGCCGCGGCAGGCATCCCGAATATGATCACGGTCGGCGGCCAGCGCCGGGGAATGTCCTACGAAGAGGGCGCGGACAATGCCGTCGCGTTCTTCAATCGCATCAAGGCGCACGCCGAGGATAAGCAGGTCACCGTCTGCATGGAGATCATGAACAGCAAGTTCATGGACGCGTCCATCGGGCGTTGGGACCAGATTTGCGATCACCTGGCCTGGGGCGTGGGCGTGGTTAAACGCGTGAACTCGCCGCGCGTGAAGATGCTGTTCGACATTTATCACGTGCAGATTATGGATGGCGATGTGGTGCATCACATCCGCGAAAATATCCAGTACATCTCGCACTTCCACACCGGAGGCGTTCCGGACCGGCATGAGATCGACGAGACGCAGGAGCTGAACTACCGCTTTATCGCGCAGGCGATCGTGGATGCAGGGTTCACTGGGTACGTCTCGCACGAATATCGTCCCGCGCCGGGCCACGATCCGGTGCAGAGCCTGAAGCGCGCGATCGAGATCATGGACGTTTAGCGCAGATCATCATAGACCACTTTGCCGTCGACGACGGTAAGCACCGACTTGAGCTTCTTGATGGCTTCATCGGGAACCTTGGCGGAGTCGAAGTAATCATCGCTCAGAGCGATCAGATCGCCCAGTTTGCCGACCTCGATTGACCCGAGCTGGCTTTCTTCGCGCAGGAACCAGCCGTTCTCGACCGTGTAGAGCCTCAGCGCTTCCGCGCGCGTGACCTGCTGTTTATCGTTGATCAGCACGCCGGAGGAATTCTTGCCGGTGACCATGTAATAGATGATGAGCCACGGATTGAGAGTCGAAATCTGCGCGGAGTCCGATCCAGCGCCGGCGTGGATGCCGCTATCGAGGATCATGCGCAGCGGCGGACCGGCTCCCGCGGCGCCTGCCAGATACCCGAAGGGATGCACCGCGATGGCGGCGCCGAGAGACTTGAAGCGGTTTAGCGTCGCCTGATCGATGCGGGGGGCATGCGCGATGGACCAGCGCAGGTCTCTGATGGGAGTGACGGCGTTCACTTTTTCGAACGTCGACGCCGTCAATTGGTCCTCCACCGGTGACAAGCTGTGCTGCTGGAACGCCCAGCCCTGCTTGGCGATCAACTGGAGCGCGGTTTCATAGTTGGCCGGCATGGTGGCGGGTCCGAACAGCGGCCATTGTGAAGCGAACTCGCCGATTCCGGAAACCTTCAGCATGTCGTCGCCGAGACCGGGGAAGATGTTGTACATGCGCTGCTTCAACATGGGGACGTCGGGCCGCGTGTCCATGCTCAGGAAGAAGATGCGCAGGCGCGTGGTCATTTTGCCTTGCTGGTGGAGCGCCTGGAAGGCGTCGTACATGCGGAACGGATCGGCGGTCGCCAGGCCGTCGAAGGTGAACGAGTCCTGGATATCCGCCATGCCGGGAGGAAGGAAGGCCCCCATATCCACGTTGGTCGTCAAACCTACGCTGGCCGCGTACGCCATGGCGTCCACAGTTCCACGTTTCTGATCTTCGAACGTCTGTATGGCGCGCAGCGCGTTCAACGCGGCGACGGAAGGCGCGTTCGCGGCGATGGTGCCGGTATCGTTCACCGCTACGCCCTTGCTGGTGAAGAACGCTTTCGCGCGCGTGTTAACCGCCGCTGGTCCGGTAAAGGCCTGATAGACGATCACGGGATGATTCGGCGCGGCGGCATCGAGCTCGGCCGACGTGGGTAGGCGCTTTTCCGCGAACTGAACCTGGTTCCAGCCGCCCATGGCGGTGATGAACTCTCCGGCGGGTACCGACTTGGCCCGTGCCGCGATTGCCGTCTGGACATCTTTAATGGAACCGGCAGTTTCCAGACGCGTGTCATGGCCCGGCCGGATTCCCAGCAGGACAATGTGGTTGTGATTATCGATCAGCCCGGGCGTGACGGTGCGCCCGCGCAGGTTGATGGCGCGCGTGCAGGGGCTGGTGCGTGTCTCGCCGTTGCGGCCGACCGCGGTGAATCGGCCGTTCTGGATGATGACCTCAGAGACCACAGTGTTCTGCCGGTCCATGGTCATGATCTTGCCGTTGGTGAGGTGCAGATCGCGCGAGCCGGCGCAGCGCGCCTCTTGAACTTGTGCGTGAACCAAGCCGACCCCGGCTGCTACGATAAATAGAAATCGACACATGATCCGAGTATATTTGCTGGCCGTGGCGGTTGGGACTTCGCTCTTTGCAGCGCCGGCGGGCGAAGAAGTCTTCAAGCAGCGTTGCGCCGGCTGCCACGAGCAGAACAATACCCGCATTCCAAGCGTAGAGGTCCTGCATAGAATGCCCGCCGCCCGTATCCTGCGCACGCTCAACTGGGGTGTGATGGGGAACGTGGCGTACACCATGAGCATCGCCGAGCGGGAAGCCGTGGCGTCGTATCTGGGAACACACGACCCGCCTAACCCGGTACCGCCCGCGGCGTTCTGTGCCGATCGCGCGGTGCGCTTCGCAACAGACGCGAAAGCAAAATCACAACCGCAATGGAACGGCTGGAGTCCCTCCGCGAACAACACTCGCTACCAGAGCACCCAGGCCGGCGGCATTACCATCGATGGCGTGCAGCAACTGAAGCTAAAGTGGGCTTTCGCCTATGACGGCGACACCACGGCATTCGCCGAGCCGACCATCCTCGACGGAAATCTGTTCACCGGGAGCGCGGGCGGCGTGATCCACGCGCTGGACGCGAAGACCGGCTGCATCCGTTGGACCTACGATGCGAAGGGGCCGGTGCGCGCATCGATCCGGGCAGTCAGTAGGGGCAAAGGCTACTCGCTACTGTTTGGCGATCAGCTCGGGTGGTTTTATTCCCTGGACGCAGCCACCGGGAAGGAGTTGTGGAAGAAAAAGATCGACGAACACGATGCCGCGCGATTGACCGGCTCGCCCGTAGAGTACGAGGGAACCGTGTTTGTGCCGGTGGCGTCCTGGGAGGAGAATCGGGCCAGCTCCGCCGACTATCCGTGCTGCACATTTCGCGGCGGCGTAGCCGCGCTGCGCGTCCGCGACGGGTCAGTGGTCTGGCGCACCTACACGGTGGATGTTCCCAAGCAGACCGGCAAGCTGTGGGGGCCTTCCGGGGCGCCGGTCTGGTCGGCGCCCACGCTGGATGTCGCGCGCGGGCTGCTGTATGTCACCACCGGCGACAACTATTCGCCACCTGCGACGGCCACGAGCGATGCTGTGCTGGCGCTGGATTCGAAGACGGGAAAAATAGTGTGGTCGCGGCAGCTCACCCCGGGCGACATCTTCAGCGGCGGATGTTCGCGGCAGGAGATCGCGTGCGGACCGGATTTCGATTTCGGCTCGTCGGCGATTTTGGTCCACTCCGGGAATCGCGACATTTTGCTGGCCGGCCAGAAATCGGGCATCGTCTACGGCCTGGATCCCATGCGCAAAGGCGAAATCCTGTGGCAGATCCGCGTCGGCAAGGGAAGCACAAACGGCGGAGTTCAATGGGGCATGGCGGCGGATGGCCAGAATGTCTACGCTGCCGTCTCCGATCTGGCACGCGCACGGGTGCAGAGTAACGATCCCGCGGACTTGCGCACCTCCAATCTCGACCCCAATGAGGGCGGCGGCTTGTACGCGATTCGGATCGCCGACGGCATCAAAGCCTGGTACGCCGAGCCGCAGCATACTTGTCCCGCGGAGAGGCCTGGTTGCAGCCCGGCGCAGCCCGCCGCGGTTACCGTGACGCCGGGGATCGTTTTTTCCGGCTCGGTGGACGGTCATATGCGGGCATATTCTTCCGAGGACGGGACGATTCTCTGGGATTTCGACACGGCCCGCGAATATGCCACCGTCAACGGCGTGAAAGGCCGCGGTGGGTCGATCGACGGACCGGGCGCGGTGGTGGTGGGCGGAATGGTTTACGTCAACTCCGGCTACTCGCGCCAGAACGGCACGCCGGGGAACGTGCTGCTCGCGTTCGGAACAGATTAGTACCCGCGCGGCGATGTACAATTTGCCTGATAGGAGACTCGCATGTACACGCGCCGTGACTTCGGCAAAATCGCGTTAGCCGCACTGCCGGCTTCCAGTCTGGTCGCACAAAAGAAGATCAATTCGACCGTCGCCGGCGTCCTGATCGGCGCGCAGAGTTACAGCTTCCGCGAGAAGCCCCTGGACGGCGTGATTCAGGCCATGACCGACATCGGCCTGGGCGAATGCGAGTTGTTTTCACCGCACATCGAGCCCAAAGGCGTATCGCGCGACGATCTGCGCAAATGGCGTTTGACGGTGCCGCTCGACGAAATCAAGGCCGTGCGGAAGAAATTCAACGACGCCGGCATCAATCTCTACGCGTTTAATCTCAGTTTTAACGACAGTTTCACCGACGAGGAGATCGATCGCGGATTCGATATCGCCAAAGCGCTGGGCGTGGGAGTGATCACCGCGTCGGCCACTGTGACGTCGGCCAAGCGCATCGCGCCCTTCGCGGACAAACACAACATGATCGTGGCTTTTCACGGGCACTCTGACGTGAAGGATCCCAATCAGTTCGCTAAGCCCGAAGCCTTCGCCCAGGCCCTGGCGATGTCTAAGAAATTTGCGATCAATCTGGACATCGGGCACTTCGTGGCGGCCAACTACGATCCGGTGGAATACATCAAGGCCCAGCACGAGCATATCCTCGTCCTGCATTTGAAAGACCGAAAGCGCGATCAGGGTCCGAACACACCTTGGGGCCAGGGCGATACTCCCATCAAGCAGGTGCTCCAGCTTCTCAAGAAAGAAAAGTATCCGATGCGGGCGCTGATCGAGTACGAGTATCGGGGAGCGAGCGATTCCGTCACCGAGGTGAAGAAATGCTTCGAGTATTGCAAAGAAGCGCTAGCTTAGTCGCGGTTGTGTGGGCGACTTCCATCGCACATGCACAGTTGATCAGCCGGCCGGTACCTCCAGCCGATGCGGTCGAACGCGGGCAGAAGCAGTTTGTCATCATGTGCGGATCCTGCCACGGCGCGGACGCCCGCGGCGACGATAACGGGCCGGATCTGGTGCGCTCGGAGATGGTGCTCGATGATGAGCAGGGCAGCCTGATCGGGCCGGTGATACGCAAAGGACGCCCGAACGAAGGTATGCCGGCCTTCGATCTGCCCGATGCTCAGATCCAGGACCTCGCGGCGTTCCTCAGGGAACGGACGCAGGCGGCCATCAACCGCAACGCATATCAGATTCTGAACGTGCTCACGGGCGACGCTAAAGCCGGCCAGACATTCTTCAATGGCGCCGGACGCTGCAATACGTGCCATTCTCCAACCGGGGATCTGGCAGGGCTGGGAGGCCGGTTCCGGCCCGAGCAGTTGCAGACGCGGTTCCTCTATCCGCGTGGCGGACGCGGCGGGGCGCCCCCTAAGCCGACTACGGCCACGGTTACCCCGCGCTCGGGACCCGCTGCTTCCGGCACGCTCGAATTCATCGACGACTTCACGGTGGGGCTGCGGGATGCCGAAGGTTACTATCGTTCGTTCCCGCGGGATGCTGCCAAGGTGGAGATACAGGATCCACTCGCAGCCCACGCGCAGTTGCTCCGCCAATACACGGACAAGTCCATGCATGACGTTCTGGCTTATCTGGCATCGCTAAAATGAACAGAGTACTTTTCGCCGCCTTCGTTCTGACAGGGACACTGAGCGCCCAGCCGCTTGATCCCGCTAAGCTCCTACAGCCGCCCACGGATTCTTGGCCGACCTACAACGGCGATTACAGCGGGCGCCGCTACAGTCCACTCAAGCAAATCAATCAGTCCAACGTGAACACGCTGAACCTCGCGTGGACACGCCGCTTCACGGCCGGTGGAGGGCGGGGCGGCGGGGGCGCAGTCCAGATTAAGGCCACCCCTTTGGCCGTCAACGGCATTCTATACTTCGCGGCTCCGGATAACGCCTGGGCCGTGGACGCCCGCAGCGGGCGCGAGCTGTGGCATTTCGAGTGGCCGACTACGGGTGGCCTCCACATTGGCAACCGCGGCTTCGGCATGTACGGTGACTGGCTGTACTTCGAAACACCCGATTGTTACTTGATTTCACTTGACGCCAAGACCGGCAAGATGCGTTGGAATCATCGGATCGCCGACGTCAAGCAGGAGTATTTCTGCGGGCCTGCGCCGATGGTGATCAAGAACCACATTATCACCGGAGTAGGCGGCGATTCGCTGGATCTTCCGGGTTACCTGGAATCGCGCGATCCGGAGACTGGAGCGCTACAGTGGCGCTGGAACACGACGCCCAGGCCCGGTGAACCCGGCTCGGAAACCTGGCCATCGCGCCAGTCGATGGAGCATGGCGGCGGCATGACCTGGCATGCCGGAACGTACGATCCGGAGTTGAACCTTTACTATCTCGGCACCGGTAATCCGAATCCGGTGTATGCGCCGCAGAGCCGGTTGGGCAACAATCTTTATACCTGCTCGATCGTGGCGCTGAATCCGGACACGGGGAAGATAGCGTGGTATTACCAGGTATCGCCGCACGATAGTCACGATTGGGACAATGTCGAGACGCCTGTCCTTATCGACGGCCAGTTCAACCGACAACCCCGCAAGATGCTGGCGCAGGCGGCCCGGAACGGGTATTTCGTATTGCTGGACCGGACCAACGGCAAGAATCTGCTCACGGCGCCTTTTGTAGAGGGGCTGAATTGGGCCAAGGGATTGGATGCGGAAGGGCGGCCCATTCCTAATCCCGACATGGAGGCGAAACCCGATGGAACCTTGGTTTCGCCCACCGAGGGCGGAGCGGCAAATTGGTTCGCTCCATCGTTCAGTCCAGCGACCGGGCTGTTCTACACCCACGCGTCGGAATCGTACGGCCTGGACTGGAAGACCGACACCTCGAAGACGCCGGAAGGATATGGAGGACGCAACCAGGCCATCTGGGCGCAGAATCTGCTGCAAGCCATCGACTACAAGACCGGTAAAATCGTGTGGAGCCACCGCTATCCCAACCAGGGCGGAAATCGTTCCGGTCTGTTGACCACCGCGGGCGGGTTACTCTTCGGCGGCGATCCCACCAGCAACGTTTTTGCCATGGACCCGGCAAACGGCAAGATCCTGTGGCACGCAGGACTACATACGTCGGTGAGCAACGGTCCAATTACGTTTGAACTGGATGTCCGGCAGTATCTCGTGGTCGGCGCCGGCGACATGCTGTACACGTTCACGTTGCCGCAATAAATCTGAGAGTGCCCATGAAGCTTGCGCTCGCCACGATCTGCACCGCACTAGCTTGGGCGCAAACTCCGGAGATTCGCGGCGTGGTCATCGAACCCGGGATCGAGCACGGTGTTCCCGACGCCGAAATTGCAGTCTATGAGCTGGGAGGAACGCCGTTAACTGGCCTGGGACGGAATATACGAAGACAGGCCGGCAGAGTCACCACGGACAGCCAGGGCAAGTTCCGTTTTCAACCGGAACAATTCGGCGAATACCAAGTAATCGCAAGCAAGGAAGGTTATAGCGGCAACGCTGCGGGCGCCAACGTGGCGCTCAGCGCCGATCATCCCAGCCGCGAAGTACGATTCCTGCTGGGCCGGACGGGAGAGATCACGGGCCGCGTCGTAGACGAAGAAACCGGCGAGCCCGTGGTAAATTACACCATCGAAGCGGCCGGCTTCTTCTATAAGAACGGAGTGCCCCGCACAGCCGGATCCGGAACCCTGGCCAACACCGACAACGACGGACGGTTCACCGTCGCAGATCTGGATCCGGGCCGTTACGTAGTGGTCACTCATCCGCGGATGCGTGGTTTGACACGGTCCTCCGGCACCGAGCTTGAAGCCCAGGATTACGAATGGTCATATTGGCCCGGAGGTCGCGGGCTGGGCTCAGCCGCGCCGATCACGCTCATTTCGGGTGGCTCGACCGACGTGGGTGTACTGAAATTGCGCAAGGCGCCGTTGTACCGCGTCCAAGTGGCGATTTCGGATTTGAATTGTCCGGCGAATGAGAGGGTGCAGGTCTCGGTGCTTACAGTCGCCAGCCCGCTCACTGCAACGTACGGCTCGAGCGAAGGCGCCTGCGGCGAGGAACTGCTCCTGTGGAACTTTCGCCCCGGATCGTACGGTCTGGTTCTAACACATGGACAGGAGCCGGACCGTTCCATGGCCAGCCTGACGTTTGACGTCGTCAATAAGGATCTGAATCTAACCGCTTCTCTCGCTCGCGTAACTAACGTAGAGGGCCGTCTGGTCGCGGCCGACGGTGCGGGGAAGATTCCATTCGAGAAGCTGAAGATCATGCCTGTCGAGATAACAAGAACAGGAACACAATTCGATGAACAGCCAGGGCCGGCGTCGGTGGACTCTGAGGGTCGTTTCCAGCTCATGAGTCGCTCGCCGTTCGGGAAGTTCCTGATCTGGCTGCTTACTACTGACGGCGCCGGCGATTACGTAAAAGAAATACGTTTCAACGGAGTTATTGTTACGGGCAACCCGATCACCTTGAATGCTAGCGCAGTAGGACAGTCACTCGAAATCGTTGTCGACGATCAGCCGGCGACCATAACAGGCGTTGTCAGTGACGGCGACCATCCTGTGAGCAAACCCTACGTGCTTCTAACCAAGTGGCCGATGCCTGCCGAGCTTGCCTATGCGCGGCCTCAGGGTTCGGACGGAGACGATGATGGGCATTTTCGCTTTACAGAGCTGGTACCCGGCGAATATCGGGCCATCGCCGTGTCTCAATCCAATCGGGACATGCTCGACGAGCCTGGGGTCCTGCAGCGTCTCCTGACCGGCATGGAAACCATCACCCTCAGCCGCGGCGGCGTTCAGGCGATCACACTAAAGCTGGTCGACCCTTCGCGCTAAAGCCCGCCTTCCTTCCTGTCAGAGCGACAACGGCTCTGCGGGACACGGGCTTCATGTCCCTGACCATATCCAGAGCCTAACCCCGTTTTAAGCCATTCATCACAACTTATCAGCACGGGCTGCCGGACTGCGGCACAATCGACTGTGGAGATGCCGATGAAGTCATCGAAAAGACGCCTTCTGGGGATGGCTGGCGCGGCCATCTGGCTGGTCGCCATTAGTACGGCGTTCACGGTTCTGTCGCTCATCATGATCGGGACTGCGATTACGCGAATTGTGCTGGCGGGCGTCTTCATCGCCGTGATCGCGTACATCACGATCGGCGCCGCGGTGATTCGCACAATCCTGCGCTTTCCCGGCGCGATCCCGCCGCGGTCGGAAGAGGAACGTGTGGCGATGCGCCGGTTTGTCCCGGTGGTAGTCGCTGAAGTGATCGCGATCATGCTGGTCAATGTGATCTGTGGGGTCACCCAGCATGTGGAACTACTGGTTCCGTTGGATCTGCTGATCGTCGGAATCCATTTCTTGCCCCTGGCGTGGATCTTCCAAGTGCCGCGCTATTACGTGATGGGCGGGCTCTTTTGCCTGGTCATCCTGCTCACGCTGGTGTTGGTTCCAGCGAAGGCGCAAGTCGGCGCCGCCGCCAGTTGGTTCGTCATTCCGACGTTCGGATGCACTACGGTGGCCTGGGCAACGGCAGCGTTCAATTTACGCAAAGTATGGCAGTCCGTCTCGCTAATTCATAATGTCGGATGATCTTGTCGGTCGCGATGAGAAATAAGATCATTTACCGCTGCTGGCAGATCGTGTTCTGGGGCGGCTACATGAGCGTTCTGTTCCTCCAGACGAAGCGGTACACCGGCTGGCAACCCCACATCGTTTTCGACTACTTGCTGTTTTTCGGCTACTGCGTCGCACTCACGGATCTGCTGCGCCGTGAAATTCTGCGGCGTGGCTGGCTGGATGCGGCTTCGTTCCGGACCGTCGCTCTGGCGCTGCTATCGGCGGTGCCCCTCAGCGCCCTACAAACGCTCCTGGTGGTGGCCACCGACTTTGCATTCTCCGGGAGCCAGAGCTATTTTCTTGAGCAGCTTCCCGGCATTCTGTGGACCTGGCTCGGCGTGGGCGCGATGGATCTTTACTGGATCGGGATTTATTCCCTAGTCAAGACGCGCACGCTGGGAAAGGAAAAGCAGGTCCGCCTGGAACTCGCTCTGCGCGAGGCCGAACTGCGCGCTCTGGAAGCTCAAATCAATCCGCACTTCCTGTTCAATTGCTTGAACTCGATTCGCGGACTGGTGGTCGAAGATCCCACGAAGGCCCAGGACATGATCACTCGGTTCGCCACGCTACTGCGCTACAACCTGAACCACGATGCCCGCTACACCGTCCCTCTGTCGGCCGAAGCCGAGGTGGTGGCGGATTACCTGGCGCTGGAGAAAGTCCGCTTCGAGGACCGCCTGCGGCTGCAGGTCGCCATCGATCCGGCGGCGGCTTCCCTGCCGGTTCCTCCGATGATCCTGCAGTCCCTTGTCGAGAATGCCCTGAAGCACGGAATCGCCAGGCTGCCACAAGGAGGCGATCTTCAGATTCGCGCCGCGGCCCGCAACGGGACGCTGATACTCGAAGTGGAGAACACCGGCGAGTTGACGGATTCCCAATCCGGCGATACGCAGTTCGGGCTCAACAACATCCGTGAGCGGCTTCGCCTCCTCTACGGGGATCGCGCCAGCTTGGCATTGCGGAATGGCGAAGGCGGGCACGTGGTGGCGACGGTCCAGATTCCTAAAGTTCCATGAAGGCTCTAATCGTAGATGATGAGCGTCTCGCGCGGACGGAACTGCGCCGCCTGCTCGCCCAGCATCCGGAAGTCGAAATCGCCGGAGAGGCCCGCAACGGCGAAGAAGCGCTAGCGCTGGCCGCGCAGCTTTCACCGGATCTGCTGCTCCTGGACGTCCAGATGCCGGGCTTGACGGGGTTCGACCTTCTGGAGCGTCTGGATGACGTTCCGCAAGTCATCTTCACCACCGCCTATGACGCCTACGCCATCAAGGCTTTTGAAGTGAACGCGCTCGACTATCTGATGAAGCCGATCGCGCCTGCCCGGCTGGCCGCTGCCCTTGCCAAGGTCCGGCCACGTACAGGCTCCATGCGTCTGGAGCGCGTATTCGTGCGCGATGGCGACCGCTGCTGGATCGTGGCGCTGCCTGATATCTTCCTGCTGGAGTCCGAGGGCAACTATACGCGTGTCTGCTTCAACGGCCAGCGTCCGCTGATCCGGCGATCACTCAATGCGCTCGAGTCGCAACTCGACCCGGCGGTGTTTTTCCGCGCGAATCGCAAGGAGATCCTGAATTTGAAGTGGATCGATAAGGTCGATCTCGGAGTCGCCGGAGGATTGTCGGTCACGCTCCGCGGCGGCCGCACCGTGGAAATGTCGCGAAGACAATCGGGACGCCTGCGCGAAATCCTCAGTCTGTAGCGCGTGCGAAACTGTAGAGCATGCAATATTCCCGTTTAGGTGATACCGGATTAATTGTTTCGCGCCTGGCGTTCGGCGCCATGACCTTCGGCACGGGTAAAGGACCGTTTGCTGCCGTTTCCAAAGTCGGCGCGGACCTGGCCGATCAAATCATCGGCAAGACGCTCGACGCAGGCATCAACTTCTTCAACACCGCCGATGGCTACACGGGCGGACAGTCCGAGGAGATGCTCGGCAAGGCCCTCGGCGCCCGGCGCAAGGACGTGGTGGTCTCCACCAAGTGCGGATTCCGTTCAGGTGAGGCTTTGCTGCACCAGGGCTTGTCGCGGCAGCACATTCTTGCCTCCGCGGAAGGAAGTCTCAAGCGGCTGGGTACGGATTACATCGACGTTTACCTGGTTCACCGCGTAGACCCGCACACGCCCGTGGAAGAAACGGCCGGGGCGCTGGACGATCTGGTCCGGCAAGGCAAAGTCCGCTATGCCGGATTTTCGAACTGGCCGGCGTGGATGGCGGACAAGGCCGTCGGAATCCAGAAGCAACATAATTATGCGCGCTTTCGCGCCGCGGAAATGTACTACTCACTGGTGGGCCGCGACGTGGAATATGACATCGTGCCGTTCCTGGAAGACGCCGGGATCGGGATGATGGTGTGGAGCCCCCTGGCAGGCGGTTTCCTCACGGGCAAATACACGCGGGAGAATCCTCAGGGCGACGGCGGCAGGCTCACGGGTTTTGACATGCTTCCCTACGACCGCGAGAAGGGCCATATCGTGGTCGATAAGGTGCGTGAGATCGCCAAGGCGCACAACGCGTCGCCGGCGCAGATCGCTTTAGCCTGGCTGCTCCGCAAGCGTGGCGTAACCTCCGTTCTGATCGGCGCCAACAAAATGGCACAGTTGGAGGACAACCTGGGTGCGGTCAATGTGCAGCTCGCGACGGAACAAATGTCGCAGCTCGACGAGCTCACGGCCCCGGCGCCGCTCTATCCGCATTGGTTCACGGCACGTGTTCAGGATCCGCCGGTTACAGCAGCCCTTCAGTCCGCGTCTGCTGCGGCAAAGTGATATGATCCCTTTCGTATGAAACGGCGACGCTTCATCCAGGCTCTAGCCGCGGCTCCGGCTGCGCCCGCGTTACTTGCCCAGCAAGCGCCTCAACCGGCGTCGCAACAACTGCCTTCACAAGCGGCACCCGCAGAGGCGCCACTCGACTTCTCCATCCCGGAAGAGGGCGCCGACCCCGTTCCCCGATTTTTTAACGCCCGCCAGTTTGCGACACTTCGCCGATTGTGCGACCAGCTGGTGCCGGGCGCGCAGGCTTCTCCCGGTGCTCTCGAGGCGCGCGTTCCCGAGTTCATGGATTTTCTGATCGGCGATTCTCCCCGCGACCGTCAACAGCTCTGGCTGAACGGGTTGGAAGCACTCGAACGCCAGTCGCAAACCCGTTTCCGAAAGGCGTTTGCCGATACCGATGCCGCCCAGGCCGATACTCTTTTCGCTCCTCTGCGCCAGCCTTGGACTTATGAGCCGCCCGCCGATCCGATCGCGCGTCTGCTAGCCGCGGCCAAGCTGGAGGTCCGCACCGCGACCCTAAATTCAGTCGAGCGCAGTCTCGCGGCATCCGGAGGCACACGCCGCAGGGGTGGTGGCGGACTGTACTGGCTCCCCATCGAGTAACTAAGAACTTAAGAACAGAAGAAGCATGGCCGCCACCAACTACGACGTTCTCATCATTGGTTCAGGCGCTTCCGGAGGCATGGCCGCATACACGCTAACGAAGAAAGGCATCAAGTGCCTGATGCTCGATGCCGGCCCGCCCATCGATTTCCAGAATGGCCGCGTCTCCAAGCCGGCCTATGAGCTGCCCTACCGCGGCTTGGGGAAACCGGGCCGCCTCGCGCACGTATTTCAAGCTAACGAGTACAACGCCAACCAGTGGGTGGACGAGAAGCAGGTCCCTTATACCCACGATCCAAGCGCGCCCTTCAACTGGGTTCGAGTACGCTTGGTGGGCGGCAAGTCGCTGTTCTGGTCGCGTATGTCCTTCCGCTTGAGCGATTACGAGTTCAAGGCCAAGGACCACGACGGCTTCGGCGACAATTGGCCGATCAACCTGGCGGATCTGGCTCCCTACTACGATCAGGTCGAGCCGATTTTCCGCGTGCGGGGCCGCAAGGAAGGCTTGAAGCAGCTTCCCGACGGCAACTTCATCGAGGACAATACGCCGTGGAGTCCCGCCGTTCAGAAGTTTGTCAGTGAGGCCAGCAAGCGCGACATCGCCGTGACGAAGATGCGCACCTCTCTTGGCCGGGGACAACTGGCGAGCTCGCTCAATCTTCTGTTGCCGGATGCGCTGGCCACGGGGAACCTGACCATCGTCCCCAACGCCGTCGTGCGGGACATCACGGTGGACAGGAACACGGGGCGGGTGAATGGCGCGAATTTTCTGGATCGCCATTCCCGCCGCGAGATGCACGCCAAGGCCAAAGTCGTGGTCGTGGGAGCTTCGTGCCTGGAGAGCACGCGCATTCTGCTGAATTCCGGAATCGCGAATTCCAGCGGCGTGCTGGGCCACTATCTCCACGACCAGTTCTACATTACGCAGAGCGTCCAGGGCGTGATTCCTGAGGTTCGCGACAAGACGGCTCCGGCCAGTTATGCGTCTGGCGGCGGCTACATTCCCCGCTTTCGCAATCTCCACACCAAGGAAAAGGATTTCTTGCGGGGTTACGCGTTCGACTTCAACGCGGGCGGTACGCCGGATGCGAAGTTTTTCCCCCTATACGGCAAGGCGCTCGACGAAGCGCTCGAAACGCATCGCGGGACCGGGTTCTCAGGCACGTGCATGGGCGAGGTGCTGCCGCGCTTCGAGAATCACGTTCGTATCAATAAGGATGTAACCGATGCCTGGGGCATACCGGTGCTCCATATCCAGGCTCGCTACGGCAGCAACGAATTCAACATGGCCAAGGACGCCATCAACACCATGGCCGAGCTGTGCCGCTCCTGCGGATGGGAAGTGCTGGCCCGCCACGATCAGCCGTTTCCCCCGGGTTACAGCATTCACGAAGTGGGCACATGCAGGATGGGCGATGATCCCAAGACCAGCGTCCTCAATAAGTGGAACCAGAGCTGGGACATCAAGAACCTGTTCGTGGTAGATGGCAGTAGCTTTGTCACCGGCGGCAGCCAGAACCCGACCATGACCATCCTGTCGCTTTCGATGCGCGCTTCGGAATACTTAGCTGAGCAGATGCGCAAGGGCGACCTGTAGCCAGCGTAGGTCTCCTCTAACGCAACTCCGTGGTCTTGCCGCCGATGGTGATCCGTTCGGCGCGCATTTCGTCCGCAGTGGCTTTGTGCGGATAGCCGACCAGCGTGGCTGTGGCGCCCACTTTCAAGGCGTCTTTCTTAAATCCACGCGAATCCATGCGGGAAGGCGGCGCCAGGTATGCCAGCCACGTCTTCCCCTTGCCCTCGTCCACCTGCCGTTTTATGAGAGCGTGAGGGTTTTCGTAGCTCGCTTCGCGAATAACGCCGGTCAGCGTGATCGTCTTCGATTCGTCGTATCCCGTCCAACCGTGATGCGCCACAGCCGATCTGGCCAGGATCGCCGTCAGGAATCCGCAAATAGCCAACTTCAGGATTTTGGATCGCATCTCATGTCCTACCTCCGTTTTTCATCGTAACCTGAGATCATGCTTCGCGCGGTGGTTCGGCACACGAAATGATCGAACAGATAGTGAAATACCTGGTGGCCAACTGGAGAGAATTGGTATGGCCGGCGGTTCTCTTCGCGGCGGTGGTCGTGTCGGGATCGGTGTTCCGCAGCGTCCTGTTCGCGCGCCTCCGGCGCTGGGCCGCATCCACACCGGCACGGATCGATAACATCCTGGTCGATGTCCTCCACGGGCCTTTTCTGCTGTGGATCCTGATCCTGGCCATTCATGTGGCGACGGAATACTCGGCGCTGCCCCGCGGTGTCACACGCTGGTCGGGCAAGCTGTTGCTGGCTCTGTGGATCATCTCCCTGACGTTGGTCCTGGGCCGGCTGAGCGGGCGTCTGGTGCGGGTCTATTCGTCACGACTTGAAGGAGCTCTGCCGGTTGGCACCCTCACCGAAGTTCTGGCCAGTCTGATCATCGGGATCCTCGGCTTTCTGACCTTGCTCCAGCAAGTCTTCGAAGTCGATATCCGGGCCATCCTGGCGGCGTTGGGCGTAGGCGGTCTGGCAGTGGCGCTGGCGCTGCAGGACACCCTCTCCAATCTGTTCGCCGGCTTCTACGTGAGCGTCGCCCGCCAAATTCGGATCGGCGATTTCATCAAGATCGACGCAGGGCAAAGCGGGTACGTGCAAGATATTGGTTGGCGGAGCACGACACTGCGCGAATTGGGCGGCAACCTCATCTTCATTCCGAACAATAAGCTTTCGCAGAGTATTGTCACGAATTATCACCTTCCGGAACGAAGCATCGGAATCGGGATTGCCGTTCCCGTAACCTACGACTCTGATCCGAGCCAAGTGGAGAGGTTACTCAACGAAGTGGCTTCGGCCGCAGTCGGACAAGTGCCTGGTCTATTGAAAGAGCCCGCGCCATCGGCAAAGTTCATCCCGGGCTTCGGCAAGATCTCCATGGACTTTACCTTGGACTGCCATGTGGCAGAGTTCGCGGACCAATATCTGGTTCAGCACGAGCTTCGCAAGCGGATTTTTCATCGGTTTCGCGAACAAGGTGTTCGGTTTCGACCGAAGGTTGGGCCGACGACGGACGAGAGCTAGCCTTTTCGTAACTAGGAAGTATTTCTCGGATTCATCTTTAGACAAAACTCGGGATGCGCAGGATTCCTTCTTGACACAAACACCAAATGAGAGCACAATTGCCGCAGAGTGGCATTTTGCCCTCTATGTTTGCCCTCTACGATAGAAGGGCGCTCAACCAACCCGCGTAGGTTCAGGGAGGGAAACGGCGCGTGAGGACAAATCCCAAGAGTGGGCATCCGAAGAGTGGGAGCGCACGAAGCGCAGGCATGGTTCCCCGGCGCAGTACCGGTCGGCCCAAGGGCCCAGAATCTGTTGCGTTGACTATAGGTTCTGAAGAAATCGTCTCCGTCCAGGACGTGACCATAGAAGCCGAGATCGCCCGGCTCGCTTATTCCTTGTGGGAGGCACGAGGGGACAACGGCGGGTCGGCCGAGGAAGATTGGTACCGTGCCGAACAGGAAATCCTGGGGCGTTCCAAGGCCTAAAGGCCCCGCTAACCGGATCGCAATATCCGGAGAAAGAGTTCCGTGGAAGGCATCCTCACAATCCTATTAGCCGGAGGCGCCGGCGAGCGTCTGGCTCCTCTCACTCGCGATCAGCCCAAGCCGATGATGCCGTTCGGCGGTATCTATCGTCTGATTGATCTGACGCTTTCCAATTGCCTGAACTCCGGACTCAGCAAGATTTATGTCCTGACGCAGTACAAGGCGCTGAGCCTGAACCGCCACATCCGGCAGGCTTGGAATATTCTGTCCCCCGAGCTCGGACAGTTCATTGAAGCCGTGCCGCCGACCCAGCGCCTGCGCGATACCTGGTATCTGGGCACCGCCGACGCAGTCTACCAGAACATGCAGAGCATTGTGGAGGAGCAGGTACCTTACGTTCTCATTCTTTCCGCGGACCATGTCTACAAGATGAATTACGCACACATGCTCGACTGGCATGTGGAGCGCGGCGCGGATGTGACTGTCGCCACCACCCGGATCAGCCCCTCGGACTCCGCGAGATTCGGAATCGTGAGCATGGATGACGACTACTCGATTCAGGGCTTTGACGAAAAACCGCCACGGGAACGCGCGGCCCGCTCGCATTTCAACGAAGGTGTGTGCAGCGCTTCCATGGGCGTGTACCTGTTTTCCACTCCCGTGTTGCTGGAAGCGCTCATCGAAGACGCCGAGGACGAGAGCTCCTCGCACGATTTTGGACACGACGTCTTGCCGAAGCTGATGGGCCGCCGTCGCGTCGTGGCCTACGACTTCGTGGATGAGAACAAGAAAGAGATGATCTACTGGCGCGACGTGGGCACCCTGGAAGCCTACTTTGAGGCCAATATGGATCTGATCGCGGTGACTCCGGAGTTCAATCTTTACGACCAGGAATGGCCTCTGCGCACATCCATGCGGCCTTTGCCTCCCGCGAAGTTTGTTTTCGCCACCGAGGGCCGGTGCATGGGATTGGCGCTCGATTCCATCGTCTCGCACGGCTGCATCATCTCCGGAGGCCGGGTGACGCGAAGCGTTCTCTCGCCGGGCGTACGCGTAGACCGCCAAGCTTCGGTCGACAACTGTCTGCTATTTTCCGGCGTGCAGGTGGGGGCCCACAGCCGCATCCGCAACGCGATCGTCGATCACAACCTGAAGATCCCCGAACACGCCGTCATCGGCTTGGATCCGGAGACCAACCGCCGCGAGGGTCACACTGTGACCGACTCAGGGCTGGTGATCGTCCACGCCGATTCCCCGGGAGTGACGGTGCAGGAAATTCAGCGCCGGCCTGCTACGCACGAACAAGGCCGGCTTGCATCGGAAAAGCTGCGCCGCGGCGCGCAGCACGCCTAGTAATACGCCAGCGTCTCGATTCCCGTCCCGGCCTTGAACGTGTTCACGACCTTCGCGCCCAGCAGATCGATCACCGAAATCGTTCCGTCGCCGTGGTTCGAGACCAGAGCGGTTTTCGAATCCGCGCTGAAGGCGATCCCGAAGGGCGTCTTGCCAACCGTGAGCACCGTCTGCTTGCCATGCAGATCCGCCGTGCTGATAATATTCGCCAGCCCCCGCTGATCGTCGCAGGTAACCAGCTTCGAACCGTCCGGGGAATACTTCACGCGGAAGGGACCCCGCAGGTTCTTTTCAACCGCCACCGTATCCACGACTTTGTCTGTGGCCGTATCGATCACCACGAACTTCGGATCCTTGTAATCCACTGCCAGCACGTGCTTCCCGTCCGGGGAAACGGTGATGCCCTGCGTGCCGTTTGGCATGTCGACTTTCCCGGCCATCTTGCGAGCCTTGATATCGATCACGCTCACAAACGGCCGGTCATTCTTGTTGGCGACGTAGGCTTTGCTGCCGTCCGGAAGCACAGCGATCCAGTGACCGGTTCCTTCAGTATCGATGGCCGCTGTGATGGTCCTGGTCTTGGGATCGATCACCAGGAATTTGCGGCTCAGGTCGCAAGTAGCGTAAAGAGTGCCCTTGGAGTCTACCTACAGCCCGTGTGGAGCGATGTAGGGCGACACGTCAATGGTCCCGGTCATCTTCTTGGACACCAGATCGACGATCGCGATGACGTGACCGGGATGCGGATTCCGGCCGTACACGCCGTCGCCGTAGATTGGGATGTAGGCGGTCTTGTGATCGAGAGAGATAGCCAGCTCGTGCGGAGGCCCGTCCGGGATAGCAAAGTTTGACAGCTCTTTAAGGTTCACCGGATCGAAGAACCGCACGAATCCGCCGAGCTTGTCGATCATGATCAGGCCCTGCGTGCCCGTGGGATTGTTGAAATCCAGGTTGGCGGCGGGCGCCAGCGCGGCTACGACGGCCAGCGCCAGAAGCAGCACGGAAATTCTTCGAGACATGCTTGCTCTACTCCTTCAGGACTTTCACAACGAAATAGCTGACCGACTTGGGAACTTCCTTGAACCAGTGCGGCATTCCTGCCGGGATGGTGACGACGTCTCCTTTGGTCAGATGGTGGGTTTGTCCACCTGTGATGTCGGTGCCGAGCCATTGGCCAGCCTTGCTCATCTTTCCACCGACCATGGTACCGCCGGTGACGAACGTGGCTTCGCCGTCCATCACGTACAGGATGTCGGTCTCTTTGTCGTGCACCTCAACCTGACCCGCTGCGGTGCGATGCGCGCCCGAAACCGTGTACTCCTTGGTCGCCGCGAGAGATCCACCCTTGGCGAGCGCGTCGGCGACCCTGTCGTGACCGATGTAGGTGGCCGCATCGGCTCCCATCAGGACCGCCGCAGCCAATACAGCTCCGATCGTCAGCCAGTATTTCATGAGTAGTCTCTCCTGCCCGAAAGTCACGTGCCGTGGGGAGTCTATCACACGGAATTTGCACGAATCAACCTAGAATGATCGTAACGGCCGACCAGCCGGGGACGTCCGGTATGAACGTGTTACGACCAACGGTATGCATTCTGGTTTGCTGCGCAGCCGCTGGCCAACAGGCGCCAGCGCCGCCGGACCCGGTGATCCGCGTCACCACGACCCTGGTCCAGGTGGACGCCGTAGTCACCGACCGGAGCGGGAAACCCATCACCAATCTGAATCGCGACGATTTCCAGATCCTCCAGGACGGCAAGCCTCGATCCATCACGAGTTTCAGTTCCGTGAAGGTGGCTCCAGCTTCGTTCGAGCGCCCGAAACGTTCGACGACCGATCAACCGCTCCTGTCTCTACCGATCCGGGAGATTGAGCGGAATCAAATCCATCGAACGCTTGCCATCCTGGTGGATGACCTTAGCATCGTCGGTCCCGGGGATACCGCACGAGTCCGCGATGCCATACGTAAGTTCATCGATGAAGACGTCCTGGAGAGCGACCTGGTCTCGGTCACGACCAGTAGCGGCGGCATGGGCATCTATGGGCAGTTCACTACGAATCGCGAAGTGCTGCACGCCGCGGCTGACTCCATCCGCTGGCGGGGTTCAAGGCCGGAGTTTGAAGATCGCCTGGTGCTCTCGGAGGAAACTCGCGCGCTTCAAGCCGGAACGATCGGAGCGATCCGGGAGGCGATGCGCGGCTTGCGGGACATGCCCGGGCGGAGGGCGATCGTCCTTTTCTCCGGAGGCTTGGAGCGCAACCCGGAGTCCGAACAGTATCTTCAGGAACTCGCGGACGAAGCCACTCGATTCGCCGTGACCGTTTATACCATCGACGCCGAGGGGCTTGAGACGTTGCGGGCTAACGCTGAAAGCGCCTCGAAAACTCCGGGCGACCTGTCCGGACGGTTCATATCCCAAGGCGGCCTGGCCATGTTGGCACGCCAAACCGGTGGCTTGTTTTATCAGAACACCAACGATCTGGAAGGCGAGTTGGTCGAGGCGTTGGACGACCAGAGTTCCTACTATGCGCTCGGTTACAATCCCGGCGACGATTCATTCGACAGACGCTTTCACCAGATTCAGGTCAGAGTCCTGCGTGACGGGCTGAGCGTGCGGTCACGAACAGGTTATCTGGGAGAAACGCAACCACCCGCGCGTGTCCGTCTGGAGACTCTCGAGAAGCAGACGATACGCGCTATGCTGGCGCCCTTTCAAACCACCAGCATACGCACTCGGCTGACATCGCTGTTCGTGATCCAGGACAAGAAACCGTACGTTACGTCTGCTCTGTATGTCGACGCCAATGATTTACAGTTCGAACGCGCCCCGGAGAATAAGTTCCAGAGCACATTTGAGGTGGTGGTCGCCAACTTCGACAGTAACGGCAGGCTGGCTGACTCCGTTGCGAAGCGATACATGGTGACTCTGACTGCAGAGCTATTGGCCGCGGCACGGCAGTACGGACTTTCCTACACATTCTCGTATCGGGTCAAGAAGCCGGGGCCCTACCACGTGCGAATGGCCGTTCGAGACGTGACCTCCTCGAAAATCGGCACGGCTTCGCAGTTTTTGGTTGTGCCCGATTTGAGCAAGAACCGCCTGGTCTTGTCCGGCATCCTGCTGGGCGAGCCGGAGGGAATCGAACCATATCCGTTGTCTACGCCCGCATTGCGGGTTTTCAGGCGCGGCCGCAACATGATCTGGCAGGCTCAGGTTCTCAATCCAAAACTGAAGCGCAACCTGCCAAAGCTGTTGTCGAGCGTCCGGATCCTGCGGGAAGGCAAGGTTCTTTCAGAGATTGCGTCGCCCGTAGACATTGCTAACTTGTCCCCCAACGGTCCGAGAGACGTGATGACAGGCGGATTCGTCACGCTCGGTGAACGAATGGAAGCGGGCGACTACGTCTTACAACTGCTCGTCCGGGACGAAAACGATGGGTCCAAGTTGGTCACGCAGACTATCGACTTTCAGGTCGTCGAGTGAGACACCGCAGTCCCGAGCGCCGCACGCAGGGCCGATCCCGCGTCGGCGATGGCGACTTTGGCGGTGTCGATCGCGCCTGCCAGGTTGAAGAACGGGTGAATCATCCCTTCATAGCGCTTCAACTCGACCTGCACTCCCTCGGTCTGTAACTTGCGCGCGTAGGCCTCGCCCTGATCGCGCAGCGGATCGCATTCCGCGGTGATGATCAGAGCCGGCGGGAGCCCCCGGAAATTTGTCGCGTTCATGGGGGAAGCGGAGGGCTCCAGGCCGGCCTCCCGGCTGGGAAGGTAATTCTCCATGAACCAGTCCAAGCCGTCGCGCGTCAGGAAGTGATCCTTTGCGTATTGCTGCATGGATGGACTCTGGTCGTGGAAGTTGACCCACGGATAAATCAGGAGCTGATACTTCAAGCGAGGTCCGCCACGATCCCGCGATAGGAGACAGACCACCGTGGCGAGGTTCCCGCCCGCGCTGTCTCCGCCCACGGCAATCCGGTTTGGATCGATGCCGAATTCCGCGGCATGCTCCGCGATATAACCCGTTGCGGCGTATGCATCGTCCACTGCGGCAGGATATTTGTGTTCGGGTGCGAGCCGATAGTCCACCGCAATGACCGCGCAGCCCGATGCGTTGGCGAGACTGCGGCAGGGCCGGTCATGCGTGTCGAGGTTGCCGATCACGTAGCCGCCACCATGGAGATAAACAAGCGCCGGGAGCGTTTCCCTGAGCACCGGCCGATACACGCGCACGGCAATCGGTCCGGCCGGACCGGGAACATCACGATTCACCACTTCCCCGACAGGTTCTTCCGGGCCGCCGAAATCCACCATCTCCAGGGCGACCGCGCGGGCTTCGGACACGGGGAGCTGTTCGAGTGGCGGTCCGCCTAACCCGGCGAGCATATCGAGGAAAGACTTGACTTGCGGACTAAGGGGCATCGTAGGCTACCTCGCTTTGCTGGACATGCCGTCTTCATAACTGCTCCAGCCCGAGAGCATGCCGTAGGGCACATCGTGCTGCACAGCTTCCACGCGGCGGAGCTTGCCGCCTTCGATCTTGTACATCTCGAAGGCCGCGATTGAGGTCGGGCGGCTCGGACCCGCGGTAATTTCGCGGCCGTCGGCCAGCTTGAAGGTCGCGTACTTGCCCGCGGGCTCGTCGGCCTCCGCGATAACCAAGGCCAGGCCGCGCTCGCGGTCGACAGCCACGAAGCGGCGGTCGCGGACGCGCCGGACGAAGTTGAAGTAGCCGAGCTTGAACTGCTCCGCGCATCCCATCGCCGTGATGTTGATCTGCAGACCCTGGGGCTTGGGCGGCGCCGGAGGCGGCTGATTCCCGCGCCCTCCGCGGCCGGGAGCCGGCGGCGGAGTCATCTGGGCGACTGCGTCCGGATTGTTCGTCGTCTGGACGCCGTTCTGAACGCGCTGGCAGTCGTCGGCGAAGGGAGGCATTCTCTTCCCGTCGTTCTTTTCGAGTGCGGACAGATACAGGTCGGCGATCCGCACCAGTTCCGCTCGCGCCGCCCTTTGAGCCGCCGGAATCGCCTCCAGGAACACGGAATTGGGCGCGCCCCACTTTTCGAGGTTTGTGGCGGCTAGCGCGTCCCGCACCACGAGATTCTCGATTTCGGAAACCTGCCGGTTCTCGATCTTTAACCGCACCGCGAGGATCACCGGATTCGGCATGGGAGCATTTGCTTCCCGCATGGTGCCGATGAAAGCCACCTGCCCGGCTTCAGGCTCACTGACAAAAAGTCGGTACGTTCCTTTGGCGAGCGCCGTCCGCCAGAACCCGTCGCCGGGATCCAGGCGCACGCCATCTTCGGTGTTTTTCACTCGCGCGGTCATCGGTAACGCCTTCGGATTGTGCGCGATCAACGCGTCCATGTACTGATCGACGAAGTTTTCCAGGCACGCGCGGTCGCAGGCGCTCTGCGCCCATCCCGGGGCAGCGAACAACACGGCGAGCGCGGCCAGTTTGTGACTCATGCTATTTCAGCTCCGTGATGATGGCGTGCTGTTTTCCGCGGATCAGGGTTTCCGTATGAGTCCGGTCGCGCAGGTTAAATCGAATCATAAAGGGCTTGTACGGGTTCACGGTCTTCTCCCCACTGGGCGTGGTGGACTGGAGATCGCCGTCCTCCAGATAGAACACCACCACATCTTTGTCGTGGAAGTGCATCGGCGTCGCGACGCCCGGTGTCCAGGTGTAATCCCAAACAACGAAACGGGCGTGTTCGAGGAGCTTCTTGCTGCCCGGTCGCGGGAATGCCAGCGGATAACCCGATTTATTGGGAAGTGGTTCAACCTTGAAATCCTTCAGGCCGATCAGAATTCCCTTGCCTACCGCCCTAGGCGCAGTGCCTTTTGCAAAGAACGCCGTAAGGCCCAGGTTGGAAACCCACACGGAGTCGTAAGGCAAGGAGTCCACCGCACCTTCCAGCGCGCGGACCTGCACACGTTCGTTGTCGATCGCGGGTGGCGCCGGTGGCGCTTGAAAACTCAGTAAAGTGAGAGCCAGAATTGCGAGTGTCATATGGTTACTGCTTAGCGATGTCGCGGCCGCGGTCGCTCAACCCGTCTTCCCACGAACTCCAGCCGGCGTTCATCCCATAAGGAGATCGCTCCATGATGGCTTCGATCTGATGGATTTGGCCCTTCCGAAGCTGAAACAGCTCCACGATCTGCCAGGTCCAGGGCTGCTGCGGACCGGCGGTGACCTTGCGGCCGTCGGGCGTTTCGAAGTTGCGCGTATCGCCGGCGGAATGATCGAAGAAGCAAAAACTGAACACCAAGCCGCGTTCTGGATCCACCGCTACATATCGGCGATCATGAATGCGCGTCACAAAGTGAATCAATCCGCTCTTGAACTGCTCCATGCAGCTCCAATTGCCGGAATAACCGGTTGCTGTCTTGGGATCGGGTCTCTGCTTGCCCTGCGCAACCGGCTGGTTGGTGCTGAAGCTCCCGTTCTCGATCCGGTTGCAGTCGTCGGCGAACGGATAGTCGCCCTTGCCGTCATTCTTTTGCATACCGGAAAAATACATGTTGGCCGTCTTCACCAGCTCTTCCCGCGTCATGCGCTCAGCGGGCGGGACGACGTCGGTCCACTTGTAGCCGATCCGCTCGAACCCCGCGGCGGAGTTCGGGCTGCGTTGCACAAAGTGCTCGGCCTCGGTGATCTGGTTGTTGCGGATCTTCAGGCGCAGCCCGATCACAGCGCCCACATTCCCTTCGGTGATGCTGCCGAGGAACGCCACTTGCTGCGCCTCAACATCCGCAACGAAGAGACGGTACGCGCCCTTGGCGGTCATGGTGTTCCACAGGCCGTCGCCAAGTTCCAGGCGCTGGCCGTTCTCGGTAAACTTCACGCCGCGCGCGAACGGGGCTTTGGTGGGATCGTGGGCGATCATCGCATCCAGATACTTATCAACAAAAGGTTCCAGGCACGCGCGGTCGCAGCGGACCGGCGTCGCCTTGGGTTGGCCGAACGCGGTCGCGGCGAGCGCGATTACGACAACGAAAAATTTGGCAGACATCAGCGTCATCCTATCAGAGCTAGTGGCTTTCGCGCGGGATTCCCGCGCCGCGGCAGCCGACCAGAAAATCGAGATCGGCCCCCTGGTCCGCCTGTAACACGTGGTCGATGTAAAGCCGCTGGTAGCCACCAGTCCACGTGTCGGGCGCCGGCTTCCAGTCGGCCCGACGCCGGTTCAGTTCGTCATCTGACACTCTCAGTTCCAGCTTGCGCGTATCGATATCCAACTCGATTTCGTCTCCGTTTTGAACCACCGCCAGAATGCCGCCCGCGGCCGATTCGGGCGATACATGCAGCACAACGGTTCCGTAAGCCGTGCCACTCATGCGAGCATCTGAAATTCGCACCAGGTCGGTGATCCCACGCGCCAGCAATTTCGGCGGCAGGGGCATGTTCCCGACCTCGGGCATTCCCGGATAACCCTTGGGCCCCGCGCCCTTCAACACCATCACCGACGTTTCGTCGATTTCGAGATCAGGCCGATCGATGCGCGCCTTGAAATCCTCGATGCTTTCGAACACCACCGCGCGTCCGCGATGTTTGAGCAAGCTCGGCGTCGCCGCCGAAGGCTTGATCACAGCCCCATTGGGCGCCAGGTTGCCACGTACTACGGCCAGCCCGGCACGCTCTCGGATAGGTTTCGCGCGTTCGTGGATCACTTCGCGATTCCAGCATGGTGCGTCGGCGGTATTGTCGCCCATGGTCTTGCCGTTCACCGTAAGCGCGTCCCGGTGGATCACATCCGCCAGTTCGCGCACCACCGCCGGAACGCCCCCCGCGTAGTAAAAATCTTCCATCAGGAATTTGCCCGACGGCTGGATGTCCACCAGCAGAGGAAGATCGTGACCCACGCGATCGAAATCGTCGAGCGTCAGCGGCACGCCCACGCGCCCCGCGATCGCCAACATGTGCAGCACGAAATTGCTCGACCCGCCGATGGCTGCATTCACGCGAATCGCATTCTCAAACGCTTGGCGCGTGAGGATGCGCGAAATCCGCAGATCCTCGTGAACCATCTCGACAATCCGCCGCCCGGCCTGCTGCGCTAATACATACCGCCTAGAGTCAACAGCGGGTATCGCGGCGTTGTGCGGCAGGCCCATGCCGAGTGCTTCCACCATGCTGGCCATGGTCGATGCAGTGCCCATGGTCATGCAGTGGCCCGCCGATCGTGACATGCACGCCTCGGCTTCGAAGAAATCGGCGATCTTCATCTTGCCCGCGCGCACGTCCTCGCTCATCTGCCACACGCCGGTACCCGAACCGATCCGTTCGCCATGAAAGTTACCGTTGAGCATCGGCCCACCCGAGACCACGATGGCGGGCACATCGCAGCTCGCCGCGCCCATCAGCAGCGATGGAGTGGTTTTGTCGCAGCCACATAACAGCACTACACCATCAATGGGATTGCCGCGAATCGATTCCTCCACGTCCATGCTGGCCAGATTGCGGAACAGCATCGCCGTGGGGCGAATGTTGGTCTCCCCCAGCGACATCACTGGGAATTCCAGGGGAAATCCGCCGGCTTCGTACACGCCGCGCTTGACCCGATCGGCCACCTGCCGCAGGTGCGCATTGCACGGAGTCAGCTCGGAGAAAGTGTTGCAGATGCCGATGACCGGCCGGCCATCAAAGAGATCAGGCGGGAAACCCTGATTCTTCATCCAGGAACGATGAATGAACCCGTCGCGGTCCTGGAGGCCGAACCAGTGAGTAGAACGAAGTTTAGACTTGGACACTAACGGGAAGTATACGATTTACTGAACTTGTTCCGATTGTTTGTAACCGTGAACTTGCCGTCGCTCGACACCGACGCCTTGATCCAGTTGCCCTTGTCCGCCGCACCCTCATCCAGGTTGGCGATCATATCGTCGGAGGTGTTGTGAGAAGCGTCGTTCATCGCACCCTTGTGGCCCTGCCAGATTCCCTCGATCCCCGGAATCTTGGCGATGGTCTCATAGCCGCCGTTGCTGAAACCCTTGCGCGCGCCGTTGTTCACCACCACCACTTGCGGCTTCACGGACCAGATCAGAGCGGGCGCGCCGGACTGGCCGTTCGAAAAACCATGATGCGTAGCCTGCATCAGTGTGACCTCGCCGACCTTGTTCACCGGGCAGCCGAGCATCATTTCCCGGTCCCAGGTGAGATCGCCCACGTCGAGGAACGTGAACTTTCCGTAGGTCAGCAGGAAGCCGGTGCTGCGCGAGTTCTCGGTGTTATCGGTGGGCTTGCGCTCGGCGCCATCACAGAGTTTGTTGACGAAGCCCTTGTTTATCGGCTCGGAGATCACTTCGCCGTTCGCGCTAACGACCGTGATATCCACGTTTCCGGCAAAGGGGATTTTGTTGCCCGGCTTCACGACGGTCCGCTTGCTCCCCGCTACCGCGAGATAGTCCAGCCACAGCGTCGCGCCCTTCTGCTGCGACGCTTCAATCGACTCGCCATGGTCCCAGATCTTGCGAATCGGCATCGCCTTCGACAGAGCCGCTAGGCCGCCCACGTGGTCGCCGTGAAAGTGCGTGATCACCAGGTTGTCGATCCTGGTCAGGCCCGCGGCCACCGCGGCCGCCTGTATCCGCTTGGCATCGCGGTCGTCGTTTCCCGGAAAGCCCGTGTCCACCAATAGCGATTCGCCCGAGGGCGCGATGATCAGCGTGGATGCGCCGCCCTCCACATCGATCCAATAGATGTCGAGGGTACGGGGCTGCGCGGTGAGTAGAACCGCCGCGGCAGTCCAGACAGAAAGAAGGCTTAGGGTGCGCATTTCGCCAAAATACTATCACACGTGAGAAGATCGAGCCTGTGTCTGCCACTGCCACCATGCGGCCCACGCGGGTTCGCTACTGGGTCCTGGTGTTCACCGTCATCCTGGCGGTCATCACCTACATCGACCGCGTGGCGATTTCATTCGCCTTGCCGTACATCGGCAAGGACCTTGATCTGAATTCGATCCAGAAGGGTTGGGTGCTGACGGCTTTCGCACTGGCCTACTCGCTGTTCGAAATCCCCGGCGGATTCCTGGGCGATCGGATGGGCCCCCGCCGCGTGATTCTCCGAATCGTGTTGTGGTGGTCGTTCTTCACTGCTGCCACCGGTTGGGCGTGGAACTATGCGTCTCTGGTGACGGCGCGATTCCTCTTCGGAGCCGGCGAGGCAGGCTGCTTCCCGAACCTAACCAAGATGTTCACGGTCTGGCTTCCGGATCGCGAACGCGTACGCGCCCAGGGATTGATGTGGATGAGCGCGCGGTGGGGAGGCGCGTTCACGCCTCCTCTGGCGGCGGCCGTCATCACCTGGGTCGGATGGCGGCACGCTTTCGAGTTGTTCGCAGGATTAGGAGTGCTCTGGGCGCTCGCATTTTTCCTGTGGTATCGCGACAACCCGCTGGATAATCCCAAGCTGAATGACGCCGAGCGCGAGCTTCTGCGCGGTTCTTATCGGCCCTCGGGCCATTCCGCTGGGCCGTGGCGAAAGCTGGTCAGCTCGGGACGCGTGTGGCTGCTGTGCTGGCAGTATTTCTTTTTGTCCTACGGCTGGTATTTCAACATCACCTGGCTGCCAACGTATCTGCGCGAAGCCCGCGGAATGGACGTGGCGCAGGCGGCCATGTTCGGCGTGCTCCCTTTATTTATGGGCGGATTGGGGAATCCCGTCAGCGTGTTCCTGGGTGAGCGCCTGCTCCGCTGGACCAAGAGCGTGGACCGTACCCGCCGTATTGTCGCCAGTTTGGGCTATACAGGCGCCTGCGCATGGCTGCTGGCCACCACCCATATACAGGATGCCCGAGCTGCCGTCATTTCGATTTCCCTGGCTAGCTTTTTCAACGATTTAGCCATGCCGCCCTCTTGGGCAGCCACGATGGACATGGGCGGTCGTTACGCCGGGACGCTGTCGGGTGCGATGAACAGTTGGGGAAACCTGGGTGGGGCTGTCGCCCCGGCCGTGATCGGCTACGTGCTTGCCTGGACCAATAACAACTGGAACGTCGCGTTTTATATTTCGGCAGTCCTTTACGCCGCGGCGATTCCCTGCTGGATTCTTTTGGACTCGGTAACCCCACTCGAAGTTGTGTCGCCCACCAAGCAAGGCTCTTGACCCCTAACTCAGCGGCGTGTATGCTAGCATGTTGGGCGGGGCTTGTACCTACTCATATACCCAAAGTGGATGGAGGTTGTTTGCCAAATGAAGGCTAAATTGCTTGCTGTGATGGTTGCGGGACTAGGACTGTTTCTGTGCACTGTGCCCATGTTGGCGCATCACTCGTTTGCCGCCGAATATGATTCGGCCAAGCCTGTGACGCTGACTGGAACAGTGACCAACGTCGAGTGGATGAACCCTCACGCTCGTTTCTATATCGACGTGAAGGACGAAAAAGGCGAAGTGGCCAACTGGGAACTCGAGCTGGGGAGCCCCAACGGCCTGATGCGCCAGGGTTGGACGCGGAACTCGCTGAAGAAGGGTGACACGGTCACAATCACTGGATCGCTGGCGAAGGACGGCTCCAAGCTGGCCAATGCCCGCACGGTGAAGTTGGCCGACGGCCGCCAAGTCTTCGCCGGCTCCTCGGAGACCGAAGGCAAGGGCAAGGGTAAAGAGCAGTAAGCGTTACAGTACATTTCAGACAACCTCAGCGGGATGAGCGGTTGCAGTCATGCTTCCGCTCATCTTGCATATGATTCGTCCGGCTGTTCAGTCCGGAGGGAATCAGTTATACCGCTCCCTGGGAGGGAAACACCATGAAATTCTTGTCGAAGGCGGCTCTTGCGGCCGGTCTAATGGCTGTGATCGGACTGACCGGCGTGAAGTTGCTCGGTCAGGCTGCGGCGCAGGGCAAGGCCGCTCAAGGGAAAGCTGCCACCCAGAGCAAGGCTGCGGATCAAGGCAAAGCCGCCGCTTCCGGGAAACCCACAGCCGCACAGTTCTTCAAGAACGTCACCACCCCCACGCTCGGCGCGCTTAGCCCGGACGATTTCATCCTGGCCATGGGAGTCCTTACCGACGACCTGGGCCTGGATTGCGCGGACTGTCACCCCGGCGCCGGCTCCGACAAGGCGGATTTTGTGATCGACACCCCGCAAAAGAAGACCGCGCGCAAGATGATTGAGATGTTGGGGAACATTAACAAGACCAACTTCGCGGGAGTGCAGATGGTGACCTGTTGGACATGTCATCATGGCCGCGAAATTCCTGCCACCACCATCGCGCTGGATGCGGTCTACAGCAGTCCCAATTCGGAGAGAGATGACGTCATCCGAGCAGTGCCAGGGCAGTCCGCGGCTGCAATTTTCGACAAATACATCGCGGCCTTGGGTGGAGCGCAACGGCTGGCCGGCCTGACAAGCTATATTGCGACCGGCAAGAGCGTGGGATACGAGGGGTTGGGCGGAGAGGGCGAATTCAACATCTACGCGAAGTCTCCGAACCAGAAAACCACCGAGATTAGTTACAAGGATCACCCCGAGCGCGGGACCAGCCTTTGGGCCTTCGACGGCCGCACGGGCTGGATCAAAACGCCACGCGGGCTGTTAGGCGAATACGAAGTGACGGGAACTGGTCTGGACGGCGTCCGATTCGACGCCCAGATGGCGTTCCCCGGACTGATCAAGACGCTCTTCACGAATTGGCGCGTGGGCCAAATGGAAAGCCTCGGGGATCGGGACTTCAACATTGTTCAGGGCGGCACCGCCAGAGGCCTGCTGGTTACGCTGTACTTCGACACCAAGACCAACCTTCTTTCGCGAATGATTATCTACACCTCGTCACCGATCGGACGCGCTCCGTCGCAAGTGGACTTCGCCGATTATCGAGACGTCGGAGGGATCAAGTTCCCGTTCGAAGAAACTTTCCTTTGGCTGGACGGAAGGTGGACAGCGAAGATTACCAGCGTGAAAACGAACGTCGCGATCGACGCGGCGAAATTCGGCAAACCGTAAGCATACAATTTCTGGTTTCGTTAAACAGGGGGTTGAGGGCTTCGAAAGCCAACAACCTCCTGTTTTTCTTTGAAAAACCACGGTCCAACCGGTGTATAATCCCCTTCAGGCCGCACGGCCTGCAGCGTCCAGTCACGATAGAGAAGGAGATCGCATGTCGCAGAGGAATTTCTTCACCGGAGCAGCCACTTTCGTCGTGGCATTGGCCTGTACCGCAGGAGCCGCCAGCGCACAAACTTGCGCCAGTCTGCCGGATCACGCCAAGTTGAAAGCCGCGCTGATTCAGGCCACCAAGGATGAAACCAGCGGGCTGAACAACCACATGTGGGCTACCATTGTGGACCGCGACGGAGTGGTGTGCGCCGTGGCGTTCTCCGGCAAGGATCGTTTCTCGCAGTGGCCGGGCAGCCGGGTGATCTCGGCCCAGAAAGCAAATACCGCCAACGCGTTCGGTCTCGACTCCGGATCGAGCAGCGATGGCTCCGGGCAAGCTAACGGCCTGGCGCTCTCCACGGCGAACCTGTTCTCGGCAGTCCAGCCCGGCGGAAGCCTCTACGGGCTGCAGTTCAGCAACCCGGTCAATGAAGACGCTGGCTACAAAGTCCCATCCGCCGCCTACGGCACTGCTACCGATCCCATGAAGGGCAGCAAAATCGGCGGCGTCAACGTCTTTGGCGGCGGGCTCGCGCTCTTCGCTACCGGCAAGAAAATGGTCGGCGGCATCGGTGTCAGCGGCGATACTTCCTGCGCCGATCACTCCATCGCCTGGCGTCTGCGCAAGAATCTCGGGCTCGATCACCTGACGGGAGTGGGCGGCGTTTCCGGCGATCCTCAGCGGCCCGACAACATCGTGTTCGATATCGGCACGAATGGCCAGAGCGCGGGCGGATTCGGTCATCCCAAGTGTCTGATGACCGGCGACGAGAAGATGCTCCCCGCGGTTCAGCCGTAAGCACAACAGCGTCGTATAATGGCCTGAGACCGAAAGGAACACGCACATATGGACGATATGACACGACGTGGTTTTCTGGCTGCCGGAGCCGTGGTAGCGGCGCCTTACATTCTGAGATCGGAAGACAAGGCCGGAACCAAGAACCCCATCATCGGCGAAGGCGAGTACAAGTACGAGTGCATCCACGACTGGGGCCAGTTGCCCTCGAACATTAAGTACGGCAACACCCACAGCGTGGTGGAAGATTCGCAAGGCCATATCTACATCCACCACACGGTGTACGCGGACAGCCCCAGCGCCGACAGCGTCGTGGTTTTCGATGAGAAGGGCAAGTTTGTCCGCTCCTTCGGCCCCATGTTCCGCGGCGGCGCGCATGGCTTGTTCTTGAGCAAGGAAGGCAAGGACGAGTACCTCTACTTCTGCGACGAGAAGCACGGCATCGTCTCCAAGCGCACACTGAAAGGCGAGGAAGTTTGGACCATGGGCTATCCCCAGGACTCCAAACCCTACACGAAGGGCCCCGGCGCGCCCGGTCTGAACTATCGACCCACTAACTTCGCGATCGCCCCTAATGGCGATTTCTGGGTCGGCGACGGCTACGGTTCCTACTACATGTTCCACTACAGCCAGAAGGGGAATTCGTATCCCAAGCTGGTGAACACGTTCGGCGGTCCTCCTGCGGCGCCTGCTGGAGCCGCCCCCGGCGGAGGTGGAGGTCGTGGCCAGGGTAAGGGTCCCGGCGGCCCGGGCGGCGATCAAGCGAAAGGTCCGGCTCCCGACCAGGCTAAAGGCGGCGGTGGCGGTGGCAGAGCGGCTGCTCCTCCGCGGCAGCCCGGTCAACCCGGCGTGCCGCGAAACCAGCCCATCGAGTCGATGAACAATCCGCACGGCAACATGATCGATCTGCGCGATCCCGCCAAGCCCATCTTGCTGGTGGCCGATCGCGGCAACCAGCGCATCGTGCGCTACACGCTTGATGACAAGCCCATTGATGTTGTAGCGGGAACGCTTCAGCCTTGCCATTTCCACGAGCACAAAGGGATGATTGTAGTGCCCGACCTGGCGTCCCGCGTCACCCTTCTCGATAAGGACAACAAGGTTGTGGCTCACTTGGGCGAAGGCCTCGTCGGCAACCCGCCCCGGACTACTGACGACCGCAGCAAATTCGTCCCAGGTCAGTTCGTCAACCCGCACGGCGCGTGCTTTGACCACGTCGGCAACATCTTCGTGGCCGAGTGGGTCGAAATCGGCCGCGTCACGAAACTCCGCAAGCTCCGTAGTTCGTAACTAGCAACAGAACGTACCACTCAAGCCTCCAAAGGAGCTGTATGGACCCACGTTTGTTCGGCGAATTCATGGGAACTCTGGTTCTCGTGTTGATCGGTAACGGTGTTGTCGCCAATGTTGTTTTGAAGAAGACGCTGGGATCGGCCGCGGGTTGGCTGACCATCGTTTTCGGCTTCGGCCTGGGCGTGGTGGCTGGAGTCTTCACCGCGATCGCCTGCGGAAGCAGCGATGCCCACATCAATCCTGCCGTCACACTGGCATTCGCTATTTCTTCCGGGGACTTCAGCAAATTTCTGCCTTATCTGATCGCCCAGGTTTTAGGCGGGTTCGTCGGCGGGATGTTGGTGTGGATTCACTTCTTGCCGCATTGGAAGGAAACGCCCGATGCAGGTTCGAAACTTGCCTGCTTCTCGACCGGACCTGCCATTAAGAACACCGTCGCCAATTTGATCAGCGAAGTCATCGGCACATTTCTGCTCGTCCTCACGATTGCTTCCATCGTCAAGACGTCTCCGGCGCCTGGATTAGTCCCATTCCTGGTGGGCGCGATGGTGTGGGCCATCGGCTCCGGTTTGGGGGGCACCACTGGATTCGCCATTAACCCGGCGCGCGACCTGGGTCCGCGGATTGCCCACGCCATCCTCCCAATCCCCGGCAAAGGCGGCTCGGACTTCGGTTACGGTCTGTCGGTTCCAGTGCTGGGCGGGCTGATTGGCGGCGCTCTGGCCGGCTTATTCATCCGCGTAGCTCATTTGTAACGCGATCTCGATCCATCCCGTCTCAACACTACTTCTGCACTTGCGGAAGTTGGGGTATAATTCTTGAGCGCATAGCGTGGGAAAGGCGTCCAGATAGAGTTCGCGATCCCGCGAGTGCGCCTGAAACAAATACGCTGAGTGATGATTCATGACGAGTTTCGCGGCCGCTGGTCGTATCACCCCGCAAGTTTAAAGCGCAAGTGCGCTGACAGACAGAGTGATGAAGGATAAAAGGAGACAGGAAGTATGGCAACGAATCGTGGAGTAGCTTATATCAAGCCGGGCGTGGTGGAAGTTCAGTCCATCCCCTACCCCAAGCTGAAGATGCCGAAGAGCGAGACAGACCCGTTCGGCGGGAAAGACGCTCCTCATGGCGTCATCCTGAAAGTCGTGACCACTAACATCTGCGGATCGGATCAGCACATGGTTCGCGGCCGCACCACTGCCCCCCAAGGCCTGATCCTGGGCCACGAAATCACCGGCGAAATCATCGAAAAGGGCAGCGACGTCGAAATGCTCAACGTCGGCGACCTGGTGACGGTGCCGTTCAACATCGCCTGTGGGCGTTGCCGCAATTGCCGCGAAGGCAAGACCGGCATCTGCCTGACCGTGAATCCGGCTCGTCCGGGCGCGGCGTACGGCTATGTGGACATGGGCGGATGGGTCGGCGGGCAGGCGGAATACGTCCTGGTTCCCTACGCCGATTTCAACCTGATCAAGTTCCCAAACAAAGAAAAGGCGATGGCGAAGATCAAGGACCTGACCCTTCTGTCCGACATCTTCCCCACCGGTTTCCACGGCTGCGTGCAAGCCGGCGTTGGACCGGGTACTACGGTCTACATCGCAGGCGCGGGCCCGGTTGGTCTGGCGGCGGCAGCGGGAGCCCAGTTGCTGGGAGCGGCCGTCGTCATCGTCGGTGACATGATTCCGGAGCGTCTGGCACAGGCCAAGAGCTTCGGCTGCGAGACCATCGACCTGCGCAAGGACGCGACTTTGGCCCAGCAGATCGAGCAGATCGTCGGTGAGCCGGTGGTCGACTGCACGGTGGATTGCGTCGGCTTCGAAGCGCACGGACAGGGCAAGGATGCCGGCGTGGAACGTCCCGCGACCGTGCTGAACTCCCTCCAGGAAGTGGTCCGCGCGGGTGGTTCGATCGGTATCCCCGGTCTGTACGTCACCGGCGATCCGGGTGGTATCGACGCAAATGCAAAGATCGGCGCGCTCTCCATTCGCATCGGCCTGGGATGGGCGAAGTCCTGCTCTTTCCACACCGGCCAGTGCCCGGTACTGCGTTACAACCGCCAGCTCATGACGGCCATCCTGTACGATAAGGTGCATCCCGCCAAGGCGGTCAATGCCACGCTCATTTCGCTGGACGAAGCGCCGCAGGGCTATAAGGACTTCGACAAGGGCGCGGCCAAGAAGTTCATCATCGACCCGCACAAGTCAGTCAAGGCTTAACTAACAGTCGGAACAAAAAGGGCGCCGGGGGAGTCAAATCCTCTCCCGGCGCTTTCTTTTTTGGAAACGTTTCCGGGCTGGAAGCGTATACAGTCAGAGGAGCCGACCCAGGCCCATGGAATCCTTCTTGCAAGACCTCAAGCATTCCATCCGGATGTTCCTTCATTCCCCCGGATTCACCCTTACCGCCGTTCTCGCTTTGGCGCTTGGCGTTGGCGCGAACACCGCGATCTTCTCGGTCATCAACACCGTTCTGCTGCGGCCCATGCCGTATCCCGATCCAGACCGGTTCGTCTTCTTCACCACGGTCTATCCGGACGGTACTGGCACCGGCGGCTCGCCAGCCATGTTTAACTTCTGGAAAGCGCAAACGGAAACGATCGAGTACGCCGCGGCGTGGCGGTTTGGAGTCGCGAACTACAATTCCGGCGGCAATCCCGAACAGGTCCAGGTAACACAGGCCAGTGCCGACTTCTTTCCGCTGTGCGGCGCGACCGCACTCTATGGACGCACCTTCTCGAAGGAAGAGGATCTCCCGCGCGGACCCAAAGTAGCCGTGCTCTCCTATGGATTTTGGCAACGGCGTTTCGCTTCGGATCCGAGCGTGATTGGCAAGACTCTCGTCCTGAGCGGAGCTCCCTACGAAATCATCGGCGTCACCGGTCCCGGCCTGAAGATTGAGATCGATCAGCCGCCCGACATCTACACCCCGTTTCAGATCGATCCTAGCAGCACGGATCAAGCTCGGTACTTCAACACAGGGGGGCATCTTAAGGCCGGAGTTTCCCTGGCGAACGCCAACGCGCGGTTCAAGGTCGCTACCGAGGAGTTTCGTCGCAAGTATCCAACGTTCAACAAAAACGTGTACTTCGGGGTCGATCCGTTGCGCGAGTCGCTAGTCCGCGGTGTGCGCACGTTGCTCCTGGTGTTGCTGGGCGCAGTGAGTTTCGTGCTGTTGATCGCATGCGCCAACGTCGCCAATCTTTTACTGGCGCGTGCGACCGGCCGCAGGCGCGAGATGGCCATTCGTGCGGCCGTTGGAGCCGGCCGCGGACGGATCATACGGCAGCTGCTCACCGAAAGCGTACTGCTCTCGATCACCGGCGGTGTCGTAGGGCTGGTCATTGGGTTTCTCGGCATTAAGGGAATTTTGAGTATCAATCCCGGGAACATCCCGCGAGTCGGCTTGCAGGGCTCCGCGGTTTCGATGGACGGGATGGTGGTGCTGTTCACTCTCGGGATCTCCTTCGCCACGGGGATCTTGTTTGGCCTGATTCCGGCACTGCAAGCTTCACGAACGGATCTGAGCAGCACCATCAAGGAATCCTCCGGCCGCGGCGGAACCAGTTTCCGCCACAACAAGGCTCGTTCACTGCTGGTGATTACGGAAACGGCGCTGGCGATGGTGCTGCTGATTGGAGCGGCGCTGTTGCTGCGGACATTCGCCGCGCTCCGAGCCGTCAATCCCGGGTTCAGTTCGCACAACGTCCTGACGCTGCGGATGCTGTTGAACGATCCGCGCTTCGAGAAAACGGCCACCGTCGATCAGTTGCTCGCTCAAGGAAGAGAACGCCTCAAGGCTTTGCCCGGCGTGGAAAAGGCTGCGGCTACGTGTTGTGTCCCGCTAGAGGGCGGGTTCGGCCTTCCATTCATCATCGTGGGCCGTCCGCTAGACGGCCCGTCCACCGGCGGCGGACGTTACATGATCACCACGGCGGATTACCTGGAGGTGTTCAAGATCCCTCTCCTGCGCGGGCGCGCGTTCTCCGACCGGGACGCCAAGGGAACCGATCCGGTGGTCATCATCAATGAGGCCATGGCGAAGAAGTTCTGGCCGCAGGGAGATCCTCTCTCCGATCAGCTGATCATTGGACGAGGCCTGGGTAAGGATTTCGAGGACACCTCCCGCCAGATCGTCGGCGTGGTGAGCGACATCCGCGATAACGGGCTGGAAAGCGACCCCAGCCCGACCATGTACGTCCCGCAGGCACAGCTTCCAGACGGCTTGAATAAGCAACTCACGAGTCTGTCGTCTCTTGCTTGGGTGGTGCGGACTAAGGTGGAACCACATTCCCTCATCAAACCGATTCAGCAGGAGCTGACGGACGCCAGCGGCGGGCTCGCGTTGGCGCCGATCCGAAGTATGGATGAAATCGTCTCCCGATCCACGGCCAATCAAGATTTCAACACGCTCGCGCTCACCATCTTCGCCGGCACCGCGCTGCTCCTCGCCGCAATCGGAATCTACGGCCTGATGGCCTACTCGGTGGAACAGCGCACGCAGGAAATCGGCATCCGGCTGGCGCTCGGTGCGCAGTACTCGACTGTGCGAAACATGGTTGTCTTTCAGGGCATGCGCCTGGCGCTGATCGGGGTCGTCATCGGCGTGGCTTCCGCGTACGGCCTGACCAAGTTGATCGCGAGCCTGCTCTACGGCGTGCAGGCCCGCGATCCGATGGTGTTCATCGGCGTGCCGGTGCTGTTGAGCCTGGTGGCCCTGATCGCAGTGTGGGTCCCCGCCCGGCGCGCGACTCGCGTCAGTCCGATGGATGCGCTGCGTTGTGAGTAACGAAGAACCGGCAAGGAGCTGACCCAATGGGATCCTTTTTGCAAGACCTGAAGCACTCCATCCGGATGTTCCTGAATTCTCCCGGATTCACCGTGACGGCAGTCCTGGCCTTGGCGCTCGGCGTGGGGGCCAACACCGCTATCTTTTCCCTCATCAACACGGTTCTACTCAAGCCGGTGAATTTCCCCGACCCCGAGCGGATTGTCATGTTCATGAACGTGTCGCCGCAAGGCTCGGGTGGCGGTGCATCGCCGGTGAAGTTCAACTTCTGGCGGTCCCAGACGCAATCCTTCCAGGACGTGTGCGCCTGGCGCTTCGGCGTCGCCAACTACAAAGCCGGCGATCTGCCGGAGCAGATCCAGGAAACCCAAGCCAGCGCGGATTTCTTTTCCTTGTTCGGCGCCACGACGGTTTACGGCAGAACCTTCACGAAGGAAGAAGATCTTCCCGGCGGGCGCGATGTTGCGGTGCTGGCCTATGGATTCTGGCAGCGCCGATTCGGTTCGGATCCCAACGTGATCGGCAAAACCATCACGCTGAGCGGATCCCCGCACGAAATCATCGGAGTGGCCGGCCCCAGCCTGAAGATCGAGATCGACCAACCCCCGGATGTCTACGTGCCGTTCCGGCTCGATCCGTACAGCACCGACCAGGGGAACTACTTTCAAGTGGCGGGGCGACTGAAGACGGGCGTAACCCTGGCCGCCGCGGATGCACAGCTGAAGGCCGCGACCGAGGGCTTTCGGAAGAACTATCCGAATAGTCTTGGTCCCAAGGGGACCTTTGGAGTGCAACCCTTGGGTGAAGTGCTGGTGAGCGGGGTGCGCACGCTTCTCTGGGTTCTGCTGGGCGCCGTAGGCTTCGTGCTGTTGATTGCATGCGCCAACGTCGCCAATCTTTTGCTGGCCCGCGCGACAGGGCGCAGGCGGGAAATCGCGATCCGCGCCGCGATCGGCGCCGGACGCGGACGAATCATTCGTCAGCTGCTTACGGAAAGCGTGGTCTTGTCGATGACCGGTGGAGCGCTCGGGCTGGTGCTCGGATACGCAGGTATTCGCGGCATTCTGAGCTTGAATCCCGGGAATATCCCGCGTGTGGGATTGCAAGGCAACGCCGTATCGATGGATATCCGCGTCGTCCTGTTCACGCTCGCGCTTTCCCTGGCCACGGGAATCTTGTTCGGTCTGTTTCCGGCGCTTCAGGCCTCGCGTACCGATCTCAGCAGCACGATCAAGGAGTCCACCGGCCGCGGTGGAACCAGCTTCCGACACAACAAGGCTCGTTCGGTACTGGTGGTGACCGAAACCGCGCTGGCGCTGATCCTTCTGATCGGAGCCGCGCTGCTCTTGCGGACCTTTACCGCGCTTCGATCAGTCAACCCCGGTTTTGAATCGCACAACGTGCTGACGCTCCGGATGTCGCTCAGCGGACCACGCTTCGTAAAGACGGCGGGGGTCGATCAACTGGTGCGGCTGGGCACCGAGCGCCTCAAGGCTTTGCCCGGCGTCGAAACCGCCGGGGCTACCTGCTGCGTTCCGCTCGAAGGCGGATATGGGCTACCGTTTATCATCGTGGGCCGGCCGCTCGAGGGCGCTTCACACGGCGGCGGACGGTACATGATCGCTTCTCCCGGATATTTCGACGTGTTCAAGATTCCGGTCCTCCGCGGCCGTGCTTTTAGCGATCAGGACGGGATCGGCGCGCCGCCCGTCGCGGTCATCAATCAGGCCATGGCCAAGCAGTTCTGGACGCAAGGCGATCCGCTGGCCGACCGCATCATCATCGGGAAGGGCGTAGGACCGGAATTCGACGATCCCCCGCGTCAGATCGTCGGCGTGGTCAGCGACGTTCGCGACACCGGACTGAACAATAATCCGGGCCCGACCATGTACATTCCCCAAGCGCAACTGCCCGATGGGATCAATGCGCTCAATTCGCGGCTCACCCCGCTCGCCTGGATCGTGCGGACACGCGTCGAGCCCCACACGCTGATTCCGGCAATTCAAAAAGAGCTGAGCGATGTGAGTGACGGGCTCGCGCTGGCGCCCATCCGCACCATGGACGAGGTGGTGTCCCGCTCCACGGCCAACACCGATTTCAACACGCTGGTGCTCACGATCTTCGCAGTCACAGCGCTTTTGCTCGCGGCCATTGGGATCTATGGCCTGATGGCGTATTCGGTGGAACAGCGCACCCAGGAAATCGGAATCCGGCTGGCGCTCGGCGCTGAATCCGGATCCGTGCGCAATATGGTCATCTTCCAGGGCATGCGCCTGGCGCTGGCGGGGGTCATCATCGGCGTGGGTTCAGCGTTCGGGCTAACCAAGCTGATCGGGAGCCTGCTGTATGGCGTGAAGGCCCGCGATCCGATGGTGTTCATCGGCGTGCCCGTGCTCTTGAGCATAGTGGCTCTTTTGGCGGTCTGGCTCCCTGCCCGGCGCGCGACGCGGGTGAGTCCGGTCGATGCGCTGCGGTGCGAGTAGGAGTTAACTTTCTAATTTCGCGTCCAGCGTGATGTTGGTGTTGTACAGCTTTGACACCGGACAGCCCGATTTCGCTCCCGCGGTCGCCTTATCGAATGCCTCCCGGGTCGCGCCGGGCACTTTGGCCTTCAGCTCCAGATGACTTTCGGTGATGGCGAACCCGCCGTCCTTTTGCTCCAACGTGATGGTACAAGTGGTCTCGAGACTCTCGGCCTTAAACCCCGCCTGCGCGAGCTGATTCGAGAGCGCCATGGTGAAGCAGCCCGCATGCGCCGCGGCCAGCAATTCTTCCGGATTGGTTCCCTTCCCCTGCTCGAAGCGGCTGTGGAATGAGTAAGGCGTATGCGACAATGTGCCGCTCGCCATCGAGATCTCGCCTGAGCCGGTCTTCAGATCGCCCTGCCATTTTGCCTGTGCGGTTCGCTTCATGATGGTTCTCCTCACGTCTATTGTCGCGGATATACTCATGGCCATGACCCGCGCCGACCTGTTACCGTTTCTGCAAAAGCACCGCCTGGGAGTACAGTCGACGGTTTCTCCTTCAGGTGATCCGCAGGCCGCCGTGGTCGGCATCGCCGTCACGCCCGAACTGGAGATTATCTTCGACACCCTCGACACAACTCGCAAATGCCGCAACCTCCGCGCCGATCCGAAAATCGCTTTCGTCATCGGGTGGGACGCCGAAATCACGGTGCAACTGGAAGGCATCGCCGATGAACCGACCGGCGCCGAGCGCGACCGGATTCTCGAAACCTATTTCGCCGCCTATCCCGAATGCCGCGACCATCTGGCGTGGAAAGGCATTACGCATTTCCGTGTCCGTCCAACCTGGATCCGCTATAGCGACTACAATGCTCCAGGGGAGATCGTCGAGGTGTAGAATCGTTCCCATGTTGCTTCTTCGACGGCGCGAGTTTCTAGCAGGATTGGCCACTCTTGCAGGTGGTTCGATCGCGAAAGGGGCGCCCACGCCCCATCGCATCGACGTCCACCATCATCTCTTTCCGCCCGCCTACCGCACTGCGATCGGTAACCGCGCAGCAGGCCAGCCGGCTTGGTCCCCGGCGCAATCCATCGAAGAAATGGATAAGGGCGGCATCGCGACCTCGGTCCTCTCGCTGAGTTCGCCGGGCGTCTGGTTCGGAGATGTTGAGGAGGGTCGCCGCCTGGCCCGGATTGTCAACGACTACGGAGCCATGACTGCCAAGGATCATCCCGGCCGCTTCGGCCTGTTTGCCGCGCTGCCTTTGCCGGATATCGATGGCAGCCTGCGTGAAATCGAGTACGCGCTCGACACGCTTAAAGCCGATGGCATCGGTCTGCTCACCAGCTACGGCGACCAATGGCTGGGAGACGCGGCCTTCGCGCCCGTCTGGACCGAGCTCAACCGGCGCAAGGCAGTCGTTTACACGCATCCGACCACGGCCGCCTGCTGCGGCAATCTGAAAAACGAAGTCCCGGCGGTGATGATCGAGTGGGCCACCGACACCACTCGCACCGCCGCCAGCCTGCTGTTCAGCGGCACGGCCGCGCGCTATCCCGACATTCGCTGGATCCTGTCGCACGCCGGCGGGACCGTGCCCTTCCTGCTCAGCCGGTTCGTGTATCAGGAAGGGACCATGAAAGGTAAGGAGCGGGTCTTGCCGAAGGGCCTGATGTACGAACTGAAGAAGCTCTATTACGACACGGCTCAGGGCAACAGCCCGCCGGCTCTGGCGGCTTTACTGAAAGTCGCGCCGCCGTCGCAGATTCTGTTCGGCACCGATTACCCGTTCCGCACCGCCGCTGAAGTGACCGGAGGCCTCATCGCGCAGCGCTTTCCCGCCAAGGACCTGCGTGCGATCGAGCGCGATAACGCGCTCAGGCTGCTGCCGGAACTACAGCGTTAGTGGTTTATAAACAACCTCCTTCCCCGTGTCGGCGGTCGGGCCGTACACGCTGAACACCTCCCGGCCGAGCATCCTGAGCATTGCCATCTGCTGCCCGCGATGATGCGAAGTGTGTGCAATCCGCCGCACCATGATCCAGGCCCGGCTCCGCCGCACGTCGAAAAACGCCACCTCCTCCTCCCACCAGGCTTCGTCTTTTGTCCGCAAGGCGGCAAGACGTTTTGAGGAATCCTCTCTGTACTGCAAAACGAACCCAAGCCTAGTCTCCTCCGCCGGAAGCGGGGGAGCCCCCACATCAATCCCTAACATCCTGGAAAAGAAGGCATTTTCGCTCTGACATTGGTGTCGCATCTGTTCCAGCACACTGAGGCCGCGGGTATCGGTCGGATGCGGCCGGACCGGTAGATCCTCGTCGCGGAACATGCTCCACACGCCCATCACTTTGAGCCGTTCGGTTTCATAAGTGTCCACCAGGAACGAATAGCGCATATGGAAATACAATAGACCATGGAACCCCATGCACACTTGGGATACTGACCGAGCTTCCGCCATCGTCCAGGAGTTGCAGCAACTTTCAGGCGCGAAGCGGCTTACCTAGCTTGACCGGCTACCTTAGCGGCAGCTTTGGTGAGGATCAAAATGTGCTGCCGCGGCAGCGTCTCGATCACCGGCTGCAAAACGAACCCTACCGCTTCGAGCTCGGCCTTCACCTGCCCGACCGTCATCTTGTGCTCGGCGATGATCGGGACGTTGGGATCCTCGGCACGGTACTCGAGCAGGACTAATCTTCCGTCGGGCTTGAGCGTTTCGCGGATCTTCCGCAGCATCTGTTGCGGCTGCGAGAACTCGTGATAGACGTCGACTAAAATCACCAGGTCCATCGTATTCGCGGGGAGCCTGGGATCGGCGACGTCACCCAGCACAGTCACCACGTTGTTGATCTTGGCCTTCGCGGCGTTCTCGCGCAGTTTAGCGAGCATCTCGGGCTGCAGGTCGTTGGCGTACACCTTGCCCGAGGGACCCACGCGCTTGGCCATGCGCAGGCTCATGTATCCGACGCCCGCGCCGATGTCGGCCACCACCATGCCGGGCTTGAGGTTCAGTGCGTCCAAGGCCTTTTCGGGCTGCTCCTCAGATTCGCGCTCGGGCCGGACCAGCCAGTCCGCGCCATTCATGCCCATGACGCCGGCGATTTTGCGCCCGGTAACGGGATGCGTGCCAGGAGTTTGGAAGGCGTCCGCCTGCCAAAGCAACAACGCCGCCAGAGCATAGACCGCGCGTCTCGTTATTGCAGAGGCCGTCATCGTAGGGCCCGTTCAATCTGCACGGTCAGTTCCCGCTCGGTGGCCGCGCCCGGATGAAACCAACTTACGATCCCCCGACGATCCACCATCACCAGGGTCGGCGTGGAGCTCGCGCCATATCGGACGAAATTCGCATTGCTCAAAGGCGCCGCCATATTGGCGAGCGGCGCATAGTACTGGCGGCGGATCTGCTCGATATACGGCTTTTCGACTTCGGGTGTCGCATCGTTGCCATTCGCCACGTAGCCGTAGTATCTGGTCGGGCCGATCAGGGCCAGTCCTTGCGGGCCGTACTTCTTCATCAGCCCGGCGATGATGGGAACCGAGGCCTTGCAGTCCGGGCACCAATGCGCCCAGAAGAAGAGCAGCACGGCTTTCCCGCGCAGGCTGGCGATGGACGGAGGCTTGGGGCCGAACCACACCGCGGCTTCCAGTGCGGGCGCTGGCTTGCCTTCCAGGCTCAACAGGTTGATATTCTTCTGGACTCGCTCTTGGATTGACGTCCCGGTGTAGGTTTTCAGCTCTTCGCGCAGGAACAGCACGGCCTCGGCGGTTTCTCCTTGGGCGGCCATCACTTGCGCTTGCGCCTCGATTGCCGCCCCGATCGCGATCAGCCACTGGGCGTGATCGACCCGTGGCCCGCGCAGATTGGGCAGGATCATTTGGCGGGATTGGTCGGCGTACGCGGCGGCGCGGTCCAGATTCTTAGCGGCGAGGGCTCCCCGCGCCTGCCACGCGATGGCGGTAGCCAGTTCCGGAGTGGCTCCGCGCGACTGGCGATAAGCCTGAACCTGACGGTCAGCGTCCGCGAAGTCGTTCCGGGCGATAGCGGCGCGCACATCCTCGACGATTCCGGCCAAAGCACTGGAGGTCAGCAGTAAAGCGGCGGCAAATGCGAGCCTCATCTCAGAATTATACCCCCCACCCCCGGGCCGGTTTGACAGGCTGAACGGGAATTCGCTAAGCTCAATAAGGTTCTAGAACTCGCAGGAGAAGGTCTGTCTTCATGAAAACCGCAATTCCATCGCTCGAAAGCCTCGATCGGCAATGGCACCTGATCGATGCCGAAGATGCGGTGCTGGGCAGGATCGCCAGTAAGGCGGCAAAGATCCTGATGGGCAAGCACAAGCCCACGTATACTCCGTTCCTGGATACCGGCGACCACGTGATCGTGGTGAACGCGGCCAAGGTACGGCTGACTGGAAACAAGGAAGAACAGAAACTCTATCGCCGGCACTCGGGATATCCGGGCGGCTTAACCGAAACTTCAGCGCGCAAGGTGCGAGCGGCGCGTCCCACGCGGATGGTGGAAGAAGCAGTGCAGGGCATGCTCCCGAAGAGCAAGCTGGGGAAGCAAATGTACCGCAAGCTGCAAGTCTACGCCGGTCCGACGCATCCGCACCAGGCCCAGAAGCCGGTCCCACTGGCGTCGTAAGGAGATCTGACGAAATTGGCTTTTGTACAACATGTCGGAACGGGCCGCCGCAAGAGAGCGGTGGCCAGGGTATTCTTGCGGGACGGGAAAGGCGAGATCACGGTCAACAGCCGTGCCTTCGATCACTACTTCCCGAGCGAGGCGGCGCGCGCGATCGTGCGGCAGCCTCTTCTGGCCACGGAAACGGCCGATAAGTTCGATATTTGGATCACCACAGCAGGCGGCGGCCCCAACGGGCAAGCCGGTGCCGCCAAGCTGGGTATCGCTCGCGCACTGATCGAGTTCAACTCGGAACTGCGCGGGAAACTGAAAGAGCTGGGCATGCTCACGCGCGACGCGCGCCAGCATGAACGCAAGAAGTACGGGCAGAAAGGCGCCCGCAAGCGATTCCAGTTCTCGAAGCGTTAGCCGCATGATCTTCGCCAGCGAACACCAGTTCTATGGGTGTTTACTCGCGTTCATTCGCGGCCGGTAGTTTGGTTCAGCAGCCCCGGGCCGCAAATCCCGCTTTGGACCGTGGGTCCGGGTTCGTAAATAGGCAGGAGGAATTTTGCCGTCCATTAGCATGAAGGAATTGCTCGAAGCAGGCGTTCATTTCGGGCACCAGACCAAGCGCTGGAATCCAAAGATGAAGGAATACATCTTTGGCGAACGCAATGGCATTTACATCGTTGATCTGCAGAAGACCCTGAAACTGTTCAAGGACGCCATGCGGTACGTGGGCGAAATGGCGGCGCAAGGCAAGATCGTTCTCTTCGTGGGCACCAAACGCCAAGCGCAGGAAGCCGTCTCCGAGGAAGCTCTCCGCTGCTCCCAGTTCTACGTGAACCAGCGCTGGCTGGGCGGACTGCTCACCAACATGACCACCGTGCAGAAATCTATCAAGCGCTTGAAGGAACTGGACACGATGGCCACCGAAGGCGATTGGGGTGGGCGCGCCAAGAAGGAAATCGTGCGCATGGAGCGCGAGCGCAAGCACCTGAACCAGAACCTGGCCGGCATCAAAGACATGAACGGCCTGCCGGATCTGCTGTTCGTGATCGACTCGAACAAAGAGGCGATTGCGGTGGAAGAAGCCCGCAAGCTGGGCATTCCGGTGGTGGCCGTGGTGGATACCAATTGCGATCCGGACAAAGTGGATTACGTGATCCCCGGCAACGACGATGCGCTGCGCGCCATCCGGCTGTTCACCAACAAGATCGCGGAGGCGGTGATCGAAGGGCGGCAACTGGCCAGCGAGCAGGATTTCGTTCCCGAAAAGATCGTTCCTAGCGGAGATGAAACTCCGGCGGAAGAGATGCCGGAGTATTCCGAGTACGTCGATCCCAAGTACGCTGAGCAGCTCATGTCGGAGAGCATGCCGGACGAGGATCTGCCGTCCACTTCGCTGCCGCGCAAGGGTCCGGGCTCGGAAGCCGTGGCCGACGAAGCGTCCAGCGGAAATCCGTAGGGCTTTGCAGCCCGGCATGGCGCCTCCGGCGCAAGAAGCGCATGGTCTGCGCGTCGCCGGGCATCTTACGGGCAAAATCTGCGGGCAAAAGAGGATCTGTAACACAGAGGAACCATGGAGATCAGTGCACAGTTAGTGAAGCAGCTCCGCGATCGAACCGGAGCCGGGATGATGGAATGCAAAGCCGCGCTGGTGGAGGCCAAGGGCGACCTGGGCGAAGCCGAGGTAGTGCTGCGCAAGAAAGGGATCGCCTCCGCGGCCAAGAAATCCGCGCGCTCCACCAAGCAGGGCGTGATCGCCAGCTACATCCACCCCGGAGCCCAGTTAGGCGTGCTGATCGAAGTCAACTGCGAGTCGGACTTCGTCGCGCGCACCGACGATTTTCAAGAGTTGGTCCACGATCTGGCCATGCAGGTGGCCGCGGCCGATCCGCAATTTATCCGTAAAGAGGACGTCACCCAGGCGGCGCTCGACAAAGAAAAGGACATCCAGCGCGGCCGGGCGCTCGGCGAGGGCAAGCCCGAGAAGATGGTAGAAAAGATCGTCGAGGGCCGCATGAACAAGTACTACGAAGAGGTGTGCCTGTACGAGCAGCCCTTCATCAAGGAAAACACCGTTTCCGTCGCCGATGTGATCAAGTCCAAGATCGCCAAGCTCGGCGAGAATATCTCCGTGTCGCGCTTCGTGCGGTTCAAAGTTGGGGATACCGCGGCTGCCGAAACGCCCGCGGCCGAGTAGCTTGTGCCTCGCTACGGCCGCATCCTTCTGAAGTTGAGCGGTGAGGTCCTGGCCGGGGACGCCTCCTTTGGCGTCGACCCGGAGCGCGTGAAGGCCCTCGCCGCCGAAGTTGCGGAGGTGGCCCAGTCGGGCGTTCAGATCGGTCTGGTGGTGGGCGGCGGGAACTTTTTCCGCGGAGTGGCGGCAGCCGCGCAGAAGATGGAGCGCGTGACCGCCGATCACATGGGGATGCTGGCCACAGTGATCAATGCGCTGGCGCTGCAGGACGCGCTGGAGAAAGCCGGCACTCCCACTCGCGTGATGACCGCCATCCAGATGCACTCGGTGGCCGAGCCCTACATCCGGCGCCGGGCGATCCGGCACCTGGAGAAGGGACGGCTGGTGATTTTCGCGGCGGGCACCTCGAACCCGTATTTTTCGACGGATACGGCCGCAACTCTGCGGGGGCTCGAAATTCATGCCGAGGTAGTGGCAAAAGCGACGCGCGTCGACGGCGTCTACGATAAGGACCCTTTGAAGCACGCGGATGCCGTGCGTTTCCCTGAAATCGGCTTTTCCGACGTTCTGTCGCGCAACCTGCGGGTGCTGGACGCCTCGGCGGTGGCCATGTGCCGCGACAACCATATGCCGATTGTGGTTTTCAATTTGAACGTCCGGGGCAATATAATGCGTATGGCGATGGGAGAACTCATCGGCACGCTCATTCACTAAATCTTATGCCTGAACACCCTGCCGCCCCGGCGGCCCACAATTTCAAGAACGTCAAGGACGTGGAACTCAGCGCCAAGACGCGCATGGATAAATCCATCGGCGATATGCAGCACACCATCGCCGGCATCCGGACCGGGCGCGCCTCTGTGACGATTTTCGACAACCTGCGGGTGGACTATTACGGCTCACCGACACCGCTCAACCAGGTGGCCAACCTGCACGTGCCCGAGCCTACGCTGATCACCATCACGCCCTGGGATGTGTCGCAGATCGGCGCCATCGAGAAAGCCATCCGGGTTTCCGACCTGGGCTTGAATCCGGCCAACGACGGCAAGATGATTCGGGTGCCCATTCCTCCCCTAACAGAGGAACGACGGAAGGAAATCGTCAAGCGGCTGCATCACGTGGCCGAGGAGCATCGAGTGGCGCTGCGCAACGTGCGCCGTGACGCCAACGAGCATTTGAAGAAGCTGCTCAAGGACAAAGCCATCAGCGAGGACGAGGAGCGCCGGGCGCTGGAGGAGACTCAGAAGATGACCGACGCCTACATCGCCAAAGTGGACGCGGCGTCCAAGGCCAAAGAGAAAGAGATACTGGAATTGAAGTAGTGTTCCCCCACCCATACGGGCGAGGGGGAGCGGCCTTGATACCCTGGATACATGCGGGTCCGCTCCTTCCTTCTTCTTTTGCTCCCCGGCCTACTGGCCGCACAGAGCCTCCAGGATTTCGAGAAGAAAGTCACCGAATTCACGCTCGGCAACGGCCTCAAGTTTCTGGTCATCGAGCGTCATGAAGCTCCGGTGGTGTCATTCCACACCTATGTGAACGCGGGCGCGGTGGACGATCCCACCGGCCGCACTGGCCTGGCGCACATGTTCGAGCACATGGCCTTCAAGGGCACTCCGAACATCGGCAGCAAGAACTGGACGGCCGAAAAGAAAGCCCTGGACGCCATTGAGGAGGTCTACAATCGCCTGGACGCCGAGCGCAACAAAGCCTTCCGGGCCGACTCCAAGAAAGTCGAGTCGATTGAAGCCGAGCTGAAAGCCGCCATCGCCAAAGCCGACAGTTACGTCGAATCGAATGAATACGACCGCATCGTGGAATCGAACGGCGGCGTGGGTATGAACGCCGGCACGGCCGAAGATCAGACCACATACTTTTACAGCTTTCCGGCTAACCGCATCGAGTTGTGGTTTCTGCTCGAATCGGAGCGCTTCCTCCGTCCCGTATTTCGCGAGTTTTACAAGGAACGCGACGTGGTGCGTGAAGAACGGCGCATGCGAATCGAATCGAGCCCGCAGGGGCAGCTGGTGGAGGCGCTCGATTCAACCGCTTTTGCCGCACACCCCTACAAGAACAGTCCGGCCGGATGGGCCAGCGATATCGAGAATCTTCGTGCGACGGATGCTGAAGCGTTTTACAAACGCTACTATGGGCCTTCGAATCTGACCATCGGCATCGCCGGCGACGTGAATCCGGCCGAGGCGAAGAAGCTGGCCGAGAAGTATTTCGGGCGGATTCCGGCCCGCCCCACGCCGCCCGTGGTGAACACGGTAGAGCCTCCGCAGAACGGTGAAAAACGTGTCATGGTGGCGTCGCCGGCGCAGCCGTTCCTGGTCATCGCTTACAAGCGTCCGGATCAGTACTCGAAAGACAATGCCACGCTCGATGTGCTGGAGCAGATCCTGTCTGGCGGACGGACCAGCATCATCTACAAGGAAATGGTGCGGGATAAAAAGATCGCGCTGGGCGCGGCGAGTTACGCGACGTATCCGGGCGGCAAGTATCCCGGGCTGTTCCTGTTTTTCGTGGTCCCCAACAGCGGCCACACCGTTGATGAAATGGAAAAGTCGGTCTACGAGATCGTCGACCGCGTCAAGAAAGAGAAGCCCGATGCCGCGGCGCTGCAGCGCGTGAAAACCAATCTGCGCGCCGCGCTGATCCAGAAACTGGATAGCAACTCGGGACTAGCCGCCGAGCTGGCTTCCTATCAGGCTGGGTACGGCGACTGGCGCAAGCTGTTCACGGAACTCGATGAATACAACCAGGTAACCGCGGACGACGTCCAGCGCGTGGCGCAGAAGTATTTGCTGGAGAATACCCGTACGGTGGTTTATACGTATGCTCCGTCCAAAGGAGATGCGAAATGAAGCGCCGCTGGGTCGTTCTGATGCTCATGGTTGCCGCGGCGGTCGCGGCCGCGCAATCCGTTCCGTCTTACAAGACGCTGAAGTATCCGCCGCTTCCTCAAGTCAAGATCCCCGAACCGGCGGAATTCACTTTGTCGAACGGCCTGCACGTTCTGCTGCTGGAGGATCACGAACTGCCGCTGATCCGGGGACTGGCGCTGATCCACACTGGAAATCTGTTCGACCCGCCGGAGAAACGCGGCCTTTCGCAGGTGATGGCAGACGTGCTGCGGTCGGGCGGCACCAAGTCCAAGACGGGTGACCAGATCGATGAAGAGCTTGAGAACATCGCGGGGTCCGTAGAAGCCGGAATGGACGAAAGCAGCGCCAGCATGAGCTTCTCGGGGCTGAAGGAAACCGCTGATCAGGTGCTGGCCGTCTTTAAGGATGTGCTCACGAATCCGGAGTTCCGCCAGGACAAGCTGGATCTGACGCTCACGCAGTACCGCAGCGCCATCGCGCGCCGCAATGACGACGCCGGCGACATTCCCGGCCGCGAGCTGGCGCGCATTCTGTATGGTCCGGATACGCCCTATGGCTGGCAGCCTGAGTACGAGCACCTGGCGCGCATCCACCGCGAAGATCTGCTGGCCTTCTACCAGCGCTACTACTTCCCCAAGAACATCATGCTGGCGGTCCACGGCGACTTCGCGACGGCGGAGATGCGGGACAAGCTGGAAAAACTGTTCGCCGACTGGAAGGTAGAACAGCCGGCAACACCGCCGTTCCCACCGCTCACCGCCAAGCCTGCTCCGGGCGTCTACTTCGCGCCGAAAGAGGACGTCACTCAGACGTTCTTCTCCATCGGACACCTTGGAGGCACTTTACGGGACGCTGATTATCCCGCGCTCGAAGTCGCCGCCAACATTCTGGGCGAAGGCTTCAGCAGCCGCCTGGTTTCGCGGATCCGCACCGAGCTGGGCTATGCCTACAGCATCGGCGCGACCTGGGCCGCGAACTATAACTACCCCGGCACCTTCCGCATCGGCGGCAGCACGAAATCCATGACGACGGTGGAAACAGTGCAGGCCATCCGGGAGGAGGTCGACAAGCTGCGGACCACCGAAGTAACCGAAAAAGAGCTGGACGAGGCCAAGCAGGCCGTGCTCAACAGCTTCGTGTTCTTCTTCGACAGCCCCGCCAAGACGCTCAATCGCGTCATGCGCTACGAGTATTTCGGCTACCCCAAGGATTTCCTGTTCCAGTACCAGAAAGCGATTGCAGGAGTTACCCGCGCTGATGTGCTGCGGGTCGCCAAGGAGCATATCCATCCCGACGAGCTGGCCATCGTCACCGTCGGAAATCCGAAGGAGTTCGGAAAACCCCTGGCGGCACTGGGTAAAGTCAACGAACTCGACCTGACCATCCCGGAGCCGAAGCAGGAGCTTGCGAAATCGGACGCAGGCAGTCTGGCGCGCGGCAAGCAACTGCTCGAACGCGCGCAGCAATCTATGGGCGGTGCGGAGAAACTAGCCGCGGTGAAAGACGCGACTTATACGGCGGAAATCGCCTTGGAGCAGGCTGCGGGCGGGATCAAAATAAAGCAGGTCAACATGTACCTGGAGCCTGGCGAGCTCCGGCAGGAACAAGAGCTGCCGTTCGGTAAAATCGTTGCCTACACGGATGGTAAAACCGGATGGATGGCCACGCCGCAGGGAGTTCAGCCGATGCCGGCGGAGGTGCTGAAGCAGGCGCAGGGCGAGATATTCCGCGAGCTGTACCCGCTGATGCTATCTGACCGCGACGCTTCCCGCACGGTGAACGCTGTTGGAGAAAACACGATCGAGATCGCGGCGGGCGGATTCAGTGTGCGGATTGAGTTGGATCCGGCCACCGGTTTGCCGGCGCGCCAAACGTACACCGACATCGGCTCGGGCGGCGCCCCGGCACAGACCGCGGATATTTTTTCAGACTGGCGCGAAGTTGCTGGTATCAAACTGCCATTTAAGGCGATCCAACTGGAGAATGGCATGAAGATGCTGGAAGTAACCGTTTCCGAATACAAGATCAACAGCGGACTGAGCGCCGCGGAGCTGAGCAAACGGCCATGAAGCGGATTCTATATGCGTTGGTGGCGACCGCTACCTTGACAAGCGCCCAAGGGATCGAGGCGCGTGGGAAGAAAGTGGTCGACGACGCCATTGCGGCGCTGGGCGGACAGAAATTCCTGAACATGCAGGACCGTATCGAGAAAGGGCGCGCGTATTCGTTCTTTCACGATCAGATCAGCGGGCTTTCCGTGGCCAAGATCTACACGCGCTACATCTACGTCGCCCCGGACCGCACGGGAATCGACCTGGGCATTCAGGAGCGCGAGGCGTTCGGGAAAAACGAAGACTACTATGTCCTGTTCCGTCAGGAGGGCGCCTGGGAAGTCACGTTCCGGGGCCCTAAGGAACTTGAAAAAGATAGAGTTCAGCGCTACCGCGACACGACCCTGAACAACGTTCTCTACATTTTCCGCCAGCGGCTTCACGAGCCGGGCATCATCTTCGAATCGCAAGGCTCCGACGTGGTTGAAAATCAGCCGGTGGACGTGGTGAATATCACGGATTCGCACAACCGCGTGGTCCGCGTATATTTCCACCAGACCACCAAACTGCCGGTACAGCAATCCTGGGTGTGGCGCGATCCGGAAACCAAGGAACGCGAAGAGGAAGTCACGCGCTTTTCCCGTTATCGTCAGACGGGTGGAATCCAGTGGCCCCAGCAGATGCGTCGGGAGAGAAACGGTGAAAAGGTCTACGAGATTTTTTCTGAATCGGTGACGATGAACCAGGAGCTGGCGGATAACCTGTTCGCGGTACCCGGTCCGGACACCAAGCCTGATCCTCCCCGGAAGAAATAACTACTCGGTCTGGATCTCCATTTCGATCGGGGAGGCGGCGGGCGTTACCCGAAGCGCTTCTCTGCGCTCCAGAAGGCTCGCGGTGCGTTCCAAAAGCGCCTGCTGGGTAAACGGGCGGCGGATTTCTCGCGGCGATGTTTCCGGCAGATCCACCATCGTCAGGACATCGAGGTCGGGGTGTTTTGCACGAAGTTCGCTAAGTATGGGATCTGTGTCCGCGGCGTCAGCAATCAGCAGGTCGAGAATACCTTCGTGCACCTGGCCGAGCGCCGCCGCTTCTTCGCGGTCGGAGGCCTCGAGCAAATTATAGCCCGCGGATTCGAAGAACTTGTGGAGTTGGGCACGGACGCGGTCCCGTCCATCCACCAGCAGAACGGTTCGGGACTGTCCCGCGCCAGACGCCAGTTCGGGGGGATGCGATTCTTCGTTGACGTGCGGCAGAAGGAGTTCGATGCGGGTACCCTCCGAATTCGAGCGAGCCGTGAGATAACCCCCATGTTCGGCTGCGATGGAGTGCGCCAGGGACAGAGCCAGACCGTCCTGACCGCTGCCGGCGGGATCAAACAAGTGGTCCGGATCGGGTTCGGCGATGGCGTAGGTCAAGCGGAAAGCCGCGAAACTGGCCAGCGCGCGGTGCCGCGGCGCCTCGGCGCGTCCGGATTGAATCAGGAGGCGGCCGCCCTCGGGGATGACCGCGCAGGCGTGCAGAACCAGGTTCATGATGACCTGCTCGATTTGCGAAGGATCCGCTTTGATGCGGCCCGCTCCGGGTTCCGGCTGGATGGCCGTGATCACGCGCGAGCCCGCTGCCATTTCTATAGGCTTGGACATCCGGCGCAGGATAGCGTTCAAGCTCACGATCTCGGGTTGGACCAAATGCCGCGCTCCCAAGCCGGCCAGTTTCTCGGTGACCTCTTCCGCTGCGATCGCGGCCGCCCGGATCTCCTCGAGCGCGTTCTGGGCCGGCGCGTAGTCTCCCAACTGCCGCGCCAGCAGAGCGGTCCGGCTGCGAATGATCTGGACCAGGCTGGCATATTCGGCGGAAATTTGCGCCGCCAGCCGCCCCGCGGCCTCCACGCGCTGGGCTTGCCGGAGCTGGCGTTCTTCCCAGCGCCGTGTACTGACGTCGCGGAGCGTGAGCACCACTCCGAGCAGGTTTTCAGAAGCGGATCGCACCGGCGCCACGGTGCCTTCCACCGCGATTTCGCGGCCGCTGCGCGAGATCAAACGCAATCCGTGGTCCAGGGGCACCGGCGCGCCGCGCAGAACCGCCAGGGGCGCCGGATCGCCTAAGTCATGGCCGGATTCTTCTTCCACCAGCCGCACTACGGATTCCAGGCGCTGGCCGATCGCGTTCGCCGCGATCCACCCGCTAAACGCCTCGGCAGCGCGGTTCAGAGTGCGTATCCGCCCGAAGTTATCGACTACCACAACGGCTTCCGCCACCGAAGCCAGCGTGGTGCGATACCAGGCCTCCTGCTCCTCGAGCTGGCGTTCCATGCGGTGTTTGTAAACCGCCAATTCGATCGAGGTGTGCAGGGAGGCCGGACCCAGGGGCTTGGTGATGTAGCCGAAGGGTTCGGCGGCCTTGGCCCGCTCGAGGGTAGCCCGGTCGGCATGGGCCGTCAGGAACACCACCGGCACGTGATGGCGGGCGCGAACCTCCTGCGCCGCGACGATACCATCGCGTGGGCCATCGATTCGAATGTCCATGAGGACGACGTCTGCGCCGGCGGCCTGTTCCACGGCCTCCTCCGCCGTCGCTACCGTTGCCACCACCTGATGTCCCAGAGCTTCCAGGCGAGTCGCGATATCGTGCGCGATCAACCCCTCGTCTTCCACCACCAGCACCTTGTAGGAGTTCACGGCTTGCATGCTCTTACCTTTCAGGAAAAGACAGGCGAAATTCTGTCCCGGATTCACGCCGTAACTCCCACACTCCTCCCGACTGACGAACCAGAATTTCCACGATCTGAAGCCCCAGGGACTTGTTATTCCGCGTGCCCAAGTCCTCCGGCACGCCGATGCCATCATCGATCACAGCCAGTTCCACTCTGCCGTCGCGGCTTTGCGCCTCGATCCGGATCGTCCCGGAACGGCCCTTGGGAAACGCGTGCTTCAGTGAATTAGAAATCAGTTCGTTGAGGATCAGCCCGATGGGAATAGCCTGATCGACCCCCAAAACAATGGGATTGCCGTCGGGCCGAGGGCAGACCGCCACCTGTCCGGAGATGCGCGAGGAATCCACGCCGAAGGCGTTGAACAGATTCGTCATGAGCAGATTCGCTTGCTGCGCCAGGTGCACTTGACGAAGATCGGCCGATCCGTATAGTTGATCGTGGATCATGGCCATGGCTTCCACGCGGTGCTGGCTCTCCCGGAGCACCGCGGTGGCGGTTTCGTTGGTGGTGGCTTGGGCTTGCAAATGCATCAGGCTGGCGATTACTTGCAGGTTGTTCTTCACGCGATGGTGGAGCTCCCGGATCAAAACCTGCTTTTCGGCCAGGGACCGGGCCAGGCGGGCATGGCCCTCGCGGAGCTCGCGAATCAGGCCGACTTTCTGCGTGGCATTCTGGATCGCCACGCCCAGCGCCGGGCCGGTGATGCGGTTTTTGAGGAGATAGTCCTGTGCGCCCGATCGCATGGCTTCCAGGGCCACCTGGTAGTTGTTCAGGCCCGTTAGCATCACCACCGCGAAGGCTGGTTCGATGACGGGCGCTTCCAGGTGCAGCTGGGCCAAGAACTCCAGCCCGGTCATGTCGGGGAGATTGTAATCGAGCAGCACGCAATCCGGCACGATCGTGCGGCAGGTCTTGAGGCCCGCGGCCGCTTCCGACTCCTCGAAAAACTGGAGGCTAGCGCCGTATACCTCCTCGAGAAGGATCCGGCACAGCGTCCGTTCCTCCGCAGAATCGTCCACCATTACGACCTTCATCGCGATACGAGATGGATTTCCAATAGCTTGGTGGCGTGGCTACGCGGTTTTTCTCCGGCGAATTGCGTGCTAAGATGCGGGCATGTTTCGATATCTGGTCGTCGGGATTTTGGCGGGGAGCGCGGCTCTGGCCGCAGATGCGACCCTGGTCACGTTTAACCGGGACGTCCTGCCCATCTTGCAAAAGAATTGCCAAAGCTGCCATCGGCCCGGCGAGATCGGACCTTCGTCATTCCTCACCTACGACAGCACGCGTCCATGGGCTAAGGCTATTAAAACGGCGGTGGTTACGCGCAAAATGCCGCCCTGGTTCGCCGATCCCAAGTACGGTCATTTCGCTAATGATCGTCGCCTCAGCGATGCGGACGTCAGTAAGCTTTCCGCTTGGGCTGATGCCGGCGCCCCCGAAGGCGATCCCAAGGACAAACCGGCGCCGGTCCAGTGGCACGAAGGCTGGAACATTCAGCCGGACGTGGTGTTTGAGATCCCCAAACCGTACACCGTACCGGCTACAGGGACCATTGAGTACACCTATTTCGTGGTTCCCAGCGGATTCACGAAAGACACCTGGGTGATCGATGGCGAGGTGCGGCCTAGTAACAGGACGGTTGTACACCACGCTAGTGTTCATGTTCGCCCTCCCGGATCGCAGTGGATGAAGGACGCCAAGCCGGGCGTACCCTACGTTCCTCCTCACAGCGCGCCGGGTGCACCGCCGCCGGCCGGTAACCAAAGCAACGAGTGGCTGTTGGGATACGTCCCGGGCGTGCATGGCGAGTACTTCGACAAGGACCATCGCGCGGCCAAGCTGATTCCGGCCGGGTCCGACCTGGTGTTCGAGATGCACTACACGGCCAACGGCAAGTCTGCCGAGCCCGACCAGAGTAAGGTCGGCTTCGTGCTGGCCAAGGGAGCTCCCGAGAAGCGGCTGCTGACGGTTCCGGTGGCGGACATGAGCTTCACCATCCCGCCCGGCGATCCGAATCACGCCGGTCATGCCGAGGCGGAGTTTGACCGTCCGGTGGAACTGGTCTATTCGCAGCCTCACATGCATCTGCGCGGCAAGGATATGGATATCCACGTGGAATATCCCACCGGCGAATCGCAGATGCTGGTGAGCGTCCCGCGCTTCGACTTCAACTGGCAGTTGATCTACTACGAAGACAAACCTCGGCTATTGCCCAAGGGCACGAAGATCAAGCTTGACGCGCATTGGGATAATTCGGCGAATAACCGCATGAATCCGGATCCCAAGGCGACCATCAAATGGGGCGATCAGAGCTGGGACGAGATGATTTTCGCCTGGATCGGCGTGGTGGTTCCACCCGACGTGGACCTGGATAAGGCGATGGCCGTACGTCGCGGCAACGCGGCGAATTCGAGCCGCCCGTAGCGCACGCCGGAGGGCGGGCTTCAGCCCGCGCGGGACTTGAGTCCCGCGAATGCGCTCGACCATTGAAATTCTTCTGGATTTGAGACCAGTGCTGCTCTCAGGTAAATGCGGCGCTAAAGCGCCGCGCGGGCTGAAGCCCGCCCTCCTTACGTAGCTGCAATTGCGCCAGCAGCGGCGGCTTGGTCCTGACGTCGCTTTTGGGACGGCGGGCCGGGAGGGGTCGAACCGCTGGCGGTGGCGATACTGACCAGGCCCAAGCCCAGCCCCGGTAGGTCGTTACGCCACAGGAGCTGTCCGGTGGCCGGGTCGACGCAGAAGACCTTCCCCTTGGTCGTGGCGATAATGCGGTCCTGATCGAACACCAGATTTACAAAATCGCCGCCCGTCAGTTTCGTGTGCCATAACTCCTGGCCGGTCGCGCGGTCTAATGCAACAACCTCACCGTGAACACCGAGGAACACCTTGGAAGATGACATAAGTTCACCCCTTCACTTCTACACCTGCCCATTCCTCCACCGTCTTGACGATGGTCGTAAAGTCGGCATCCGCGCCTTGGCGTAACGCGGTGATCGCCAGCAGCTCGCGGATCGCGTTGCCGCAGATCATCGGGACGCCCAGCCCCGCCGCTTCGTCCGTGCACAGCTTTACATCCTTCAGCAGCAGCCCGATGGCGAAGCCGAAATCGAACGTTCGAGGCAGGATCGCCTTGGGGAACTTGTCCACGGAAGCGCTATTGCGCCCGGTTCCCGAGTTGATCACGTCCAGCATCACCTTGGGATCCAGGCCGCCCTTCACGCCCATCACCATTACTTCCGAAGTCACTGCCAGGGCCGCGGCCGATAGCAAGTTATTCGCCAGCTTCATCAACTGGCCTGATCCCGGGCGTTCGCCCAGGAAGAACACTTTGCCGATGGGCTCCAGCACCGGGCGCACTCGCTCCACCAGATCGCTCGGGCAGGCGAGCATCACCGCCAGGGTTCCCTTGCGCGCGCCGCCGACACCCCCGGTCACAGGAGCGTCGACTGCGGTGATTCCTTTCGCAGCGAGGGCCGTGGCCACTTCACCCGCCACCTTCGGACCTGTCGTAGAAACATCAATGAAGATCTTGACGCGCGACCCGGAGGCGACCTCCGTCGCCACTTTCTTCACGATGTCCGGCGTCGGCAGGCTGACCAGCACGACTTCAGCGGCTGAAGCTACTTCGGCGGGCGATTTCGCCACCTGCGCCCCCAGTGCCTTCAGCGGCTCGATGGCCGCCGCGCTGGTGTCGTAAATCGTGAGCTCGAATCCCGCCGTGATCAGATTCCGCGCCATCGGGTCGCCCATGCGGCCGACCCCAATGAACCCTAAACGTTCTTTCGCCATTTACTTCTTGTCCAGTTCCGCAAACACTTCCTTCGCCGTGCGGAACGCATCCACTGCCGCCGGCACGCCGCAATAGACGCCGGTCTGCAGCAGGATCTCGCGGATCTCGTCGCGGGTCACGCCATTGGTGAGCGCGCCCTTGATGTGCATCTTGAGCTCATGCGGGCGGTTGAGCGCGGTCAGCATCGCCAGGTTCAGCATGCTGCGGGTTTTGCGCGGCAGGCCCGGACGCGTCCAGCAAGCTCCCCAGCAGTATTCGGTGACGAACTCCTGCAGAGGGCGGTTGAAATCGTCCGCGCTCGCGATGGCGTTCTCGACGAATTCCTTGCCGAGCGTCGCCTTGCGCACTTCAAGTCCAGCTTCAAATAGGTTTTTGTCCATTCGTTTATCCTAACTTGTCAGCCTACAATAGGCAGAAGCGTCTATGCCAACACCCGACACGTACGAAGTCTACGCGATTCGCTACGCGCACCACCCGCGCCGGGCCAGCGAGAACTTTTTGGGCGGCGATCCGCACGACGGACCCATGCCCATCGACTTCTTCGTGTGGGCCATTGTGGGCGAAAAGCGGACCTTCGTGGTCGACACCGGATTCAATGCGGAGATGGCCCGCAAACGCCAGCGCGAACTGCTTCGCACGCCCGCCGAGGGGCTAAGAATGATCGGCGTCGACCCGGCTCAGGTACGCGACGTGATCGTCACTCACATGCATTACGACCACGCCGGCTGCCTGGATCAGTTCCCAGCCGCGCGCTACCACGTGCAGGATCGCGAAATGGCCTTCTGCACCGGTCGCCACATGGGCCATGGTGTGACGCGGTTCCCATTCGAGGCTTCCGACGTGACTTCCATGGTCCAGCGGATCTTCGAAGGCCGCGTCGCCTTCCATGACGGCGATAACGAGTTGGCTCCCGGGGTCACACTGCATCACATCGGTGGGCATTCGATGGGCTTGCAGGTGGTCCGGGTCCGGACGCGGCGCGGATGGGTGGTGGTCGCCTCCGACGCGAGCCATTTTTACGCGAATATGGAACAAGGGCGTCCGTACCCGATCTTGTTTAACGTCGGCGAAATGCTGGAGGGATTCAACACTGTCCGCAAACTGGCGGAATCGCCCCGGCACGTGATTCCGGGGCACGATCCTCTGGTTCTGACGCGTTATCCCGCGGCGAAGCCGGGCCTGGAGGGCATCGTGGCGCGGCTGGATGCGGACCCTGTAAAGGATTAATGCGAGCGACTAAAGTGAGGTCCGACGAAGTGCAGGCTGCGGTGTATAAGATCAAGGTTCGCGATTCGGCCATCCACGGCCGAGGGGTTTTCGCCCTCGAATCGATTCCGGCCAACCGTAAGGTCATCGAATATACCGGGGAGCGCATCAGCGCGAAGCAGGCGGAGAAGCGCGGGCACGGCCACTGCACCTACTACTTTGCGCTCGACCGTTACTGGGTGCTGGACGGATCGGTGGGCGGAAGCGGCGCGGAGTACATCAACCATAGCTGCGGCCCCAATCTGGTATCGCGCATCATGAAGGGCCATATCCTTTACATGAGTCTGCGTAAGATCCGCGCCGGCGAGGAACTTACGGTGGACTACCATTTCTCGCGCCATGAGGAACGGGTGGAATGCCACTGCAAGTCGAAGAACTGCCGGAAGACGATTAATCTCAAAAAGTAACTTGGGCGGGCGGACTGAAGTCCGCCGCAGGTCTGGAGACCTGCCCCACTTATGAGATATGATGAACCGGACCGTTTCGCGCGCGGGAGGCGCATTTCCATGAAGATTGCCGCAAAACAAGTTCTCGCTTTCACCCTGCTGGCCCTGCCTTTGGCGGCAGCCTCGTCGGTACCCACCGCCAAGCCTGAAGACGTCGGCATCTCCTCCGATCGGTTGCAGCGGATCAGCCAGATGATCCAGCGCCGCATCGCCGCGGGTGAAATGACCGGCGCCGTCGCCATCGTGGCTCGCAAGGGCAAAATCGTGCACCTTGAAGCCCAGGGCGTGATGGATCTGGATTCGAAGAAGCCCATGGCCAAGGACACCATGTTCCGGGTGGCTTCGATGACCAAGCCCGTGACCGGCTTGGCGATCATGATGATGATCGAAGAAGGCAAAGTCCGGCTGAACGATCCGGTCTCGCGATATATTCCGGAGTTCAAAGGATTGAAAGTGGCTGTCGCCCAGCCGGTCGCGGCAGGTAGAGGAGGTGCCCCTGCTCCTGCCGCGCCTGCCGCTCCTGGAGGCCGGGGAGCCGCGCCGATTTACTACACCGTTCCCGCCGATCGCGAGGTCACCGTGAAAGACCTGCTGACCCACGTCTCCGGTCTGGCCAGCGGCGCGATGAGCAACAATTCCATCCAGGCTCCCGCGATCGCGCGCAAGCCGACCGATAAGCTGGCGGACTATATTCCCCGCTTGGGCGGCTCGGCGCTCGAGTTCCAGCCGGGATCGCGCTGGGCGTATAGCGCTCAGGCGGGCTTCGACACACTGGGTCGGATCGTCGAGATCGCCTCGGGCCTGCCGCTCGATCAGTTCTTCCGGCAGCGCATTTTCGATCCACTGGGCATGAAGGACATTTCCTTCTGGCCCTCGGAACAGCAGTGGCCCCGCGTGGCGAGCGTGTATACCCGCGGGCCGAACGGCCTGACCAAGTCGCAGAATCCGAATAACATGTCCAGCCAGGTGTACTTCATGGGCTCAGGCGGGCTTATCAGCACGGCGGAAGACTACATCCCGTACGGCGTGATGCTGGCCAACGGCGGTCAGCTGAACGGCAAGCGTCTGCTCAGTCCCAAGACGGTGGAGATGATGCGCGCGGTGCATGTTTCCGATACGCTTCCAGGCCGGCAGCCCGGCGAGGGTTACGGGCTCAGCGTGCGCGTAGTGAACGATCACGCCAAGCGGGGCACGCTGCTTTCCGACGGCAGCTGCGGCTGGTCGGGCGCCTACGGGACGCACTTCTTCGTCGACCCGAAGGAACAGTTGGTGGGAGTGTTCATGGTCCAGACGTCGAACCAGGAAGTGAACCTGGACTTCGAGAACATGGTGATGCAGTCGATCATTGAATGATTAAAACGCGCAAAACGGATCGCGGCGCGATCAGTTCCTGGTCCCGCCTGGTGGAGCGCGCCGCGCCCTTTGCGCTCCGAACCACTTTGGCGAGCGCAGCCTTTCTTTTGGGATCCGCCGCCAGCGTCGCGCAGACACGCCCGGCGGGCATCATGCCCCAGGACATCATGCCAATGATGCAGGAGATCGTGCAGGCGCTGGGTGTGCAATGCGAATATTGCCACTCGGCGCCGCGCGGCAGCGGGCAGCCGGAACCTAAGAAGGACATCGCGCGGCAGATGATCGCGATGACGCGGGATTTGAACGCAAGGGTTCAGACGGCGACCGGCAAATCGGCCGCCGAGGCTGTGCAGGTCAAATGCGTCACCTGCCATCGTGGCGTGCCGATTCCGCGACCGCTATCCGAGATCGTCTCGCAGACGCTGCGCGAGAGAGGCGTAACCGCGGCGGCCGAGCAGTACCGCGATCTGCACCAGCGCTTCTACGGGCGAGCCGCCTACGACTTCGGCGAGGACACGCTGGTGGGAGTGGCGCAGCCGCTCGCTTCCGGAAAGCCGGACGACGCGATCGCACTGCTGAAGCTGAACCTGGAGTTTTATCCGCAGTCGGCCAAGACCTACGCGGCGATCGGATTCGCTTACACGCGCAAGCTGGACGATCCGACTGCCATCACGTATTACGAAAAAGCCGTCGCACTCGACTCGAGTAACGGCGTCATCCGCGGGCAGCTGGAACAGTTGAAGATGTATCAGCGGAAGCGCTAGCAGCCCACGGCTTGCTGAACCACAACCATAGCAACGTCCCCAGCAGCGGCAACAAGCTCATCGAGATGAACGTGGCTGCGTACCATCGCCGGTCAAACCAGGCTCCATAAACGGGCTGAATGACTGCCTGGACCGCGCCCCAGGACCCCGATCCAATTCCCGCTACCATCCCAATTCGGTCTGCGGGGAAGATGCGCGAGCCGACGCGCAGCGACATGACCACGAATCCATCGGCGATGAAGGTCGACCAGGTAAACAGGGCCACGGCGATCACCCAGGAGCTGGTCAGCGTCATGAAGGCCGTCGGCAGGGACAGAATCGTCAGCAGGACGAAGATGCGCACGGGCCGTGGCTCATTCGCCGCAAAACGATCGGCCACCCAGCCCCAGAAGAAGTATCCGGCTTCCCATCCGATCATGGGAATCCACAAGATGTTGCCTAGCTGGGCCTGGGAAAGGCCCAGCGCGCGATTCAAATAGAGCGGGCTCAGGTACGCTGCGACGCCCAACGCCAGGCCGCCTAGTCCGAACCCCGAAACGACGACCCACACCCGGCGCTCGCGCAGGTCGGGCCACCGAATTTTCAGGGGTCTGCGGGCCTGTTCGTCTGCGGTTTGTGCCGGAAGAAACGGCGGCCGGGCGACGCGCCACCACAGCACCAGCCACAACAGGCCCAGGATCCCCGTGAGCAGAAACGCGAACCTCCAGCCATATCGCTGGGCGATGGGGATGATGATCGGCGGGGTGATCAGTGCGCCCATGGAAGCGCCACTGTAGCCCAGGGCCATTCCACGCGATTGCTTGTTTAACGGCAGCGCTTCCGCAGCGGTGCGCAGAGCGCCCGGGAACGCCGCACCCTCGCCGAAGCCCAGCAGGGCACGAGCCAGCGCGAACCCGATCAAGCCGTTCAATCCGGCATGAGACACGCTGGCGATCGTCCAGATGAGCACCGCGATGATCATGCCGCGCCGCAGCCCGATGTGATCCAGAAACGAACCGAACACCGGATTCATGATCGTGTATACGATCGAAAATGCCGAAACCGCCAGCGTGTACTCATACTGGCTCATGCGGGTATCGGAAAGGATGGTCGGCGACAGGGCAGCCAAAACCTGCCGGTCGATGTACCCTAGCAGGGTGCACAACATCATGGTTGTGGGGGCCACCCACATGCGCCAACCGGGAGCAGGGCGATTCATCACGGTCCCGGCCAGTCTAGCATGAGCGTCGCGGATTGGATTGGAAAAACGGAACGGCGGTCGGATATTGTTACGGCGGGGCCGGTGGCTGCTTTGTCGGCCACGCTCGACCGCGAGGATCCGCCGCCGCAGCCGGGCGATCCCTTGCCGCCGCTGTGGCACTGGCTATTCTTCCTGGACCGGCATCGGGCGTCGGAGCTGGGTTCCGATGGTCACGCGCGGCGCGGCGGGTTGCTGCCGCCAGTTCCTCTACCGCGACGGATGTGGGCCGGAAGCAGGTTCGAGTTTCATCGTCCATTACGCATAGGCGACCAGATGACGCGGGAGACCCGCGTCATCGACATCAAGGAAAAATCCGGACGCAGCGGGCCTCTGGTGTTCGTCGTCGTGCGGCACGAAATTACCAATGCCGCTGGGCTAGCGGTGGCCGAGGAACACGATATCGTCTATCGCGATCATGGGCCTGCGGCTCCGGTCCAGCCGGCGCCCGCGAACGCCGCGTGGGAGCGGACGATACAAGCCGATGACGTGCTGCTGTTCCGTTACTCCGCGCTCACTTTCAACGCGCATCGGATCCACTATGACCGTCGCTATGCGACCGAGGTAGAAGGATATCCGGGCCTGGTAGTGCACGGTCCTCTGATCGCAACGCTTTTGATGGACCTGCTGCGAAGGCAGCAGCCTACTGCGAACGTTGTGCGCTTCAGCTTCCGCGCGGTCAGCCCTTTATTCGATACAGCGCCGTTCGTTGTGTGCGGGAAGCCGGAAGGCAACAAGACTCAGTTGTGGGCGAAGGACGCGGCAGGAAATCTGGCGATGACAGCCGAGGCGTTAGTCCGCTAAAAGGTTTCTCTGGCGGCTGATTCGTTGGTCGCGCTCGTTTGCGAATCGCTGGATCCCGTTGAAAATCGACTTGGCGTCCAGGCGCGCCTCGGCGATCACATCCGCCTCCAGGCCTCCGGTGAGCCACTGGTTATCCCAGTCCGAGGTCAGCGAATACTCGTCCGTCAGCGGACCCACATCGCGCAACGGCCATACCCGCCGGGTTCCCGTGCTGACCACCATCAGATCGTAATAAGCCTCAAGCGGCAGAACACTTTTCCGATACGACTCAGGTTGGCGATCGAACAGCTCCTCGCTGATCGCCGCGACGACCTTCACGTTGATCCCGGCTTCTTCGAGCTTGGGCAGCGTGCTCACCAGGTTCACCGTGGAGCTCGACCCCTGCGTGATGACGTACCCGTGCCTCGGCTTACCCGGAGCGAAGTCGCGGATCACGTAAAAGCCTTTGGCCGCGGCCCGCAGATCGGTATCGGCGAACTTGCTTCGGTCGGCGACCGGGAAATCCGGGCGGGCGACTTCGAGCGTGATAATGCCGACTTTGGCTTCGCGCGCGGCGATCTCGGCCGCCGCGAAATACGCTGGAGCCACATCGTTGTAGTCCCAGAAATTCAGGTGAATGGTCTGCCCGCGCGGGAACAGCTTCCAGACTTGTGGAGCGAAAATGCCGAAGTGCGTGCGCCCGTCGGCCGCCGTCTCGGGACCGGAATGCGCTACCAGAATATGCAGTACGCCCATCCGGAACTTGCTGTCCTGATTCTGCTGGCTCCACACGCGCGCTGGCGTGTACATGAGCGGAGTAAATGCTCCGTAGGTTCCGCTGATGGCCCACACGCCCGCGAACTTATCGGGATCGAGAGACGCATTCTGCCCCGTCAAACCGATAGCGGTGGAAACATTGCCGGCTTCCTGAATCGCAGCTTTTAAACGGGTTCCGAGGGGATTTGTTTCCGGATCGTAGTGTCCCCACAAGCTGCCGTGCTCGAGGTTGATGGATTCGGAAAGATCGGCCGCGAGGGTCAGGAAGCGGTTCCCGGTGACGTAATTCATCCACTTGACGATTTCCGAGATGCAGCGCCGTGTTCCGGCCACCTCGCCCGGCTTGCGGAACAAGGCGATGTTCACCGTCTTCTCGGCGCCCGAGACTGAATTCTTGACCGATACCTTTTGCGGTTCCTCAGGCAGATTCTTCACCCGCAGGCGCTCATCGAGGAACGGATCGTGCTTAAAATCGATGCGCACCGGCAGATCGTCCTTGAGCGTGTCACCAATCTCCACCAGGCGATCCGCCAGCCAGTCTCCCAGCCCGTTCTTGTCGAGCACCGACATGGCGATGTCGATGTTGGTCTTGTACTGGATCAGGCGCTCGCGCGTGTCCTTGGTGGCGCCATCGCGTATGCCCTGGAACGTAACTCCGTAGCGCTTTTCGAAAGTCTGTGCCAGCGCGATGAAGTACTCGGAGTTCATCTTGAAGGCGTAGGGATGGCTGGGGAAGCCCAGCAATTGCTGACCCGCCTCGGGGATTTGGCCGTTCATAGCCGCAGGCCAGTAGCCCTTGGCGGTCTTGCCGATCACCACGATAGGCCGGCGATCCTTTCCGTCCCAATCCTCCATGGTCTTGAGCGCGCCGACCACCTGGTCATAGTCGTTCCCGTTATCGACGGCGAAGACGTTCCATCCATAGGAGGTCCACTGGTCGATCAAGTTATACGCTTCGAACTTGGGGTCGATCACACCGCCGAGGAGCGAATCGTCTATGCCCGCGTTGTTGTCGGAAATCATCACGCGCAGGCGCTTGCCGACTTTCAGCGCCAGAGCCTGCGTCTTGAGCTCTTGCGCGTGACCTTCGGTCATGGCGAACTCGCCTTCAAACGCGATCACTTTAGGCGCGTCGATCGAGGCGCCCATCACGTCCCAGAAGGCGGCCTTGCCTGCGGCGGTGGCGATGCCGATACCGGACGGCCCGCCGTTCACGTCGTTGGTGACGTCGGTAGTTTCCGCGTGGCCGGCCAGCGCTTTAATTCCACGCGCCTTGGCTTGCGCGAACAACGGGTGATCCGCGAGTCCGTTGTCCTGAAGGATGGTCTTCATCGCACCCGCTCCGCGTCGGAACCCGAGCGCGTCAATCGGCAGAATCGCGATGCGCGGATCGGCGAAATAGCGCTTGTGGCCGGTGGCTTCGTACTTCCGCGCGAGCGCTTGGCCCATGATCATCCACAAGGCGTAGCAAGTGGGGATGCAGTGCCCCCCGGCGAGCATGAACTTGTCGCAATACGGATGCTTGGGACGGCGATAATCGTAGCGCAGTCCACCCAGGTCCGGCCCCGCCAGGTGGATCGCGACGTTGTACGGCGTATACGCCAGGGGTCCGCCGAAATGCCCAGTCTGGGAATAATTTCCCAGCAGCACCAGGGTCATGCACGTCATGAACCCGACGTCTTCCAGGCGTTCCCGGTCGTAGGGCGCGGTGAGCCGGTCGAGTTGTGAAAGTGTGGTCGTGGCCATGGAATTCGTCATTATCCCATGGATTGCACGTCTGGCCGATTTTCGCGTCAATGGTCTGTATGAAGCGAATTGTCGTTCTCAGTCTTATCCTCGTGATGGTGGCAGCGGCGTTGGTATGGGCCCAACAAAGCAAAGCGCCCACCCTGACGCATCCGCAGTATGAACTACGCTCGGTGTTTCCGCGCGAGACGTCGCCGGCGATGTATGAGCAAGTGTCCCAGCAAGAGCTCCAGACACTGGCTTCGCAGGGATGGGAGCTGGTGAGCGTGATGCCGTACGTCTACCGCAACGAGGAACGGGGTACCGCATCGAACAATAAGCCGGCGGTGACGCAGACTTATCCGGCGTATTTCTTCAAGCGCCTGAGGTTGCTGGAGACTGTAAAACGCTAAACGGAACTTCCTACCACCAGCTGTTGTCCATTACGCAAGAGGGAGATCGAATATGAACACCGCATTGCTGGTGGGCGCCGTGCTGATGACCTCTGTATTGGCTGCAGCGGAATTGGACGATAGACTCGTTCGTCTCATTGGGCCAGACGCGAAGCTCGTTTATGGTGTGGATCTTGATCGCTATGGGAACTCGACTCTGAAAGAGTTCTTTCCAATAGATGCGGACGAATACGCCAGCCAGTGGCAAAACGCAGGATCTAAAGTTCTTGAAGTCGTTATCGCGGATGGCGCTGACCCCAGCGGTTCCGGGCGCTTAACGATCTTTCGAGGAGTGCTATCTCGTCCGGGCGTTACTCCAGCCGATGTTGCCGCCATCGACTACAACGGCGTACTAATCCTTGCAGGCGGTAATCAAAGCATCGCGCTGCTAGATCCGAACATTGCCATTGCGGGATCTTTCCTGGTGCTGCAGGAAGCGATCGATCGGTGGCAGAAGGCAGCAATCCCCAGCGATCCACTACGCTCAACGCTTCGCGACCTCAGCCGGAGCTACGATAACTGGTTTCTTGCCAGGAACCCCCTGGAACAGTTGGCTTGGCCGCAGAGGGCTGAATCCGTTTACGCAAGCAAATTAGTTCAAGCAGTGGAGGCAATTCAGGGAGGAATCAGATTTGGCGCGACGATCGAATTCCATTTGGAGGCGCTTACCAAATCGACGGAGGATGCTGCTACGGCTGCTGCGATCGCCCGATGGTGGCCGGGATTCATTCAACTAGACAGTCGGGGTGATCCGACAAGCGCCATTCTTGACTTGGCGGAAAATCTGACGATACTCGCCAATGGGAACGTGGCCTCCCTCTCATTCCGGCTTTCCGAGAGAGGATTGCGGGAACTGTCAGGGAAGCTGCACGCAATGCGAGAAAGTCCTACGGTCGTCCCGTAGGCGCGGTTGCGGCGGCTTCGAACTGGAGCTCCAGCGTAGCGCCGGGCGCTACCGCGGACCATTGAAGGAATAGCTCGCTCCGCTTCTTTTTGACGCGCACGATTTCGTCGAAGCTCAGCTTACGCGTTCCTACCATGGCCGCAGACTCGTTGAATTCGTCGACAGTCCAGATGACACCGCTT
>JAIQFI010000020.1 GCA_020073345.1 Terriglobia bacterium
GAATTGGAGATGTTCAGGTACATGCCGCTATAGCCCATCACCGCGAAATTCGCGATCACCGCCAGCAGCAGCGGCAGCAGCACCATCAGCCCCGCCAGCACCGAGCGGAACACCAGCGAGGAGATGATGAACACCACCGCGCCGATTTGCACGATGTTGAGGATCTTGCCGTGCACCATGGTCTCGTTCAGGGCGGTCGCCTGTGGCACGCTGCCGCCGATATTGAGCTCCGCACGGTCGCCCAGCCGCTCCTTGGCAAAAGCCTTGAGCTTGGGCAGCAGGGTTTCGATGAACGCGCTGCTGTCCGTCTTCAGGTAGGCCGTCATGTTCGCCAGGCGGTAGTCGTTGTCCACGTAGGAGTCAAAGTCGCCCGGTTCGCCCGACATGGAATACAGCAGCAAGTACTGTGACACCAGGTTTCCATCGTCGGGGATGCGATAGAACGCCGGGTCGTCGCCATGCATGGCCTGGTTCATGCGCTTGATGAAATCGGCCATGGACACGGTCTTGCCGACCACGGGCTTGCCGTCCAGGGTCTGCTGCTCCAGGAAGTGCTGGATATCCTCCATGGCCTGCAGCACCTTGGGATCCTTGATCGCGTCGTCGTTCTTGCCTTCAATCAGCAGGGCCAGGGTGTTGGTGCCGCCGATATGCTCGTTCAGGAAGCGGTCTTCCGCCTGGAACGGAAAATCGGGGGAAAAATAGGTCTTGGTGGAATTGTTGGTGACGACCAGCGTCATGCCGAACAGGCCGACGAGGGCCAGCACGAGGACGCCAAAATAGATCTTGGGGCGGTGATGCAGCGTGCCATGGGCCACCGCAGCTTCGATGCGGTCCCAGATGCGCACGCGTTGCTCGATGCGGCGTTCCTTGCCGCCGGGCGGGCGTATCAGGGAGCGCAATGCCGGGATGAAGGTCATTTCGAGCACGAGCGCGGCGACGATGCCTATGCCGGTGAAGATGCCAAAGGTGCGCACCGTGGTAATCTCGAACACCACCAGCGAGAAGAACCCCAGGGCTGCCACCAGGCCGGCGACGATCATGACCGGGCCGGAGCGGACCACGGATTCGACCACGGCCAGCCGGTTCGCTTCCTGCGGCGCGACGCCGCCATCCAGGATGCGGTAATACTCTTCGTAATAGCGCTTCAGCAGCTGCACCGCGTGGCCCGCCGACACGGCCAGGATGAGTATCGGCGTGGTGGCGTTGAAGGCATCCATCGGTATTCCGGCCGCACCCATGGTGCCCACGCCCCAGGCCACGGCCAGCATGGCAGTGACCAGCGGCAGGATCATGCCCTGGAAGGTGCGGAACGCCTCGAACAGGATCAGGCCCACCAGCAGGATGGCGATGGGCAACAGGAAGGCCATGCGCTCGGAATAGATTTCGATGCGCGACAGGAAGCTGGGCATGCCCCCGATGGCAAACTCCACCACGGCCGGGTCGCGCTCCTTGTCCACGATGCGATTGGTGTCTTCCATCATGCGGCGAAACCCGCCCGGCGTATCGCGGAATTCGGCAACGACCGTTGCGGTCTTTTCGTCCTGCGAAACGATGGAATTCAGGTAGGCGGTGTTCCTGTGCAGCGCGGCCTTGAGTTCGGCGAACTGCTCAGGCGTTTGCGGCACTTCCCGCATCAGCGGCTTGACTTCCATGCCTTCAGCGTTGCCCGCTATATCCTTGGCGCGGCGCGCCGACAGACTGAGGAGGTTTTCCTTGACCACCCCCGGGGTCTGCATCAGGGCGGCGGTGATACGCTGTATCCTGCCCAATACCGCAGGCTGGTATATGTCACCGCTCTTTGGGGTAACGCCGATCACGACGATGTATTTGGAGCCGAATATCTTCTCGACCTTCAGCGTCGTCGCCACGTAGGGATGCGACTGCGGCAGCATCGTGTTGGGGTCGATCACGATGCGCAGGTTGCGCGCCTGGGAAACAGCCAGGGCAGTGATTAGAACTGTCAGTGCGATCACCGCCCAGCGGTAACGCAACACCCTTTCGATATATCCGCGCATGCAAGCCCCCTTGATTGATGTGTGAATAATGTAACCGTATATTCACATCCGCGCAAGCACAAAATTACCGGCACGCGAGCCCTTGCACCAACAGGTGCGCGGTCGCACGGGCGCGCCGCTCAAATTCTGGCAAGGGATATAAATGCATGAAAAGGGGGTTGAAAAAAATAGCTAATGCAGCCAATACGGTTTCCGCTGTCGTAACTACGTTTTCTACGGCAAATTCTTTTTGCGCGTTCCCCTGCGCCAGAATTTCCGCAATCATGGACTGGGTGCTGGACACCACGTAATAAAACACCTCTGGGCGCGAGGCGATCACCACCTCGATCACCTGATTCATTTTCTGCCTTTTCTGCGTATCCTCATAGGTATAGCGTAGCAAAGCGAGGGTAAATTCCTCCAAGCGCTCGGTGGCGTTTAGCCGCTTCTTCTCCAGCACTTCGCGCAACGCTTGGTTTTTCTTTTCCAGACGACGGTAACAGCAACCCGCAGCTATGTCTTCCTTGTTCTCAAAGTGCCGGTACAGGTTGGCCGGCGACATGCCTGCCACCCTGGCAATATCGGCCACGGTGGTGTCGCGATACCCCCGCTCAGCAAAGAGCTCCTCGGCGGCGTCGAGAATGGCGACCTTGCTGGAGGAGGCAGGCTTGCTTGGCGCGGGATTCATGTCGGGCGAAAATATGTAAATAGCATAACGAAATATTCATACGGCATACCGCATAGGTGGTAAGTATACGCGCCACCGCACTCCCGAATCGAGGGGTAACTGTAATGCCGGATATATCGCAATAACCGGTGGATTGCGGCGCAGCCCGGCCCCGCAATCTCAGTCGCGGAACAGGCCAGGGCACCGCACCGCCGGCAGGCCGATTAATGCAGGGCCTTGATGATGTCCTCGACCACTTTCTTGGCGTCGCCGAAGATCATCATGGTCTTGTCGAGGTAGAACAGGTCGTTATCCAGGCCCGCGTAGCCGGCGGCCATGGAGCGCTTGACCACCAGCACGGTGCGCGCCTTGTGCGCCTCGAGGATGGGCATGCCGAAGATCGGGCTGGAGTGATCGGTACGCGCAGCGGGATTGGTCACGTCGTTCGCGCCGATGATCAGGGCAACGTCGGTCTGGGGAAAGTCGCCGTTAATCTCGTCCATTTCAATAAGGCGGTCATAAGGAATATCGGCTTCGGCCAGCAGCACGTTCATGTGGCCGGGCATGCGTCCCGCCACCGGATGAATCGCGAACCGGACGTCGATCCCGCGCTTGCTCAAGGCATCGTACAGCTCGCGGATTTTGTGCTGCGCCTGCGCCACGGCCATTCCGTAACCGGGAATGACGATGACGGTGCGAGCCGAATCGAGAATCGACGCGGCCTCGTCCGGGGTCGCCGACCGGACCGGTCTTTGGGCCGCGGTTCCGGCTACCGCAGTCGCCAATTGCCCGAACGCCCCGAACAGCACGTTGGTGAACGAGCGGTTCATGGCCTTGCACATGATGATCGACAGGATCAAACCAGCCGATCCGTTGAGCGCGCCGGCGATGATGAGCAGCCGGTTGTTGAGTACGAAACCCATCGCCGCAGCCGCCACACCCGCATAAGAGTTAAGGAGCGCGATCACGGTGGGCATGTCCGCCCCGCCGATCGGGATCACCAGCATGATCCCGAATCCCATGGAGAGGGCGATAAATGCCGGGAACGCCCAAGTAGGCGCGGGCGCGGCCACCATCCAGCCGCCGATTACGATCGCCGCGGTCAACATGCTGAGGCTGACTACGTTCTGGCCCTTATAAGTCATCGGACGCGTGGGCATCAGCTCCTGCAACTTCGCGAAAGCGATGATACTGGCTGTGGTGGTCAGAAATCCCAGGAGCGATTCGAGCACCAGGGCTCCCATGGGGAAACCGAGCGGGATCTCGCCCTTGTAAAACTCCGCAGTGCCGATCAAGGCCGACGCCAGCGCGCCGAACGCGTGGGACAGCGCCGTGAGCTGCGGAACCGCCGTCATCGGCATCAGGTAGGCCAGCGGCGCGCCGATTGCTGAACCTATTGCCAGTCCAACTAAGATCCACCTATACTCGACGACCTCGGGCCGCAGCAGCGTCCCGATTACCGCCAGTAGCATGCCGATCTCGCCAATAATGACACCGCGGCGCGCGGTGGCCGGGTTGTTCATCCACTTGACCGCTAGAATGAAGCCGACCGAGGCGAGCAGGTAAATCGCCGGAAGAACGTTCTCGATCATTTCTTTTCCGGCTCCCGCTTGCGGAACATCTTGAGCATGCGGTCCGTGATCAGGTAGCCCGCGACCACGTTGAGCGTGGCGCACACCACCGCGATAAATCCAAGGATCCGCTGAAGCGTACTGGCGTCTTTCTCGCCGGAAATAAGGATCGCACCGACCACGGCGATGGCCGAGATCGCGTTCGAAAGCGACATCAGCGGCGTGTGCAGCAGCGGAGAAACGCGTTTCACCAGCTCGAATCCGAGGAACGCGGCGAGCATGAAGACGTACAACCCAAATTCGTAGGACTGCATTATGTTTAGGAAACCTTCCCGGAAGAAACGGGCTCGGCGGCGGGCAATCCGAGCGCCTCGCGGACCCGCGAATTGGTCACCTCACCGCCGTGCGTCACCAGAGTGTCGACCACGATGTCGTCGGTCACATCGGTCGAGAGAGGCAGAAACCCAAGCAGGTGCTTCAGAAACGTGATCGCGTTGGCCGAAAACATCTGGCTGGCATGGTAGGGAGCCATGGAAGCGAAGTTGGTCGGGCCCAGAATCGTGACGCCGTTGTGGATCACCGTTTCGCCGGGGCGAGTAAGCTCGCAGTTGCCACCGCGCACCGCGGCGATATCCATGATCACCGACCCGGGCGCCATGGCTTCCACCATTTCCCTGGTGATCAGCACGGGAGCTTTCTTGCCCGGCACGGCCGCGGTCGAGATCACCACGTCCTGTTCGCGGACTACCTCCATCATCAGCTCACGCTGGCGGCGGTAGAACGATTCATCCATGACCTTGGCGTAGCCGCCCTTGTCCTCGGCGGCCGTGGCCTCCACGTCCAGGCTGATGAATTTCGCGCCCACGCTGACGATCTGGTCCTTCACCGCGGGGCGGACGTCATAGGCGCTAACCACCGAACCCAGGCGGCGAGCCGTGGCGATGGCCTGCAACCCGGCGACGCCCGCGCCGATGACGAACACTTTCGCAGGCGTGATGGTTCCGGCGGCCGTCATCAGCATCGGGAAGATCTTCGGAAGCGCCTTGGCGGCCAGCAGTACGGCTTCGTAGCCGGAAATGGTCGCAAGCGAGGACAGCACGTCCATGCTCTGCGCGCGCGTGGTTCGCGGAATCAATTCGAGCGCGAAAAACGACACGCCCGCGGCCGCCAAATCCGCCGCTTCGCGAACCGCCGTCAGCGGCTCGCCCAGCCCCATCACGATCTGGCCCGGGCGGAAGGAACGAAGATCGGCGCGGCCGGCTTCGGGATTCGCTCCCAGGCTGCGGAACTGGATCAGGATGTCGGCTTGGGCGAAAATCTCTTCGCGGCTCGCCGTGCGCGCGCCCTTGGAGATGTACTGGTCATCCGTGTATCCGGCTTCGGCGCCGGCCGACGGTTCCAGCATCACCGTTATTTCTGATTTTTTGAGAGCTTCCACCGAGCGCGGGACAATTGCCACACACCGCTCACCGGGGAAGGTCTCTTTCAGGACCCCAACTGTTCTTGCCACTTAGTATATATTCCGTTCACTCCAGGGGAAAACACAATGATAGCGTCCCGATCGGGGGTGTGCGCAAGTGCGCCCCTACGTAAGCGGCCGCTCCAGCCACGCCCGCATCGCCGCAGTCACCTCGTCCGGACGCTCCATGGTCGACATGTGCCCGCATTTCGGAATCAGCACCAGCTCGCTCTTGGGGATCAACTGAGCCATGTCCAGGTGACGCGCGGGCGTGCTCCAGCCGTCGTCGCGGCCCGTCAGGACCAGCGCCGGGCAGTGGATCACGGCAAGTAAGGGAGTCGCATTCGGGCGGCCAAGTAGCGCCAGCATCTGGATCTCGAACAGATCCGGCGACTTGCGCTCGAACATCCCGATGATTTCCTCCACCAGCGCGGTATCGTCTTGACGGTAGGCAGGCAGCATGCCCTTCAGCCACTCGACGGTCATGGCCCGCATGCCTTGCGATCGGGCGATCGCCAGCAGCCGGCGGCGGCCTCGTTCTTCCGCTTCCCCGGCTTCACCCGAAGGACGAGCGTCGGAACCCGTGTTCAACAGGGCAACTCTCGTCACTCGTTCCGGCGCGAGGCGCAAGATCTGGAACGCCACGCGCCCGCCCATCGAATGCCCGGCGAGCGCAAAGCTCGGCGGCGCCCATCGCAGCACTGCCTCGGCCATCGCGAGGATGGAATCATGCTCGCGGCCCCATTCCATACATGCCGCTTCGGCAATGTCGGCTAACGCCGCTATCTGTTGTTTCCAGACAGTTTGATCGCAGAGAAATCCCGGCAGAAGCACCAACGATGGTTTGGTAGATACCACGAGTCTCGCGAAACTGCCGATTGTACGCCCAAGTTGTTGTAAAATCAAATCTCAGGGGAAAGACTCTGAAGACCAGCGACGTTCGCAACCCTGATTACTTCCACCAAGTAGTCGATTGTCAGTGGGCTTGCCCTGCGCACACCAACGTGCCGCAGTACATCCGTCTTATCGCACAGGGTAAGTACACCGAAGCCTACATGGTTAACCGGGAATCCAATGTATTCCCGGCGATCCTCGGCCGTACCTGCGATCGACCATGCGAGCCCGCCTGCCGCCGCGGCCGTCTGGACGGAGCCCCGGTCGCGATCTGCAGACTGAAGCGCGTGGCCGCCGATCTTCGCGGGGATATTGCGCATCTGCTCCCGAAAATTCCCAAAGAGTCCAACGGCAAGCGAGTGGCGCTGATCGGAGCCGGTCCGGCATCTCTTACGGTAGCTAATGATTTGAGGCCGCTCGGTTACGAAGTCACCGTTTTCGAGAAACAGAACAAGCCGGGTGGGCTGATGCGGACGAATATCCCGTCCTTCCGGCTGCCGGAGAAAGTTCTGGACGACGAGGTCGGCATGATTCTCGACATGGGCGTCGAGATCCGCTACAACTCGCCCGTCACCAGCCTGCAAGGGCTGCTGAAGGATGGCTATGACGCGGTTTTCGTCGGCACGGGCGCGCCGCGCGGTAAGGAACTCGATCTTCCGGGCCGCAAGGACACGGACCGCATCCACATTGGTATCGATTGGCTGGAGTCGGTCGCGTTCGGCCACATCGACAAAATCGGCGAACGGGTTCTGATCATCGGCGTCGGGAATACGGCCATGGATTGCTGCCGGTCATCTCGGCGACTTGGTGGCAAGGATATTAAAGTCATGGCACGCCGCCCGCGCGGATTCTTCAAAGCGTCGCCGTGGGAGCTGGAGGATGCCGAGGAAGAAGGCATCCATATCACCATCAATCACGCACCGAAGCGATTCGTTGTCGAGAATGGCGTGCTCAAGGGCATGGAGTTCGAACGGCTGGAATGGGATGCCGAGGCGAAGAAATCGCGCGTGATCGACGAAGTGTTCCTGCCCGCGGACGACGTGATCCTGGCGATCGGCCAGGAAAATGCGTTCCCCTGGATCGAGCGCGACCTGGGGATCGAGTTCGATAAGTGGGGCATGCCCACGGTGGACCAGACCACTTTCCAATCGACCTGCGCCGGAGTTTTCTTCGGCGGCGATGCAGCCTGGGGACCTAAGAACATCATCTGGGCGGTCGCGCATGGGCATCAAGCGGCCATTTCGATTCACAATCATTGCCAGGGCGTACCGGTGACCGACCGCCCGCCGCAAGGCTCCAACCTGATCAGCCAGAAAATGGGGATCAGTGAGTGGAGCTACCACAACGACTACAATCCGTCGAAGCGCCAGAAGATGCAGCACGTGGAGCTGACCAAGCGCTTCCAGCAGCTCAACATTGAAGTGGAGCTGGGGTTCGACCCGGAGCAGACTGCGCGCGAAGTGCAGCGATGTCTCAACTGCGATATCGAAACAACCTTCGTCGAGAATCGCTGCATCGAGTGCGACGCCTGCGTGGATATCTGCCCGGTGCAGTGCCTGACCATCACACGGGATGGCGAGGAATCGGAACTGCGAACGCGGCTTTCCGCGCCGGCTGTCAACCTGGACCAGGCGATTTACGCTTCCAATCCGCTGCCGCAAACCGGACGCGCCATGGTGAAAGACGAAGACGTTTGCGTGCACTGCGGCCTGTGCGCGGAGCGTTGTCCGACGGCGGCGTGGGACATGCAGAAGTTCGACTTAATCATTCCTTACGCAGGAGCAGCATGCACGACGTCCTCCGTACTCGCGTAAACGATTTCGCGGTCAAGCTCGCCAACGTCAACGGGACGGGATCGGCCAGCGCCAACGGGCTGCTGATGCAGGCCATCTTCCGCATGGGCATTCCGGTGTGCGGCAAGAATCTGTTTCCGTCCAACATTCAGGGTCTGCCTACCTGGTATGAGATCCGCGTGAACAAGGACGGCTACTCCGCACGGGCGCTCGATTACGACCTGATGGTTGCGATGAACTCGCAGACCTACGATCGCGATATCAAGGAAGTCCGGCCGGGCGGGTACTTGCTGTACGATTCCTCCTGGCCTTTGGATCCCGACTTGCACCGCGAAGACATCACGTTCCTGGGCGTGCCGCTGGCCGAACTGTGCAACAAGAATTTCGAAGATCCCCGCACGCGGATTCTGATGAAGAACATCGCGTACGCCGGCGCGATGGTGGCGACGCTCGATATCGACATGGACGTGGTCAACGCGCTGCTGGACGAGAAATTCGCGGGCAAGAAAGCGCTGCGCGAGTCCAACCACAAGGCGCTGCAGCTCGGCTATCAATACGCCAAAGAACACTTCGACTGTCCGCTGCCGTTTCGACTCGAAAAGATGGAGGCGAACGGCGACAAGATCCTGATCGACGGGAACACCGCCACGGCGCTGGGAGCGATCTATGCGGGATGCACGGTAGCAGCCTGGTATCCGATCACGCCTGCTACGTCGGTGATGGATGCGTTCAAAGGATTCTGCGAGCAATACCGGAAAGATCCTGAAACCAAAAAGAACAATTATCTGATCCTGCAGGCCGAAGATGAGCTGGCAGCCATCGGAATGGTTCTGGGCGCGTCCTGGAACGGCGCGCGTGCGTTCACCTCGACCGCGGGTCCGGGGCTTTCGCTGATGAATGAGCTACTGGGCTTCGGTTACTATGCCGAGATCCCCGCCGTGGTGGTCGATGTCCAGCGCGTGGGCCCGTCCACGGGAATGCCGACGCGCACGCAGCAATCCGATCTGATGATGGCCGCTTATGCGTCGCACGGCGACACGCGTCACATTCTGCTGTTCCCGGCGAATCCGCACGAGTGTTTCCATTTCGCAGTCAAAGCGTTCGATCTGGCCGAGCGCTTCCAGACGCCGGTGATCATGTTGTCGGATCTCGATATCGGAATGAATGACTGGGTGGTGCCGAGGCTGAGCTGGGACGATACATATAAGCCGGACCGCGGACGTGTACTGGACGCCGAGGATCTGGAAAAGAAGATCGGTAAGTTCCAGCGTTATAACCAGGAGGACGAGAACTTCGTCGCGGCGCGCACGCTACCGGGCGTAAGCGAAAAAGGCGCGTACTTCACCCGCGGATCGGGACACAACAAGTTCGGCGGCTATACCGAAATTCCCGACGAGTATCAGGAAGTGATGGATCGCCTCAAGAAGAAGCATGCCGCCGCGGCGAAGTTCATCCCAGCGCCGGAGCTTGTCCCGCGCGAAGGTGCCAAGTTCGGCGTGATCGCCATGGGCGGCTGCGATCCGGCTGTCCGCGAGGCGCTGGACCAACTGGATCGCCAGGGCGCTCCCGCCGATTATCTGCGTGTGCGCGGATTTCCGTTTGGCGAAGTGGTGGAGCGATTTCTGGCCAAGCACGACTTCTGCTTCGTGGTGGAGCAGAGCCGCGACGCGCAGCTTCGCTCGCTGCTGACTCTTGAAACTGCCGTACCAAAAGAAAAGTTACGAAGCGTTCTGGTGTACGGCGGATTTCCGCTCAGCAGCCGCCATGTTGTTCAGGGGATTTTGAGTCAACTTTAGGAAGCGAGTTTAAGACACGACCATGCCGTCGATCGCAAAGCCCATCGCTACGCACCCCACGTTGCAGCGCAATTCCCTGGGGCTGACCATCCGTGATTATGAAGGGTCCATGTCCACGCTGTGCGCGGGCTGCGGGCACGATTCCATCACCGCCGCTATCATTCGCGCGCTGTGGGAGCTGGATACCGAGCCTCACATGGTGGCCAAACTAAGCGGCATCGGCTGCTCTTCGAAGACTCCGACGTATTTTGTCAGCGGGGCGCACGGTTTCAACTCGGCTCACGGGCGCATGCCCGCGATCGCAACCGGAGCGGCCGCGGCCAACCGCGACCTCTTGTATGTTGGCGTTTCCGGAGACGGCGATTCGCTTTCGATCGGTCTGGGGCAGATGTGCCACGCGATCCGGCGCAATATTCGCATGGCGTACATCCTCGAAAATAACGGCGTGTACGGGCTCACCAAAGGCCAGTTTTCGGCTTCGTCCGACATCGGGTCGAAGAGCAAGCGTGGCGAGCCCAATCGGATGGCTCCCATCGATCCAGTGCGCCTGGCGCTGTCGCTGGGAGCGACCTTCATCGCGCGCAGTTTTTCGGGCGACAAGGAACAGCTTGTCCCGATTCTCAAGGCCGCGTTCACGCATCGCGGATTCGCATTAGTGGACGTGGTGTCGCCCTGCGTGACCTTCAACGATCACGAGGGATCGACCAAGAGCTACAAGCACACGCGCAAGAACACGCTGCGGGCGACGCAGGCCGACTGGGTGCCGCCGCAGAGCGAGATTCTGGCTCAGATCAGCAAGTCGGGCACGACCTCGGTGGCCATGCACGACGGCAGCGTGGTCAACTTCAGCGCGGTTCCGAAAGACTACGATCCCACCGATCGCAGGAAAGTAGCCGCGTATCTCGACGATCAGCCGGCAAATGCGGTGGTCACGGGGCTGCTGTACATCGATCCGAGCGCGCCGGATATGCACGAGCTGGGCCAGTCTTCACCCACGCCGCTGCGCGATCTGGCGTATGAGAAGCTGTGTCCGGGATCGGCGGAGCTGGAGCGGATGCAGGAAGAGTTTCGGTAGTGGCCGGCGTTGGGCGAGGCATGCCTCGCCCCTACCGTGACCTCAAGAAAGAACTCGCCGCCGCGGCCGATCCGGAACGCGCACGCAATCTGGCCTGGTTCTTCAAGACCGGCAAAGGCCAATACGGCCATGGCGACCGATTCATCGGGCTGACCGTTCCCACCGCGAGGCGGATTGCCCATCGCTATCTCCATTTGCCTCTGACTGACGTTGCAACATTGCTCGCCTCACCCATACACGAGCATCGGTTCGCGGCGCTGGAGATTCTGGTCGCGCAGTACGAACGGGAGAAGAGCAAAGCGATTTTCGACTTTTATCTGAAACACACCAGGTTCGTGAACAACTGGGATCTTGTAGATACGTCGGCTCCCTACATTGTCGGCCAGCATCTGTTGACGCGCCCACGTAAGATTCTGTACCGCCTGGCGAAGTCGCGCAATCTTTGGGAACGCCGCATTGCGATTGTCTCCACCATGATGTTCATCCGCGCCGGCGAGATCGAGGATACATTCGCTATCGCCAGGCTGTTGCTTCGGGATGACCACGATCTGATTCACAAGGCGGTCGGCTGGATGCTGCGCGAAGCGGGCAAGCAATCCGCTCCCGCACTGGTGCGGTTTCTGAGGCGGAACTACGCCGCACTGCCCCGCACCACGCTGCGCTATGCTATCGAGCGATTCCCGACGACAAAGCGCAAGCGAATCCTTTCCGGAGATATTGCATGAACTGGCAACGGGTTCACTGGATCACAGGCACCGCAACACTGCTGGTCTTTCTACTGACTGGCGCCTACATGCGATGGATCCGCGTGCCTCCCGTTCCGCAGTTAGACGACGTGACCCGCGCTGTCTACCGTTCGCGCCACTTGTTTATATTGCTCTCCGCAGTGCTGAATCTGGCGCTTGCCTTGGCTCCGTCGGCAAAGCAGCGCATCCGGCAGATTGTTTCCGTCTTAGTGCTGGTAGCACCGGCGCTATTTCTGGCTGCATTCGTCGTCGAACCCGCGCAGGGAATCCATGGAGCGCCTTTTTCTCAGATCGCGCTCTACCTATTGTTCGCCGCGGCCGTCATCCTGGTCCGCGTCGCAAGGAACTAGTGCGACATCGCGTAGACGACGTGATTCAGCATGATGCGGATACCCAATGCCGAGAACTTTTCCGGATACGAAGGGTCATCAGCCCATTCCCACGAATCGCCCGTATCGTTGTTGAACCACACCGCTATGGTCATGCGCCCCTTCTCGTCGAAGACCCCTTTGAAGTGGGGATCGTAAGAGACGCCGTCGAGCGGCCGCATCCCGTTGAACCTGGCCCACTGTCCGAGAATCTGGTAGCGTTTGTCGAGATCGAACAGCATGTGGAACGCCTGGGCATCGTCAGGCAACTCGACCAGCTCGCGCTTGGGATAGAGCTGGTGGACCGTGTCGGCAATCGCTTCCTGTTCGTTGCGTCCCCACATGTCGTCGGCGATGAAGAAGCCTCCGCGATCGAGGTATTCGCGCATCTTAACCGTCATCTCCCCGGTGAGGTCAATGCTGGTGGTGCGGGCGGCGTATAAAAACGGCCAGTTAAAGATGTCGTCCCCGTCCTCAAGATTGATTGGTTGTTCGATGGGCCGCCCGTTGATTCGCGTAAGCCGCCGCAGTGCGGTCATCAGGTGACGGTCCCCGGCCGGATAGTCGTTGGTCCAGTTGGTGCGGCCGCCCTGGCGCCAGTCCCGGCCGAAAAAACGGCCTCCTCCCCCTCCGGAAGGGTACATCAGGCGTCCAAAAACGAACTCGGAAGGAGTAAGCTGGTCCGGCGTCACGGGCCCCATCGCGTCTTCGCCGGGGAAGTCGCGGAACTCGCGCTGGAAGGCGTACGCGGCGCTTACGCAGATAGCAAAACCCGCCACCGCCAAAAGCGCCCTCGGCCAATTCACACCCCGAGGATACCACCGGGCACCTTGATAGAATTGTGTTGGATGCCAGTCACAGGCGCGGGATTAGAAGGAATTGTCGCGACCGAATCGCGGCTGTGTTTCATCGACGGCGACGCGGGGCTGCTCAGCTACCAGGGCTTCCGCATCGAGACGCTGGCCGAGCACGCCACGTTCGAGGAAGTGATCTGGCTGCTGTGGCACGGCCGGCTGCCCAGGCAATCCGAACTCGATACGCTGAAGGCCGCGCTGGTGGCGAATCGCCCAATTCCTGCCGAGGTCGAAGCGTTCCTGAAGAGTGTTCCGAAAGCCTCGCCGATGCATGTCCTGCGCACGGCCGTCTCGATGCTGGCGCTGTCGGATCCCGATCCAAACAATGTCCAATCCGAAGCCGCCGCGCAAAAGGCCGTCAAGCTGATGGCCCAGACGGCGACCATCGTGACCACCTTCGATCGCTTGCGCAAGGGTCAACCGGTGGTGGCGGGCGATCCGAAACTCGATTTCGCCGCGAATTTTCTCTACACGCTCGCCGGACAGAAGCCCGATGACGTGATGACGCGGGCGTTCGATATCGCCATGATCCTGCACGCCGAGCACGAGCTGAACGCGTCGACATTCGCCGCGCGGGTCACCGCGGCGACGCTTTCCGACATCTACTCGGCCGTCACGGCGGCCATCGGCGCGCTGCGGGGTCCGCTGCACGGCGGGGCGAATGAAGACGCGATCAAGTTACTCCTTCCTTTAGAAACGCCCGAACAGGGTATCGAAGTGGTTAAGAAAATGTTGGCCGAGAAGAAGAAGGTGCCCGCGTTCGGCCACCGCGTGTATCACACTACAGATCCTCGTGCGGCTAGTTTGAAGGGACTGTCTGCAGCACTCGCAAAGAGCACCGGGCACGAGAAGCTTTTCGAAATTTCCAAGGCGGTCGAGGGATACGTCAAAGAGGCCAAGAATCTAAACGCCAACGTGGACTTCTACTCGGCTTCCACGTACTACTCGCTGGGGATTCCGATGGATCTGTTCACGCCGATTTTCGCGGTGAGCCGCATGTCGGGCTGGACGGCGCACATTCTGGAGCAATACGCCAACAACCGGCTGATCCGGCCGCGGGCCGAGTACTTGGGACCAGCAGTCGGCCAGAAGTGGGTAGATCTGGCGGCCCGCGGCTAAGAATACTGTCTGTAAGCTATTGAAAGTTGACCAAAAGCCTTCCACTGTGATAACTTCATCAGTTTAAGAACAGTCTGCTCGTTTCTTAAGCTCCTGGTTCCCTGCAAAAGTTTTCTAGATGCAAGAAACGCTACAAGCCCTAGGTGGGATACTGCTGAAAGCTATCCCCACCGTCATTCTTCTGATCATCCTGCATTTCTATTTGAAGGCCGTGCTGTTCGGGCCCTTGGATCGCGTGATGCAGAAGCGCCGCGAGCTGACTGAAGGTGCCCGCAAGATCGCTGAAGACAGCTTGGCGGCCGCCACTCGCAAGGCCGACGAATACGAGGCGAAACTTCGCGATGCACGGGCGGCGGTTTACAAACAACAGGAAGAGATCCGGAAGCGCTGGCTGGATGAGCAGGCTCAGCAGCTGGCGGAAGCGCGAGGTCGCAGTGAAACGACAGTAAAAGCAGCTCGCGAGGCGATCGCCCTGGACGCGGCTGCGGCGCGAAAGTCCCTGCAGGACACCAGCGCGGCTGTGGCGGATCAGATCGTCGCGACCGTCTTAGGCAGGAGGGCTGCGTGAAGCGTCTGCTGCTGATTCCGGTCTTCGCCATCGCGACTCTGGTCGCTCAGGAACCAGCCGAACATAAAACGGGCGAGACGACGGAAAAGTCCGGGGAAGTTTCGCCGATTTGGAAATGGGCGAATTTCGCGATTCTGGCGGTGGGCCTCGGGTATCTGATGGCCAAGAACCTGCCCGGTCTTTTTTCCGCGCGTACTAAAGAAATCCAGAGCGGCATCTCAGAAGCGCAGCAGATGAAACAGGACGCCGAACGCCGCTCCGCCGAAATGGATGCGCGCCTGAACTCGCTGGGCGCCGACATCGAGAAATTCCGGACACAGTCGGCCGCCGAGATGCAGCAGGAAGGCGACCGCATCAGCCGCGAGACCGCCGCCCAGGTCAAGAAAATCGAACAGCAGGCCGCGGTGGAGATCGAATCCGTGGGGAAGACCGCGCGCCGCCAACTCAAGGAATACGCTGCTGAGCTCGCCTTGGGCTTGGCGGAAGAACGTCTTCGTAGCCGCATAGACGGCGCCGCGGAGTCGGCGCTGGTGGACGATTTCGTGCGCGACCTGGAGCGCCAGGGCTCTCAGAATACGGGGTCTAAGAACTAACGATGCTTTCGGTCGTCTCGGCACGGTACGCGCGGGCCCTGGTAGACGTCGTCACCGAACCCGGATCGAAGACCGATCCGGCCCAGGTGCTTTCCCAGTTGCGCGCCGTGCAGGCACTGATCCATGGGTCGGCCACGCTGCAGAACGCATTGAATTCGCCGGCGGTAGCGCCGTCCCGTAAACGCTCCGTGATGCGGAGGCTGATGGAGCCGATGGGAGTGCTGGATAAAGTCCGCAACTTCGTGTACGTCGTGATCGACCATCGCCGCGCCCACGAGTTCGCTTCCATCGTGGATGGATTCGAGACCCTGCTCGACGAGCGCCTGGGGTTTGTCGCGGCGGAGGTTCGCAGCGCGATGCCGCTCACTGATGCGCAACGCGCCAAATTGGAGACGCAGGTATCGCGCCTGGCGGGCAAGAAAGCCAAGCTCAAATTTTCGAGCGATCCCACGCTGATCGGCGGCGTGGTCGCTCACGTAGGCTCTACGGTCTACGACGGCAGCGTGCGGGGGCAACTGGAAAGGTTACGAACAAGGCTGGGAGCCGGGTAAGCTCCCCGAAGTGAAATTTATATGGCTCAAATTCGGGCAGATGAAATCTCGCGCCTGTTGCGCGAGGAAATCGACAACTACGAACGCGCGGTCAATGTAGCGGAAACCGGCTCGGTGATCTCGGTGGGCGACGGCATCGCCCGCGTGTACGGCCTGGAAAACGTCATGGCCGGCGAGCTGATCGAGTTCAAGGGCGGCGTTTCCGGAATCGCGCTGAACCTGGAAGAAGACCAGGTGGGCGCCGTACTGCTGGGCGAATTCTCCGGCATCAAAGAGGGCGACGAGGTTCGCCGCACCGGCCGCATCATGTCGGTGCCGGTGGGCGAGGCCATGGTGGGCCGCGTGGTCAATGCGCTCGGTCAGCCGATCGATGGCAAGGGGCCGATCGAGACCACGCAGTTCAATGCGATCGAGCGCCTGGCGCCAGGCGTCGTCGACCGCCAGCCGGTGCGCGAACCCCTGCAAACCGGGATCAAAGCCATCGACGCCATGATTCCGATCGGCCGCGGCCAGCGCGAACTGGTCATCGGCGATCGTCAGACCGGAAAGACCACGGTGGCGATCGACACCATCATCAACCAGAAGGACAGCGGCGTGATCTGTATCTACGTCGCCATCGGCCAGAAGCGTTCGACCGTCGCGCAGGTAGTCAAGACGCTCGAAACCTACGGCGCCATGGAGTACACCATCGTGGTGGCCGCCACGGCGTCTGATCCGGCGCCCATGCAGTACATCGCGCCTTATTCGGGCAGCGCGATGGGCGAATACTTCCGCGATACCAAGCGCCACGCGCTGTGCATCTACGACGATCTTTCGAAGCACGCCGCGGCGTATCGCGAAATCTCCCTGCTCCTGCGGCGCCCGCCGGGACGTGAAGCGTTCCCTGGCGACGTGTTCTATCTACACAGCCGCTTGCTGGAGCGCGCCGCGAAGCTCAACGACGAACTCGGCGGCGGATCGCTGACTGCCCTGCCCTTCATCGAAACCCAGGCCGGCGACGTTTCCGCGTACATTCCGACCAACGTGATTTCGATCACGGACGGCCAGATCTACCTGATCACCGATCTGTTCAACTCCAACGTACGACCCGCCATCGACGTCGGCATTTCGGTCAGCCGCGTCGGCGGCAACGCGCAGATCAAAGCGATGCGCCAGGTGGCCGGAGGCTTGCGATTGAGTCTGGCGCAGTATCGCGCGCTGGCGGCCTTCGCCCAGATGGGCTCGGAACTCGACAAGGCTTCGATGGCGCAGTTGACGCGCGGCGCACGCATGGTCGAAATCCTCAAGCAGGGCCAATACTCGCCGATCCCGGTCGAAAAGCAGATCGCGATCATTTACGCGGGCACCAACGGCATGCTGGATGACCTTCCGCTCGACCAGATCAAAGCGTTCGAGCAGGAGCTATACAGGTTCCTGGAGAACGCCCACCCGGCCATCCTCACCACGATCAAAGAAAAGAAAACCATCGACGACGATCTGAAGGGCAAACTGAACTCGGCGATTCAGGAATTCAAGTCGCGGTTCGTTCAGGATCACGCGCGCAAGTAAATGCCCAGCCTGATTGACATCCGGCGCCGTGTTCGCTCGGTCAAGAACACGCAGCAGATCACCAAGGCCATGAAGATGGTCTCGGCGGCGAAGCTGCGGCGCGCGCAGGACCAGGCCATCGCCGCCCGGCCCTATGGGATTCTGTTGCGCCAGATGCTGGCCAACGTGGCTCAGGGCGCCGCCAACGATCCGGATGCCGGCGCGCACCCGCTGCTGGCCGTGCGTCCCGAGCAGCGCATCTTGTTAGTCGTGATCACCGCGGACAGCGGACTGGCGGGCGCGTTCAACTCCAACCTGATCAAGCTGGCGCACCGCTTCGCCGACGAGCACCGCAACGCGACACTGACCTTCGAGCTGATCGGCAAGAAGGGCGTGAATTACTTCCGGCGGCGATTCAGCGGCATCGCGGGCACCCACACCGACCTCTTCCGCCGGGTGAAGTTCGAGGACGCCGAGCGGATCGCGAACCGGATCATTGCCCGGTTCGAAGCCGGCGAAGTCGATTCGGTCTACCTGTTCACCAACGAATTTAAGAACGCCATGGCTCCGGCGCTCACTTCGACGCGAATTCTGCCGATCGAGGTGCCGAAAACAGCCGCAACCGTGGATTACATTTACGAACAGAATCCGGGTGAGTTGCTGGGAAGCCTGCTGCCGCGTTACGTGAAACTGCTGGTCTACCGGGCGTTTCTGGAATCGGTGGCAGCCGAGCATGCCGCGCGCATGGTCGCGATGGATGCGGCCACCAAGAACGCCGGCGACGTGATCGATAAGCTGACCCTGCTGATGAATCGCGTCCGTCAGGCCAGCATCACGCGCGAGATTATCGAAATTGTCAGCGGGGCATCTGCTCTTAAATAAAAGGAACTGCATATGAACGTAGGCAAAGTGATCCAGGTGGCCGGACCGGCCGTCGACGTGGAATTTACCGAAGGACACATTCCCGTCATCCGCACGGCGATTCGCATCACCAGCGAGGGATTTAAGGTTCCCGATCCCATCGACATTATTTGCGAGGTGGCGCAGCACATCGGCGAAAGCCGCGTGCGCACCATCGCGCTGCAACCCACCGACGGCCTGGTCCGCGGCATGAAGGCCGTCGACCTGGGCGAACCGGTCATGGTGCCGGTCGGCAAGGAGACCCTGGGCCGCGTGCTCAACGTCATCGGCCAGCCTGTGGACAAGATGGGTCCGGTGAACACCGCCAAGCGCAGTCCCATTCATCGCATGGCGCCGTCCTTTGAAGAGCAAGCGACTGAGTCGCAGATGTTCGAGACCGGCATCAAGGTGATCGACCTGCTCGAGCCCTACGTGCGCGGCGGCAAGATCGGCTTGTTCGGTGGCGCGGGTGTCGGAAAGACCGTCATCATTCAGGAGCTCATCTCGAACCTGGCGACCAAGCACGGCGGCGTGTCGGTGTTCGCCGGTGTAGGCGAACGAACCCGCGAGGGCAACGATCTGTGGCTCGAATTCCAGGAAGCCGGCGTGATCGATCCGCACGACTGGAAGAAGTCCAAGTGCGCCCTGATCTACGGCCAGATGACCGAGCCGCCCGGGGCGCGTCTGCGCGTGGCGCTCTCGGCCCTCACCGTCGCCGAATACTTCCGCGATGAAGAAGGCCAGGACGTGCTGCTGTTCATCGACAATATTTTCCGCTTCACGCAGGCGGGTTCTGAGGTCTCGGCGCTGCTGGGCCGTATGCCTAGCGCGGTGGGATACCAGCCCAACCTGGCCTCTGAAATGGGCGATCTGCAGGAACGCATCACATCCACCAGGTCTGGCTCAATTACGTCCGTGCAGGCGATCTACGTGCCCGCCGACGATTACACCGATCCGGCGCCGGCCACCACCTTCGCCCACCTGGACGCCACCACGAATCTCTCGCGCGCCATTACCGAGCTGGGCATTTACCCCGCCGTCGATCCGCTGGCGTCCACCTCCCGCATCCTGGATCCGCTCATCATCGGACAGGAGCATTACGATGTGGCCCAACAGGTCAAGCAGATCCTGCAGCGCTATAAGGACCTGCAGGATATCATCGCCATTCTGGGCGTAGACGAGCTGTCCGACGAGGACAAAGCCACCGTGGCGCGCGCGCGCAAGATCCAGCAATTCCTCTCGCAGCCGTTCGCGGTCGCCGAAGCGTTCACCGGCCGCAAGGGCAAGTACGTCAAGGTCGCCGACACCGTGCGCAGCTTCAAGGAAGTTGTCGAAGGCAAGCACGACGAGATCCCGGAGCAGGCCTTCTATATGCAGGGTTCGATCGACGACGTGCTGGAACGCTACGAAGAGATGAAGAAGCAGGGATGATTTCTTGATCGCGCACAACGGAACGCGGCGGCAGAGTCTTTCACTGACGGGTGGGGCCGCCGCGGCCTGTGCGCTCTAACCATATGGCGGATACTCTTCACATCGAGATCGCGACGCCGGAGAAGCTGGTGGTCGATCAGCAGGCCGACTACGCCGAAATCCCCGGCAAGGACGGCTACATGGGCATCCTGCCGGGCCACGCCGCTTTGCTCAGCGAGCTGGCTCACGGGAAGCTGACGCTCACCACTGGCGGTAAGACAGAGAGCTTCACCGTTACCGGCGGATACGTCGAAGTCCGCGACAACCACGTCCGCGTTCTGGCCGACGGCGTGGAATAGCGCTCTTTCCGATTCGCGTTCATTCGCCGGCATTCTTTGTTCCGTTCGTTCGCGGCTATAATTGAAGCTTCCATGCAGATTGACTGGTTCCCGCTGTGGCTCAGCTTGCGTGTAGCATTCCTTTCCACGGCGGTAGCCTTGGCCGTCGGCCTGTGGCTCGCCTACATCCTGGCCAACCGCGAGTTCCGCGGAAAAGAAGTGCTGGATGCGGCCGTGACGCTGCCGCTGGTTCTGCCTCCCACCGTGCTCGGATACTATTTGCTGGTGCTGTTGGCCGGCAACAGTCCGCTCGGCAGGCTGTGGGAAAACATCTTCGGTTCGCCCCTGGTCTTCACCTGGAAAGCCGCGGTGGTAGCCGCGTTGCTGCACGCGCTTCCGCTGCTGGTGAAGTCGGCTCGGGCCGCGCTCGAAAGCGTCGATCGGAGTTTCGAACGCGCCGCGCGCAACCTGGGCGCATCGGAATGGCGATTGTTCTGGCGCGTCACGCTGCCGCTGGCGCGCCGTTCGATCCTGGCCGCGGTGGCGCTGGCATTCGCGCGGTCGCTGGGAGATTTCGGAGTCACGCTCATGGTGGCGGGCAATATTCCGGGACGCACGCAGACCGTGGCCGTCGCCATTTACGACGCCGTGGAGGCGGGCAACACCACGCTGGCGCGCACACTGGTGCTGGTGATCTCGGCCGTAGCGCTGTTGATCCTGACGCTGGCCAATCGCCTGAATCCGCGGTAATGGTACATAAGTGATCAGCGCCCGGCTCCGCAAAACCTTTCCCGAGCGGCCGGATTCGGCTCCGTTCTCGCTGGAGCTCGAATTTCAGGCAGCCGCCGGTGTAACGGTCCTCTTCGGACCCAGCGGATCGGGAAAAACGCTGACGCTCGACTTGATCGCGGGCTTCGTGCACCCCGACGACGGCCGCATCCTGCTCGACGACGACATCCTCTTTGACGGTGCGGCGGGCGTTAGCCTGCCTCCGCAAGCCCGCAATTGCGGATACGTATTCCAGAATTACGCCTTGTTCCCGCACATGACGCTGCGGCAGAACCTGGAGTTCGCCGTCGAGCGCAGGCCGCGCCTGGAGCGCCACCGCCGCGTGAACGAAATGCTCGAGCGCTTCCGGCTGGGCGACGCCGCGGGCCGGCGTCCGCACGAAGTATCCGGGGGACAACGCCAGCGCTGCTCTATCGCGCGCGCACTGATCGGTGCGCCCAAACTGCTGCTGTTCGACGAACCAGCGCAGGGATTAGACGCGCAACTGCGGTCGGAATTCTACGAAGTCTTGCGCCAGGTTCGCGCCGATTTCAAAACTCCCATGCTTCTCGTCACGCACGACCTGGACGAATGCTTCGAGCTGGGCGAGGAAATGCTCGTGCTGCGCGAGGGCCGGCTGGCGCAGAGCGGCACGCCGGCCACGATCCTGGATCAGCCGGCGAATGTCGATGTCGCGCGCCTTCTGGGCGTTTTCAATCTTATTCCCGCCGAGATCCGGGCTCTCGACCCGGGCCGCAACACCAGCAAAGTGCAGATGGGCGATCACGAGCTGGACGGTCCGTATTTTCCGGGTCATTTCAAGGGCGACCGTGTCACCGTGTGCGTGCGGCCGGAGCGCTTGTCCGCCCTCGAGCGCAATGGCCGCCCCGGCGCCAACCAGATTCCCGCGCAGCTCGAGCGTGCCGTCGAAAAGCCCCAATGGATGCGGCTCGAATTTGCCGGCGGCATCGCCGTCGACCTGGCGCGTCCCGACTACGAGCGAGTTCGCGATACCAAGGACTGGGTGATCGAGTTCCCGCGCGAGTCGCTACGGGTTCTTTGAACCGCCGTGCAAGCGGACTTCGAGGTGCACGCGCGCACTGGGGATCCACACCGGTCCGCGATCCTGGTTATACGCCGGATTGGCGATGTGCTGGAGGTCGATGGTCGCGAAGAGACCGGCAAACAAGCGCGCACTGTAGTAGCTCTCCCAGACGTACTCAGGACCGTAACGCAGCGCACCATCGCCGATCAGAAAGTCCTGGCCGCCGCGCGCTAAATAGGACGCGTGCACGCCGGAAAGGCCGCTGACTGTGAGGGCCGTAGCCGCGACATCGTCCGGGCGCTTCCAGCGCGGACCGGCCATCGATACTCCGCCGGTTGCCAACCGGTCGATGGCGGTGAACGCGAAGCTTTCCGTTTTCCCATCGTTCCAGCCCAGACGCGCGAACACGCCCAGGTCTTTGGTGATCTGCTGCTCGATGTTCATGCCGGTTCCGTACTTCACCGTGCCGTTGCGGCGCACAGCGGTGATGTCCGGAACCGATCCAGCCTGCTGGCCGAGGCGCAAGGCTTCGGCATAGTCGCCGGAATTCGTGTGCAGCGCGAAACCGAGCAGCCGAAGCGTGCCGGGGTGCTCGCCTTGGCTATACCGAATTTCCCCCTCGAACATGTCGCCGCGATTGATGAACAACCGCCGGTCGAACCGTAGTCCATTGGCGACTCGGGGTTCCGCCGCGCTGGCATAGCGCACGGTCCAGCGGCGGGTGTGGAACTCGTGCATCCAACCCCAGGTATAACCGCGGACGTCGGCAGGATAGTCCCACGCGCCGTTGTACATGATGCCCCAGCCCATGAATTGCGTCCGAGGATCGTGGGTATAGCGGTTGTTGTCGAAGAAGTCGGTGACCGTGAATCGCCCGGCAGTGATGCTGTAGCGGGTCATCGGCCGCGAGCCCGCAAGCTGGTTCGCGGCACTCGAAAACTCTTCGCGCTCGCTTCCGAATCCGAAGTCGTGCGTGATGTAGGCTCGAGCGAGATACGGCTTGGGAGTCGCCGTGGCAACTCGCGGCAGCTCGCCATTGGGAGCGTTGGCGACGCCGTTGACCCCACTGAATCCGCGGCCGCCCGCCAGTTCGGGATCGATATAGATCTGCGTGTTTCCCGGTAAGCGGAACCCCAGATACAGCGTGCTGGTTAAGGAGACATCGCGCTCCCAGGTGTTCTGGAGACTATGCGCGCCGTTGTAAAGCGCCGGAAAGTTCCCGTGATAGTCGCCGATCGAAGTGGCTTGGAAGTAGAGATTCCAGCGCTCGGAACGATCGTCAGGCTCGGCCGAATTCTGCGCCGCAGCCGTCCCGATCGCCAACAATGCCAAAACAGCCGGAAGAGTTTTCACGCGCAATACTCAGGTGTAGCATGACCAATCCGTAACATTCCTGAAACAACTTGAAGTGTGCGGTTAGCGCGAGCCGACGCAGGCCGCCAGCAGCTCGGATTTCAGCTCGGACTGCAGCTGATCGGCCAGCTTGTGTCCCTGGTGCGTGACGTAGAACACATCCAGCGCCTTGTGGGCCTCGGTGTCGATCATCACCACTTCAATATTGCAGCCGGCCAGCGAAATGGCGTTGGCCAGATCGTACAGCAGACCGGGCCGGTCCTCGGCCACGATCTCGATGAGCGTGGCTCCGTCGGAGGCGTCGTCCTTGAAGGTGACCCGCGGCCGGATCTTCATGCGCGACGACAGAAACGGTTTGGGCCGTCCCCGCAGCAGCTTGTCGGCCTCCTGTTTGCCTTCCACCACTTTTCGGACCACGCCGCGCAACCGGTCGACCTCGGGCGGATTCAGCTCCAAAGTCCGGTGCGGATCGGCGAACGTAAAGGTGTCCAGCACCACACCCGCCGCGTTCGAAAACGCCTCGGCTTTCAGAATATTCAGGCCGAAGCTGGAAATCGCGCCGGCCACCGACGCAAACAGCGCCGGGCGGTCTTTGGTCAACAGCGTGAGTTTGTAAAAACCGCGTTCGTGATGGATCTCGACCGCCACCGGGCGCGACGCCAGTTGTTGCGCGAGCGCGAAATGCGCGTCGATCTCCTCCGGAGTGTGGGTGCGCAAATAGCGCGTCGGCAGGCCCTCCAGAAACCGGGCCCGTTCGGCCGGCATCCCGGCGGCGTCGTGGATGCGCTCGGTCACCAGCTCGCGGGTCAGCTCTTCATGCGCCATCAGGTAGACGCGCCAGAGCTGTTCCATACGCCAGGGCGTCATGGCCTGTGGGTTCACGGCGCTGATATCGGCGTAGGTCAGCATCGTCAGCTGCTTCAGGCGCTCCAGCGTGCCGACGCGGTCGGCCAGCGCGCGCGCCGTGGAACCGTCGTACAAATCGCGGGAGCTCATGACGCTCGAAAGGTCCAGGTGCCGCAGCACCAGGAACTCGATCGTCTCGCGATCCGTTTCCGGCGCGCCCAGACGGTCCATCACCGCGCGGGCAATATCGAGCGAGGCCAAGGCGTGATCGCGGCCCGAGCCCTTGCCGGTGTCGTGCATCAGGAGCGCGAAGCGCACCAGCCAGGGATCTTCGATTTCGCTCATCAAATCCGTGAACCGCCCATCGGTAACCGCTTCGAGCGATCCGATAGCCACCAGCGTGTGCTCATCCACGGTGTAGCGATGGTAGAAATCCCGCACCACCAGACATTCGATGTTGCGCCACTCCGGGAGTGCATTCGGCAGGACTCCCGCTTCCTGCATGGCTCGCAACCCCGCAGAAGCTTTGGGCAGGGACAGCAGCCGTTTCCAGTCGTCCCATTTGGCTACCGGCGCGAATCCTTGCAATCGCTCGATGGTATCCGGCGCCAGCCGCAACCCGTGGCGCGCCACGAACTCGAATAGGCTCAGATCCTGCGGCGGCTTGTGCGCACGCAGCAACACGCGGTCTCGCGACACCGTGAAATCGCTGGTGGAAAGGCGCGACCGCCATTCGTGGAAGCGGCCCAGGAGCGTGCCTGCCTTCTCGGTGGAAGCCTCGATGGCTTGCCTCACTGCCTGGTCCACGATGCGAGCCTGACGGTAATAATCCCGCATTAATGCCGCCGGATGCTCGCTCAGCGACTCCTGGGCGTCGAAGCTCAGCGCGTTCTGGTCGCGTCCGGCCAGTTCATGCAGCCGGAGCCGGACGCCGGAAAGGAAACTGAATGCCGCCGATAAATCAGGCGTCCCTTCGCGTGGTTCCAGCATCAGCAGCCAGCGCGTCGTCTGTACATCGCGCAGACCGCCGGGCGTCTCCTTGACGTTCGGCTCCAGATGATAAATCGTGTTCTGATACTTGGCCCGCCGTCCTTCCGCCAGGCCCGCGATGTGGCGAGCCAGCGAAACGCCCCGTCTGGCCTGGAACTGCCGGAACTTGTCTTCCAGAGTCTGATACAGCGCCGCGTCCCCGGCCAGAAACCGCCGGTCCAGCAGGCTGATGGTGAACTCGGCGTTATCCTCGTGTTCCACCACGCAATCCGCCACCGAATGCACGGAATGACTGGGCCGCAGCCCGGAGTCCCACAATCCTTGCAAGAACGCAGAAATGCACTCGCGAGGAGGCAGGTTCTTGTCCGATTCCGCCAGCAATAGCAGATCGATATCGGAATGGGGGAACAGCTCGCTCCGCCCGAAACCTCCGACCGCCACCACCGCCAGACCCGTGCCGAATAACGGCTCTAATGTCTTCGCGTACGCCTGGCGCACGCGTTCTTCCACTTCTGCCGTGCGGCCAGCGAGCGTCTGCCGGACTTCCTCCGGACTGGGCGGCGGATGTACCGCCACTTCCTTCACAATGCTGCGTCTCCTCGATCGTCGTTGCGGATTCGAACCGCGTCGGCTACTGCGTACACAAAAATCTTCCCGTCGCCGATCTTGCCGGTGCGTGCGGCGGCGGCCAGGGTCCGGATCACTTCATCGGCGCGCTGGTCCGATACCACCAGTTCCAGCTTCACCTTCGGCAGCAGGTCCACTTTGTATTCCATCCCGCGATAGACCTCGGTGTGACCCTTCTGCCGGCCGTGGCCGCGAACTTCGGTGATGGTCATCCCGTCGACGCCGATGTTCTTCAGGGCTTCTTTTGCGTCTTCCAGTTTGTGCGGCTGGATAATTGCTTCGATTTTTTTCACGTCAGATCTCCTTTGCGCAAGTGTACTTCGGCATGCGGCTACCTCGCTTACGATTCGAGATTGTAGCCCTCTTCGCCGTGCATGCTCAGATCCAGGCCCTCGGTCTCCTGTTCCTTGCTCACGCGCACGCCACATACGACGTCGCAGATTTTGAGGATCACCAACGTTCCCACAATTGCCAGGCCCCAGGCGATCAACACCGCGATGAGCTGGTTCATCATCTGCCCGGCGTCGCCGTCCGCCCAGCCCATGGGTTTGCCCATCCGAAGATCATTGACCTCCTTGGTGGCAAAAACGCCGGTTAGCAGCGCGCCCAGCGTCCCGCCGATTCCGTGCACGCCGAAGGCATCCAAGGCGTCGTCGTAGCCGAACATCTTTTTGACTTTGGCGACCATCAGGTAACACACCACACCCGCCGCCAGACCAATCAAAATCGAGGGCATCGGTTTGACGAAACCCGAAGCCGGCGTAATCGCCACCAGCCCGGCCACCGCTCCGGAAATCGCGCCCAGGACGCTGGGCTTTCCGGCCATCATCCACTCGATCACCATCCATCCCAGGACCGCGGCAGCCGTGGCGAAGTGCGTGGCGATAAATGCGCTCGACGCCAGGGATCCTGCCGCCACCGCGCTGCCCGCGTTAAATCCGAACCAGCCCACCCACAGCAGGCAGGCGCCGATCACGCTCAACACCACGCTGTGCGGCCGCATGGATTCGTCCGGATAGTTGTCCCGTTTGCCCAGGTACAGCGCGCAGACCAGCGCCGAAACTCCCGAAGTGATGTGCACCACCGTTCCGCCGGCGAAGTCGAAGGCCGGGAATTTGCCGCCCAGCGCCGCATTCAGCAGTCCGCCTTTGCCCCACACCATGTGCGCCATCGGAAAGTACACTACCAGCGACCACAGCGTCATGAACAGCAGCATGGCCGAGAACTTCATCCGCTCGGCGAATGCGCCCGAGATCAGAGCCGGGGTAATAATGGCGAACATCAGCTGGTACACCATGTAGGTCTGATGCGGGATGGTGGCGCCATAATCGGCGTTGGGATCGGCGCCCACCCCGTGCAGAAACACATATCGAAAGTCCCCGATGAACGGTGAGCCTTCGGCGAACGCCAGGCTGTAGCCGACCAGCGCCCATAGAATGGAAACCGTGGCCATCAGGATGAAGCTGTGCATCATGGTGCCCAGCACGTTCTTCTTGCGCACCAGGCCGCCGTAGAACAGCGCCAGTCCCGGACCGGTCATCATCAGCACCAGAGCCGAGCTGGTCAGCATCCAGGCGTTGTCGCCGGCCATCTGGGCGCTCTTGGTGGCCTTGTCGAGATCGTCCAGCTTCTTGGCGATGTCCGGCGGGATGGACTGCGCCAGCGTAACTCCCGCTGTCAGCACCAAGAGCATTAGAAACTGTAGGCGTCGTGTCATGTTCGTAAATGTGTGAGGCCGGCGGGCGCCTCCGAATGAATCACCCACTGAATCAGCAGACCTTGCTGGCGCGCTACCAAAAGCGCGAAGCCTGGGGAAAGACGAGTTCCTCATAGGCGCTCCTTTGCGTCCTTACGCACCGTGGCGTAAACCTCAACAGTATAGTAACTTCCAGACCCGTCGTGCGTTCGATTCTTTTGATGGGACTGATTGGAAATTTCTATGAGCTCTAAGGCGTCTGGCGCAGCGCGTCCAGCAACTGCTGGCGAACCTTCTGGGTCAGCTCCAGCCCGATCACATAACCGATGCCGCCCCTTCGTACGTAACGCACACGCGCCGAGCCGGCCACGTCCACCTTCTCCACGCGCACGTTCACGTAGCTCTGCGCCGGGATCGTCTCACTGGTCTCGATCCGCAGTCCGTCCGGCGAGATATCCCGGCATTTGCCGCGACCATACCGGTCTGCCCCGTCCGCGCCGGCCCAGGCCAGTCGAACCGGCAAGGTGCAGGGTGTGCGTTTGGCGCGGCGAAGGTCCCGGTCGGTCATATCCTCGATTCTAGCCTTTCGCTAATTCGCTAGAATCGGTGCATGCGGTGGCTGCTGGTCGCTGTGGTCGCGCTGGGAGGCTTGGGAGGATCGCCCCCCTCCGCGGACGCGCGTGAACCCGTTCGTGCCCGTCACGCCATGGTGGGTGCGCAGGAGCCTCTGGCGACCGACGTAGGTCTCCAGATCCTCAAAGACGGCGGGAACGCCGTGGACGCCGCCATCGCCGTCGGATTCGCCCTGGCCGTGACCCATCCCTACGCCGGCAACCTGGGAGGCGGCGGATTCATGCTGATCCGCTTCGCCGATGGCCGGTCGACCTTTGTCGATTTCCGCGAGCGCGCCCCCGAGAAAGCCTCCCGCAACAGGTATCTGGACGCTTCCGGAAAGCCCACCCGCAAAAGCCTCGATGGCTGGAAGTCCGCCGGCGTCCCCGGCACGGTGCGCGGATTTGAGCTGGCCCACCGCAAATACGGCAGCCGCAAATGGGCCGGGCTCATTGAGCCGGCTATCGCCTTAGCGGAGCGTGGATTTCCTGTAAGCTATGCGCTAGCGGAATCGCTGAAGAGCGCCCGCAACTTATCGCAAAACCCGGACTCCCAGCGCATCTTCCATAAGAACGGAGCCTACTGGGAAGCAGGCGAAACTCTGAAACAACCCGAGTTGGAGCGCACGCTCACGCGCATCGCCCAAAGCGGAGCGAACGAATTCTACCAAGGCGAGACCGCCCAAAAACTTGCCGGCGCAATGTCCCGCAACGGCGGCCTGATCACGCTGTCCGATCTGAAGAACTATGCCGCGGTCGAGCGCGCGCCGCTGACCGGCTCCTATCGCGGCTACGGGATCATCGCAGCGCCCCCGCCCAGTTCCGGCGGCATCGGGATTCTGCAAATGCTGGGGATGCTGGAGGGTTCCGGGTATCAGAAACCGGGATTCGGCTCCGCAGCAGAGATTCAATACCTGGCCGAAGTGATGCGGCGCTACTATGCCGATCGCAGCCAGTACTTGGGCGATCCCGACTTCGGCCAGCTGCGTTTAAGCGCGCTGCTGGATCCCGCCTATATCAAGCGCCGCCGCGACAGCATCGACCCCAACCACGCTACTCCAAGCGCGCAGATCCTGCCCGGCTTACCGGCCGGCCGCGACGGCGGCGAGACCACGCACTATAACGTCGTCGACGCGCAGGGCAACGCCGTGAGCGTGACCTATACGCTCAACGAAGGCTACGGCAACGGCATCACCGTACCCGGTCTCGGTTTCCTGTTGAACGACGAAATGGACGATTTCGCCTCCAAGCCTGGCTCGCCCAACGCGTTCGGGCTGATCCAGGGCGAACTGAATGCCATCCAGCCCGGTAAACGGCCGCTCTCTTCCATGACGCCGACCATCCTGACTCGCGATGGCAAATTCTTTATGGCGGTGGGGGCTCCCGGCGGCTCCCGGATCATCTCCTCCGTGCTGCAAGTGATCCTCAACGTCGTCGATTTCGGCATGAACGCACAGGACGCGGTGGACGCGCCCCGCATTCATCACCAATGGCAGCCCGACAAACTATACCTGGAACCGGGGATCTCTCCCGATACAACCGCGCTGCTCAAATCGCGCGGCTATGACGTCGACCGCTCGCCCGGTTTGGCGCTGGCGCGCGTTGAGGCGATCGTCAACAGCGGGGGCTGGCTCCAGGGCGGCTCGGATGGACGCGCGTCGGGGAAAGCCGCCGGATACTAAAAGGATGCAGCGCGCCCTTTCGACGCACCTCTTCGCGAATCACCGCCTGACCACCGTGTGGCTGGAGCGAATCTGGAATGCGGGCATCCCGCTAGTCGAGATCTTCTGCGCCCGCCAGCATCTGGACTATCGCGATAAGGCGCAAATTACCGAGTTGGGCCACTGGTTCCGGGACGCCGAGCTTAAACTTCACTCCCTGCACTCACCCATGTACACCGACGACGTGTGGGGCCGGACCGGACCGAATTCCATCATCACCATCACGGAGCCGGTGAAATCCAAGCGGCTCGACACCGTGGACGAAATCAAGCGAGCTCTGGAAATCGCCGAGACGGTGCCTTTCCGCTACTTGATCCAGCACCTGGGCGTCGCCTGGGAAGAGTATGACGAGCGTAAAATCGACTACGCGTTTTCAGCGCTCGAGGAGATCAATTTGTTCGCCCGCCAGCGCGGCGTGGAGGTGCTGCTCGAAAATACGCCCAACGAGCTGGCCACCGCCGAAAGGCTGTCGATGTTCCTGGACGTAACCCACTTGAATGTGAATGTATGCTTCGACGTGGGCCACGCCCACATGCGCGGCAGCATCGAGAACGAGTACAGTCTGCTGAAGCCGCGTATCCGCTCCACGCACGTGCACGACAACAACGGCGCCGACGATTCGCATCTGTTCCCGAATAGCGGCGGCACGGTGGATTGGCGCCGCACCATGGACCTGCTCCGCCTGGGATCCGGCCAGTATCCCTTGCTTCTGGAACTGCGCGAGGTCGCCGACATGCAACACCCGGTCGAATCGGCACGGGCGACTTTTGAATACCTGGAAGGACTGAGATCTCTCGATGAGAATCACGATCGCTGAGGCCGGGCGCCACACTGGAGAGGCCGTTGAAATCGCCGGCTGGCTCTACAACCTTCGCAGCGGCGGCAAAATCTGTTTCCCGCAAGTGCGCGATGGTTCGGGGATCATTCAATGCGTCGCCGTCAAATCGGCGCTGCCCGAAGAATTATTCGAATCGCTCAAGCACCTGACCCAGGAATCGTCCTTGATCGTCCGAGGCAAGATTCGCGCGGAAGCGCGCGCCCCCGGCGGCTACGAGATGGATGTGGAAAGCGCGCAAATCATCCAGCGCGTGCCCGAATCCGATCCGTATCCCATCACTCCTAAAGAGCACGGTATCGATTTCCTGATGGACCATCGCCATCTCTGGCTGCGCAGCCGCCGCCAGCACGCGGCCCTGCTCGTCCGCCATGAGGTGATCAAAGCCATTCGCGATTACTTCGATTCGCACGGCTTCATCCTGGTGGACACGCCCATCTTCACGCCCGCCGCCTGCGAAGGCACCACCACGCTGTTCGAGGTGGACTACTTCGAGGACGAAAAAGTCTATCTGGCGCAGTCCGGCCAGCTTTACGGCGAAGCCACCGCCGCGGCTTTCGGCAAAACCTACTGCTTCGGCCCGGTGTTTCGCGCCGAAAAGTCTAAGACTCGCCGCCACCTGACCGAGTTCTGGATGGTGGAGCCGGAGATGTCCTATGCGGATCTCGAGGACGTCAAACACGTCGGCGAAGAACTCATCCTGCACGTCATCGGGCGCGTTCTCGACCATCGCCGCGAGGACTTGAAGGTTCTGGAGCGCGACATCTCGAAGCTCGAAGCCGTGAAGGCTCCCTTCCATCGGATGACCTACGATCAGGCCGTCGAAAAGCTCAAATCCAAGGGAAGCGAGATCGAGTGGGGCAGCGATTTAGGCAATACGGATGAAACCCTCATCACCGAGGACCTCGACCGCCCGGTGATGATCGACCGCTATCCCGCCGCGGTGAAGGCATTCTATTTCGCGCTGGCTCCGGATCGATCCGACGTGGCCCTGGGAGTCGACTTCATCGCGCCTGAGGGTTACGGCGAGATCATTGGCGGCGGCCAACGCATCCATGATCTCGACCTCTTGTTGAGGCGCTTAAACGAGCACAACCTGCCGCGCGAGGCCTTCGAATGGTACCTCGATCTGCGCAAGTACGGCAGCGTACCGCACGCCGGCTTCGGCATGGGTGTCGAGCGTTTCGTGGCCTGGATGTGCGGCCTGGAGCACGTCCGCGAGACGACCGCCTTTCCGCGGATGTTGTATCGCACGAAGCCCTGACGAGAGATGAGCGCGCGCGAGTGGAGGAGCGCTATCCTTTATCGAAGTCATGCACTTCCTCCTGCTCTATGACGTGGTAGACGATTACGTGGAGCGGCGCGGCCCGTTTCGCGCCGAGCATCTTGCGCTGATCCAAAAAGCCCACGAACGCGGCGAGCTGGTGATGGCCGGAGCCTTGGCCGATCCGTCCGACGGAGCCGTGCTGGTGTTCCGCGGCCCATCGCCGCATGCTGCTGAATCGTTCGCCCAAGCCGACCCGTACGTGCGAAACGGCTTGGTGAAAAATTGGCGTGTGCGCGCGTGGAACACCGTGGTCGGCGACGGGGCCCAGCTACCCGTTCTGTAAAATGGCCCATTCACCTCAGGCACTCTTCGCGCCCTTCTCGATCAAAGGCGTCCAGCTCCCCAATCGCATCGTGATGGCCCCCATGACGCGATCCCTATCGCCCGGCGGCGTGCCCGGCGAGGACGTGGCCGCTTACTACCGGCGCCGCGCCGAAGGTGGAGTCGGGTTGATCGTCACCGAAGGAACCTATCCGCCGCATCCCTCCGCCGGGTTCGATCCCAAGGTGCCGCGTCTCTACGGCGAGCAAGCTCTCAATGGTTGGCGTCACGTAGTCGATCAGGTGAATGCCGCGGGTGGGCACATTTTTTCGCAGCTCTGGCACCTCGGCTTGCAGGTCTCGAGCGGGCCTCCGCCGCCGGAGGGCGCGCTTCCGGTGGGCCCGTCCGGCGAATACGCCATGACTCAGGACGACATCGACGCCGCCATCCAAGCCTATGCGCAGGCGGCGCGATCGGCCCAGGAAATCGGCTTCGACGGCGTCGAATTGCACGGAGCTCACGGATACCTGATCGACCAGTTCTTCTGGGAGCAAACCAACCAGCGAACCGACCGCTACGGCGGCGATCTGGTCGCCCGCACGCGCTTCGCCGTGGAAGCAATCCGCGAGGTGCGGAAACGGGTCGGGCCGGAGTTCCCCGTGGTGCTGCGATTCTCGCAGTGGAAAATCGGCGCCTTCGACGCGAAGCTGGCGAAAACTCCGCGCGAGCTGGAGCAATTCCTGCGGCCGCTGGTCGACGCCGGCGTGGATGTCTTCCACTGCTCGACCCGCCGCTTCTGGGAACCGGAATTCGAGGGCAGCGATCTGAACCTGGCCGGATGGGCCAAGAAACTGACCGGCAAGCCCACCATTACCGTCGGATCCGTGACGCTCGGCGCGGACGTGATGGCGTCGTTCGGGTCGCCCGATAGCGTCTCCGTCACCGGTATCGATGAACTGCTCGAACGCCTCGAGCGCGGCGAGTTCGACCTGGTCGCCGTGGGCCGCGCACTCATTGCGAATCCGGAGTGGGCGGTGAAGGTGAAAGCGGGAGCGCTCGGAGAACTGCGTCCTTTCGACCGCAGCATCCTGACTTCCCTGCTCTGATTACTCGTCTCTCAGGACCTGCATCGGCTCCACGAGGGCGGCCCGAATCGCCGGAATGAGCGAAGCAATCGCCGCTACCGCCAGCGTGAGCAAAACCACCGCCGTCAGGGTGTACGGATCCCGCGGGGTTACGCCGTACAGCATTCCGGCCAGCAACTGCGTGAAAACCAGCGAGAGCCCCAGCCCCGCTAGCGCGGCCAGCGCGGCAACACCCAGCCCCTGACCCAGAAACTTCTGCACAATCTGTCCTCGAAGCGCTCCCAACGCCAGGCGCAAGCCCACTTCGCGCCGACGCGCACTCACCATATAGCTGAGTGTGCCGTACAGGCCAACGCACGCCAGCGAAATCGCTGTAAATGCGAAGAACGACAACAGAACGGTCCGCAAACGGTTCTCGGCGAATGCATCGCTCAGATGTTCCTCCAGTGGAGTAATATCGAACACTGAGCGCGTCGGTTCGATTTCGTGAATCTTCCGCCGCAGCGTCTCCCCCATCGACGCCGGGTTTCCTCGAGTGCGGATCAGAAAAAACGTGCCGGGCTGGGCTGTTCCCCCGCAAAAGTAGACGGCAGGAGCGGGTGCCTTGTTCAGCCCCCGTTCGCGAGAATCGGCCACAATACCGCTGATTTCGGCGGGCTGTGCCCGCGGGTTACCGGTGACCAGGTGGTGTCCAATCGCTTCCGATCCGGCAAAATAGCTGTTCACAAAGCTGCGGTTCACAATAACCTGCGGCGTGCCCCGATCATGGCACAACTCGCCTGCCATCAATGGGATTTGCATAGTCGCGAAGTAGCGGTTGGAAATGAATAGGCTGTCGGCGAGAATCTTGGGATCGGTCTCCGCCCGGCCTTCCGCGACCGTCAGTTCCACCTGATATCCGTTCGGCACGCCCGGCAGTGCTATCGATGTAGCCGCGGATTCCACTCCCGGCACAGCGTTCAAGAAGTCCAAAATCCGATCGGTCCACTTCTGAAGCGCCGGCCAGTCACCTGTTTCTCCCCAATTCGTGGCGATGTGGAGTGTCAGAACATGACTCGATTCGAAGCCCGGTGAGACCCGTCCCAGCTCGCGAAAGCTACGCAGCAGCAGTCCTGCGCCGCTCAGCAGCGTCACCGCGAGCGCCACTTGGACTCCTACCAGCAGCCACTGGACCGGATTCCGCGACGACACCAGCGCGCGACCGCTGTGACTCAGCGAACCGGACAAACTTCGGCGCGTCGCTCGAATCGCGGGAATCAGTCCGCATAACAGCGTCACCGCGACAGCCGAAGCCAGAGTGTAGAGGACGATCCGCCCATCCAGCCTGATTTCCTCCAGACGCGGCAGGCTCTTCGCGAGCGCTCGAAACACACCCGACGCTCCCGCGGCGACCAACAATCCCAGGACGGCTCCGCCCAGCGCCAGAACGAATGTTTCGGTGAGGAGTTGAGCCGCCACGGATGCCCGCGACGCGCCCAGCGAATAGCGGATAGAGATCTCCTGTTGCCGTTGCGTGGCGCGCGACAGCAGCAGGGCCGCGATGTTCGTACAGGCGATCAAAAGCAGTAAAGAGACCGACCCGAACAGGATCCAGAGTGACTCTCTGATCCCGCCCACGGCTACCTCTTTGAGTGGCCGGATGTCTACGCTCAACTCGCCGTCCGTCTTGGGGAACTGCCTGCCTAGATTCATCTGCACGGCGGACATGTTCTCCCGCGCCTGCGCTATTGTTACGCCCGGCTTCAGACGCCCGATCACCGTGAACCAGGTATAATCCCTGCCCTGCGCATAGGGCGCGTCCATCGGATTTGAAAACCAGAGATCCACATCCCGGTCCGGGAATCGGAATGAGGCTGGCATTACGCCGACAATCGCGCAAGAATACTGCCCCAGCCGTAACCTTTGGTTCAGGACACTCGGATCGGCGTTGAACCGGCGCCGCCAGAACCGGTCGCTGATGAGCACCGCATTCGCTCCGCCAAAGTGTTCCTCCTCCGGCCGGAAGTCGCGCCCCAGCGCGGGAGAAACTCCCAACACTTCAAGGAAACGCGGAGCTACCAACGCCCGCTTTACCTTCTCAGGCAGTTCGCCCGATAACTCGGACGTGTCTTCGCCGTAATAGCCACTGATGGCCTGGAAACTGGAATTCAGCTTGGCCCAATCCATCAGCCGCACCAGCGCGACAGAAGTGTTCTGCGGCACTTTGGGGTGCTTCTGATCCAGGCGCATCAGCTGATCGCCGTCCGGGAACGGCAGCGGGCGCAGCAGCACCGCGTCGATCGCTGAGAAAACCGCACTATTCGCCCCGATACCGAGCGCCAGGGTCAACACCACCGTTGCCGCGAACCCAGGCGTTTTGACGAGGTAGCGTAATGCCAGCCTCAAGTTCCGCGGAATCCCGTCCAGCTCCATACACGGGAATACTGAGCCGCGTAATTTTGGTTACGCAAAGATTTTGGCTAGTGCGCCGCGACCTCGGTCTTCGCATCCGCCGTAGCGCCGGGCATTCCGACACGGCGCCAAACCAGCATGGCCGCGGCGACAATCAGCGGCGGCACCGCAGCTGCGTAGAACAACTCGCGCGCCGACCAGCCCAGGCCCAGCAGCACGCTCGCCAGCGTTGGTCCGATGATCGCGCCCAGGCGGCCCACGCCCAGTCCCGCGCCGATTCCGGTGGAACGCAGCTCGGTGGGATAAAACGTGGCCGCTAAAGCATTGATGGCAGCCTGCCCGCCCGTTACGCACACGCCCGCCACGAACACCACCGCAGTCAGCATCGCCAGCGGGATCCACGGCTGTCCGATGGCTGCGATGTTGATGCTCGCCAGCACGCCGAGGGTGGTGAGAACCGGCACAAAACCCCACTTGTGAACAAACCAGCCTAGAGTAAATGCCCCGACGGTTCCGCCTACCTGCACCATGGACGCCACCAGCGCCGCCGTGCTCTGCGGGTATCCGGCATCGGTGACCACGGTGGTCAGCCAGCCCTGCAGGAAATACAGGTTCAGCAGGTTCATGAAGTTGACCGTCCACAGCAGCAGCGTGCCCGCCGCGCGGCCGTCATACAACAGCCGGATGAAGGTGATCCCACCCTTCTTGCGATCCGCATCCGGCAGAATCAACTCTGCTCCGGTCACATCGATCGATGGACGGATTCGCTTTAACCAGCGGCCCACCTGCTCCAGCCTCCTGCGCTGCAGCACCAGGAACTGCAGCGATTCCGGAAGCATCAGGATCATCACGATCCCGATCACCAGGGGAACCGCCGCTCCAAAGTAGAACACCGATCGCCAGCCAAACCGCGGCAGCAGCCACGCCGCGATGAATCCGCCCAGTGCCGCCCCCGCCGTAAACCCGTTCGAGACCACCATCATGATGGTGACGCGCGAGCGCTGCGGGCTATATTCACCCACCAGCGCCATGGCGTTGGGCATGATCGCCCCCATGCCGAGGCCGCCGATGACGCGCACGATCCGCAGCTCCTCGAGCGATCCCGCGCGCGCCGTCAGCCATGTCAGCACCGCATAGAACAGCGTGGAGGCGATCAACACCGGACGCCGTCCGATCTTGTCCGCCAGCATGCTGCACAGGATCGACCCGATCAGCACACCCAGGGGCGCCGCGCTCAACACCGGTCCCAGTTGCACGCGCGAGATGTGCAGCTCAGCGCTGAGCGCGGGCGCGACGTAGCCCAGCGACTGCACGTCGAATCCGTCCATCAGCAGGCACGCGAAACACAGCAGGTAGATGCTGATCTGGAATGCGCCGATCCGGCTCTCGTCGATGACGCTAGTGACGTTGATCTTCAAACCGGGGCCTCTTCGCGCCATAGCCCCAGCGCCTTCTGCACCGGACGATCCGAGAAACTGAACAGTACCGCCTCGCCTTCCGCCTGGTGCGACACCGGACACCACGACGGCACCACGAACACGTCATTCTTCCGCCAGTCGAAATCGGCATCGCCAATCTTGCTGCGACCTGAACCCTCGGCGACGCAATACACCGCTGCGTCGGTCGAGCGATAGGCCGCGCCGCGGAACCCCGACGGCAGCAGTTGCAGGAACGCGCCTATCGTCGGCATGGGATATCCGCCCGTCGCCGGATTCGCGTACTGCATCTTGATCCCGTGGCATTCATCCAGCGGTCCGTTGCGATACAGCCGGTCCAGCGCCTCCCGACTGCGCGCATAGGTGTAGTTGAACACTGGACTCGCCAGACGGCTCGACGTATAGTCGAGCGGAAGAAGTCCCTCGCTATACCGAGCCTCGGCGTCCCCTTCCTTCCTGGTGACCGGCTGGAATTCTCCTGAATAACGTTCCGCGAAGCTCGTGCCCAGCAGATTCACGATCGGAATATCCAGACCGTCCAGCCAGATCACCGGCGTGTCGCCCGGATTGCCGTGATCGTGATAGGTCCACGACGGCGTCAGCACGAAATCGCCGGGATGCATGGTGGTCCGCTCGCCGTCCACCGCCGTGTAGCCCTTCTCGCATTCGATCACGAAGCGGATCGCGGACGTGACGTGGCGGTGCGTCGGCGTGGTCTCTCCGGGATCCACCAGTTGTAGACCCGCGTACACGCTCTGCGTGATCAGCGAAGTTCCGGGCATCGCCGGATTTTCGAGGATCAACACCCGCCGCTCGGCTTCCTGAGGAGTAATCAGCTTGCCCGCTTCCAGCAACAGGGCTCGCATTTCCTGGTAGCGCCACAGTGCGGGGCTTGCCGTCGGACGAGGCTGTGCCGGAATCAGATCGCCCAGCACTTCCCACAGGGGGGCCGCGTGCTTCTGTTGCAGCCGCTGATAATACTCGCGCCGCTCAGCGGAGGTTTCCGGCTTTATGTGAAACGTTGTGCTCGCCATGACGCCCTCCTATGGTCTCCGCCGCGCGAACCTTCACTTCCATGCTGCCGATCTTTTCGATCGTCGCGACGATGACATCGCCCGGCACGATCGGGCTCACGCCTTCCGGCGTACCGGTGCTAATGATATCGCCTGGGTGCAGCGTGTAGAAGGACGAGGCCATCTCGATCAACTCCGCCACGCCCAGCGTCATGTACTTGGTGTTCGAGCTTTGCTTTGTCTCACCATTCAACCTGATGGAGAGGTCCAATTGCCCCGGATCGGGGATTTCATCCGGCGTCACCAGCCATGGCCCCAGCACCGTATAGCTGTCGGGCGATTTGCGAAAACTGCGATCTTCCTGGCCGCGGATCGATATGTCCAGCCCGATGCTGTAGCCCGCGACGTATTGGAGCGCATCCTTGCGGCTCACGTTATTCGCGCGCTTGCCGATCACCACCGCCAGTTCCACTTCGTGATCGTTGCGGCGCTCCAAGTGCCACAGCGCGATCCCTTCGCCAGGCCCCACCAGCGAGCTGTTGGCTTTCAGAAATAGTCCAGCTTTGTGAATCGTGACGAGATGACCAGGATTGCCGGCGTTCAATTGCGAATCGCTCGCAACTTCGCTCAAGTGCGCGGCGTAATTGACCGGAGCGGCGATGATCTTACCCGGATTCGCTACCGGGCTGAGAAGCCTCAGCCCCTCCAGCGCCAAGACCGGCGAACTCGCGGCGATCTGGCCGATGCGATCGATCACATCCTCCAGGCTCGCGATCAGTGGATCGTAGCCGGGCAGAGGATATCGGTACGCAGGCAACACATCCAGCGCCGCCGTGACGTCTCGGACCTTTGAGCCCTCGACCAGTCCTAATCGCGAGTCCCCAAACCGGCACAGACGCATGGAGACATCATAACAACCGGAACTATTGCTTCTTGTCGCCCGCCGGTGTCGCTCCGCCCATCATCATCCCGCGCATGTGCTCCATCATTTGCGACTGTCCCTGAAGCTTCGCTTGCAACTCTTTCAGGAGCTTTCCATGCTCGGCCAGCTTTGCTTTCAGCGCCGTCGCGTCCTTTTCGTTCTCGATGGCAGCAAAATCGTTCACCAGTTGGTCAGTGAGCTTGGCGACCTCACCGCGGGTCGTCATCATTTGCCCCATCTGTCCCATCATTTGGCCGGTCATCTGGTTCATCTGTCCCATCATTTGGCCCATCTGTCCCATCATCTGGCCCATGGGCATCCCCGCCGATTTGTCCGCTGGCGGCGCAGTTTGGCCCGCATGATGTTCCTCGTGCTGCGCGATCGCCCCGGTGACAAACAGCGTCCCGACGGCGAGTACAGAAAACAGAAGTATGTTTCTCATGACTTTATGTCGGTGCAGCTTGCGTGCCACCTCTAAGCCCTTGCGAATCCGCAGCTTTCCCCGCGCCTGCGCCAAACCACGCTATCGGGCTTGGTCTTTTAACACTTTCTTGATACGTCTGGCGGCGATTTTGACGCGGCCTTAAGACCCGCGTTTCTAGCCTGGAGTTGGTGTCACAGGAACCGGTTCGCCTCAAGTATGGGTATCTCTCCGCGGAGCCTGATGCTCCCAATCACGATCGCCAGCTCGATCTCAAGGTCATCTTCACGGATCTGCCCAAGACTGCTGCTGCCCTCGCAACCGCCCGCACCATGGCCCGCGGCCTGAGTGCCCACATCACGCTGATGGCCGCCGAGGTGGTCCCGTATCCGCTGCCCCTGGCCGCTCCGGATGTCCCCGTGGAGTTCACCGAGCGCATGCTTAAGTCCATCGCTGTCGAAGACACCGCCGTCGAAATCTATCTTTGCCGCGACCGGAACGAAACTATTCGCCGCGCTCTGCCACCTGACTCGGTTGTGATCGTCGGTACGCGAAAGTGGCGCTGGCTGCCTTCATGGGAGAGACAGTTGACTAGGCTCTTGCGGCAAGACGGACGCCGCGTACTGGTGGTCACCGTATGAATCCGACCTCGGCTTCCCAGGACACCAACGGATCGGCGCCCGGCCTCGGAAACGCATCGAACACCACAAAAGTAGTGGTCGCCACAACTGTCGCGCTTACATTCATTTCGGTCTGGCAAGCGGCCGCCGTGGTGTTGAACGACATGGCCTCCACCATGTATTACATCGGAGGCATCGCCGAGCAGGCCATCGGCAAATCCGCGCCCTGGATGGTGCTGGCGGTGATGCTGTTCAGCTACCTGGTCCGCTCCGTGTACATGGAAAGCTCCAGCATGTTTGTGCGCGGCGGCGTGTATGTCGTCGTGCGCGACAGCATGGGACCCACCGTCGCCAAGCTCTCCGTCTCCGCTCTGGTAGTGGACTACATCCTCACCGGCCCCATCAGCGTCGTCAGCGCCGGACAGTATCTGGGCCGCCTGCTGAATGAACTCAGTGCAGCCGTGCACCAAACCTGGCGGACGGATCCCAATTCTTTTGCCGTCTTCTTCAGCGTCATCGTGACCGGGTACTTCTGGTGGTCGAACATCAAAGGCGTCCCCGAGTCGAGCACCAAGGCTCTGCGTATCATGCAGGTCACGACCGTCATGGTGGTGATCCTCCTGATCTGGTGCCCGCTGACGATGGTGATGCGAGGCAACACAACTTTGCCGCCACTGCCCACACCCGCGAATGTCCACCTGACTAACGAATCACTGGGCTGGCTCAATGGGACCTTCTGGGCCCAGATTTCCTTTGTCGTGTTCATCGTGGCATTCGGTCACTCCATCCTCGCCATGAGCGGATTCGAGACGCTGGCGCAGGTCTATCGCGAGATCGCCGCACCCAAGCTCAAGAACCTGCGCCTCACCGCCAACGTCGTCTGTACCTATTGCTTGATCTGCACCGGCGTGATCTCCGTTTTCGCGGTGATGATTATTCCCGATGCGGTGCGCAGCAACTATTACGACAACCTGATCGGCGGCCTGGTGGACAACTTCGTCGGACCCGCGGTCGTCAAGCTCGCGTTTCACGTTTTTGTGGTGATCGTCGGCGTGCTGATTCTGGCCGGGGCCGTGAATACGTCCCTGATCGGCGTGAACGGCGTGATGAACCGCGTGGCTGAGGATGGCGTGCTGCTGGACTGGTTCCGCAGACCCCATACCCGGTTTGGGACCACCTACCGGATTCTGAACACCATGGCCCTGCTCCAGATCGCGACCATCATCGCCAGCCGGGGCGATGTCCTCCTGCTGGGCGAAGCCTACGCGTTCGGCGTGGTCTGGAGTTTCGCGCTCAAAGCGCTGGGCGTGCTGGTGCTCCGCTACCAGCGTCACGACCAGGAGTATAAATTCCCGGGAAACATTACTCTGGGCCGCGTGGAAATTCCCATCGGACTGGCGGCCACCACTTCGATTCTCTTCCTGGTGGCAATTGCGAACCTATTCACCAAGCGGATCGCAACCATTTACGGCGTCTCCTTCACCATCGTCCTGTACGCTCTGTTCCTGGTCTCCGAACACGTCAATGCCCGCAAGAAAAAAGAGCATCGCGCCGATCTGGAGAAATTCAACCTGGATCACCAGCCCGATATCAACACCCGGACTCTGCATGCGCGCCCCGGCAGCATCCTGGTGGCTGTCCGCGATTCCCGCCGTCTGTGGCACCTGAACAAGACGCTCGAGAGAACCAATATGCGCCGCCACGACATCGTGGTGATGACCGTCCGCCAGCTTTCCGCTGGTGCCGCCGAATACGATCTTCGCGATGAGCAATTGTTCGCCCACGACGAACAGGAGCTATTCTCCCACGTGGTATCGGTGGCCGAGAAGGAAGGGAAGAGTGTCGAACTCCTGGTGGTGCCAGCCATCGATCCTTTCGATGGCATGGTGCAAACCGCCGCACAACTTCAGGTATCCAAGCTCGTCGTCGGCGTCTCCGCCCGCATGGCCTCGGAGGAACTGGCCAGCCGCATTGGTCTCGCCTGGGAACGTCTCGCCGAGCCGCGCCACGCATTTTCGCTCGAAATCACCAATCCGGATCGCCCCTCGATCTACGTGAACCTCGGCCCTCATCCTCCACGGCTGTGGCCCGAGGATGTCGATCGCCTGCATCGCATCTGGCTGCGGCTGTGCACGAACTCTGGCGTCGGGTCCCGGCTCCATCACCGCGACGTCGTCGGCGTGGCGCTGCGCCGACTGGAGCATGACCTGGAGGATGAGCTGGAGAGCGGTCGTCACGGCGATATTCTGAACTCCCTGGAGCACGAGATCCATAAACCCCACGAGACTTGATAACGTTGACCCTTGAGGTCCATACGAGAAGCGCTTCTGGCGGCCGCCATTGTCGCGTTCGCCACTTTTGTCTCCGTACTCTTGCGCGACGCCCTGGCTCCCACCAATCTCGCCATGATCTACCTGGGCGGGGTCGTGGCCATCGCCGCGCGCTCCAGCCGCTGGATCTCCGTAGCAGCGTCGTTCCTGAGCGTAGCCGCCTTCGACTTCTTTTGTGTACCGCCGTACCTGACGTTCGCCGTTTCCGATTATCAGTACGTGTTTACGTTTGCCGGCATGCTTGTCGTCGCGCTTGTTATCAGTACCCAAACCGCGAGGCTTAGAGACCACGCGGCCCATGCTGCCGTGCGCGAGGCTCGTACCGAAGCGTTGTACCGCCTTTCGAGCCGCCTCGCCGGAGAGACCCGGGTCTTTGAGGCTGCCCGAGCCGCCGCCACGCTCGCTGAGGAAGTCTTCGGCGCCCGTGTCGTGATGTTTCTGCCGGAGGACGGAAAACTTTCATTCCGCCGCCGCACTTCCGATCTGCTGCCCGTGCCGCCTTCCGAGGAATCCATCGCGCAGTGGGTCTTCGATCATGGCCACAAGGCTGGATTGCGCACCGACGCGCATCCCGATGCCAGCGCGCTTTATCTTCCGCTCCGCGGCGCACGCAACACCTTCGGTGTGTTGGCCGTTCTGCCTGATCCCCAGAATCGCATCTTTCTACCGGAACAGCAGCAGTTGCTCGAAGTCTTCGCCGGTCAGACTGCGCTCGCCATCGAGCGAACTCTAAGCCAGAGGTCCGCCGAGGAAACCCGTGTCCACATGCAGACCGAGCAGATGCGCAGTTCCCTGCTGAGCGCCATGTCGCACGACCTGCGCACTCCCCTCGCCTCCATCACCGGCGCCGCTTCGACGCTGCGTTCGCAGAGCGACCGTCTACCCTTGGAAACCAAGCAGGAGCTGCTCGACAGCATCTCCGACGAATCCGACCGCCTCAGCCGCCTGGTCGGCAATCTGCTCGACATGACGAAGTTCGAATCGGGGGGCGTCGAGCTTCGCCGCGACCTCTATCCGCTGGAGGAAATTGTCGGAACCGTGCTCCAGCGCATGGAGCCGCAGCTCGAAGGCCGCGCGGTTTCGACCGACTTGGCCGACAATCTCCCGATGGTGTTCGTGGACGACGTGCTGCTGGGGCAGGTACTGTGGAATTTGCTCGAGAACGCAGCCAAATACACGCCACCCGGCACACCTCTCGAGCTCGCCGCCTCTGAACAGGCAGGCTCTGTGATCATTGAGGTCCGGGACCGGGGCCCCGGCGTTCCCGCCGGTGAAGAAGAGCGCATCTTCGAGAAGTTTTACCGTGGGAAATCTGACGGCGTACGCGGGGCTGGACTTGGGCTGCCCATCTGCCGCGCCATCGTCGAAGCCCATCGCGGCACCATTCAAGCTCTGGCGCGCGAAGACGGCGGGACCACGTTTCGGATCAGCCTTCCCTCCGAATCAAAAATGGCGTCCGCATGAAGCCTCTCATTCTCCTGATCGAGGACGATGCACAGATCCGCCGCTTCCTTCGCGCGGCGCTCGCAGCCGAGGATTATCGACTGCAGGAAGCGATCACCGCGGAGGACGGCTTGGCGCAGGCTGCCTCGCGCCAGCCGGATCTGATTCTGCTCGATCTCGGTCTGCCGGACCGCGACGGCCTGGAGGTGATTGAGAAGGTCCGCGAGTGGGGCAAGATCCCCATCCTGGTGCTTTCCGCCCGCGGCCAGGAGAAAGACAAGATCGCCGCGCTCGACCTGGGCGCCGACGACTACGTCGCCAAGCCATTCGCGGTGGGCGAGCTGCTAGCCCGGATTCGCGCTGCTTTGCGCCGCTCCACCGCGCGTGTGGATGGGGCCGGCTCGTTGGTGCGATTCGGCCCGGTCGAGGTCGATCTCGAAAAGCGCGTCGTGCGCGTCGACGCTCAGGAAGTCCACTTGACGCCCAACGAATACAAGCTGCTGCAAGTCCTGATCCAGCATGCAGGAAAGGTCCTGACGCAGCGGCAGTTGTTAAATGAAGTTTGGGGACCCCAGCACACCGAACAGGCTCAATATCTCCGCGTCTATATCGCCCAGTTACGCCGCAAGCTGGAGCGTAACCCCGCGCGTCCCAAGTACTTGCAGACCGAGCCCGGCGTGGGATACCGCCTGGTTACAGAAGAGTAAAAGGAACTCCGCTACAATGGAGTTTCTGATGACGTCCGTACCTAGCCTTCCTCGTCCGCAGGCCTCTTTCTCGTTCGAGCCTCCTGTGTTGCAACTTCCCGAGCGTAATCGCGAAGCTTGGACTCTCGATGCGTCCGCACTGTCCTACCCCGACTATCACGATCTGAACGCCTGGAACGCGTTTCGCGACGCCTCTGTTCATCTGGCCCTGCGGCACTTACCCGAGCACTTCGCCGAGGCGCTGGATGAGTTCTTCTCGCCCGTCGGCATTCCGGCTCTCATGTTCGAAAACCTGCCGGTTGATCCCGAACTCCCTCCTAATCCGTCCGATGGCCTGCGCCCCCGCAACAAGCAAGCAGTTTCCGAGGCCGTCATCTGCGGCATCGTCGGCATGCATGGCGAGATTCTTTCCTATCTGAACGAAAAGTTCGGCGCACCCATTCAGGAAGTCGCGCCCATCCGGGGCATGGAGCGGATTCAGTCCAACGCCGGACGGGTTCAGTTCGGCTTCCATAGCGACAACGCTTTCCTGCCGCGGCGCTTTCGCCAGAAGGGGATCTTGCTCTACGGTCTCCGCAATCAGGATGCGGCCACGCTGGTTCTTACGGCCGGCCAGATCATGGAAGCCGCACCGCCCGATCTTGCCGCCTCGCTCGCTAAACCGATTTTCCGCCACGCGTGTCCCGCTAGCTTTTCGTTGCCCGGGACGCCCGCGTTATCCGCCCCGTGTTCCATCCTGTGGCGCGATGAGCTCGGCTTAGCGCGGGTATCCGCCGCCAGTTCGTCCATCGAGCCCCTGACGCCCGGAGCCGCCGAGGCGCTCGACCGCTTCCGCACGCTGCTGATGTCTTTGGAACCCGCTCGCGTCGTGGTGCAGCCGGGAACGGCGCTCCTGTTCAAGGACGATCGCGTGCTCCACGGTCGCGACTCCTTCGCCGGATCGCGCTGGTTGCAGCGGGCCTATTTCACCGATTCCCTGGATCCGCTGCGCAAGGCCACGCGGTCCGACCCGCAGGCTTTTGCCTTCGACGCCGGCGCTCTGCTCTGCGCCTGAGTCGGGAGACCTTACGAACAAGAAGGCTGAAGCGCCTGTGCCTAAAGGTTGGTAGGCCGTCATCAACTTGTCGGACTTGACGTTCGCCAGGGCCCTGTGCGAGCACTCCCCAACCCATTAGCGAATGCTTACCTGGACCGTGTTGGCGATCTTGCCGTCGAACGTCAGTTCGATGCCAACTTCGCCACGTCCCGCGAGCGAACGAGGCAGGGGTCCGATCTTCACCACATCCTCGCCCTGGTAAACTCCGACCGCCGCGAAGACCGCTGGAACGGTCATGCCTCCCACGGTGGCCGTCCCTTGTGTCGCACCACGGAAACCAGTGCCATATAGCGACAGAAATACTTGGTCCGTCGATGCACCGAGATCGACTGGGACGGGGACGCGGCTCCCCGCCGGTTGCGCCGGACCAAAGAGGAAATCGTAGGTCTGCGCTCCGTCAGCAGCCACGCGAATCCAGAATCCCGCCGGAACACCTGATCCGTTGCCGTTTGCCGTGAACAGGCCGGGCGACACGCGATCAACCGTGAACGTGCCGGGGATAGTGGCTCCCGTCGAGGTAGTCAGTTTCCCGGTAGCCGGGCCGAGTGCCGTCCCTGGCGGAATCAGATAGCACACTGCGTTCGTCGTGACGTAGTAGAGAGGCGCTAAGCGCTTCTGGCCCTGACTGTCGGTAATCTCCAGGGTTACTCCGCCTAGCGTGGTCGGCAACGAGTTGCCCGGTGCCACGTAGAGCGCGGACGCGATGCCCGGCGCCTCACTGTAGGTGATTTCATCAGGTGCGAGGGGAGCGAACCCTAAGCTCGCCGAGTTCTCGGTTGCAAGTGGGGCTTGCGCGGTGAACCAACCAGGGTCTTTCAGCGCGACCTCGCATTCGCTGGTTACCTGATGGGGGCGATAGCTGAACCAGGAGTCGTCGGGCACGGCCGCGGAACAAGTTTCGTTATCGAAGAACTGCACCACCGGCGTGTGGGTGAGCGCGTAGTCTGGAGTGAGAATCGAGCTGTCTGTGTTGGTGTGGCCAAGATAGGTGTTCAGAAAGGCGATCATGTACTTCGTCACCACTTGGTGCGCGTCGGCCGCGGAAATCGTCGCAGGGTCAGGACCGAGGTTAGTGCAGTGCGAAGAACTCATGTAAGCCTTCAAGTCATCGGACGAAATCAAGCCGAGGTTGAACTGAACTTGGAAACCGTCGCAAGAATTATTGAAGGAAGAGTGAATGGAACCGTTAACATCCACCCGATAGGAATCGTGACGGCTGATGGCGGCATGCGGACGTGCAATCCAATCCCTATCTTGCGGGCCGCCGTTGAGGAACTGGGAATTCTCCACTGTCTCGCCCATAATCAAGCTGGGCATCGATATCCGGGCCATTTCGCGGTAGCGGAGAAGCTCCGACGTCCCATCCAGGGATATCATCGCCTTGATGCGAAGATCCGGATATATTGGTACACACGTGCTTGCGCTGTTGCTGGGAGGCGCCAGTAAGACGTCACATACTGAGTCGTCCCCACCTGCGAGAGCATAGGTAGCGTATCCACCAAGCGAATTTCCACTCATGGCGATTCTTTGGGGATCGATGGTGCGATAGAGCAGGTCTCCCGTGGTCGTGCTCTTGCCAAGCAGTTCCGTTATGGCAAACGAGACATCCTGCGTACGGTTGACGACTGAGGTCACAGGATCATCCTTGGGGCTCCACTTCCACTGACCGTCGGCATAGTGGTCGATCACTGCCACGACATATCCGTGACTGGCCAATCGGGTTCCAATGAAGATATAGGCCCAACTCCCGCCGCCATCGCCGCCGCCCCTAGCAACTGAAACCATGATCAGTGGAAATGGCCCGCCGTTCGAGGGCGCTGGCCCTTCATAGGCGCGATCGTAACCGAGTTTCTCCCAGTCGGCCGAAGTAGTAACGGGCAGATTGTTTGAATACGGGTCTAGAGGATACCGGGCCGGAGAAGAATTAACGCCATTGGCATCGACCGGGTACCAAACGCTGATGGCCACCGGTCGACCCCCGGCGTCTTGGTCGGCCAATAGATAATTGGTGTGCCCAATTGCGTAGTGACCAATTTTGCCTGGGTCATCCAGGCCGTTCGTAGCCTGCTGGGCACTGGCGGCAAGAGTGCAGCCAAATAATAGGCCCAATAATCCGACACCAGCACAAATCAAGAATATCTTGAGCTCTCTCACTTTTTGTAACGTCCCGAAGTGAACACCGGAGCACTCGGCCATCCATAAGGTCCCGGTTTCGAGAAGTTGCTGAAAACTAGCGTGTTGCCGGATATCCGCGAGCGTGGCGGCGCTCAGCGAGCACTTCTTTGTGGGTGAGATCGCTCAAGTGGGGCCAACCGTCGCCATCGGCTAGAGAGCGTCGACGCAAAGCGACACTGCCATGGCTGCGGCACGCAACTGATCTTGCGACGCCAGAGCAGGTGACTTATGATGTTCAGCGGACGTTGATTGTCATCGTGTTAGAAGTTAGCCCATCCACTGTTAAGACGACATCAACGCTGCCCCGTCTGGCCAGACTCCGCGGCAACGCTACGTTCACCTGGTCGAGTCCCGCCAGTTCGTTCTGGGGACCAGCATAACCGACCGGATTGTTCACTCCTCCAATCGTGACTCCCACTCCACCCAGCGAACTGCGCCCACGGATTCCCGTACCATAGAGAACCAGCACGAGCTGGTCGGTATCTGGACCGAGGTCAATTGGATCGTTACTGACGATCTCGTAGCTCTGCGATCCGTCCGCCTTGACGCGCACAACCTGGGCGGCCGCCAAACCGCTGCCGCTTCCGTCCGCGGAGAACAGGCTTGGGGCGGCCGCAAAAACCGGCGCGGAGCCAAGTGAGACAGTTCCGTCAGTATTGCTGATGGTGATCAGGGCGACGCCGCCGGCAGTGTCGGGCGGAATCTGAAAGGTTACCTGCGTTGGCGATACGTAATACAGAGGTGCGAGATGGTCCGCGTTCGCTCCATCGGTAATGGTGACTGTGGTGCCGACCAGAGAAGTGGGCAAACCAGCGGGGCTCGCTCCGGCAATGCTCGTCCCGAGCTTAGAGCCGAAGGCCACAGCGATGGAGCCGGGCGCCAAAGCCCAGTTATAACTGGCCGCCGAGACGACTGTGGCGATGGGCTGGGCGCCTCCGGCTTTCCACGGTGGCAGGCCATGATCGTACGCGCCGATATCCGGCGCTTTACCGGAAAAGCCGTCGGTGTAGGGTGAGATTGCCACACCGGCTCCAATAGCCGGCGAGGTCGGCTTTAATTGAAAATTGCCGTGCGTGGGATCAACGAATTGCGGGTCCATCCCTGCGAGGATGTTATTCTGCAAGACTGCGCCGCTAGTCGCTCCAAACGGAGCGGTGAAGATGTTGTTCTTCAGTTCGCTTTCTGGCAGCTGGAGTGATCGGAACGGGGTAATGCTGAGGGCGCCCTGGCTGCTGACAAGGGTATTGTTATAGAACTTGCAGTTTGTGGCGCCCTTACTGAGGTCCACGGCGGTAGGGACGTTCCAAACTATGTTGTGATGAACGATGAAATTGCGGCAGGCGGAGTCATAGTTTATTCCCATCGAGGCAAGCGCCGGAGTGTCGTGACACAGGTTGTAGGCAATCTCCGTCCCCTGTCCGTCGGCTTGCCATGTATAGGTACAACCCACGCCGGCTCCTTGGAGCCCGTAATTGTAGATATCGTTGTGCAGAATCCTGCCGTTGCCGGATTTCGGACTAAACAGGCCATGGTAGATGCCTTGATGTCCGGAATTGTAGAGCGTGTTCCACGCAAGGATGAAACGGTCTACCGCAGGCTCGTAGAAACTGAGTGCAATGGGCGATGCCTCACTCCCCGCATAATCGACGTCGTGAATCACATTATTGAAGATCCGCGGGGAATCGCCCATGGCCAGCACACCATTTCCAGCACTGAAGGCGATGGTGCTATTCCGAAGCACGTTGTTGCTGCCCACCAGAAGAATGCCGGAACCCAAGCCCACAATACCTGTATAGGCCGCTTGCGTGCCCTTTAGCAAGGAATAATGAGACACGTACCGGACGTTTAACCCGTCAAGCACCAGATATTCGCTCTTGGTATTGGAGGTGATGCTGGCAGCGAAGATATTGAATCCCTGGATGGTGATAAAGGAGCGGTTGCTGAGATCGAAAGCGAACTGACGGCGCTTAGCCTCCACCAGATGTCGCGCTGGACTGTCATCATCGGGGGTCCAGAAATACAGTCTCGATGAGGCGCTATCCAGGAACCACTCTCCGGCGGAATCCAACTCACTCAGTTTCCCCGTGAGGTAATACGGATTCTCAGGTCCGGGCGTGTTGGGTTGAGGCGGGTATTGCCAGTCCGTGTAAAGTGCAGCCGTCCATGTGAAGGAGAGTTGGCTCCCTGCTGACCCGACGACAACACCAGTTTGCCAGAGGTATCCCGCTCCGCGAAGATTAGGATCAAATCCCGAGGCGTTCAAGGGGCTAAAGTGAATCGTTGTCCCCTTCCAATAGTCTGCGGGCTTCGAAGGCAGCGCCGGATCGTTGATCGTGCCCGTGTAATCGGGCGTGCCCTCAACGTACGATCCGCCCGCCCAATGGGCCACGGCTGGATGGGAGACGTCCAGCGTGGTGTTCGGCCAGCTCGCTTCGATCATCATCTTGCCGTCGAGAAAGACTTGGTTGTTCCCTTCGCCCAGGTCCCAGGAGACATTCGCCTGCCAGATGTTGCCGCTCGAGAGAGTCCACGCGCTAGCTGGAATGAGATCAGCGCCACTAATGGCGACAGATTCGCCGGTGTACGGCTGAAACGTGATCGGCGCCATTTGAGTTCCAGATCGAGCTGGAGTTACCGTCTCGCGGTACGTGCCCGCGCGGACGTAAACTGCATCTCCGGCAACCACCACGGAAGCCGCCTTCTGGATGGTCTGGAAAGGCTGGTCGAGCGTGCCGGGATTGCCATCCGACCCGTTCGTTGCGACGTAGTAATCCCGGGCGATTGCCTCTGAACTCCACAGTAGCAGGGCGGCAGTGGCGAATGCGAAGGACCGCATAGGTTCGAGCTATCTGCGATAACGAAGAGTAGTGTCTATGGTAGTCTACGGCCACCTTGCCGTGCAATGCAGGCGGGGAATTTTGCTCTACGGTCTCCGCAACCAGGATGTGGCCGACGCCGGCGCTCTGCTCTGCGCCTGACTTCGGACCTTGCCCCGAAACGCGACGTAATCCGCTATTTGCCGACCATGTGCCGAGCGTCGCGTTCGTTCTCGGCGCAAATAAACTCGTAGATATCGTAGCCTTGCGCCAGATCCGCCACGCGCTTGATGACGTATGGTTTCGCCAGCACACCCGGATCTTCTACGGTAATTTCCGATTCCAGATGTCCCAGATCGGGCCGGCGGTAGCGCTCTACGACGTGGAGCTTCGGCGAGTGCGGATGCGCGCCCTGATCGAGCCAGATACGCTCGTCGAACGCGACACGATCGACAACCAGGGTATCGCCGTCCCATCGGCCCGTGTTATGGCCATACCATGCGGGATTAGGGTCTTCCGGGTGACGGCCGTTCAGGTACACCTGATGAAAGCCAGGGCTCTCGTCGTCATTGATGATCACCAGATAGTTCTCGCTCTGGACCATCTCGAAAAGAGGTCCGAAGCGGAGCACGGCTCCCGGCAGACAGCGGACTTGCGGATTGTCTTTGGTGTTGGCCTCGCGACGGTCGCGGGCCACAGCGTCCGCAGCGGGTAAGAATTGGGGACCGCCTCCATCCACATCCGTGGGGCGCCACCACACGCCAGACAAATCTGGCTTACCGTCCTTGGTACGGGGCGCCGGACCGGATGGCGGTTTATGCCGGCGGGCGTCGGCGGCGAGGTTCACGCGATCCTCGCCCAGCGTGCCGAGCTGAGTATTGAAGTCCATGCGAATCTCGAGTACCGCAGGCTTCGAGTCGATCGCCACGTTCTTACGTTCGAAATTAGACATGGCCGGAACGCCCGTAATCGAGACGTCGTAGGCTCCTGGGGTGAGATTTCCCAGGGTGTACTTGCCGTCGCGCGCAGTCACGGCGGCAGATGTGGCTCCCGTTTGCGTGTTGCGAGCCCGAACCGTGGCGGCTTCCACCGCGACGCCGCCCGCATCGAGAACGGAGCCCGAAAGCGAGGAGTTCGTTTGTCCGCAAACCGAGAAGGTCACTAACGAGCCAATGAGAAACAATCGCATAAGGTTTATCGCCTCAACGTCAGTGTACTGAGAACCTAGAATTTATCCCGGCACGCCGCTGAACAGAAGTAATACGTCTCTCCGCCCTTGGTTTTCTGCATGGCAGTGGCCATTGATACGAAGGTTCCGCACACCGGGTCCTTCTTGAGTGACTGCGGCGCCTGACCGCCTGGAGCACTGGAAGACGGCGGGGCTGGGGATGGCGATCCGCCCGAAAAAGCCTTGCCGACCGCCTCGAATACGGATCGCAGCAGGGTCAGAATAATGACCCCGACGACCACGTAGAAGATCAGCCGCATGACTGCGCGCTACTTCGATTTCTTCTGGTTCGCTGGCTGTTTGGCAGCCTTCGGGGCGCCCGGACGCTCAAAGCTGGTTTGCACCGAGGCGCCCAGTTGTTCGAGGAGGGCCTTGGCGCCTTCCGCATTAGCGCCGTCCGGTCTCATCGCCAGATACTTCTGAAGCGCGTCCGCGGTTCCCGCGGGAGCCGCCATTTTCTGGTCCGCGCCCACCGTAGCCCGGCCTATCAGAACCAAGCCGAGCTGGTAGTACGCATCGGCGTAATTTGGATCCAGCTCAATGGCTTTCTTGAAGGCCGTTTCCGCCGCTTCGCTTTGGTTGGTGTTGACGTACACCGCGCCGAGGTTGTAGTAATACTTGCCGGCCTGCGGCGGATCCAGTTGCGCGGCCCTGGTCAGCTCCGCCTGGGCTAGATCCAGCTTTTTGCCCTTCGCCAGCGCCAGCGCATAGTTGTTGTGGTAGTTGGGATCCTCGCTCTTAAGCTCAACGGCCTTGGCGTACGCTGCAATACCCTTGTCGATGTTCCCCTGTTGTTCGGCGCCGCTCTTGCTATCGGCCAGCCCCATGTAGGATTCCCCCAGCTGCGCCCACACCACGTGCTGGGTCGGGGCCATCGTGCTGGCTTTCTCCAGATTCTCGACGGCCACGGGGAAGTTCTTGGCGTTCTTGGCTTCCATGCCGGCGTTGAAGGCATCCTGCAATGCCTTGTCCTTGGCCATGGCTGCTTCCTGTTCCTTCAACTTCCTCTCATACTCGGCCCGCTGCTCCTTGGTCATCGCCGTATCTTCTTTGGCCGGCGCGGCTCCCGGGGCGCCAGCCGCTGCCACGGGCTCGGGCGGTTTGGAAAGATCGAACGCCAGCGGGGGGTTATCGCCCGGACGCGGACGCACACCGGCCATCTGGCTCACTTCCTTCCCGTCCACGATCAGCGTGACGTTATACACGCCGGTCGGCAGATTCGCATAGAGGAAGTGTCCTTTTTTGTCGGTCTTGACATTGAAGCTCTGTTTGATGTCGGTACGGTCCAGCTTGATCTGCGCGCCCTGGAGCGGCTTGCCGTCCGGCCCTTTCACATCTCCTTGGATGTTCGAAGTCTGCGCGAAGCCAACGGCTGCGAACACGAACACGGGAGCTAGTGCCAAAAGTTTACGCGACATAGCTTGGGCGAACATATGTTGAAGGACCTCCAGCAATCCAGTGGGAGAGTTTCCATGTCCAGCATACTACACGGCCCGGATGCGATCAAAAGCCGTGCACTGTGCTCATCTCGATCTCACTGGCCCGGCTCTCGCTCCAACTGGAGGCCGGTTTCGCGGTCCTTGCGTGCGCCGGCCAGGTCGCCGATCGCCTCGCGAGACTTCGCGCGCGTATAGTACCCCATCGGACTGGTCGGGTAAAAGGCGATCATCCGATCCAGATCCTCAATGGCCATCGCGTGTTCCCCCAGCAACTGGTAGGTGGCGGCCCGCTGGAAATAGTTGTTCAGATCCGGCGAGAGTTCCACCGCGCGGTTGAAATCCTCCCGGGACTTTGAAAGGTTCCCCGTTTCTCGGAATGCCATTCCTCGCAGAGTGTACGCATAGGCGAGCTGGGGATCCCGGGCGATCGCTTCTCCGCAATCGGCGATAACCGCTCGGTAGTCCATCTGCGTGAGGCGGACCCCGGCTCGTTCCAGGAACGCCTCCGGACTGGCCGGCTGGAGCTGGATGACCTTGGTGAAGTCCTGGATCCCCGCATCCAGGTTGGTTAGCGCCAGCTGGGCGCGCCCTCTCAGCAGGTAGGCGTCCGCCAAGTCTCGTTTGAGCGAGATCGCACGATCCAATGAAAGAATGGCTTCTGTGTATCGAGTAGTTTTGAGGAAACGTTGGCCTGCATCCAGGGCTTGCTGCGCTTCGAGCGGGGCCGTCGAGATCCGGTAGATCCAGATCGCCGCAAGCACGGACAGGACTGCCGCCCCCGCGACGGCCACCACGATCCGGCGTTTCCGCCGCGCGAAATCTTCGGCCGACATGGGCTCAAGAGGCACCGGCCCTTCGCGCGAGACGGCTTCCCCAGGTTGGGGAGTTTCCTTCTCCACACCCATATCATAACGGCGAAACCGCCAGATGAGTCGGATTTGGCGGAAAAGCACGCCCGCTCATCACCATACGGGCTTATGCACGGGTTCTTTTATTCCCCCGGGATCCTCGGGTAAGGGGATTGGAGGACCCTTTTCCGTCATATTCCGTCATAGTACTGGTACTGATGACCGCAAAGAAGTGATCCAGAAAGTGATTGCTCTGGTTTACAATAAGTCGGTACACTGAGTTGAGAGAACACACTCTTACAAAGAAACAAGGTGAAGAGTGATCGGCCGGAGGATGCGAAAGTGAGAGTCGCGGGTAGCGCACTGCTGTTACTGGGGCTCTGTCTTGGCCCCGCACCCACGCTGCGCGCCACTACAGTTTTTTCCGGAGCCGGTGGTAAAGGCACCATCGGAAATTCGCTCAGTTTCAACGGCAGTGACTTTTTGATCACGGCGTCCGCCTGGTCGCTGTCAAACTTAGACACTTCAACCACTTTCGCGCAGGCAGCGCTGGGACAGTGGTCGGCCGGGTTAGCTGTGTGCGATTCCGGTGAATTTGCGAGCTGCAGTTCGCCGAACCACGCGGTCGATAACTCCGGGTACAAAGACTTTGTGTTGTTACAAACCAATCGGGCGCTCAGTTCCATTCAGTTGGTGCTGAGTCCCTTCGGCCAGGGTCGCGATACGGACATCACCTATTTCGTTGGGAATTGCACTGGCACTTGTAGCCCGCTCGGGATGACCGCTGCGAATTTGCAAACGCTCTTTACTCCCGGACACTTTATCGGACCGGTCAACTCTTTCGACGGCAGTGGGGCCAATAGCGCCACAGGCACGGTGAACCTCAATCTTGGTGTGACGGGCAGCAGCGTTAATTGGATCTTGATTAGCGCCACCACCGCGAGCTACTTAGGCGATAGCAGGTATTCGCAGTATAACGACTACTTCAAAATCAACGGCGTCGGCACGCCCGAACCGGCGACTTTCGGATTGGCCGGCGCGGCCCTGCTGGCCATGGGATTGCTCGGAGTCCGAAAGAAGCGCTCCAGCACCAGCTAATACAGGCTTATCTCGCTGCATAGAAACCCGTCCGGAACTCTGGACGGGTTTTGCTTTTTGCGGCCATAAGCTTGCATCCTGACAGCGGTGCCATGCGTCGAATCTGATATACAATATCGGACACAGGGTTGTGTGATGCGGGGATTTCTATTCTATTTGTTCGCCTTCGTGGCGGCGGCCGAATCTGTATCGGCAAAAACACCCGAGTGGGACCGCGCGCACGAGCTTTATCAGCGCACCGAGTACGCCCAGGCTTTGGCGATACTCGACCGGATCCCCGAAAAGGACGTGGATACCCTGCAGCTCGCCGGCCAGTGCCATTTCATGCGAGGCGACTATAAGCAGGCCAACGAAGCCTTCGAGAAGGCTTTGGCGTTGGCGCCCCGAAGCTCCGAGCTGCATCGGCTGATAGGCACGGTTTATGGGCGCCGCGCCGAAACCGGCAGCGTGTTTACGGCTCCCGGAAACGCCCGAAAAGCCCACCAGTACTTCGAAGAGGCGGTGGAGCTGGACCCCAACAATCGCGAGGCTGTCGCCAATCTGTTCGAATACTACCTGGAGGCGCCCGGCATCATGGGAGGCGGCATTGATAAGGCGGAGACTCTGGTCAAACATATCGCCAAGCTGAACCCGGCCGCGGCGTTTCACGCTCAAGCCCAATTGGAGAGCAAGCGAAAGCGCTATGACGTCGCCGAAGCCGAGTTGCGTCATGCCATTCAGGTAGCGCCTCAGGACGTCGGGCGCCTGATCGATCTGGCCAAGTTCCTGTCCGACCGCGGACGGATGAAGGAGAGCGACGAGAAGTTCGCGGAGGCCGCGCGCCTGGCGCCCAGCAGCCCTCAATTGCTGTTCGCCCGTGCCGAGACCTTCATCCAGCAAAAGCGCAATTTGAGCGACGCTCGCCAGTTGTTGGAGCGCTACCTGGCCAGTCCGCTGACGCCCGAAGATCCGCCGCGCGAGGACGCTCGCGCCCTGCTCAGCAAAGCAGGGGGCTGATGTTCCACCCCCATGTTTCATATTGAAGCGCTGCGCTCCAGCGTCCAGGCGCTGCGCGCGAATAAATTCCGCGCGTTCCTCACCGCCCTCGGCCTGGTGATCGGCAATGCCTCGGTCATCCTGGTGGTCACCATTTCGCTTACCAGCCGCGACTACGTGCTGGATCAGATCCAGGCCATCGGGTCCAACATGATTTACGCGCAGTTCGATGGCGGGAACAATCCTGCCATGGCTGTCGCAGACGCCGATTACCTCAAGGTCGCCGACGTGCAGGCCGTGCGCGATCAGCTTGGCTCGCGCATCGTCGCCGCCACCGGCGTCATGAATAATTTTGACCGGATGCGCATTGAGGGACGCGAGGAAGACGTCTCCATCATCGGTGCCGACGAGTATTACCCCCAGGTGCGTAATCTCGCATTGCTGGCTGGACGGTTTGTAGACGCCGGAGACATCGAGGGCCACAATCACGTCGTCATGCTGACCGAGCGTCTGGCCAAGCGGCTGTTTGGCGGCCAGTCTCAGGCGGTTGGCCAGACCATCAAGATTCACGGCCTGCAATTCGACGTCATCGGTACGTTTAAGGAACGGACCAGCACCCTGGGACAATCGGAAATCACGGGCGAAAACGTTCTCATTCCGACCACCGTTCTGAGAAACTTCACTTCCCTCGAACGCATCGACCCGCTGTATGTGCAGGCGCACACCACGGGCGACGTGGATGCGGTGACCCAACGGGTCCGGACGATTCTTGAAGGCCGGCACCGCGCGGGGGCGCGCTACAAGGTCGAGAATCTGTCGGAGATCCTGAACGCGGCCAAGAATATCGCGAAGATCATGACGGTGGTGCTCATCCTGGTCAGCGCGATCGCCCTGATCATCTCGGGAATCGGCATCATGAACATCATGCTGGTGACGGTTACCGAGCGGACGCGCGAGATCGGCCTGCGCATGGCGGTGGGCGCCGCCCGCCGCGATGTACTGGAGCAATTTCTCTCGGAAGCCGTGCTGATCAGCCTGGGCGGCGGCCTGGCCGGTATCGCGCTGGGCGTCGCGATTCCGCTGGCGGTGAATCACTACGTCGAAGGCGTCACGATCCCCATATCCGTGACTTCGATTGTGGTGGCTCTGGTCGTATCGATGTTGGTGGGGCTCGTGTTCGGGCTGCTGCCCGCTAATCGCGCAGCAAGACTCAATCCGACCGAAGCATTAAGATATGAATGACCTATGGCGGTGAAGGTCCTAATTCCCGCTATCTTGCTTTTCTTGAGCTCGAGGGCCCCCGGCCAAGGTCTGCCCAAGTTCATGGGCCGCGAAGTCACGATCACGGAACCTGCGCTAGATGCGGATGGTTTTTTCCCGAAAGGTCCCGCGTCCGTCTGCATTGAAGGGCCTCCGCAGCGGCAATGCTACACCGCGCCTAAAGACTTTGGGAGAGACCCACAAGTAACCCTGATCCAAGTAGAGAAAGACATGCCCGCTCTACTCTTCTCCGCGGCGAGCGGCGGAGTCAGCGGCTTTGGAATTAATTTTGCCTTACTGCGCCCTGGCAAGGGAAATAACTTGGAGAACCTCTTCTTATCAGACCTATCGGTTTCAAACCAAAGCCAGCACGCATTTTGGACCGAGTCCGCAATCTCCAATGCACCGATATTCCTGACGGCAGAGTACAGCTTTGGTCCTGACGAAGGCCACTACGGCGAGCATCGATTCGTGGTTTCAGCCTATATTCGGAAGCCGTCATCGATGATTGACGGCGTCTACTACTGGCTCGAAGATCAATACCTGACCATCCGCAAGTACGATCTGGATGCGAATGCGGATATTCTTGCTTCAGAAAAGCAAGAGATCCTCGCACGTCTCGCGCGAGTTAAGGCCGAGACCGAACGCCAGAAGCGAACGCCCCGTTAGAGGGTGGTGCGCTAGATCACACTTTTAGCGCACTGCCCGTTAGAGGACCGTCGGGAAAGCCATGTGGTAAAGTTGCAGCATGAAGTTCCCAGCACGCATCGAAGCCAAACCCTCGGTGATGATGGGCAAGCCGTGCGTGAAGGGCACCCGCATCCCGGTCTATCTCCTGCTGGAAAAGATGGCGGCCGGAGAAACGTCTGAGCAACTGCTCGCTGCCTACCCCCAGCTTGCCATTGAGGATCTGCGGGCGTGTTTGGAATACGCCGCGGCGTTGGCCGCTGACGAAGTCATTCTTGCCGAAGCGTGAAGCTCCTGCTGCTGGTCACGGTCAATCCCCCCGACCTTCCTCGATCTCCTGAGGGATTCGCAGCAATCGCTCTGCGAAGCGCTCCGTTGCCTGACGATCACCCGTGAGTCCCATGTGCTCGGTCTCTAGCCGCCAGAGATAGTCGTAAAGCTCGTGCCGGGGACGGCGAGTGATGAGCAACGTGTAGATATGGGGAGCATAAGAATCATACTCGTCCTGAGCCTCCGGAAAATGTTTAACGCCGATCGGGTCCCACTCGCTGAGAAGAGCTGTTTTGATGGACTTGAGATATCGTTCGGCTTCAGCCAATGTTGCTTTGCGGGATGAATCGCGCACTGCGCTTATGTTCTCGCTGGATCTTTCCGCTCGGGATCGAAACCCATCTCAGCCACCGCCGCCGCGGCTCGACCGGCGTCGATCTTGCCTTCGCGCGCCAGGGCCGACAGAGTAGCCTGCACGATCGCTTCCGCCGAAATCTCAAAAAACCTCCGCAGATACTCGCGATTCTCGCTGCGCCCGAATCCGTCGGTTCCCAGCGAATGCAGCCTCCCCGGCAGCCATTGAGCAAGCTGATCCGGGATGATCTTCATGTAATCCGACGACGCGATGATTGGACCGTTCGAGCCTTCGAGCGCCGTCACGATATACGGCGTTCGCCGGGGTTCCGCAGGATGCAAACGGTTCCAGCGCTCCGTCTCGAGTGCGTTCCGGCGCAGCTCGTTGTAGCTGGTCACCGACCACACGTCAGTGGCCAGCTGATACCGCTCGGCCAGAATCTGCTGGGCCTTGATCGCCTCATTCACCATCGGGCCGCTTCCGAATAACTGGGCAACCGCTCCACCATTCGCGGCAGGCTTGTACTTATACAGCCCGCGCAGAATCCCTTCGCGGATGTGCTCGCCTTCGGGCATCGGAGGCTGCACGTAGTTCTCGTTGTAGACGGTCAGGTAATAGAAGCGATCTTCCATTTCCTGATACATGCGACGGATGCCGTCCTGAACGATCACGGCCAATTCGTACGCGTAAGCCGGATCGTACGTAATGCACGTCGGCACGGTGCTGGCATGCACCGGACTATGCCCGTCCTGATGCTGCAATCCTTCGCCGAGCAGCGTCGTGCGCCCGGCTGTGCCGCCCATCAGGAATCCCTTGCCGCGCGAATCGGCGAACGCCCAGATCAGATCGCCCACGCGCTGGAATCCGAACATCGAATAGTAGATGAAGAACGGAATCATCGGCACGCCGTAGTTGGCGTACGCGGTGCCCGCGGCGATGCACGACGCCATCGATCCGGCTTCGGTGATGCCTTCCTCCAGAATCTGCCCGTCCTTGGCTTCCTTGTAATACAGCAGGACGTTCGAATCGACAGGCGTGTACTTCTGGCCCTGGCTGGCGTAGATGCCACGCTCGCGGAACAGCGACTCCATGCCGAACGTGCGAGCCTCATCGGGGACGATGGGCACCACCAGCTTCCCGATGTCGGTCTTGAACAGCGCCTTCAAGATACTGACGAATGCAGCAGTAGTAGAGGCCTCGCGGTCGCGCGAGCCGCCAATCGCATCGCTGAAGATTTCGAGCGGCGGCGCCTTGATCTCGATCGGCTTGACCTTGCGCTCGGGCAGGCTGCCGCCCTGAGCTTCCAGCCTCGCCCGCAGATACTTCATCTCCGGAGACTCTTCCGCCGGCCGGTGGAAATCGATATGCTCGCAGTTCTCGTCGGTCAGCGGCAGATCGAAGCGGTCCCGAATCTTCATCAGATCGGCGCCACTGAGCTTCTTTTGCTGGTGCGCCGTCATCCGGCCTTCGGCGACTTCACCCAGCCCATAGCCCTTGACTGTCTTGGAGAGGATCACCGTGGGCTGGCCCTGGGTCATCATGGCGCGCCGGTAGGCGTTGAATACCTTTATCGGGTCGAGACCTCCGCGGCGGAGACTCCAGACCTCGTCGTCGCTCATGTGCTCCACCAGCTTGAGCAGTTCCGGATACTTGCCGAAAAATTCCTTCCTGACGTACGCGCCGTCATGCGCGCGGAAGCTCTGATACTCGCCGTCCACGCATTCATGCATCCGCTTGATGAGCAGGCCGCTCGAATCGCGGGCGAGAAGATCATCCCAGCCCGAGCCCCAGACCACCTTGATCACGTTCCATCCTGCGCCCAGGAACGCCGCTTCCAGCTCCTGAATGATGTGGCCATTGCCGCGCACCGGACCATCCAGGCGCTGCAGGTTGCAGTTGACCACGAAGATGAGATTGTCCAGCCGCTCGCGCGAAGCGAGCGTAGTCGCGCCCAGGCTTTCCGGCTCGTCGGTTTCGCCGTCGCCGAGGAACGCCCAAACTTTGCGGCCAGATTCAGGGATGATGCCGCGGTTCTCCAGATACCGCATGAAGCGCGCCTGATAGATCGCCGCGATCGGGCCGAGTCCCATCGACACCGTCGGGAACTGCCAGAAGTTCGGCATCAGCCAGGGATGCGGATACGACGACAACCCCGGATGATCGCGCAGTTCGTGACGGAAATTTTCCAGATGTTTTTCGCTGAGCCGGCCTTCCAGGTACGCACGTCCATACACACCCGGCGAAGCATGGCCCTGGAAGTACACAAAATCGCCCGGCAACTTGGTCCCGTCCGGTCCCGGATATGAGCCCCGGAAGAAGTGGTTGTATCCAACCTCGAGCATCGTCGCCAGCGAAGCATACGTCGCCAGGTGGCCGCCGATATTGGCGTCGTACTTGTTGGCGCGGACGACCATGGCGGTCGCGTTCCAACGGACCAGGCTCTTGATCCGCCGCTCGATGGCGCGATCACCCGGATAGGCGACCTCTTCCTCGGGAGGGATCGTGTTGATATATGGGGTATTCCAGCGCAGGGGGACTTGGACGCCCAGGTTTGCCGCGCGCTCCATCAACCGCTCGAGCAGGTAACTGGCCCGGTCAGGCCCCGCCTCGTCGATCATCTCGTCGAGGGCTTCCACCCACTCGCTGGTCTCCTGGGGATTCAGATCATCAGGAGCGTCTACTTTAGCTTTCAACATGGGGGGTTAAATACCAAGGTACCACCCCTGATTGGTGGGTCGCGAGAGGAGAACCCTTAGAGACCTGGCATACACTGGATAGATGCGCGCCCTTCAGATTGTTCTCGGTGTCGTGCTCGTCGTGGGTTTGGGCGCGACGATTTGGATCATGGTCACCTCGCCCACCAGCCAGGTGGCGGCTCCCAAAGCCGCGCCGGTCGAAACCACCCAGGCGCCGCTGCGGACCGACATTCCCCCGCCAGATACCATCGTTTTCGACAACAAGTACGGCAAGTCGACGTTCAATCATAAGCTGCACTACGACCGGGTCAAGGGCGATTGCACGGTCTGCCACACCAAAATCTTTCCGCAGTCGCGGGCGCCCATCAACTATGGCAAAGCCCTGCATCGGGCGGCCGAAGCGAATCAAACCGCCTGCGCGGCCTGCCATCGCGTGGGAGGCACCTCCTTTGCGGCCGACAGCAACTGTGTTAAGTGCCACGAAGTAAAGTACTAAGGGCTCCATGCCCCACACCGAAAAACAAGGGAAGAAAGCCCCGCCCTCAAACGTCTTACCGAATGAGTTGGGCATGGTCCTGGACGTGGGTCACCGCGACGTGAATCACATTGATGTGATACAGGCCTGTCAACGCGGCGACGAGGATGCGTTTCGTGTGCTCTTTGAAACCCATAAGGATCGGGTCTACTCGATCGCGCTGCGTTATGCGGGTGAATCGGCGGCCGCGATGGATATCGCCCAGGACACGTTCTTGAAGCTTTTGTCGAGCATCGGGCAGTTCCGTGGCGATGCCAGCTTCGAGTCCTGGCTGTACCGTCTGGTGGTGAACAGCTGCCTGGATTATCACCGGCGGCGGCGGCGGTTTTTGCCTCTCATGGACGAGGCGCTCGACATGTTCCGGACGCCGCGCGAGGGCGCTTTAGATGACCTGCTCCGTGAGGAGCAGGAGGAGCGTGTCCAGCAGGTAGTGGCCCATTTGCCGGAAGAACAGAGGATCGTGGTGGTGTTGCGCTATACGGAGGGCCTCTCGTATGAGGAAATCGCGGAACTGCTGGGTTGCCGCAGGGGCACCGTAGCGTCGCGTCTGAACCGCGCCCATAAGGCGCTGGAGCGGCGCTTATCGCATCTTAAGCAGGGAAAGGTACGACAGCAATGAAGAAAGACTGGAATGAGCCCGAACTGAGCCGGCACCTTGGCCCGGTCAAGGCGCCCGACGAGCTGTGGGATCGCGTGCATGGATCGCACGCCGCAATGCGGACGCGCACACCGTTTTTGCAGAGACCCTGGACCTGGGTCGCCGCCGCAGTGGCCGTCGCGGGACTGGCCCTGGTCATCAATATCCGGGCGAATCGCACGCTGAGCCTGGAAGAGCTGGCGGTGGCGGCACTGGGACATAGTCCGAATCAGCTCAAGTTTCAGTCGCAAGAACCCGTCTCGGTGCGGGCCTGGATCAAGTCCGGAATAGGCCTGGATGTTCCCATGCCCCCCCAACTCTCGCCCGCGGTTCACCTTATGGGAGCGACCGTCGTTTCCTCCAAAGTTCCGACGGCTGAGGTGTCCTATCGCGTTGGCGATATGAACGTTACGCTGGCGATCTCCAAGGCGGATCCGGCCGCCGACAGCAAACACACTTTCGTGCGTTCCGGCTCCTATCACGGGGCCAACTTCACGACCTGGAGTATGCGCGGCCAGATGTATACTGTGGCCGCCGCCGATGCCCGGGTCGGGTGCCTGCTGTGCCACAATGGCGGAGCGCCGTCCAGGTTGTAATCGGAGTGGCGGCGGTATACTGGTATTGGTGAAATGTAGGCGCCGGGAGGAAGTCGCATGAACAAGAACGTCAAGTTCGGGCTGATTATCGCGGTGATTCTGGGCACTTTGGGATGGCTCGCGGCCGGAGGCATCAACCAGACCGCTAGCTACTACAAGGAAATCGCCGAACTGGAAAGACTCGGGCCGGATGGGGTCGATAAACGCCTGCGGGTGGGCGGAGACGTGGAGCTCAATTCGATTACCCGCGAAGGACGCGACGTGCATTTCGTGCTGGTACAGGAGAAAGACGGAGTGAAGCGCCGCCTGAACGTCATCTACAACGGAATCGATCCGCTGCCCGATACGTTCAAGGACAACGCACCTTGCCAGGCGCTGGTGGACGGCAAGCTCGGCTCCGATCACGTGTTTCATGCCACCAAGCTCCAGGCTAAGTGCGCCTCCAAGTACGAAGCCAAGCCGGTGGCTCCGGTTACCCGCGGTTAACTTTTCGGATTTCTAAACTATGGAAAATATCGGCGCGCTGGCTATTCTCCTCGCGTTCTGTTTCGCGGTGTACGCGATCATCGGATCGCTGGTGGGCAAATGGGCGCGGCGTCCGTTCCTCGCGCTCAGCGCGCAGCGCGCGGTCTACTCGGTCTGGGCTCTGCTAACCTCTGCAGTCGGGATTCTCCTCTATTCGCTGATCAAAGGCGACTTCCGCATGGCCTATGTCTGGGCCACCAGCAATCACACCATGCCGACGCCGTACAAGGTCGCGGCCTGGTGGGGCGGCCAGGAAGGCTCGCTGCTGTTGTGGTCCTGGCTGCTCTCGACCTACGCCGCCGTCATCGTGTTCCAGAACCGCCGCAGGTTCCGCGACATGATGCCGTACGTGGTGTCGGTATTGATGTTCACGCAGACGTTCTTTCTGATCCTGAACGGATTCGTGGCGAGTCCTTTTAAGATGATCGCCGCGGGCCGCGGGATCGTCGATATCGGCGACGGCCAGGGTCTGAATCCCCTGCTCCAATACTGGACCATGGTGATCCATCCGCCCATGCTGTATCTGGGCTATGTCGGATTCATCGCGCCGTTTGCGTTCGCTATCGCCTCGCTGGCCACCAAGCAGCCGGGCGATGAATGGATCAAGACCACGCGCCGCTGGACGCTGGTCACCTGGATGTTCCAGACCACCGGTGTGCTGCTCGGCATGGGCTGGGCCTACGCGGTGCTCGGCTGGGGCGGCTACTGGGGATGGGATCCGGTGGAGAACGCCTCGCTCCTGCCCTGGATCACGGCGACCGCCTTCCTGCACTCGGTGATGATGCAGGAAAAGAAGGGCATGATGAAGGTCTGGAACATGGTGCTGGTTTCCTCCACCTTCTTCCTGTGCATCTTCGGAACGTTTCTCACGCGCAGCGGCATCGTACAGTCGGTACACGCGTTCTCAGAAGGCCCCATCGGAAAATACTTCGTCGGGTTTCTGGCCATCGGCATCGCCGGAACGGTGTACCTGATCCTCAACCGTTTGGAATACCTGAAGAGCGAATCGCAGATGGAGAGCGTTCTCTCGCGCGAATCGAGCTTCATGTTCAATAACCTGATTTTGCTGGCCGGCTGCTTCGCCGTGCTGTGGGGCACGCTGTTCCCGGTGATCACCGAAGCCATCATGGGCGAGAAGATCAGCGTCGACAAGCCGTTCTTCAACCGCGTGAACATTCCCATCGGGATGTTCCTGCTGCTGCTGACCGGAGTGGGGCCGTTGATCGCCTGGCGGCGCAGCTCATTCGAAAGCCTGAAACGCGCGTTTCTGTGGCCCGCGGTTTCGGGCGTGTTCGTGTCCGCGGCCCTGTTCGCGCTTGGGATTCGCAGCTTCTACGCGCTGATGTCATTCGGGCTGTGCGCGTTCGTGCTGGTGACGGTGGCGATCGAATTCTTCAAGGGCGCCAAGGCCATCAGCGGCAAGAGCGGACGGAACCTGTTGGTTTCGATGTTCGAGCTGACGCATCGCAACACGCGCCGTTATGGCGGGTATCTGGTGCACGTCGGTATCGTGATCCTGTTCGTGGGATTCACCGGAGCGGCGTTCAACAAGGACACCACGGTGGAGCTGCCCCAGGGCGGGTCAATGACTCTGGGCGCGTACACGCTTCACGTGGTCGGATTCGAAGAAGGCGAGAACGCGAACTACAGTTGGGGGCGGCCCAAGATCGCGGTTACCAAGAACGGCGAAGAGCTCCCCATGATGATGCCGGAGCAGCGTTTCTACTTTGCCTCGCAGACGCCGACGCACGATATCGCGCTGCGGCGCCGGTTGAACGAAGATCTCTATATCAACTACGCCGGGCCCGGCGCCAACAACAGTAACGTCATCCTGCAGGTGTACGTGAATCCGCTGGTGAGCTGGGTGTGGATCGGCTACTGGGTGGTGCTGTTCGGCACCATCATCTGCCTGATCCCGAGCAAGACCAAGCTGGTATTCCCGCGCACCGAAGTCGTGGGCATGGCCAGTAAGCACGCAGGAAAGCCCACGCAAGTCGGAACCAATGAAAACGAAAGCTAGCCTTCTGGTGATCCTGGCCACGGCGCTGTGCCTGGCCCAGACCGCCACTGAATACGAAAGTCCGGAAGTCAATCACATCGCGGGAATGCTCAACTGCAACTGCGGATGCCATCTGCGCATGGATTGCGTGATGCCGCCCACGGGGATCTGCCCGGTGTGCAAGGCCGCTAAAATTCGCATCGCGAATATGAAGAAGGAAGGCAAATCCGAAGGGCAAATTCTGGATCAGTTCGTCGCCGACATGGGCCCTGGGGTTCTGGCGGTTTCGCCCGGCCCGTTCGGAAACGCGGCCCCCTATATTGCGCTGACGCTGGGGCTGGGCCTGGTGCTTTTGGCGATCCGATATTACCGGCACGTTCGCCCCGCGCCCGCGGTTGCCGCCGGAGACGACGCCGCACTGTCGCGCTATCATGATCAAATCGAAAAAGACCTGTCCAAGCTTGATTAGGATCAGGCTGGAATACCGCCAGCTTTGACCAAAATTAGTTCCGACTAAGCATGCTGCTTGCCGCCGCCGTCCTTCTGATCGCCGTCACCGTGCTGTTCACATTTTCCATACGCGATAAGGACATGCCGGCTCCCGAGCCGCTGTCGCCCACTCGTCATCTGGACGAGCGCCGCGCCGCGATCTATGAAAATCTGCGCGACCTGCAGTTTGAGTATCGCGTGGGCAAGCTCTCCGATGCCGACTACCAGCAGACCAAAGTCGGCCTGCAGAAAGAGTTGGCGGGCGTGCTGGCGGAGATCGAAAGAGTCAGCTCCGGTGCGCCGCCGGCGCAAGTGAAACCCGAACCTCCGAAAGCCAAGCCCGGAACCGTATGCCCCCATTGCCACGCGACGTTCGCCAAGCCCATGAAGTTCTGCGGAGAGTGCGGCAAGGAGATGTCATGAGATATGTCTCAACATTGGCGCTCGCGCTGGTTCTGGTTCCCGCCTCGCTCTTCGCCGCCATCGAAGGCACAGTGATCAACGGAACCACGGGTAAGCCGGAGCCTTCCGTCAAGATCTCGCTGGTCCAGCCCGGCGCGGGTGGGATGCAGGCCATCGCCAGCGCCACTTCCGATGCGAACGGCAAGTTCAGTATCGATCATGAGCTTCCGCCGCCGCCCGCGCTGCTGCAGGCCGACTACAAGGGCGTCCAATACACCCAGGTCCAGCCGCCCGGGCGTCCGACCACGGGCATCCAGTTCCAGATCTACGAGTCCGCCAGCAAACCGCCGCAGGGGATGCAGATGGCGCACCTCATCATGATCGAGCCCAGCCCTACTTCGCTCGAAATCAGTGAGACCTTTCTGATCCGCAACGAATCGACCACCACGTTTCAGGATTCCTCCAATGGAGCGGCGCAATTTTATCCGCCCAAGACCGCCGGCGATAAAGTGCAAGTGAGCGTCACGCCACCCACGCAGATGACGATCCAACGGCAGGCCGTAAAAGCCGCCAAGCCCGGCTCGTTTAAGATCGACTATCCGGTGCGGCCCGGCGAAACGCGTTTCGACATGCACTACACGCTGCCTGCGTCCGACACCTTCTCGGGGAAGGTGGTCGAGGGCGAGCGTCCCACTACAGTGGTGACTCCGCTTTCGGTGCGCATTTCCGGCGACGGTATCAGGGATGTCGGGGTCGAGCAGGACGTGCAGGCGCGTCTGTATCAAATCACCGGGCCGTCCTTTGAAGTCAAGATCGAGGGCACGGGCTCCATCCGCGACCGCCAAAGCAATGCGTCCAATGCGCCGGAGGAAGACACCGGCCAGCCGAAGACCACGGAAATCCTGGCTAAGGTCTACGACAAGATGTACTGGGTACTCGGCCTCACGTTCGGAATTCTGGCGCTGGGCGGCACACTTCTTTTCCGCAAGGGCGCGGCGTGAACGCGTTAGAAATCGCTGACGTCTGGAAATATTACGGCGACTTCCCTGCCCTTCGCGAAGTGCGCCTGAACATCGCGCCCGGATCCACGCTGGCCCTGCTGGGCCGCAATGGAGCCGGCAAGACCACGCTGCTGCGGATCATCGCTGGACTCTCCCGGCCCTCGCGCGGGTCGATCAAGATCCACGGATCGGAAGCCCGCGAGCAGGCCACACGGCGCCGGATCGGCGTCCTGGGGCATGGGATTGCGCTCTACGACGAGCTCTCGGCGATCGAAAATCTGACCCTGTTCGGGCGCCTGTACGGCCTGCCCGATGCACGCCAGCGCGCCGATGAAATGCTGGAGCGTGTGGGTCTAGCCCGCGTGCGCGACGGCCTGGCACGCGAGTTTTCCCGCGGCATGCGCCAGCGCCTGGCCGTCGCCCGGGCGTTTCTCCACGATCCCGAAGTGCTATTGCTCGACGAACCCTTCACGGCTCTGGACGACCGGGCCATCGCCGTGCTCCAATCCATGATCCAGGGCATGCGCGACCGCGGCCGGACGATTATTATGTCCACGCACCAGCTCCGCGAGGCCCTGGAGCTGGCGTCGCACGTAGCCTTGCTCCAGCGCGGCCAGATCGTGCATGCCGGCGAGCGCACGCAGCAAATGCTCGACGATACGGGATGGTTGTACAGGACCTACGGAGAGAACTGAGTGTTCCTCCGTCAGGTGTGGACCGTCGCCGCCAAGGACTTGCACTCCGAGCTGCGCACCAAGGAGGCCTGGAACGCGTCCATCGCCTTCTCCGTCGTCATCCTGCTGCTGTTCGCCTTCGCCTTCGATCCCTCTTCCGAGCAGATACGGGAATTCGGGAGCGGCCTCCTGTGGATGACCTATGCCTTCGCCGGAGCGTTGGTGCTAAACCGCAGCTTCGCCCGCGAGCTTCAGAACGATTGCCTGGATGCCCTGATCGCCTCGCCCGTTTCTTCCGCGGCCCTCTTCGTGGGCAAGGCACTGGCGAACTTCACGATGCTGTTCGCCGTGGAGCTATTTAGCCTGCCGGTATTCGGGCTCTTTTACAACACCTGGCCCCCCCGCTTCGCCCCGCTTTTCCTGGTGATGGTGCTGGGGACCTGGGCGCTCACCATCATCGGAACACTCTTCAGCGCGCTGACAGTTAATCTTCGATTGCGGGAACTAATGTTGCCGACGCTCGTCTATCCAATGATGATTCCGGTCCTGATCGCGGCGATGACCATCACCACGAATGTGCTGGCCGGAAACCCCATGGGTTTCGGAATGCGTTTCCTGGTGGCCTTCGATATCATCTTTACGTTGCTGGCCGTGGTTTTTGTGGATACCGTTCTAGTAGGATGAACAAGCATGCGGGAAAAAATCATTATCGGATTGGCGATCTTCGCGGCGGGCCTTCTGGCCTGGAATATGAACACCATCTTCACCCAGCTCCCCGATGAGTTGAACCAGGGCGCCATCTACCGGATCATCTATTTTCATGTTCCGGCGAATATCCTGGGCATGTCCGGATTCGGCCTGGGGATGCTGCTCAGCATCGGCTACCTGGTTACCAAGGACCTGCGCTATGACGCGCTGGCGGCCAGCGTCACGGAAGTCTCGCTGGTATTCGCCTCCATCGGCCTGGCGACCGGCAGCATCTGGGCGCGTATCATTTGGGGCGTGTGGTGGGCCTGGGATTATCGACTCACATCGTGGCTGGTATGCTGGCTGATCTTCGGCGGATACCTGATGCTGCGCCGCGCGGTCGACGAACCCATCCAACGCGCCCGCTTCGCGGCCGTGGTCAGCGTGTTGGGAACCGTGAACGCCTACATTTCTTACAAATCCATCGAGTGGTGGAACACGCAGCATCCGCAACCTGTGCTTTCTATCCGCAACGGCGGCGGCATGGCTCCCGGGATGGAAGCGCCCATTTGGTGGAACCTGCTCGCTCTGGCCTGCTTCTCCGCTATTTTGGTGATGGTGCGGATGCGCCAGGAAGCTTTCGCCCGTGAAATCGATACTCTTCGCAGGATGGCACACGCCCAGTGACCGGAGATCTAAGTGAATAGGAACGTCCAATACATGCTTCTCGGCCTCGGCGCCGCGTGGCTGATCATGTTCATCTACGTCGTTCTCATCATGCTGCGCGAGCGCAAGCTGCGCAAGGAACTCGACCGCGTCCGCCGCATGGTGGAGAATCCCAACAAGTAGTCCCGCTAGGCTTTTTTGCGACACTGGGCCTATGAAAGCCCCAGTCGTATTCTTTCTGATCACGTTCTGCGCCGCAGCCGAAGTGCGCACGCTCACGCTGCGAGATGCCCTCGATGTCGCGCTCAAGCAGAACCCCGACGTCGTGCTCGCACGGCTGGACCAGCAGCGAGCCCGCGCGCAGGTCACCATCATGAAGGACCCCTTCCTTCCCAAGTTATTCGCCGGCAGCGGGGCCGCCTACACCAACGGGTTTCCCATGAGCATCGACGGCAATGCGCCCGCCATCATCCAGGCCAAGGCGCCGATGGCGATCTTCGACCGTCCGCAAAGCTATCGCGCGGCCCAGGCCAATGAAGCAGTCCGCGGAACGGAAATCGACATGGGCCTGCGCCAGGACGAGGTGGCCTATCGCGTGGCCTCGCTGTTCTTCGACGCCGACCAGGCTGCTCGCAGTCTGGCTGCAGTCGAGCGGCAGGTGGAGAGTCTCGTCCGCGTGCGCGATCTAACCGCCGTCCGCATCACCGAGGGCCGTGGGCTTCCCATCCAGTCCAAACAAGCCGATCTCAAGGTGCTGCAGGCCCAGCAGCGCCAGGCGGAACTCGCCGACAGCATTGCCGACACCGAAACGTCGCTCGGGCAGGTGCTCGGTTTCAATCCCGGGGATCGGGTGCAACCCGCGCAAGAAGATCGCCGCCTGACCGGCCAGCTCGATTCCGAAGAGGCTGCTATTCAGCAGGCTCTCGAAGGCAGCCGCGAGATCCGGCGGCTGGAATCCAACCTGCAAGCCAAGAATCTGGAAATCAAAGGCTACAGAGCAGAGCGACTTCCCAAAGTCGACTTTGTCGGGCAGTATTCGCTGCTATCGAAATATAACAACTACGAGAAATTCTTTGGTGCATTTCAACGCCACAACGTCGAAGTCGGCGCTTCCGTCACAATCCCGATTCTGGTGGGGCGCAGTGGCCAGGCCGCCATCGCTCAATCGCAGGTCGATATCGACAAGATCCGGACTCAAATCGGGCAGACGCGCAGCCGCATCACCGCCGACCTGCAGCGCGCCTATCGCGATATCCGGCGCACGGAATCGGCACAGAAGCTCGCGCGGGCGGATCTTGACTTGGCGCGCGATCAGCTTACGCTCGACCTCACGCTTTACGACGAAGGAAAAGTGACCATGGCGCAGGTGGAGGCGTCGCGCGCCGCCGAGCAGGAGAAGTGGATCGTCTATTACGACACGCAGCACGCGCTTGAAGTCGCGCGTCTCAATGTGTTGCGCCAGACGGGGACGCTGCAGGCGTCTCTGCGCCAGTAGAAACTCCGGCGGACGAGAACGTGGCCATCTCGCGATACAGGCGAATCGCCGATTCCGTCAGGCTGATGCCGATCGCCGCGCCGGTTCCCTCGCCCAGCCGCATGTCGAGATCGAGCAGAGGACGCGCCCCCAGCGCTTCGAGCATCCTGCGATGCCCGCGCTCGGCCGATCTGTGCGAGTACACCACATAATCGAGCGCCGCGGGTTCCATCGCGCGAACTACCAGCGCCGCCGAGCAGGAAATAAATCCGTCGAGGACCACGATCCGCCGCGACCTGGCTGCACCAATGATCAGGCCGGCGATGGCAGCAATCTCGAATCCGCCGAGGGCTGCCAGCACTCCTAACGCATCCTTAGGATCGGGACGATGCAGCGTCAGCGCTCGCGCGATGACGTCCGCCTTGCGGGCGACCCCTGCGTCGTTCAGTCCCGTGCCTCGCCCGGCCGCATCCTGGGGGTGCATGCCGGTGAACGCGCACAACAGCGCCGCGGCGGCGGTCGAATTTCCGATTCCCATTTCGCCCGCGCCCAGTACTTCTCCGTCCGCGGCATGGGCGCTGCCGGTTTCCATCGCCTGCCCGGCATCCGCTCGCGACATGGCCGGCTCGCGAGCGAAGTTGCGCGTCGGGCGGCCGACACCCATATCGACGATCACCGGTTCGATCCCATACTGGCGGCACAACACGGTGATGGCCGCGCCCCCGGCCCGGAAATTCGCGACCATTTGCCCGGTCACCTCCGCCGGGTACGGGCTCACACCCTCCTCCACAATGCCGTGATCCGCGCAAAACAGAAGCATGGCTTTGCGGCCCACCGAAGGCATGTCGATCGCCTGAATTAGTCCCACTTGGAGCGCGAGCTCTTCCAAACGCCCGAGACTCCCTGGAGGTTTGGTGAGCGAAGCTAACCTCAGCCTGATACGCGCTTCGAGCTCCGGATTCGCGACTGGGGTGATCATAAGTGACTTACCATGCACAACTCCTGCAGGCGAATATCAACAGGATGAAAATTTCGGTGAGCTGCTCCGTGAACCCGAGGCAGTCTCCATTGACGCCGCCGATTCGCCGGTAGAACCAGGCGCGTGCGGCTTGAACGATCAAGACCGAGCCCGCGATCATCGCGAATCCGGGCCGCCATCCGCATACCAGTGCAGCCGCCGCTCCTTGCGCCATCGCGATTACAGCCGCCGGCGTGCCCAACGTGGATGCCAAGGCAAGACCGAGACCCGATCCGGCCGGCCGTGAGCACCACGCCATCGCTACCATCGCCGCGCGGGGAACCGCCTGGGACGCGATCAACGTTTCCAGAACGCGCGGAGTCGCCAGATATTCCAACGCCTGCCAGCGGGCCAGAATACTGAGCAGAATTGCAACCGCGCCGTAGGCTCCAATGCGGCTGTCCTTGAGGATCGATAAAACGCGCTCCCGCGTGCGCCCCGCGCGCACCGCGTCGGCGACATCCGCGAGTCCGTCTTCGTGCAGGACACCGGAGATCGCGATCCAGAACGCGACGGTCGCCAGCGCGGCGATGGAAACAGGAAATGCCTTCGCGGTCAGAAGAAATATGCCCGCGCCCGCTGCGCCGAGCATTGCGCCGACCAAGGGGAAGAACGCCGCGGCCCGGCCGGGCGGTGCATCGCCTCCACGCACCGGCAGAATCGTCAGGAACCGGATCGCTGCGCGTAGTCCCATTACTTCACTCGCAGGGGCTGTCCAAACACCATCCAGTAGACTTCGGCGGCGGCCTCCGCGAAGCGCTGGTTCATCGAGCCTGCACGATCCCGGAACTCGCGGGCCAAAGCATTATCCGGGACAATGCCGCATCCCACTTCATTGGTGACCACGATCACGTCGGAAACGTTCTTCTCTTTCGCCGCGGCAATGGTCTCGTCGATCTTCTCTTGCGAACTGCGCATCATCAGGTTCGACAGCCACAATGTCAGGCAATCCACGACCATCGCGTCGCACTCGACCGACCGTATGGCGCGCGCCAGCTCCAGCGGCTCCTCAACAGTGACGAATCCGTCGCCTCGCTCCGACTTGTGATGGGCAATGCGTGTCGACATCTCGTCATCTAACGCCTCGGCCGTCGCGATGTACACCAGCCGGCCGCCGCGCTTGCGAGCACGATCGAGCGCCCACCGGCTCTTCCCGCTGCGCGCGCCGCCGCCTACCAGGACTATCGCCATATGGTCAGAGCCATAGGCTCCTTCGTCTCGACTTCAGCAGCCACAGAAAAAACGGCCCGCCGCACAGCGCGGTAAGCACCCCCACGGGAATCTCGGTCGGCGCGATCACGGTACGCGACAGCGTGTCACATGCAACGAGGAATGCGCCTCCTAGCAGAAACGCGCAGGGCAGCAGCGCGCGATGATCCGCGCCCAGCTTCAGCCGCAGCGCATGCGGCACGATCAATCCCACGAAACCAATCGGGCCCGTGAGAGAAGTTACCAGCCCCGTGAGCACCGAGCCCGCGACGTAACCCATTGCAGTCAATCGCACAGTCGAGACACCGCGCGATGCCGCCCAATCGTCACCCACGGCCAACAGATTCCACTGCGGGGCGTATGCGGTTACCAGCGCGCTCACGCCCACCACGACCACCGCCAGCCATGCCAGCGTCGAGTACTCCACGGCTTCGAGTCCGCCCATCAGCCAGCGCGAAATTGCGAAGGACTGCGAAAAGCTCGCCAGGTTGTGGAGAAACAGAATCACCGCGAACGCCATGCTGTTCATGGTCACGCCCGTTAGCAGCAGAGTGAACGAGGAAAGCCGCCGCCCCTCCACGGCCATTCCGAGCACCATCAGCAAGACCAGCGCCGCGCCCGCGAGCGATGCCACGCCGGTAGCTCGCCATCCCAAACAGATGGCGATCACGGCACCCACCGACGCTCCGCTCGAAACGCCCAGCGTGTACGGTTCCGCCAGCGGATCGCGCAGCATGCATTGAAAGAGCACGCCTGTGACCGATAACGCCGCGCCGCCCAGCAGCGCCAGAATCACCCGCGGCAGCCGCGCGTAGAAAAAAATCTCGTGATCCGGCGAAACGCCCGCGAAGGCGCGCCCCAGTTCGATGTGCGAGCTTCCGGCCAGCGGCGCGGCGATCACTACTGCAACCAGCACCGCGGCCGACAGCAGCACGCTACGCGACATATGTGTTAACTCTCATAGGTCATCCACGTGCCGTGCACGGTCGCCTGCACTCCGAACACGCGCGCGATCAGCGGCGGATTCAGCACCTCCTGCGGCGTGCCGTCTCCCGCGATGCGCCCGTCTTCGAGCACCATCACGCGATGGGAGAACTGCAGAGCCAGGTTCAGATCGTGCGTCACGGCCACCACCAGCAGCGACTTCGCCAGCTCGCCCAACAGCCGGTAGAGCGAAAGCTGATGCCGCAGATCCAGGTGCGTCGCGGGCTCGTCCAGTAGCAATGCTTCAGGCCGCTGCGTCAAAGCCGAAGCGAGGATCACTCTCTGCGCCTCGCCTCCGGACAGCGAACGAAAGTCGCGCCCGCGAAATGCCAGCGTGTCGGTGATGGTCATGGACTCTTCGGCGGCCAACCGGTCTTCGTCCGTCTGGAACCAGCCGCGCGCGTACGGAGTCCGCCCCATCAGCACCACTTCCTCCACCGTGAACGGAAATTGCAGCCGGACGCTTTGCGGCAGGAACGCCACGCGGCGCGCAAACTCGCGCTTCGGCCACTGGCGAATTTCGCGGCTTTCGTACGTGCATGATCCCCGATACGGCGACCGCAACCCGGCCAGAATCCCGAGCAGCGTCGACTTCCCCGCTCCGTTGGGACCCGCAACCGTGATCAGCCCGCTCGCCGGAAACTCGAAGCTCGCCTCATAGAGCCCATACGCGAATCCGAGTTGCCTGGCGACGAAGCTCGTCATTTTCTTATCGGGCATCCGGGTGCAGCATCTGGAGAAAAGCTTTCGCCGCGTCCACCACCCGCGGTCCCGGTTGCACGTAGATATCCGACGCCACTGCGTACACCCGATGCTGCTTCACGGCGTTTACAGAGGCTAGCCGCTCCCACAGGCTGGTGACTTCGCGTTTATGTGCATCGGTCACGCCGACTGTATCCGCCATGTCGCCCATATCGACGATCACATCCGGATTCCGGGCCAGCACCTCTTCGAGAGACACTCCCGGATAGGATGCCACCGCGTCGCGAAAAACGTTCTCGCCGCCGGCCAGCTCGATGATCTCGTTCAGATACGAAGCTTGCCCGACGACGATCAACCCATCCAGTCGATTGGGCGTGCGCCCCACGACAAACATCATGCGAGTCTTCTTGAGCGGGGCCGCGCGTACGCGAACCGCTTCCAGTTGCCCGCGCACGGCCGAGCTGAGTTTCGCTGCCTCCGCCGGGGCGCCAGTCGCCTGCCCGATGATCCGAAACGAGTCGTACAGTTTCGCGATGCTGTCCTGGTCGATTTCGAGGACCTTCAGGCGCAACGTCCCCAGCCTGTTCGCGAGGTTCACCGGATTGACCGGAATAATCACCAGATCCGGCCGCAGCGCAGCGATGGCTTCGAGGTTGGGATTGGCATAGTCCCCGATCTTGGGCTTCCGCAGCGCCTCGGCCGGATACCGACTGAAGCGATCGACACCCACCACTCGGTCACCCAGTCCCAGAGCATACAGCAGCTCGGTGACGCTCGGCGCAGTGGAGACGATCCGCTTTGGCGCTTGTCCGTTAACAAGCGCCGCCAGCAACAGCCCGAGGACCACCAGTCGCCGCATTACCATGTGAATTTCACACCGCCCACCGCGTTCCGTCCGAGCGCAGTATATCCGAGTACTTCCTGATACTGCTCATCCAGCGCGTTGTCGACGCGTACATGCAGTTCAATGTGACGTGTTACCTGGAAGGATCCGTTCACGAACACGTTCTCATAGCCTTGGTTTCGATTAATCGCGAAAAAGACAAAGTCGTCCTCCGGCCTTTCACCTACGATCCGCGCACCCGCCATCAGCGACCACCGCCGCGGCGTCAGCTCCAGCGAAACCAGACCGGAGTTCCGTGGCCGGCGCACCATTTCCGGATCTGTCAAATTCCCAAAATTGTGCGTATACAGTTTCGTGTAGTTCGCGTGTGCGCTCACGAACCGCCACACCTTTGCCGATCCGGAGAATTCCACACCCCGCGCCCAGCTCCGAGCGATGTTCTCCCACGTGGCTGGTGTCTTGGAAAAGTCGAACTCGATCCGATCCGTAAACCGGTTTCGGAAATACGATAGCTCCGTCCGCACTCGTTTCCCCAACCACTCCCGGGACAACCCCGCCTCGAAAGTGTCGGTCTTCTCCGGCTGTAACGTGGGATTGCCCACATAAAACGATTCGCGCGCGAAATTTTCGATCAGCGCCGGCTCCTTAATTCCGCGCGCCAGGCTCAGCCGGAAATCTGTCTCCGCTGGCAGCCGGAACGTCACCGTTCCTCTGGGAGTGAACTTGTTTCCGAATGTGCTGCTATGCTCCAGGCGCACACCGCCGGTCACAAAGATTCGCGAAGTGAGCGCGTACTGCTCATGGACGTACGCCCCGTTGTTGTCGCGCGCGACATCGGTGGCCGAAATCAACCCCGCCTGGCGTTCATAATCGTAACCGAATACCAGCGCGCCTTTACGTTGCGAAAAAGTGCCCTGATACCCGGCGCTCAAGCGATCGGTGAACGTGAATCCGGAAGAGGCGAAAACAAACCCATCGCCCGGCACGGAACCTGGGGCGCCCACCGGTGCTCGGCCCGCGAAATAGGTCTTTATACCATCCGTCTTTACAAAGGCTGATACATCGTAAAACTCGTTGTTTACATCGGAGAACGTATCGCGATAGCGGTGATATCCGAACAGCACGCGCTGCGAAAATCGGGCTCCGCGCCGGTCGTCCAGTCGCACGCTCACCGCTGCATCGCGATCCTTCTCTATGGCATCGAAGTTGGTCAGTCCATACGCCACCTGCCCCGGCGCGCCCGTATAAGAATCGAATGTCCGGTACACGGCCCGGAGCTGTGTCGCATCGCTGAACCGGAATCCCAGGTTGCCGGTGCCGCTGGTGATCCGGAACGCGTCGTTGGGGAACTGGCTGGTGGTGCGGAACTGATCCGCAGTAAACGCGTAATCCAGCCGCTCCGCGAATCCGCCGTTCAGTCCAGCCGTCCAATGGTCCGTGGAAAATGATCCGCGCTCGTACGCCATGGACCCGTGCGGCCGACGCGCCTCCGGATCGCCGCGCTCGGAGAACATCTGGATCACTGCGCTCGACGCCTCGGCTCCGAACAGCACGCTCTCCGGCCCGCGGATCACTTCCATCCTCTCCAGTCCGGGAGAGGTCAGATGCGCGAAGTCCAGCCCTCCACCGGGCTCGGTCAGTGGAATCCCGTCCAGCAGCACCAAGGCCGAATCCGATTCGCCTCCGCGCGTAAACACCGACGTGATCCCGCCATTGCGGCCCGTCTGCACCACACTGAGCCCCGGCACGTCGCGCAGCAGGTTCTGAACGAACGCTCCGCGGGCCGGCTCGAAATCTTTCGCGGTGAAGACATCAGTCGCTACGCCCGCATCTTCCACCGGAACCGGGGCGCCGGTGGCCGTAACCACCACGCGATCGCTGGCCGGCGCCAGCTCCAGCTTCACCGGGTTGTCGCCCGACTCCGACAGTGCTGCGCGTTTTTCAGCGAATCCTGATTTGGTGACGACCGCTTCGCAGGCGTGCGGAAAATCGAAGCCTCCATGCGCGTCCGTGGTCCTGGTTTCCGCGCCGCAGGTGACTTGCGCGCCCTCCACCGGTCTGCCGGTGGGATCAGACACAATCCCCCGGACATCGAAAAATAAAAGAAGAAAAAGAGTGATGGTCATGAGACGTTCCCCTTCGAAACGTTCTACAAGCGATTTGAACGTCGAAGAACCGGTCTCCTGACTCACGGCTGGGCTTGTTACTAACGGCTTGTCTTCCCGCTTGCGCAGTGACGAACCATCACCCGTACTACATGCCGTTCACAGTTGCGGGGCAGTGGCGGATTTTCACCGCCTTCCCATGCATTCCTCGAACGCGTTTTTGTTACGCTGCCAGATTACCCTGGTGATCGTCACGAAGTCAAATATACTTAGTTTTAGTGAGGCTCATCGCCATCTTCGCAGCCGCCGCGCTGGCGCTCGCCGGTCAGGATGCCACGGGTCTGCCCAATTTCAAAATCGTCAGCGATCATATTCTCCGGGGCGGCCAGCCCGGCGATGACGGCTTCAAGAAATTGGCCGAGCGGGGCGTCAAGACCATCGTCGATCTGCGCTGGGTCGACGAGCATTCGATTCCTCACGAGAAGCAGGTGGTCGAGGCCGACGGGATGCGCTTCGTGAGCATTCCGATGAAGGGCATTGGCGCACCTTCGCTGGAGCAGGTCTCCAAGGCTCTGAGCGTTCTGGAAGACAGCGACAACTGGCCGGTGTTCGTCCATTGCCGGCGCGGCGCCGACCGCACTGGAACCGTCCTGGCGTGCTACCGCATCAGTCACGACCACTGGGAGAACCGGAAGGCTCTCGCGGAGGCCAGGGCGAATGGCTTGAGCAGCTTTGAACGGGCCATGCGGAGCTTCATCGAGCACTTCCAACCCAGCCCAGACGCTTTGTTTTCTGTCAGATAACCGCTCTCCCCGCATTCTCTCCCCATGCCATTTGACGTATGTTATTGATGATAAAGGAGTTGTATCCAGATCCGTTCAACTCCCTCAAGGCCCCGTCCAATGCAGGAGAAAGCATTTCAGTTCTTTCATGTAGGCCCGGCGGTAAGGCGCGAACTATACTGTAACTTCTGTTCACGGAACGTTTTAACTACCCCTAGGAGCGTCCACTTTGACCAAGCCGATCAAGCACGTGGAAAAAGTAATTGCGGTGGCAGCCAACGCCGCGTGGCATGTTTACGACAAGGTAAACTCCATCAACCGGAACCCGGGTTTCATCCCCAAGTGGTCCGACAAACCTCTTCTCAAGAGCTGGGAAAAGCAGAAGCCGAAACTCGGCTGGCCCCGCGAGACCGATTCGCTGTGTCCCAAGTGCATCCCGGAAATCCGCCAGCAGATTCTGGACGGCAAGATCCCTGTGGAAATCCTGAGGAACGAGAAGGTCGGCGAGATCAAGGCCAACATCATCGAGAAAGACGGCAAGATCGTGATGGTCAAAGAGTGTCCGATCCACGGACAATTCGAGGACCTGATGTCGATCGACCCGGCGTTTTCCAAGCACCTGGAAGACGTTTTCCCGGGCCGCGATATTCGCGCGCACAACGACGAGAAGCTGCACGACCACGGCACCAGCACCATCACGCACGGCCGCGGCAGCGTGCTCACCATCGACCTGACCAACCGCTGCAACATGATGTGCGATCCGTGTTTCATGGACGCCAACCAGGTCGGGTTCGTGCATGAGCTGAGCTGGGAAGAGATCAAGACCCTGCTCGACAACGCGATTTCGATCAAGCCGCGCCGCCAGCTTTCGGTGCAGTTCTCGGGCGGCGAGCCGACGCTTTCCCCGCACTTCCTGGACGCCGTGCGGTACTGCCGCAAGATCGGCTACCAGAGCGTGCAGGCCGCAACGAATGGTATCGAGTTCGCCAAGCGCCCCGAGTTCGCCAAAGAGGCCGCGGAAGCCGGTCTGCGTTACGCATATCTCCAATTCGACGGCATCGGCAACGAAGCCAATTCGCATCGCGCGGTCGGCAACCTGTTCGATGTGAAGCTGCGCGCAATCGAGAATTTGTATAGCGCGGGCGTGGATATCGTCCCGGTGATCACGCTGATCAACGGCATCAACAATGAGCAGGTGGGCGCCGTGGTGCGCTTCGCGCTCGATAATCCCAAGAAGATTCCGTTCCTCAGCTTCCAGCCTGTTTCTTTCACAGGCCGCGACGAGGCGGTTACGGATGAACGCAGAGAAGCTCAGCGCTACACACTGTCTCATCTGGCGCACGACGTGAAGAAGCAGACCGGCCTGGGCGAGCCCACCCGCGACTGGTTCCCGATCTCCTTCATGAGCACCTTCTCCGACTTCGCCGATCTGGTTCACGGGCCGAATGCGGATTGGGGCCAGCTCTCCTGCGGCTGCCATCCCAATTGCGGCATCGGCATGGCCGTGATGTGCGACAAGGAAACCAAGGAATACCGCCCGGTGACTGCGTTCCTGAACGCGGACCAGCTCGCCAAGGACGTGGCGCGCATCAATGATGCGGCTCGGAGCAAGAGAACGTCGGTGATCGGCGTCTCGCTGGCGCTGCTGCGCAACTACAATCCCTACGAAGCGCCCACGCACTTCCGGCTGAGCGACCTGATCGCCAAGTTCGACAAGTGCTTCGGCATGACCAACAAGAAGTACGGCAAGGTGACCGGCGACCGCACGATGGAAGACATCCAGAAGCGCCGCGCGGACCGCTGGAACTTCCTGTTCGTGGCCGGCATGTGGTTCCAGGATCTGTTCAACTACGATTTTCGCCGCACGGAGCAGTGCATCATTCCTTACGCGACGCAGGAAGGCGAGATCAGCTTCTGCGCGTACAACACGGGCGTGGGTTGGAGAAATATCGTCGAGAAAATGCACATGACCGCGACGCTCACCAAGTGGTACGAGGAGCATGGTCGGCATGAAATCATCGCGGGCGGCAAGGCTGTCAATCTTCCGAGCAAGGACCACACGCTGGTGCTGCGCGCCGATGACGTGAATCACGGATTGCAGCACGATCTGGATAAGCTCGGCATCGCCAAGACTGCGCGCGAGGAGAAGAAGCGCGCTCGCGACCAGAAGGCCAAGGATGCCGAGATGATGAAGATGTATCGCGAGCATGTGCTCGGCGAAAAACCACAGACCGACGTGGTGCCGCTGAGCGCGATCGCCCCAGCGGCGCCGAAGCCGGCCGCGCAGGAAGAAGTCGGGTCGTTCGGCGACTAAGTTTACTTGACGGCAGTCTCGCATTAGCAAAGGCCGGGCACCTCGCCCGGCCTTTTGATTTCCAGGGCCCCTTGCCGTGCGTTTTACTCCCCACGGCGGGAGTCCGGTGCAATGTACCGGACACATCCACCGTACCCAGGCCCTCCACAGCAGCATCTAGAATGCTGTTTCCTGGCCGATTCGGCTCTCCGGTGGAAGAGCGCGCGAACTCCTTGGCTTGAGGTTAAGGGGTGGGTGGTTCGTGGCTGTGTGAGGTGGAACGAGAAGTTGTGGGGAGGATGGGGGATGCGATTTGTCGCTGGGGCGTGACGGGCGCTATTTGCGCGCGCCGCACACGGAGAGCTGTCGCCGTTCAGGAACCAAGAATGTCGTCTGTCCCCTTTGGCTCTTCCCAAATAAACTCTTCGTGTTTGCCGATGGCTTTAGCGGCATCTCTGGCGGCTTGGAATTGTTCGTCCAAGTCATGTACGCCTTTCCCCTTTGCTTCTCGGAGGAGTTCGGCTCGCCTTGCTTTAAAGCTAAAGTTGGGGTCCTTGCTGAACGAATCTGGCATCTTCAGCAACTCAGCAGCATCACGGGCGCAATCGTTGAAAAACTTTCGAGCATTGGTCGGCGATTCAACACAGTGCTGAGTCCATACGGCTAGTTCGATAAGGTTTCTGGCAATCCAGGCAACGGCATTGACAGGGCGGTTTTCTTCCGCATGCTCTAGTTCTACCAGCTCGTTTTGGATAGCGTTTTCAATTTGCTCCAGAACAGCGAGTTGAACCTGTAGAGGAGTCGGCTCTATGTCCGGATCTAAGATTGCGGGATCCATATTTCAGCCTAACATCTTGAATCCTGCCCTCTGCTATCAGCGATGCGCCTCGCGGAAGTTGACACCTAGGGGGTAAAACGGGACAGACGACATTCTTGAGAGATCCATCGCTCCTTGCTCCCACTATTTTGCATGCCGCGCCGGCCTCGCTTCGTCGTTCCTGGCCTACCGCATCACGTCACGCAGCGCGGCAACAATCGGCAAGACGTTTTCTTCACCGATCAAGACCGAGTCCGCTACCTCCAGATGCTTCGCGGACACTCGCGCCGCCAGGACGCCCGCATCCTCGGATGGTGCCTGATGAGCAATCACGTTCATCTCATCGCGATCCCAGGAACTCCAGAATCCCTGGCACTGGCGCTCGGTCAGGCGCACTCCCAATATTCTTTGGAACAGAACCGGCACGAGAGCCGCACCGGGCATCTCTGGCAGGGTCATTACTTCTCCTGCCCCATCGAACCAAGGCGTCTACTATCAGCAATGCGTTACGTGGAGTTGAACCCGGTTCGGGCCGGGATGGCGGCTGAGGCTTGGGATTGGCGATGGTCCAGCGCGCTAGCGCACACCTCGCCGCAAGTGCATGACGAACTCCTCGATTGGGATCGGAATAAGTGGATGGAAGAATCCCGGCTCGGAGTGTGGAACTACGCGGATTGGAAGGCGACACTACTCTCAGCCGCGCCTCTTGAGGAGCTGGATCGAATGAGACGAGCCACCAAGCTTGGTGAGCCGCTGGGCTCGGATGAATTCGTAAGGGATTTAGAGGCGAAAGCAGGCCGTCGACTTCGTGTATTGGCGCAGGGTAGGCCGCCCGCGAAGGAAGTGGCTGCGGCGGCATCCGGTCAGCAGTCGCTATTCGGGAAGTAAAATGTCGTCTGTCCCCTTTTTGGAATCGCAGTCACTGAAAATTACATCACCGTTCACCGCGCCTAAACACTCCGCTGGTAGCCTCGTTAATCAAATGAGCAAACTTAGACGCCGTGAATTCTTAAAAGCGATGGGTTCCGGAGCAGTGGCCGCTTCACTGCCGATGTCGATCAGCCGCGCGCTGGCGATTCCCGCCAACAATCGGAAGCGCAGCCTGGAAGATGTCGAGCACATCGTCATTTTCACCCAGGAAAACCGGTCCTTCGACCACTATTTCGGCACGATGAGAGGCGTACGAGGATTTGGAGATCCCCGGGCCGTCACCCTGCCTTCAGGCAAGAGCGTATTTCACCAACCTAACGGCGCGGGCGAAGTGCTGCCGTTCCGGCCGAATGTCGCCAGCATGGGGACGACCTTTCTGGCCGACGTGCCGCACGACTGGAACAGCACGCACGGGGCATGGAATGGCGGCCGGCACGATGGGTGGATCGCGAACAAGGGTGTGGCGACGATGGCGTATAGCAATCGTCAAGACTTGCCGTATCATTTTGCTCTGGCCGATGCATTTACCGTGTGCGATGACTACCATTGCTCCGTGCTCGGCCCGACGGATCCGAACCGTTACCACCTGTGGACGGGCTGGTTGGGCAACAACGGCGCGGGCGGGGGCCCGGTGGTCGACAACTCGGAGCTCGGCTACGATTGGTCGAGTTTTCCGGAGCGCCTGGTGCAGGCAGGAATCACATGGAAGGTTTACCAGGATATCGGCAGGGGATTGACCGCCGCCGGCTTTTGGGGTTGGACCGGCGACAAGCCGTACCTCGGCAATTACGGGGATAATGCACTGCTCTATCTGCATCAATACCAGAACGCTCAACCCGGCAATCCCCTGGCCGACTTCGCCAAGACAGGAACGAATATCCTGGCGCAAAACGAGAACCCGGCCGGGCTCTTCGACATATTCCGCAACGACGTTCACCAAGGCAAGCTGCCGCAGGTATCGTATATCGTCGCTCCGGAAGCCTACACCGAACATCCCAACTGGGCCCCCAACTTCGGCGCCTGGTATGTCTCGCAATTCATCGACATTCTGACTTCGAATCCGGATGTATTCAGCAAGACCGCGCTGTTTCTCAACTATGACGAAGAGGGCGGCTTCTTCGATCACAAGGTGCCGCCCACGCCGCCTCAGTCCAGCGCCGACGGCTTATCAACGGTCTCCACGGTGAACGAAATTTTCCCCGGCAACGCGAAATACATCAGTGCGCCATATGGTCTGGGAATGCGCGTGCCGATGATCGTCATCTCGCCTTGGAGCAAAGGCGGCTGGGTAAATTCGCAGGTCTTCGATCACACCTCGCTCATCAAGTTCATTGAGAAACGCTTTGGCGGCAACCTGATTGAACCCAACATCACTCCCTGGCGGCGCGCAGTGGTGGGCGATCTCACCAGCGCATTCGATTTCGACGACCCGGACTCCATTAAGAACATCCATCTGCCGCCCACGAACAGCTTCAAACCGGCGGATTTCTCGTTCCACCCGGACTACATCGCGGTTCCTCCGGCAAATCAGACGCTGCCCAAACAGGAGCCCGGCGTCCGTCCGGCACGCGCCCTGCCTTATACGCTGAATGTGCATGGTTTGTTGAAGCTTCCCGAGGCTTCGTTCGTGATCGGGTTCTCGAACACCGGCTCGCAGACCGCGGTGTTCCAGGTGCGCTCCGGGGGCGATGCTCACGGCCCACGCTCCTACACCGTTGAGCCAGGCAAAACGCTCACCGATACCTGGCTGCTGGGCTCGATCGGCTTGCCGAACTGCGATTTATCCGTTCATGGGCCAAATGGGTTTTTCCGGGGATTCAAGGGCAGCGTGTTCGGTCTGAGGAATTGGCAACTCGATGTGCGCGCGGTCTACAACGAGAAGACCAACGGCATCACGCTGGTGATTACGAATCCTGCTTCGCATACCGCCAACGTCACGATTCTAGATCAGTACTCGGGCAAGAGCGACAAGATCGCCATCGGCCCGGGCGGCTCTAAATCAGAGTATTACTCGCTCCAGCGCTTCTCCGGCTGGTATGACTTCGTGATCACTGTGGCTTCCGATTCGAGCATCGAGTACCACTTAGCGGGTCATCTCGAAACCGGGGACGACAGCATCAGTGATCCCGCGCTGGGCGGATTGCAGAATTATCACGGCGGGGATAACGAGCACGACGAGGGATCAGACCAGAACTAAGCGGGCCTGTCTACCGAACCACCAAGGCCATGCGTTCGCGCGGGGCGGGCGCTAAAGCGCCCGTTGCAGGCTGAAGCCTGCTCCACAACACTTACTTGCGGGCGCCGCGGCGGGGATGCTTCAGGGCCGACTGGCGGCGCTTGGCTGCCTTGCGCTTCGGCTTGGTGATGAGAAACGTTCCGCTGCCCATCGATACGGATTTATAGAGCTTGTCGTCTGCCATGGAGTCTCTATTGTACCCCGTGCATGCTACGCTGGTCACGTCAGATGTGCCCCCGCCTGCTCACCTTCGTGATCTTTACTGGCGCGGCACTCGCGCAACCCGCGACTCGACCCTCCGTGCGACAGGCGGCACCTGCGGGAGGCTCGATCTTCTCCCAGGTGGACGACATGCTCCGGGCCCTGTCGGACATCACCGGCTGGAGAGTCCAGCGCACCGTCCCCGCCGAGATCCTTTCCAAAGACAACTTCGCCAAAATGGTGGAAGAAGGCGTCAAAGACGCCGAGACCGACAAGCAAACCCACGCGGCCGAAGTCGCGCTCAAGATGTTCGGCCTGGTTCCCCCGGATTTCAACCTGGCGCAGGAATCCGGCGACCTGATCGCCGAGCAAGCGGCGGCCTTCTACGATTACAAGAAGAAGCGCCTCTTCGTCCTCGATTCCACTAAGAACGACAATGAACAGTTACTCGCCCTGGCCCATGAGCTGGCCCACGCGCTGGCCGACCAGCAGCATCCGCTGCGAAAATTCATCGGCGACGCCGATGGCGACGAGCAGTCGACCGCGCGCCAGGCGGTGATCGAGGGCCAGGCCACGTGGCTGAGCTGGGCCTATCTTTCCAAGAAAGCAGGCAAGCGCGCCGAGGTTCCCCGCGGACTGCTCGACCGTCTGGCCGAAGGCGCCGGCGCGACCGGCGACGACTTCCCGGTGTTCTCTCAGGCGCCGCTGTATATCCGCGAGTCGCTGACGTTTCCCTATACCGAAGGCATGCGCTTCCAGGACGCCGTATATCGCGAGCTGGGCCCGGCTGCCTTCGAGCGCGTCTTCCGCAATCCTCCGCGGAGCACGCAACACGTCCTGCACCCGCAGACCTACCTGGCCGCGCGCATGCCTACGATGCCCGCTTTGCCCCGTCTGGAAGCAACGGCCGGAAAGGAAGCCCGGCATTTTCGAATCCTGGCTGACGGGGATGTGGGTGAATTCGATTACGGCGTCCTGCTGCGCCAGTATATCGGCGAAACCGAGGGCCGCGAAGCCGCGGGGCACTGGCGCGGCGGAGTCTATCGCCTGTACGAGCATAAACAAGCGAAATATTTCGTGCTGGCACACTCCTCCGAGTGGGACTCGCCGGAAGCCGCACGGACCTTTTTCGAGCTGTATCAGCGGGTTCTGCGCGCGAAGTGGAAGAAGCTGGAAATCGCGACATCCTCCCCTGGACAGGTTACCGGTTTGGGCGACAATGGCCGGTTTTCGTTACGTTTGGAGGGAGCGACCGTCCACAGTATCGAGGGGATTCAATCCCCGGAAAGGGTGCGGTAGACTGTCTTTTATGCGCACTGCCACGTTGGCTCTGTTACTCACGCTGGGAGTCTCGGTGCAAGCTGAGTCCCCGGTACCCCGTCCGTCCAAGGAATTCACGGTCGCCACACCGCAGGGTCAGCAGATTCTGCTGTCCAGCTTAAAGGGCAAGGTCGCCGTGGTTCAGTTTCTATTTACCTGGTGCCCGCATTGTCAGGCGTTCTCCAAGGTGCTGACGCAGCTCAACACCGAGTACGGTCCTCGGGGCTTCCAGGCCCTGGGAGTGGCTTTTGACGATGACGACGGGAAGATGCCGCTGAAGGACAAGGTGGTGGGTTACACCAAACAATATGCAGGATTCCCGGTAGGTTTCTCGACGCGGTCCGCCGTGCTGAGTTACCTGGGTATCTCGGAGCTGGAGCGTATTGGGGTGCCGCAGGTGGTGGTGATCGATCGCAAGGGAGTGATCCGCGAACAAAGTCCGTTGTTGGGAGGATTTGACGCCGCCCGCCTCGGGCCGCTGGTCGAGAGCCTGCTGGCGGAAAGCGCGGGGGCGAAGGCGCCTGCGAAGAGCGGGACCACCGGGACCACAAAGAAACCTGCCGAAAAGAAGACCAGCGAATAAGGAAGACTTACAAAATGCGCATTGCGACTGTTTCCGCACTATTGGCATCCACTCTGGCGCTCCAGGCGGCCGGGCCGGTTCCCAGACCGAGCAAGGAATTCACGATCATGCTGCCGTCCGGCAAGCAAAGCCTGCTTTCCAGCTATCGCGGGAAAGTGGTGATGGCGGCGTTCATGTTCACCACCTGCCCGCACTGCCAGGCGCTTTCCAAGGTCATCACCAAGCTGCAGGGGGAACTGGGGCCACGCGGTTTCCAGGCCTTGGGTATCGCCTTCAATGACGAGGTCAACACGCCCAATACCGCCGCCAACGCTCAGGTGACGGCCGGCTTCGTCAGCCAGTTCCAGGTCGGATTCCCGGTGGGTTACGCGCCTCGCAACAGCGTGCTGAGCTATCTCGGCGTTTCCGATGTGGAGAGCTGGGCGGTTCCGCAGGTCGCCATCATCGACCGCAAAGGCGTGATCCGCGCTCAGAGTGCGGCCAGAGGTACGGCGGATCTACAGACGGAAACCTACTTGCGGAAGTACCTGGGAGAATTGCTGGATGAGGGCGGGGCGAAGTCAGCTGCGCCGTCCAAGGCTCCTGCTAAGAAGGCCGCCGAAAAGAAGACCAGCTAGCGAAGGCGCTCCTCCAAGTGGCTGAGCCGCGCGTCCAGGACTTCCTCGACGCGGCGCAGTTCTGAGCGCCACATTTCCTTGAGGTCGTCAATCCGCTGATTCAAGTCCGTAAAACGCGCATTGAGATCGTTGAAGCGTGAATTGTTTACCAGGATGCCGATCAAGACTGCCAAGGTGGGAATGCTCACCGTTAGGATTGTTTGAAGTTCCGGAGTCATCAAAATAACAGTTCCTCGACAGCGTGATTCCTCTCTAAGTTTATCACCGCAGCTCCCCGGCGATCGCTTCGGCGATTTTGCCGCCGTGAAAGCGGCCGTTCTCGATGAAAATCTCGTTGGTGTGCATCCCCGCCACCAGCACGCCCGCGAGGTACATTCCTTTGCGGTCGCTCTCCAGTGTCTCCGGGTGAGTGTACGGCCGCTCGCTTTCCGCATCGAAACGAATACCGTGCGCCTCCAGGAACTTGGTATCCGGACGATAGCCGGTCATCGCGAACACGAAATCGTTCCGGATCTGCTTTTCACCATCAGGAGTCTGGATGCGCACGAAGGTCTCGCCGATTTCGAGCACAGTTGAGCGGAAGTACGCAGGGATCTCACCGTTCTTGATGCGATTCTCGATGTTGGGCTTGATCCAGTATTTGACGTTCTGATGGATCGCGTCGCCGCGATGGACGAGGGTGACGCGCGCACCGGTCCACCACAGCTCCAGCGCCGCGATGGCCGCCGAGTTCTTCGCGCCCACGACGAGGACGTCGTGATTGTAGTAGGGATGCGCCTCTTTGTAGTAGTGGATGACCTTGGGGAAATCCTCGCCCGGGACGTTCAGCCGGTTGGGCACGTCGTAGTAGCCCATGGACAGGATCACCTTCTTCGATGCGTACTGGCGTGGACAGCCGTGCGCGTCATTCGAATTGGAAACGACGGCGTGGGTGACGAAGGCGCCGTCGTCGCCGGAGATTTTGTCGACGCGCACATACTGGCGGATATCGAGTTTATAATGATCGGCGACGCGCCGGTAATATTTCAGGGCTTCCGCGCGCACCGGTTTCTCGTTCAGCGAGGTCATGGGAATGTCGCCGATTTCGAGCAATTCCGGCGTGGTGAAGAACACCATGTTGGTCGGGTAGTTGTAGAGCGAGTTGACGACGCAGCCTTTGTCGATCAGCACGGCCCGCACGCCGCGCCGCTTGAGCTCGATGCCGCAGGCGAGGCCGGTCGGACCCGCGCCGACGATGACGACGTCGAAACTCTCCACTACAGCATCGCCTCCACACTGGTGTAGACATCGGCCAGGGCTTTCGGCAACGCCGAGGGATCTTTGCCGCCCGCCTCGGCCATATCCGGACGGCCGCCGCCCTTCCCGCCGACGGCCTGCGCCACGGCCCCGGCGAGTTTCCCCGCATGTACTTTCGCAGTCAGGTCCTTGGTCACGCCGCTGACGATCGAGACAGTGGAATCCTCGGCGGATGCGAGAACCACCACGGCGGTCTTCCACTTGTTGCGGAGCGAATCGACCAGCGTGCGAAGCTGGGCGCGATCGAATCCGCTGACTTGTACGGAGAGAACTTTTACGCCCTTGATGTCACGAGCCTGCGATTCCAGATCGCCCGCTTCTGCTTGAGCGATTTTCGTCTTGAGCTGCTGGAGCTCGTGCTCGAGCGCCTTTTCGCGAGCCTGCAGTTTTTCCAGATCGACGCCGGCGTATTTTGCCTGTTGCTGCAGAGCTTCCTGGAAGCGCTTCAGCGCTCCTTCGCCGGTGATGGCTTCGATGCGGCGGATACCGGACGAGATCGATCCCTCGGAGATGATTTTGCAGATGCCGATATCGCCGGTGCGGCCGACGTGCGTGCCGCCGCACAGCTCTTTGCTGAAAGTATCGATCTTGACCACGCGGACGCGGTCGCCGTATTTTTCACCGAACAGCGCCATCGCGCCGGTCTGGAGCGCTTGGTCGAGATCCATCACGTCGGTGTGGACCTCGCGGTTGGCGAGGATCTGTTCGTTCATTAGGCGCTCGACTTCGGCGAGCTCGTCTGAGTCCATCGCCGTGTAATGGGTGAAGTCGAAGCGCAGCCGCGAGGGTTCGACGACGCTGCCGGCCTGCTTCACGTGGGTACCCAACACCGTTCGCAGCGCGGCGTGAAGAAGATGGGTGCCCGTATGGTTGCGCATGGTGGCGTGGCGGGATTCCGGATCGACGCGGGCGATGACGATATCGCCCTCCTTGATCTCGTTCAGGAGCTTCACCTTGTGCACGGTCTTGCCAGGAGCCGGGGCGTAGGCCGATTCCACCAGCGCCAGGGTTTGGCCGCTTTCCGAAAGCAGCACGCCCTTATCGCCAACTTGGCCGCCCGCCTCGGCGTAAAACGGAGTGCGGTCCAGCGCGATTTCTCCATGCAGCGCCGCCGTCACCTTGGCCGGGGCTTCCAGGGTCTCGCGGCCGACGAATTCGGTCTTGGGCAGCGCCTGATAGACGGGATTGATCTGGGCCTTCTCGGCGCCCTTCCAACTGGCGCGAGCGCGGGCACGCTGCTTTTCCATCTCGGCGGCGAAGCCTTCGGCGTCGATCGAAATGCCGAGCTCGCGCGCCATGTCTTCCTGCTCTTCGAGGGCAAGACCGTACGTATCGTAGAGCTTGAAACTGGCGGCTCCGGTAATCGCGCCGGTCTTTGCTCCCGATTTGGCTTCGTCCTGAAAGAACTTCTCGGCGACCTGAAAGGTGGTCGCGTAGCGATGCTCTTCATCCTTGACCACGCGCGCGACGCGAGAGACGCTTTCCATCATTTCCGGGTAAGCATCGCGCATGTGTTCGGCGACGAATCCGGTGAGTTGATAGAGATAGGGATCTGTGACACCGACCATGCGGGCGTTGCGCATCGCGCGCCGCATGATCTTGCGGAGCACGTACCCGCGCCCTTCATTTGACGGCAGCACGCCATCGTTAATCAGAAACGCAGTGGATCGGGCGTGATCGGCATTGATCCGCAACGACGTGTCCGTGCGGTCGTCATCCGGAGTGTGTCCGACGCCATACGTTTTCTTGAACAGCTCGGCAGCCCGGTCGATGATGGGCCGCAGCAGATCCGTCTCATAGTTCGAAAACTTGCCTTGCAGCACGGCCGCCATCCGCTCGAGTCCCATTCCCGTATCGACGGAAGGCTTGGGAAGAGGCGTCAATTTCCCCGACGGGTCGCGATCGAACTGCATGAACACCAGGTTCCAGATCTCGACGAAGCGTTCTCCAGGGTTGTCGGGGAAGGTGGCCGGCCCTGCGTCGGGACCAAGATCGTAGTGGATCTCCGAGTTCGGACCGCACGGACCGGTTTCGCCCATCTGCCAGAAGTTGTAGTCTTCGCCCAAACGGAAGATGCGGTCTTTCGGCACACCCGCGACTTCCTGCCACAGTTTTTCGGCCTCGTCATCCTCGCGGAAGACGGTGAAGTACAGCCGGTCCTTGGGCAAACCGTAACCCTCGGTCATCAGCTCCCAAGCAAAGGCGATGGCGTCGCGCTGGAAATAGTCGCCGAAGGAAAAATTTCCCAGCATTTCGAAGAACGTGTGGTGGCGGCGGGTGTAGCCGACGTTGTCCAGATCGTTGTGCTTGCCGCCCGCGCGGACGCACTTCTGGGAAGACACCGCGCGCGTGTAATCGCGCTTTTCCTGGCCCAGGAACACGTCCTTGAACTGGTTCATCCCGGCGTTGGTGAACAGCAGCGTTGGATCGTTGCCGGGAACCAGCGACGAGCTGCGGACCACACGGTGGCCACGCTCGGCGAAATAGTCAAGAAACTTCTGGCGGATCTGCGACCCTGTCATTGGTAGTTTTATTGTGCCACGAGGACGGAGTAACCCTTCCCCTTGAGAAGGTTCTCGTCCGCCGTCACCAGCGTGAGGTCGTAAACCTTCGCGGTAGCCGCCAAGAAGGTATCCGCCGGATCCCGGTGCGGGAGAGTGATAGAATCTGACGCCAATGCGACCTCATGTGTGAGCGTCGCCTCGCGGAAAGGCATCCGGCTTAGTGCCGCAGAAATCCATGACACAGGTCCGTCCTTCAGATTCAGGCGCCCCTTTCGATGGAGAAAGAGAATTTCCCAGGTGGTGACCGGCGAAATCCACAATTCATTGCGCGGATCCGCCATGACCTTGGTAGCTCTACGAGAAAGCCGCGACGGGTTCAGGTTGCTCCATACAAGAATGTGAGTGTCGAGCAGGAGCTTCATTTTCGAAGCGGGGACCACTCCTCTTCGGTGGAGATCGGGCCTACGATATCACCTAGGATTTCACCGGTACCGACCATCGAGCCCATCCAATTGGCGGTGCGAGGAGGAGGAGGAGGAACCACTTCAGCAATAGGCTTGCCGAAGCGCGTAATCAGGATCGGCTTGCGGGTCTTATGGACACGCTGCAAGACCGACAGACAGGTGGCCTTGAACTTGGAGACTGCGATCGTTTCCATAACTCAATTAGACCATAGTCATTGACCATGGTCTAAACTGCCAAGATCGAGAGACTCATTGCCGCCGCCCTAGTGCGCTAATTCTGTACCCCTAGTCGCATTTCACATCCACCTCGTAACCGCCAATGCTCGCCGTGGTGCCTCCCCACGCATTGGCCTTGATTTCTCCTTTGCACGTGAGCGTGCTGGCCGCCTTGACGGGAACCGGGCGAAAAATAGCAACGAGCATGTTGGCAAGAAGTCCAAGTGCGATTGCGAGTAGTAAAAGTTTGGTGGTTTTGTCGGTCATGGGCGTGAGGATATCACGGTAGAGTTATCGAGTTAGCTGGGCTACGATAAGTGTTGGCCCTCTATGGCCACGCCTTCTATTCCGATAGTCGAAACGATCGCAAAGATAATCTCCACCGTTCTCAATCCAAGGATCGCAGTGACTATATTCATCGTCAGCGGCATTGCACTTGCCGTGCCGATTGCACTGCCGGGTGCATTTCCTTGGCTTGATTCACTGGTTCTGACGTACAAGGCCATCGCCGCTATCACATGCTTGGCGTCGGGAGTTTTATCGATCTCTTACCTTTCGAGTCACTTCTGGAAGGTCTGGAGTCATAACAAACACGTGGGTCGCCGCAAGAAGTGTGTTCACGAAAGACTCGAAAAACTCACGGTCCACGAGAAACATATGCTCCAGTATTATCTGTGCGAGGATTCCAGAACCGTACACTTCGATATCTCCGATGGAAATACTGGGCCGCTTTTGCGATCAGGGATTCTTCAGCCAGGGGCACCATATACTAACGGAGCTGTCGCTGCGTTCAATATTACCGATGAAGCATGGGACTACCTCAGGGAACACATGCATTTGATAGAAACACCTAACAAGCCGAGGCCAAGCAGGGGCAGCTGGACGATCTAAGCCTCCAGCAACTCTCGCACGCTCCACACATAATCGGTAATCCCCGCTGCCATCGCAGTGTCGTTCTCAGTGATTTGTGAACGCGCCCGAAGTTATACAAGCGGTATCAGAGCATCACGGCAGCGCAGCGGTTCTCCCACGTCTTGCATCCCTGTCGGCCCGCCCTTGCGAGGCAGCCGCCAAGAGGAACACAGAATTGGCGAACTACCCGATTGCAGGTGGGGAAGGTCTTTCAACCTACGCGCCGATTTCTAATCGGCACGCTGCGCGGGTTACAAACCCGCGAGCAGGATACAATCCTGCCCCACATGGCCGAACTGCCCACCGCCGAATTTACCAGCCGACGGGTTTGCCCTTATTCTGCTCGTCCAGCCACTTCTGCAGCGGCGCGAAGTAGTCGCGGATGGCGGTGGCGTCCATTTCGCGCTTGCCGGTGATCTCCTGGAGGGCCTCTTGCCAAGGTTTGCTGAGTCCCATGGCGAGCATGGTGTTGAGCTTCTTGCCGGCTTCCTTGCTCTCGTAAATCGAACAGCGATGCAACGGCGTACCGCTATTTCCTGGGCAGCCGGCCGCTTCCGCGAGAGCCCGGTGGAACTGGAACTGGAGGATATCGGCCAGGAAGTAGCGCGTGTAGGGGACATTCGCAGGCACGTGATACTTTGCGCCGGGATCGAAAAACTCATCCGAACGGGCTTCGGGCGGAGCGATGCCCTGGTACTTCAGCCGCAACTGCCACCACGCTTCGTTGTACTTGTCCGGCGGTATCTCGCCTGAGAAAACGCGCCAGCGCCACTGGTCGATCATCAGCCCAAAAGGCAGAAACGCGATCTTCTCAAGCGACTTCTTCAGCAGCAGGCCGATGTCCTTGGAAGCGTCCGGTGCCTTCGGCAGCAAGCCCAGCTTCACCAGATACTCGGGCGTGACGGACAGCGCGATGGTATCGCCGATGGCTTCGTGAAAACCGTCATTGGCGCTGTCGCGGAACAGGATCGGCTGGGTGTTATATGCGCGCTGGTAAAAGTTGTGGCCCAGCTCGTGGTGAATAGTGGTGAAGTCTTCCTCGGTGATATCGATGCACATCTTGATGCGAAGATCATTGACGTTGTCCACGTCCCAGGCGCTGGCGTGGCACACCACTTCACGATCTTTCGGCTTCACGAACAGGCTGCGCTTCCAGAAGGTGTCGGGCAGCGGATCGAACCCCAACGACTTGAAAAATCCTTCGCCATACTTGACCATCTGGAGCGGTTCGGTCTTGCGCGATTTGAGAATCTGCGTGAGGTCGTAGCCGGGATCGGCATCCTTGGGCGCCACCAGCTTGTACACATTCGACCAGTCCTGCGCCCAGATGTTGCCCATCAGGTGCGCGGGCAAGGGGCCGTTCTCGGGCACCAGGTTGCCGTATTTCTCGTGAAGCTTCGCGCGCACGTAGGCGTGGAGCGAAATATAAAGCGGACGGACCTGGTCCCACAGCCGGTCGAGCTCCCTGCTGAAATCGTCGGCGGGCATGTCGTATTTGGATCGCCACATGGCGCCGGTGTCCTTGAAACCCAGCTCGACGGCGCCTTTGTTCGAAAGCTCGACGAAGCGCGTGAAATCCTTGCGCATGGGCAAAGAAATGGTGTGCCAGCCTTTCCAGACATCCAGCAGCTCGGCCGGGTTGGTGCTGGTGGCCATGATCTTGGTGATGTCGTTGATGTCCAAGCAAGTTTTGCCGTCGCCCTTGCAATACTTGCCCTTTCCGTAGGTGGCGTCGAGCGAGGCTGCGATCTTGCTCACTTCCGCGCTTTCTTTGGGGTCGGAAGGCGGCGCCAGCGTGAACCCGGTTTTCAGCAATTTCATCATGCGGGTCGAATCGGCGGGCAATTGGACATCGTCGAACTTCTTGGCCTGCTTGGCGATGCGGACGGCTTCATCGCCGGCGCGCTGGCCGGAGGCGGCGGAAAGTGCTTCTGTATCGTCGGTGATGAAGTTTTCCTGGACCCACGCGGCGCGGCCGGCCTCGATGCCGAGATCGTTGAGCTTCACCTGGGCGTCGTCAAGGAATTTCTTGGCGTCGTCGGCAGTGGGCTTGGATTGGCCGCAACCCACCAGGAGCGCGAAAAGGGTCGGAACAGTGACACGCAGGACGAGCGTTCGCATAGAGGCCATGATACCCCGCGCCGCCTACGTCATTTCTTCGACGCGGCGTTCCAGTTGACGCGCACGGTAAGCGGCGGCGTGGAGGGCGCGGTGGACGATGCGGCGGCAGCAATGGTGACGACCAGGAAACGCTTCCCATCCGCAGTGACGTCATAGTTGAAAAAAGCCTGATTTTGGATTGCGATATGCGCGTCAAACAGGGCCGCAGGAGTGCCCGCTTTTAGCGAGGGTTTGGGTCCCGCCGAAACGATGATCGGGACAGCGGTGATCTTTCCGTCCGTCGCCAGATAGAACAGCTCCTTGCCGTCACGGTTCCAACGCGGCTGGTCGCCGCCCGCGATTGAAATCCTCATTTCGTTATCGGCAGCCGGAAATGGCTGCACGTACACCTCGCGCGTCCCGGTCTTGTCCGAGGTGTACGCCATCCAGCGGCTGTCCGGGGAGAGTTGGCCCTGGATCTCGTTGAACTCAGAGTGGAGGAATTGCACCGGCTTTCCGGACGGCTTGCCGTCTTCGCCCACGGGCAAAACCCAAAGGTCACCCTTGGTCTTCGGATCGTTCTCCGAGTAGACGATGAACCGACCGTCCCGAGACCACTGGTCGACGGACTTCTGGTTGGGCGTGGCGAGCAGCGGCTCATCCTGCCCCGATGCGCTCGCCCGCAGGTAAATATCGCCTAGAGTGCCCCCTCGACTGGATCCGAAGACGATGCGGTCGCCCTTGGGCGACCAGAAGGGAAGACCATTGAAAGAAGCGTTGGTCGTCAAACGCTGTTCGTTCTGACGGTCCAGATCCCTCGACCAAATATCCCGATTGCCGCCACCCGCCAGACGCGAGAACGCGATGGTCTTCTCATTGGGGGAAATCGCGGGCATCAGGACATTGCCCGGCGCTCCCACCGTCTCAAGAAGCTTTCCGCCGCGATCGTACCAGACCATCTGGTTATTGCCGCCAAGGGCGTTACCGCCGGTGCCGCCAGTCCAGTACAGCAGCACACCGTTGTCCGAGACGGACACCGGCGCGAAGTTGTTCTGGGCTAAGGCAACGCCCTCGGCAACGGGAAACGCGTCGCCAGCGGGCTGCAGGCTTCCGGCATCGAATGGCTGGGCCATCAGGTTACCTTCGCGAAGGAATAGCAATTGGCCAACGCGGCTTTGAGGCACCGATGGGGAAAACACGCCGCTGGAAGTATCCGCCAGAATCCTCCGGTTCTCCTTGCCGTCCAGCGAAGCCAAGTAGATGCCGTTCTTCTCCGATTGTGTAGCCGACTCGTACAGAAAGTGGCGGCCATCCGGCAGAAATTCGGGGAACAAATAACGGGTCCCGGTTTTGATCACATTGGAGGGAACGCCACCTGCCGCGGGGACCCGCTGAATCACGCCATCGGCATTCGGAGAAGGTGAAAACACAATGACATCATCGAGGTTCCAGGTCCCGCCGCGACCATCAGCGGCGTCGCACAACGACTGAGACGGCCCCCCGCCTGCCGCGATCTTTCTAAGCTTGCCCTCGGCGAAGAAGCCAATGTTACGGCTGTCGGGCGACCAGAAGGGGTAGCGAGCGTCGTCGGTGGTCGGCATGGGCTGCCATTGAAGGGCGTCGAGCGTAAGCGTCAGAGGAACCCATCTTGTTCGCGTGCCTCGAATCCGCCGAAAATGGCGGGATGCGGAGCAAGGAAGAGATTCAAGGCCTCGTTGAGGGATTTGCGAAGAGCGGGATGAGGCGGCGCGAGTATTGCGCCAAGCACGGTATCGGGATGTCCACGCTGGACTAC
>JAIQFI010000021.1 GCA_020073345.1 Terriglobia bacterium
ACAGGATTTATGTTCTTCTTGGTCGCCTAAACCGTGTTGTCCCGGCAACCACTCGGAATGTGGCCAGCCGCATTCGCAGATAGGTGCGTTTCGGTTGGCTTGACCAGCAAGAAGTCCATGGGGGCCCGCTAAGTCTTCAGGCCCAGGTACGCACACCGATCACACCCCACCACGCCAGATATGCCACGGCAATCAGAAGCGCGACCGTGACCACGATCGAATAACGGCGGAACCATGGGCGCACAGCGCGGTTGCGTGCGCGCCACGCGGCGGCGGCGCTTCCGATCGAGGCCAGAGCAAAGGCAATCGTGGCGACGCAGATACTTGCCGACCATGCGGTCAGATTTCCAAGCGCACTCACATCGTCGGGACCCCAAGTGAAGATTGCCACGATGGCGAACAGGCTGAGCACAGCCGCAAGCGGCCAGATTCGCATCGAGCGCTCGGCTGGGCAGCGACGTTGTTTTCTCAGTCCAGCGAGCAGCCAAAACGGCGCGTACAACACGATCGTGACCATCGCGAGCAGCATCAAGACTGTCACCACGATCTCCAATGTGGCCAGCCACGCCGGAATCTGCTTCATGGTTTGCATGCCCAGCCGGATCGCGAGGTATCGGCCGCCTTCTTTGGGAGTCATGAGCGCCAACGTAGGAACGGGCTCGGGGGGATCTTTTTTGTTCAAGCTACGAAACAGCACACCAGCCACCGGAACGAACGGGACCTTCCATGCCCCGAGAGATGTGAAAAACAGTTTGCCTCCCGCGACACTCACGTAGGCGATGCCGCCTAGGTTGTCGGCGAAGTGCGTCAGCTCCTGACGCGGTGAATCTATCTCGTACCAGCCGGCGAACTCAGCGGCATCTTGCGGAAGAGGTGCAACCGGCGGCTGGGAAGGCTTTTGCAAATCGCGCGTGATATAGTTTCTAATCGCCTTGCCGATCCGCTCGAGAGCGTCTCCACTGCCGGAATTGATGCTATAGAAATAACCGGTTCGATAATCGGCCAGGTAATGCATCTCAGTGAGTCCGCCGTCAACGCCTCCGTCGTGCCCGTGATACACGAAACCTTCGTCCACCTCCCAGTAGTTACTCAATCCATATCCCGTTCTCAATCCGGCTTGCGCCGCCCATGTCGAAGCGGGGCTCTCCATGCGAGCGATGTCCGCAGCGGTAACTATTTGCACACCGTTGGCCTTGCCACGATTGAGGTAAAACTGGACATACGCTGCCATGTCAGTCGCGGAAGCGTTGATCGAACCCGCGGGGCGAAAGATGATGTTCCAGTACGGGTAGGGAGTCTTGCCGTCGTCGTGATACAGCGTCGCGGCGGTTCCGGGAGCCGGAGGAAGGTAAGTTGTTGTCCTCATTCCGATCGGGCGGAACAGGTGCTCCTCGACGAAATCCTCGAAGCGTTGCCCGGTGAGCTTCTCGACGATATACGCCGCGACCGCAGGTCCCGCATTGCAATAGGCCATCCGCGTGCCGGGACGCCAGCGGGAAATGCGCGAGTGGTGATCGTAGTCGAACGCCTCCCGAAGGCCCATAGTCGGAGGCACCTGTTTGGCATACTCGCGAAAGTGGATGTCATCCCAGCCTGTGGTGTGCTCCAGAAGGTGAACAACGCGGACCGGATCGGTCGATTCCCAGCGGTTTTCAAACCAAATTTCGGGCGCCAATTTGCGCACTGGATCGTCGAGCGAAAACTTGCCCTGCTCGACCAGCATGAGCACTGCGAGGGAGGCGAATCCCTTCGATACCGATCCGATCCGGAATAACGTGTCAGCAGTCGCCACCCGGGCACTAGCCACATCCGCCGTGCCGATGCCGGCCACCCATTCGGGGCCGTCGCGATGTACAATCGCCACTGAAACGCCGGGCGTCTTGGTGTCCTTCAAGATCTTCTCGATCTGCTGCCGCAACTCGTCGACAGAGTGCGGCGTTTTCTGCGCTTCTTCTTTTTTCTCCGCAGAACAGACAAGCGAAATCAATGTCAAAACAACAGCAGCCCCAATGCCCCGTTGCATATCCGAATTCTCCCACACCAGCGCGCGCTAGTCTGAATGTTTTCAAGTTTACTGAATCACGATAGCTTGGATTGCAGCAACGGCTCAGCACAGATGGGCCTCCGGCTACAGGTCATGATCCTGGCGCTCGACTCCCTATGCCGAAGTTATCAGTCTGGGACATCTTTCCCGTGCGAAAAGGATTTCCTTTCGGTTCAGAGTTAAACAGTTGTAGCTATCGTCCGGCGAATTTAGCCGATGCGGACTTGACGACGGCTTACTAGAATCTTTGGCACGGTAGAGTGTCCAGACCGACCCGTCCGCGTTCCGCGCACGCGCATAGTGTCACCCGTATGGCACCTACAACCGTTGACCGTCAGAAAGTAGGTGACGAGTAGCCGACCATACATCCACTATCCAGCCAACCCACTGCATGCGAGACTGTTGTGGAACCTCGACACGCCAACCTGACGCGCCGTTCATCCGGGATCGTAGCCCACCCGAGACAGGCATTCAGCGTTGCCAGAGAGGCTGGAGGACTTCGGAACAGGCTTGCAGGAGAGTTTCCGCGTCCGCACCGAATGCGTTTGGTCCCGAGCTCTCGACGTCAATTGTGCCGATCACGTTCTCTCCAGATTGCTCGAACACGGGAACAATGATCTCGGATCTTGTCGTGCCCAAGGCTGTGAGATAGCGGGGATCGGCCGAGACATCCCCCACGTTGATCATCTTCCGGTTAGCAATTGCTGCGCCGGTCAACCCGCTTGTGATGGGAAACGTAGGGTACGCGGGTGCGCCGAGGCCGCTCCAGACAATATTTGCCACTATCCCGGACTGGGAATCCACATCGTACAGCCCGACCCAACGATAACCACCATCACTCTTGATGCGATCAGCTGCCGCTTGAAATAGCTTAACCCGATCTCCGTCGCTTGATGTAAGTCTCGCGAGGTCCGCCAGGAGCCTTTGGGGATCAGCTGTCATTGGGATCATTGTAAACTGCAAACATCTTGGCGGTCGTTCAGCACAAACGGCAGTGTAGAGCAAAGGCACCCAACTCCCGTATGGTCGGTCATCCGTCCACTAAGTTTATAGGTCGTCGACGCGGATTCACCTTATTAGCTAGTCCGCTGCCCTTGCTGCAGGGTGGAGTTTCGCCCGATAATTCGTATTAACGGACCCTACTAGCCGTCCTGATACGGAGAGGCGCTAGGCAGCCGCGATTAACTCGGCTATTCCCAAACAATGTGGTTCTCTTCGCACCAGTTCTGTGCGATCTGCCTCAGGGCCTCTGTGCGGAACGCAAACCAGGCTGATTCGATGCCGTGGCGATGAAGCGTGTCTTTGAAATTCCGGAATGCTCCGGCGCCGTGGATGGCATGTAAGAGATCTTCACGAACACTGTCGGATTCCACCGAACGCGAGAAATCCTGCATGATCGCCCACTCGTGAACGTCAAACTTCGTGGGGAGCTCCTGGAAGCGGTCGGTAGAAAGGATTCGCTTGGCAATTTCCAATTCCTCTTTCTGCCACGCAGGCAGATTCGGCTGCTCTTCGCCGGACTCCTCCTCTGCCTCACGCAGCATATCGTGCGAAACGGTAGCCACTTGGCCGGTGGCGCAATCTAAGAAGGAGGAGGACTCGTCGGACTGTGTCTCCAGAGCGTCGACGATGTCGTTCAAGCGAACGGTCGCGGGCATGGATTCCAGACCATCATACTGCCTGCATTGAGCAGTCGACTTCCCGATTGATTGGACAGCTGCCCATCGTCCGAGTTCAAAGTCCCGATGTGTCACACTATCGTCAGTCCCGGGTCGATCAAACTTGCCAGCACTTGTGTAATTGCCAGTGAGTATTCGCCCGAAGTGATCACTCTACGCCACGCGCTTCGCCAGCAATCCGGCAGCGGCGAGAATTGATAAGCTGTCTGTTGCGCGCGGCGTCACGCTGAAAATGAATATCGACACACTGCTCCGATCCTACCCTGAGAGTGTGCAAATATTGACTCGCGACAGCACGAAGAGGATCCGGGAATGGTTGCCGAATGCGGCCGAAGGCGTGGACGCATCAGCCCGAATGGTGGCATATCGCTACGGATCTGGCTACAAGGGAATGGTTTGCACGCTGATTCTCAGTAAGTCCGGCGTGAAACTTGGACTCGTAGGCGGTGCAGCGCTATCGGATCCATATGGCCTGCTCGCCGGGACCGGAAAAGTCCATCGCCACGTGCAACTACGAGCACCTCAAGATCTGAAGCAAGCAGGACTAAAGCAACTGGTGCTTGACGCGAGCGCGGCGTGCAAAAAGCGGTTGGAACTCGACCGCAAAAAGAGTTGATCGCCGGCGACGGCTGGCAAGGAGTCGGGGCTAGATTTCCCCACCAGGTTCTGGAGTTACCCGGTATCGGGCAATAACGGTTGTCATTGGAACCTACCTGTCAGCTGAAAGCCCGACGTCGTCTGTAAGGATAGAGGATGGAAAGGCTGGGGCAACTGGCTTGGAACACACAGAGTTGTAAATCAGCGACGCGAGCTGCTGCCCTTTGCGGAGGCCAGGAAATTCGTTCACGGCTTGAAATTGAAGGGCTACCACGAATGGGAGCTCTACAGGATCGGGAAACTTCCAGGGAAGAAGCCCCGTCCACATTTCATACCCTCCGATCCGTACGGCCACTACAAAAACAAAGGTTGGGTGAGTTGGCCGGACTGGTTTGGAACTGCCTAGTGCTATCCACGGTGCTTGGTGCGTGTGCAATTGAACCCTTTCGGCACAGTCCCAGCGGCACAAACATCGATAAACGCTGCGCGACTACTCGCGGGAGTGACCGAGTCTTGAGTATTACGGCTCCTGGGGACCGTTGCGAATCTTGCCAGGCCTGCAGAAACAGGTCCACCAACTGCTTCCGGGAGACCTCAAGCTTGGCGATCGCCTGCTCTGGAGTTTAGGTGTAGGGTTCGGGACCACTGGAACCGGAAACCGGCTCGTCCTCAAATCACGATTCGAGTTTGCTTTTGGCCGTGCGGCGCATTGACGACAAACTTGCTACTTGAACGTCCAAACTAGCACCGCAATTCCCAGCAGAATCCGGTAGACTGCGAAACCCGCGAAGCCACGGTGACGCACCCAACTCATGAACCAGGCCACGATTGCCCAGGCCACGAAAAACGAAACGACGAACCCTACCGAGAGCACCGCCATCCCGTGAGAGTCCAATCCGACAAGGCCGCCCTCCCCAGGATGTCTGATGAATCGCACTAGGTCATAGCCGGTCGCGGCAGCCATGGTCGGAATCGAAAGCAAAAAGGAGAATTCCAGCGCAGTCGTGCGGGATAGCCCAGCCAATTCGCCAGCGGCGATCGTGGCCATGGATCGGGATGTCCCTGGAAAGACAGCTGACAGCGTCTGGCAGAATCCAATCCAGATTGCTTGCATCGGCCTGATGCCTTCTACATCTCCGGAACGCGTCCGGCGCCCGAACATGACATCGACAATCCACATGACCACTCCTCCGATGATCAGACTGGCTGCCATTAGGCGGAGGTCCTCAAGATTCTTCCCGATGAGTTTCGTCAAAAGGAATGCCGGAATCGCAGTGCACACAAACGCCAGTAGCGTCAGGGTCAATGGGTGATTCAAAGCAGTGCGGTCACCGCGGACCCCGCGCGGGAACGTGGCTAAGAACTCGGCAATGCGGCTTCGAAAGTAAATCGGCAAACACATGATCGCGCCGAGTTGGATCACGATCGAGAACATCTTCCAATATCCGTTTGAGAAGTCGACGTTGAGGAGAGCTTCTGCGATCCGCAAATGCGCGGTGGAACTAACGGGCAGAAACTCAGTCAGCCCTTCGACGACGCCCAGAAGGAAGGCGAGCGGGTAGTCAGTCATGCCCGCGACCAGGGTTGCAGGTCGCTTCTAGAACACAAACCCTAGCGCTGTTTGGTAAGCGCGCGGCTGCACGAAGTGCGTACCGCTAAAGGTCGACAGGAAGTTGTAGAGCGCATCCTTGTTCGTGTAGTTGGTGACCGCGAACCGAAGAGTCGTCCGGAAGCGTTCCCGCTTGAACAGATTTTCGGTTCCGGCACCGATGTCGAACACATGGCGCGGAGCGATGCGAGGGGGATTGTGATCGTCGTTCTCGGTACCCGGAGCGGGGATCACCAGCCGGGTGGCGCCGTAATTCTTGGGCGTACACTGAGCGTCCGTGAGGGGGCTGTCAATGGTTGGATGGAAGTTCCCGCAGAAGAAGCCGATGGCCGCCTGCTGCGCGCCCGTAAGCCCGAGTGCATCGTCCAGGCTGCCGACCGAACCGGCCACCAGACCGCTGTCATAACGCCAAGTCCACGAGACCCAAGGGCCAGTCTTTCCCATTTGATAGCGAAGCTGCGTGGTCTGTTGGAACGCCTGGTCATGGTCGATGCGGAATACGGAGCCCCCCAGACCTACGTCTCCGTTGAAAACCAGACCGCCGGTCTCGGGCGGAAAGTATCGCGCTCGAGTGTGGCCCATGGTCGTGGTCCATTGGAAGCCGTGCAAGCTGATGCTTCCAATGCGTACCGCGACGCCATCCAATTTCGATTTCTGCCACGAGATCGGGAAAGCCACAGGCGTGCTGAAAAGTTGGCCAAAATCATAGGCGTTGTCGGTGTATTTCCAGAAGTAGTCCGCGCTGGCGACCAGCCAGCGGCCGAAAGCCTGTTCCAGACCCGCATTGTATTGATTGCGATATCCCGCGGGCAACGGCACGCTGGCCGCTCCAAAGGCGTTCGCCGCGAGTCCGCCGACACCGGTGGCGCTTGAAAGGATCAGGTTCTCGTTGTATGGAGTTTCGAGCGTCCGCGAATATGAAGCTCGGATCACCGTCCCAGTTCCTGAAATGAGATAGGAGAATCCAATGCGCGGCTGAGCGCTCGTCTCCGTGACGATCCCGTCATAGTGGTCCACGCGCAAGCCCGCCTGAACCTGGAAGTTGCCGAACTTGATGTTGTCCTGAACAAAGAAGGCGTACTGATTGATATTCCTGCTTTCGTCGAATTTGAACAGCTTTCCGCCAGGCTGGGTCAGGTCATAAGGAATCAATCCGGCAAAGAAGTTCCCATCCGCGTCCAGAAATGCGCCATCCGTGGGATCGGTGATCCCGAACCCGAACTGCTCGTGGAGGCGTGTTTGCATCAGCTGGGTGCCGACTTTGAAATTGTGGCGGCCTTTGACGATAGAGAGGTCGCCTTTCACGCCCCAGTTGGTCAGTGTCCGGTGCTGGCTGATAGTGGCGGGAGTGTCCAAGGTTATGTCTGGGCTCGGATAGTAATTTACGTCATCATGTCGAAAGAAGGGATTGATGGTCAGAAGTGTGTTGGCGCTAAAGACGTGCTGATACCCTGGAGCGATGTTAAAGGTCGCAATCTTCTGCCGTTGGTCTTGCCCCAACTGATCATAAGTGTTAGGAATCTGAAACCAGTTTCGGGCGGCCAGTATATTGAGGTGGAACACGTCCTTGCCATTCGGATTGTAGTCGAAGTGGTCGAAGATGGTTCCGCTGTTGCCAATGGCGTGAATCGGTGTGAACTCAGGTGTATCCAGGAAACGGCCAGAACGAAGGGAGTTGAAAGCAATGAAGTTTCCTACCTTCCCGCTGCCAACGCCGAACGTGGCATTTTCCGCATAGGTGCCGAAAGAGGCGCGCTGCGCCTCAAAAGTTCCATTCGGCTTCTGGCCCAGGCCGGACCGTGTGACGGCGTTGACGACGAGACTGGTCTTATCGCCGAACTCCGCTGACGGAGCACCGGTGATCAGCTCCATGGACTGAATAGCGTCCAACGGGATCTGAGTTGAGAAGGCCTTGCTTTGCTGATCGCTGATTGGCTGTCCATCCACTGAAAAGCTGGTCTGTGCGTGATCCCCTAGCGGGTGAAAGAAGCCATTGGAGTCGGCGGCTACCGCTCCGCTGCTCAGTACCACGGCATCGCTCACGCCAGAGGCGGGCGATGAGACCGGGAGCTTTGAGAGGCTTGAAATATCCACGTCATTGTGTGCGTAGGGGACGTTCTCAAGCAGGTCCGCGCCTTTGGCTTCCACTGTAATCGTGGTCTTGGTTCCAGCCAGGGCCATCTGAATCTTCATCAAGTCCAGAGGCACGGTACTGCGCACGTCAAGGTCCTGCTCGAATGGAGCGAAATTCGGCGCAGTCACTTCCACGTGGTATGGATTCGGAGGGATATTAGTCAGACGGAACGTCCCCTTGCTATCCGTGGTCGCCGTCTGCCGATAGTTCGTGAGGCGGTTGAGAATCGTGACCGTGGCGTTGGGCAGGGCCGCGCCCGAGGGATCTGTGACGATACCTGAGACGGTCCCAGCATTGCCGAGCGCTTGAGCCGCTAGCCGATTCGGGGAACAGAAGTACAGCGTGATGAGAGCAGTAAGAGCGAGAAGTCTCTTCATTCCAACAGTATCAGGGCACGTCGTACTAGGACCTACGGTTTTCTTACAGATGGCCAGATACCCCAAATGAGCGGGCTAGTAACCTCCGTGAACGGACCATGGTGGGCCCTTCACCAATGCAGAATGCTGCGAATGCTGTGAGCCTGGCGCTTGCTAGCAATGAGTTGCAGCGAGTTGCTGAGCGTGATGAGCCAACGTTGACTGCTCATCGCACTCATCTTGCGCACGTGGTTCACGTTCACGATCGCGTTGCGATGTACCCGCTCGAATTGCTGCCCCTTCAGGCGTTCTTCGATCACGCGAAGCGTTTGCGTCGCCAAGAGCCGTTGTTTTGCGGTAATGATCCATACCAGCTCTCCTTCCGCCTGGAAGGCCAGAATCTCGTCAGGGTCCAGCAAGAAGTACTCTCCGCCGCTGCGGCCCACAATCTTTCGGCCGCTGACGGAATTGGGCGGCGCGGACGCAGCCGCGATCTTGGCAACGTCGTTCGCGACATCCAGTGGATTCTTGTGCAGCTTCCTGGCGCGGTCGACTGCCTTTCGGAGCCGCTCTTCACCGACAGGCTTTAGCAGATAGTCCACCGCTCCCGCTTCAAAAGCCTCGATGGCATGCTGGTCGAACGCCGTAATGATCACAATAATAGGCAGGTACCCGCCACTTAGCCTCCGCACGACTTCGAAGCCGCCCATCACGGGCATCTGGAGATCAAGGAAAACCAGGTCTGGCTTGAGCTCCGCGATCTGCTGTAGGGCTTGTTTACCGTTCTCAGCCTCCCCGACAATCACCACGTGCGGAACGTTCTCCAACTCCTCCCGCAGGACGCGCCGCGCGATCGGCTCATCGTCAACGATCAGCGTCTTCATCACGCGGTGATCCATGATCTGCCAGGTTTACACTAACTTTCCCAAATGCCCGAGAGAATAATTGCGAGCGGACTGGTACTCACAATAAGCGGGCTAAATAAAGATGTGACCGGAATTGGCTAGCGCACTTCGTTGTAGGCCAAAACTTCGCCGGAAGGAGAGCGCGACGGCGGGCTCAACGGAATCACGAACCGTACGCATGTACCCGTAGGACCGCAGTCAATGACTAGGTCGGCCTGGGCTCCAAAGCAAAGCTGGAGGCGGCGCCTGACATTGGCGAGGCCGACGCCGGCTCCGGATCGCTCAAAAGGCGGATTGACGCCGACGGTCCCCGCACTGCTGTCCTGAACCGCGATAAGGACCTCTCCGTCTACAGCCTTAGCAGTCACACTCAGTATTCCCTTGCCGACTTTCGGCGCGATGCCATGCTTAATGGCGTTCTCGACCAGCGGCTGAATGCAAAGAACCGGAATTTGAACGCCTAACGCTGCTTCGTCGACCTCAATTTCGGTCTCAAGCCGGGGGCCAATTCGAAGGCGCTCGATCTCCAAATAGGATTTGACGATTTCTAGCTCGTCAGAAAGCCGTATGAACGTCCGCTCAGATTGCAAGAAGTAGCGAAAGATCTCCGACAGGTTGAGAACCGTTTGCCGAGCTCCCGGCGCAGTCCGAGGAATAATTCCATACAGCGTGTTCAGTGCGTTGAAGAGAAAGTGTGGATTGATCTGCGCCTGGAGGGCGCGCAACTCTGCCTGAGACACCAGGCGTTGCATCTCGGAGTTCCGAAAGCGCTCGATCTGTGCAACGACCGCCGCGGTCAGGCGGCTCAGCGCCTGCAAGTCCTCGCTCAGGTACCGTCTTCCGCCTCGCCGTCGCCCGAAGAGCAGGAACCGGCTTTCTCCTTGGGTGGTAGGCAGGGGCGCGATCGCCTCTACCCAGGTGAACTCCGGCGCGTGGCGCAACGCTGGCACATCCGAAGCGGGCGCTGGGAACATAAGACCAGACAGCTCTGGAATTCGATTCAACCTTTGTTCCGGTACCAATTCGACACGATCAGCTCTAAAGAATTGAGCCAGATACTCGCCGGCCCATGTGACGAATGCGAGCTCTTCACCTGGGAGCGCTCCTCGGGACTCAATCTCACGAAGCGCCCGATCTACATCAGGACGTCGAAACACGACCTGGGTCAGCCACCGCTGAACCCGGCCTCGAACAACTGCAAAGCCGATGAGCAACAGGGTGAGACTGAGAAGCAAAAGAGCTTCGTTCATCGGGTTGCCAGATATACGTTCGTCCACCACAACCCATCGGAATGTGATCCTGATAGCCACAAACGTTAGCACGGCCGCAACCAAGACATTGGCCAGAAAGCGCACGAATGCATCCAGGAGCACAAAGCGATAGTCCTGCAGGAGTACGAACAACGCTAATGGGATGCCGGCATGGTGGAGCACCAGTTCGCTAGACCATGCGTGAGCGGGATGGTCGGAGCCGAAGTGTACGAGCGACATGGCTAGCAAGCACGAGCACATTGCCCCGAATAATCGCGGCGCTCTGGCCTTCCCAGTGCCAGGTGCGTGAAGCACCATGCCAAGGGCGGCCAGGATCGTGAGAATCGCGAATCCCACGGTGATGAGGAGAAGCGCCCGTTGCCCGTAGAGCTGGCCGGGTTCTGGTAATTCCAACAAATGCATGCCGACAGCAATCAAGCTCAGCGCGTACCCTGCGGCTATGATCGGCCGGAAACTTCCATCAAGGGATAGGTGAAGCAGAATCGCTGGCAGCAGGCTTAGGGCTGAGAAGCTTATGAAGACAGTTACACGGGCATACCCTGAGTTGGTCGAGGAAGCGATCAGTACGGAGAGAGAGCCGATGTTCCAGAGAAACGCAAGGCTGCTGGCCGCAACCGACAACCGGCTGCCCCGAAGACGCGTTCCGGCTCGATCTCGCACCAGGAGGTAGAGGAAGATGCCGAAGATGATGGCGCCGGCGGAGTGGCCGAGGATATTTACGATTTGTGGCTCGTGAAGATTCGACATCTACTATCCAGTCGTCGCTCGCGCGTTTTAGCACCAACGGCAGATTCCAAGAGGTTGCGAAACACGTTAACCCAGCCTCAGTCAAACGAAAGCATCGCGCCGACCTGCTGAAAAAGGTTGTTCCAAGCCGCACCCCCCTCGATCCATGCTCCGAGCGGAAGAAGCATCAGGACCGCCGAATTTACAAAGCCGGCAAGATTAAGCGAAAAGTTCAGGTCGGGAACATCCAGAGGAGTATTCCGCGCTTCCCACACCGACAGCCCGATGAGACCGATCCACAGGAAGGTCAACAAGATGGTTCCGAGGACTCTTGCAAATGGCGACGCCGGTGGCAGAAAAAGCCGCGCGACGACTGCGATTGCGCCAACAAGCACGGGGTTGGGAATAGTCGCGATCCGCCATGCGAATTGGTGCCTGTCCGTACGTCTGATCCAGATACAGACCGCCAAGAGCACGCTGTAAAGCAGCACCAGAGGTAGGATCGCCGATGGCGAGAGAACGATCTCAAGGAGTCGTCCCGTTCCGACCGAGAACATGATTGTTGAAAACAGAGTGACAGAGGCCAGCAAAACTAAGGCATACTCGCGCAAGCGCGCAACGATAGTTACCGCAGGCCCCATCCTCAGCAGAAGCCAGTCACGTAGGAAGAATACAGGAAGCACAAATGAAATCAGAATCACGATGCTCATTGGGTGCCTTCCGTCGCTACGGGAGTGAATCTGGTTGCTGCCGTGCGCAGCCGAAAGTGAGAGTTCCGTTTGGACTCGTTTGAGCCCGCGCGGTTCGAGCGACCAGCAGCAGGGCGACGAGCGCAACGACTCTCGAAATAAAGTGAATCGTTCTCCGCAGCATTCGCCTCCCGTGCATGTATACCGAACGGGTTCAGGATACCCGTCAATCGGCATTTCGGGTAGGAAAAACTCGCAGGCGGGCGAACGGTTTACGTGAACGGACTAATTTGGCGGTGAGCCGAATAAGCCCGCTGAGCATTAAAAGAGGCAGGCGCTTCAAAACTAGGAGCACGCCTGCCTTCAAAGGGACTAGTATGCTGTAGTCGTGGTTGTTTGCCTTCCTGAGCATAGCTGAATTCCGCCGAATTTTGCAGACAATTCTTGCGAGTGGACTATTTCCCGCGACCGACGGCCCAGATCGCCGGCCAGCGGTCACCACTTGAGCGCTTTTGGCGTTCACTTCGACCCAGGAACGCCATAACAGTAGAAGTTCATTATCCACAGTTGATATAGTAGCGTTAGCCATGATTAAGTCATGCCGTGCGACCTCCCGCCTGCCCCCAGCGCTTGTGTTCGCATTGTTCTGGGTCGTTTGCGTCAGTCCAACGGAGGCGGCCGGCCAGTCTCTGGGCGGCACCGGTACGCTCCGGGGCATTGTCAGAGACGCGACCGGTGCGCCAGTGCCATCAGCGATAGTTGAACTATCGAACCCAGTCACGAGCTTTTCGAGACAGGCGAAAACCGGATCTGAGGGCGCTTTCGCCATTAGTGGCATCCCGCCGAACAACTACAGGCTCCTCGTGTCACTCGCTGGGTTCCAAAGCATCACCAAGAATGTCGTCATCCAAACGGCGATCCCGATGGATCTGGAGGTTCGACTGGAGGTTGCCGGTCAGCAGACTACCGTAACGGTGGAAGCCACTACGGACAATCTCGTCGAGAACAGGGCGACAGTCAGCGACGTTGTTGATCGCCAACTCCTTGCGGCCTTGCCAACGTCGTCTCCCGATTCCGGTTTGAATGACGCGATCATCTACACGACGCCCGGCGTCGCCGCAGACTCCAACGGTTTTTTCCATCCTTTGGGCGACCATGCCCAGGTGAGCTACGTCATTGATGGGCAACCGGTGTCGGACCAGCGTAATAAGGTTTTTTCGACATCGATTCCTGCCAATGCCATTCAGTCGATGGAGGTCATCTCGGGCTCACCTCCGGCTGAGTACGGGGATAAGACCAGTCTCGTGATCAACGCGTCGACCCGCTCGGGCCTCGGCCAGAAGCCTACGGGAAGCGTAACTGCGAGCTATGGTTCGTTCGGCACCATCGGCGAGGAAGCCACCCTCGGCCTCGGTGGCCCGCGTTGGGGCAACTTCCTGGTGGTGAACGCAGAACGGACAGGCCGCTTTCTAGATACGCCCGAGTTTTGGCCTATGCATGACATTGGCAACACGGGAACGTTCTTCGACCGCGTTGACTTCGAACCCGGCGGAAAAGATGCCTTGCACTTAGACCTTATGGCGGCCCGCAACTGGCTTCAGATACCGAACACGTACGATCAGCCACAGCAGGATCAAAGGCAAAAGGTTGTCTCGTTCAACGTTGCGCCAGGCTATCAACACACGATTGATTCGAAAACCCTCGTGAGCATCAACGCGTTTGTGCGCCGCGATCAAGTCAGCTACTACGCCAGCCGCAATCCTCTGGAAGACTCGCCCGCGACCTTGGCTCAGGATCGTTCGCTCACGAATTTCGGTGCACATGTGGATCTTACGCACGTGCAGGGTCGGCACAACTGGAAGGCCGGTCTGAACGCGATGCAAACGCGGCTAGACGAGGCGTTCAGCCTCGGCATTACTGATCCTACGTACAATGCTCCTTATCTGACGGACGGCCAGCCCAATCCCAAATTCTTGAGCAGCTTGCTGCCGTACGACCTGACCCGCGGGGGTCAACTCTATCAGTTCCGTGGGAAGGCCAACATCAACCAGTTCGCCGCCTTCCTACAGGACTCCATCACACTGGGCGATCTGACCCTGAATCTTGGATTGCGATTCGACCGTTATGACGGTCTCACACGCGGAGATGGCCTACAGCCGCGAGGGGCATTCTCCTACCTGTTCAAGCCGACCAAGACCGTAATTCGCGGTGGCTACAGCCACACCATCGAGACGCCCACCAATGAGAATTTGGTGGCTTCCAGTTCCACGGGGTCTGGTGGTCTCGCTAGTAACCTGTTTAAGGGCACCGCAGAACAGCGGCCCATCGCGCTTGGTAGTCGCAATCAATACGATGCCGGCATCCAGCAGGGCCTGGGCAGATGGGTTTTGGTCGATGTAAGCTATTTCCGCAAGTACACCCGCAACGCTTTCGACTTCGATGCACTCTTCAGTACGCCCATTACCTTCCCGATCGGCTGGAAGCAATCCAAGCTGGACGGAATATCTGCTCGCGTCAGCACGATCGATATTCATGGGCTGCGGGTGTACGCGACGATGGGTCACGCGAACGCACGATTCTTCGGACCGGAAAACGGCGGCATCGTTTTCAATTCGAATCTGACGATTGGCGCCTACCGTCAGGATCACGATCAGGTCTATCAACAAAACGTGAACTTGCATTATCAAACCAAGAATGGATGGTGGACCGACTTTACCTGGCGCTACGATAGTGGGCTCGTGGTGGGAGCGGTGAACAACCTGGCAGACGCGCTGACATTGACCGCCGGTCAGCAATCAGCCATCGGCCTTTACTGCGGAGACGAGCGGGCTACGCTCGCGCACCGAATCACGAGCTGTAATTCGCCTAGTTACGGTGCGGGGCAGATCAACATCCTGGCTCCTGGAACTGAGAACGACGACCACAATCCGCCTCGAACCAAGTCCCGTCACATGTTGAATTTGGGCGTAGGGACAGACAACTTGTTCCATGCAGAGCGTATCCGCACCATCGTACGATTCACGGTTGTGAACTTGACGAACAAGGCCGCTCTTTACAATTTTCTGTCGCCGTTCAGCGGAACGCATTGGGTCGAGCCGCGTTCCTATCAGGCACAACTCGGTTGGGCTTTCTGAAGTATCGATATATCCACCTGGGGTTCTCCCCTTCAGCATGCGTCGGTTCTGGGCGGATTCCAGTAGTACCCCGACCTGCTGTTACAAATCATTTCTCCACGGGCGAAATAGCGATCACAGGTGAAACCTTCTTAGTGTGCCGCGCTGTCTGGAGCGTCCGGCTTATCACCGATCTTAGGCACAGTGTCTCGCAGCCATCCCACTACAGCCGCAAGCGGTACACTCACTGCAAGTAACGCGACGGACGTTGGACCAGGGGGCCAATCCAAATGGAACGAGACGACAACGCCCAAACACGCCAGAACCACGCCTAGCGCAGCTGACATGCCGAAGGTGGACCGGATACTGCGCATAGCGAGCAGAGAAGCAGTCGGCGCCAATGTCAACAGCGAGAATGTCAGGAGCGCGCCGATTTCGTGCACCGCCGCCGCCGTGGCGATGCCGATCAGGAGATTCATGGATAGTGACCAAAACGTCGTGTTCACACCTGCGACCTGCGCCGCTTCTGGATCGAATGTCACCAGCAGGAATCGCCGCCCAAAGAGGATCTGCAATAACCCAATCACGAGTGCGAGAACGACGAGGCCAACCGCGTGGCTGACGCTCACCGCCAATAGATTCCCATACAACAAGTGAAGCTCATCCAGGCCTGCGCCCGGAGTTCCCGCCAGAATGAGGACCGTCGCCGCCGAGGCTGTCGCATACGCCCAACCCATGATGGATTCTGCGGAAATCCGCCGTGGCCTCTGGATGGCCCCCAAACCTAGCGCGGTGGCTACGCTCGCTGCGATCGAGCCCAGTTCTGGAGGCCAATTGAAGAGTTGGGCGCCAGCTGCGCCCACCGTAGCGGCACTCGCTAGCACCAGTCCCATGAAGACCACGCGTCTAATCACCAGATAAGTCCCCATCACGCTCAGCATCGCGCCGGTAGCAACTGATGCGATCAGCGCGAGGCGGATGAAGGTCTGCTCAAACACGGTGATCTCCCGGCCGACCAACGACGAGCGTACGTTTTCCGGCTATGATGCCGATATGTACCGGAACTCCGTACAGTTCGGTCAAGGACTCCTCTTGGAGTACTTCGTCCAGCGGGCCGTGCAAAATGCTGTGCGTACCCAGCAACATGACAGAACTGGCCAAGTTAAGCACAACCGGCAGCAGATGAGTGACGATCACGATGGTCAGTTTTTGGCTTCGGTTTAATTCCTGCAGAAATGCGATCATGGCAGCCTCGCTGGCCACATCCATTCCCGCCGTCGGTTCGTCGAGCACGAGCATCTCGGAATCGGCCGCGATCGCCCGAGCCAATAGGACGCGCTGTTGCTGCCCTCCGGATAGGTTCCGATATAAGCGATTGCCGAGTGGTTCGCCCCCGACGAGCGCCAGTGCCCGCTGGGCAACATCGCGATCCTCGCTGTGGATGCGCCGGAGCACCCCTGCCCTTGCTGAGCGTCCCATCAGCACCACTTCGAGCGCGGTCACCGGAAGGATGGCGTCGATACGCTCACGCTGCGGCATGTAACTGATGGCCAGACTGGCCTTTCGCTCGACCGTGCCAGCGAGCGGCTTTTGCAGGCCCAACATTGTTCGCAAGAGCGTGGTCTTGCCCGAACCGTTCGGACCAACGATTCCTAAGATCTCTCCACGGCGCACCTCGAATGAAAGGCCGCGGATGAGAGCGTGCTGGTTGTAACCCAGACTCAGCGTCCGCCCAATCAGTACGGGCTCCGCAGTCATTACGAACTAGACGACTTTTCAGGATTCACTGCGGTTCGATCTGTTTTGACGAAACATCGCCCGTATCTTCTCAATGCGCGTTATGAGGCTATCCACGCGGTCGCTCATCAACAGCGTACCTTATTCGACAAATCGAGATGGCCGAACCGCTCGTCGTGAGCCGTTCACTTTAGCCTTCGAGTGCGCTTATCTGCGGTTGCGGGCGCTCACCAATGGGCCGGTGATGTCACGGGCACTCACTAACCTTGCCGAATTGAGGATGAAGACCATTTCGGATGTCACGTGGATCAGGGCAGCGAGAATTGGATTCAGCAGTCCAAAGGCCGCCATTCCTACACCGACGGCGTCCACTCCGAGCGTTCCGAAGAAGTTCGTCATGATGATGCGGCGGCACTGTCGCGCGATTTTCAATAACTCAGCCAGCCGGGTGAGATCGTCTCCAAGCAAAAGAACTGCAGCACTCTCGCGCGCCACGTCCGTGGCTGACCCGACGGCAATGCCTACATTCGCCGCGACCAGCGCTGGTGCGTCGTTCACGCCATCTCCGACCATTGCAACGATGTTTCCGGCAGTTCTCAGACTCTGCACGCGTCGGAGCTTGTCGTCAGGCAGAAGGCTCCCCCTCGCCTCGTCAACGCCAAGGTCACGACCTATCGCCTCGGCGATTGCGGGAATATCACCGGTCAGCAGAAGAGCCCGGATGCCCATCTGGTGGAGAGCGTCAACCGCTGGCTTTGCGCCAGAGCGAAGCACATCGGCGACCTGAATCCTGCCAACATACGTTCCTGAATTCGAGACAAATACATCCGAGGCCGTTCGATGCGCGTCCTGAGCGTCGGGAATGCGAACACCAGCGCTCTGGAGATATGCTCTCGATCCGACCAGAATCGTCTTGCCGTTCACCTTGCATCGAACTCCTTTGCCGGCCTCGGCAAAAAAGTCGACAGAGTCCATAGTTTCCGCTCTAAGTTCAGCGGCCTTTCGGGCAATCGCGCGACCGACTGGGTGCTCTGAATACCTTTCCGCGCTGGCCGCCAGTTGAACGAGGTCTAAAGCTGCGATCCCAGCCGGTTCGACGCTCACCACTTCCGGAGTACCCAGGGTGAGTGTCCCAGTCTTATCTAACACGACGGTGTCAACTGCCGCCAATTGTTCAATATGGCGACCACCCTTCACGATCGCTCCCGCCTTCGCAGCGCGCCCGATGGCTCCGAGAATTGCGAGGGGCGTTCCGGCGGCGATGCCACAAGCCCCGGCGACGATAATGACGGAGATTGTGCTGCGTGCATCGCGTGTCACCAGGAAGGTCAGAGCAGCGCAACCCAGAGCGAAATAGACCAAATACGCGGCAAGGCGGTCGGCTGTCCGCTGCACCGGTGCCTGAGACTCCTCGGCACGCTCAACAGCCTCGATGATCTTGCCAAACGCGGTATCGCGACCCATCGTCACGGTACGAATCTCGAGTGCACCAGTTTGGCTCATGGTTCCGGCAAACACCTGAGAGCCCACAGTTTTCTCAACGGGCACAGACTCACCCGTAATAGTGCTCTGATCTACGAACGAGTGCCCGAGGGCCACCTCTCCGTCCACGGGGATACGACCTCCAGGGCGAATGATGACTATGTCGCCTTTCAAAAGGGACCCAACTGGAACTGTCTCCGTCGCGGATTCTCGCCTCCGTTCCGCGATCGCGGGCAAAAACTCAAGCAGATCGCGGATGGCCCGGCGTCCCCGCTCGACCGTCAGCTCTTCAAGGGCCTCAGCGATCAGCACGAAGAACACAATGACCAGAGCCGTGAACACTTCCCCAATGACGAGCGCCGACGCGAGCGCGATAGTCATCGACAACTCCATCGTCATGCGCCGCGACAGGACGTCGGCCACCGCTTCCCGATAGATTGGGTAGCCTCCAGCCACGACCGCAAGGAGGCCAACGAGGTCCAACGGGGGATAAGGGCGCCAGATGTTAAGCCAACAGAAAACCACTGCCGGAGCCACCAGCGCGATTCGTACGAGGTCAGTGCGGGCAATGCCTTCGTGTCCGGTATTCTCCAGAAGATCGACTGGTGCCTCAGAAGCCTTTGGCTGCAAAACTGGGCTTCGTGTGCTGTCTGTTGTTGCGCTCATTTCGGTACTCCACTTAGCGAACGTACTGCTTGATAACGTCGATTAGCTCCTGCGCTGCGATGGATTGGGCGGAGGTCGGGCGATGGTCTGGATCAACCAGATGAAAGCGGATGTGACCTTCCAGCACCTCCGTCATCAGAGCATTGATGGCTCCCCGGCAAGCCGCAATCGTATGGAGGATTTCCGTACACTCAGCTCCCGTTTCCAGGCTGCGTTCGACGGCTTCGACCTGTCCACGAATCCGCCGAATTCGATTCAGGAGTTTCTTCTTGTCTCGAAGTACATGGGCCATAGTTTTCATTGATAGTATACCCCCGTAGGTATACGTTTGCCAGTCTTTTCTTGAGTACGGAACAGCGTCTACACCCGAAGTCCATCCATCCTCCCGTTCGCGCCAGTTGAGGCCTGAATGAATCCACCCATGAGAAAACTCTGGGTGAAAATCGGGCTTCACGGTATAAGGGATTACGCTCTGTAGCGACCCGTGAAAACTGCTCCCGAAGCTTCGATCAACCTTGACGGTGCGGGCATGGCCGTATCAGCGCTCTGCGCCGTTCATTGCGTCGTAATGCCGTTGATCGTCGGAAGCCTCGCGGCAGCCGGCATTGGCTGGCTCCACAACGAGGCACTAGAGTGGCTCATTCTCGGCAGTAGCCTCACAATCGGCCTTCGCGCGCTCCTACCTGCCTTTCGGCATCGGCACGGGAAGAAGCGATGCCTTTGGCTCTTCTCGGGAGGAATGGCCAGCATTCTCCTGGGGCGCCTCGCCCAGCATGGCTCACTGCCAGACACTCCCTTTGTGATATTCGGAGCCGTGCTGATTATTTCAGCCCACGCGATGAATCACTATTTCTGCGCAAGGTGTCAGCGATGCGGCTGATTCGGACATACGTAGCCGTGCACGGCCTTTCTTACGGACGATTCAATTCCCCAGCTCTGCAGCATCCAACAGACTGCCGTCTGGCTTCCTAGCCTCGACGTGGGCCTTCTTCCCGTCCACATTGACGATTACGAAGTTCTCAGTACTTGCAACCTTGACGGTGATATTTGCAGGCGGCGTATCGACGTCGTAAAGGGGCGCTCCACCTCCACCGGTAGTGAAGTAATGTACGCCGTTCTTTAGATAGTGCTGGTAGTTGTGGTCATGGCCGAAGAATCCGGCAGATACTCTGTATTTCTCGAAGATCGGTTCCAGTGCCGTCATCTGCTTGTTTTCGCCTTGCCGGCGTTTTACTGCGGTTTCGGGCGGATGATGCGCCATCACAAACCGTAGATCCATGTTTTGCGAATCCCGTAGGTCCGCATCCAGCCAGCGCGTCTGCTCCTGCCAGAATGCATCTTTTTCGGCTACGGTGCCCGGAACGTTTTCGATGTCACTGTCGATCACGGCAAAATGAGCGGTGCCCCAGTTGAACGAGTAGTGCGATCGGGCATCCAAGAAGTCGAAATAGTTTTTCGCGTTCGCCTCGTGATTTCCGAGGGCTGAGAAAAATGCGGTCTTGCGGAGCAGTTCTCGTTCGATGTCGAAAAAGATGGGCCATAGCGACGTATCGGCGCCGTCAGCTACCAAATCACCAGTCTGCATCACGAAATCGGGGTTGGCATGTTTGAGAATGCCCTCAATGACAGTTCTATGCACGTCATGCCTGGTTCGCGTGTCGCCGTAAACGACGAACTGAAACTGCGCCGGCCCGGCGGGCGGAGTTTTGAACGACCCCTTCCCGGCGTCGCCCGGAAAGGATTGGTAATAATAAGTCGCGCCCTGCCTTAAACCGCCGAACGTGATGCTTTCCGCGTGTAGTATCGGTGCCGACTTCTCCATCTTGCCTGGCTCCGTGCCCAATGCGGCTTCGCCCTTCTGAACGAGCCACACCACTGTAGCCGAGCGCGGTCCTACGTTCACGGCGTATGGGCCTCCGACGATCTTTTCGACCGTTGCTTGCGCAGCGGCGGGCCGTACTCCTTCGGTCAGCCCGAATAATGCGGCGGTTAGCGCCCACACACCCGCAGTTCTTCTCATTGGCAATCTCCAGTTGGCAGGATACGCGAACACGCCGTAGTCGCCAGACCCAACGCGTTTACTCCAACCAACTGTAGATCAAGTCTCTACGGTTTTCCTCCCCTTTTTGACAAGTGGGCCAAGTCAGGCGATGAGTGGCCTTGCATCGGCAATGACCGGAGAGCGGCAGGCAGGTTGCTGTAGCCTGCCGATCTTCTTTTGAGTCAGGCACACCTTGTCTCCAGTAAACTTGAGTTACCAAAAGAAAGGGCGAGGTCGTTGGATCACGTACTTGAGGTGGATCATTTGTCGGTCCGTTTTGGCGAGATCGAGGTCCTGTCGGATCTGAGCTTCAACGTCATGAAAGGTAGCTCTCTCGCCGTCATTGGGCCCAATGGCGCGGGCAAGACGGTCCTGTTTCGAGCCCTGATCGGATCCCTTCCGTCTGGCGGAACGATCCGATGGGCGCCGGATGTGAGAATCGGCTACGTTCCTCAGAAGCTCGACCTCGAACGTGACGTACCGATCACCGGGATGGACTTTCTACAGGCGCGCTCTAAAGTGACACGAGGTTCGGACACTGATGTCTCCCGAGTCTTGGATCTAGTCGGCGTTTCAAGGCAGGCCAGCGAAAGCACGATCGGAACCCTTTCAGGCGGACAGTTCCAGCGGCTGCTTGTGGCGTTCGCCCTCCTCGGCAATCCAGCCGTCCTTTTGCTGGATGAGCCAACGGCCGGCGTCGACGAGCCCGGCCAGAAACAGCTCAACGAACTCGTCCACCGCCTTCAGGAAGAACAAAACCTTACGGTTCTTTTCGTCTCGCACGAGCTGACGGTCGTGTATCAATACGCTACCAACGTCCTGTGCCTGAATCGCAGTCGCGCCTGCTTCGGGCCGCCAAGAAAGATTCTCACGCCGGATTTGCTAAGCGAAATCTATGGAACGCCGGTAAAGTTTCACGTGCATGATGATTGAAACGCTCGTGCTGTCTGTCACCATGGCGGTCGCGGCGGGGCTCGTAGGGTGCTTCGCCGTGATGCGGCGCATGGCTCTGGCCGCCGACGCGCTATCGCACGTCGCGCTACCTGGCATCGGAGTCGCGCTGGCTCTTCATATTCATCCGATCTTCGGGGCTGTGGCAATGCTGTTCTTTGGTGCGCTTATAGTTTGGGCTGTAGACGGAAAGGCGCGGGTTGGCACCGAGGCGCTGATCGGTGTCCTGTTTTCCGCAGCGCTCGCCGTGGGCAGCATGATGACTTCCGGGCAGGATCTTGTAGACGCTCTCTTCGGAGGGGCCGGGATCTTAACTTGGCCGGAGATCATGTTCGGCATTGTCGCCGCGACGCTTGTGGTTGCCTTTGTTGTGACCCAAAGGAACAGTCTCGTGGTCATGCTTGTGTCACCCGACGTTGCGCGCACTGCAGGCATCAACGTCCGGCGCCTTAACCTGTTCTACTTGCTGACGTTTGCTCTTACAATCGCACTCGGGTTGCGCTATTTGGGCGTGCTCCTCATGGGGGCTCTGATCATAATTCCTGCGGCAACTGCGAAGCGGCTCGCCAAGAACTTAACTGGGATGCTGCTGATCGCGGTCGTGGTTGCTGTGGCCGCGACCGTTGCGGGCACATGGCTGGCCTCTTGGCTCCACCGCGAAACTGGACCCCTCATCGTCACGGTTGCCGCCTGCATTTTCTCACTCAGCTTTCTACAAAGATGACAAGGATTTTTCCGAACAGCGTCTGCTCTCTCTGCGTTTTCCTTGGAGCTGGGTAAGCAAGCCGGGTCGTTGTATAGCGCTTCAGAACCACGGACCGAGATCCTCTACCGATAATGCTCCATATCGGGACCATCCAGATCAATCTGCTGCAATGCCAAAAGGTGTTTGCGGCGGTTTCGTCACGCGCGATCCTTTTCATTCGTCGAAGAATAATGGCAGCGTTCGGATCGCGTTGCGAAAGGGAATCCTTTCCGCACGATTCCCAGGCCGTCGGCTCGATTTCAGCGGGAAGCCCAAGTGCTAGCGTCGTTAGACCATCCGAACATTGGACACATTTACGGAATCGTGGACGCCGAAGACTCGCGAGGTTTGGTCCTCGCGCCGAAGTTTTGCATTACGATCGCAGTGCTATGGTTGGATCGACTCGCACAGCACGCCTTGTGGGAATCGCACATGCGAGCAATGCAATCAACACCAGCAGCACACACACCGCTCCATAAGTCCCTGGATCGGTCGGTGTGATTCCATACAGCGCGGACTGCATCAATCCCGTGAGGCTGACAGCGCCGGCGGTACCGATGGCTACCCCCGCAGCGATCATGACTCCTGCTTGTCGAAGGATCATTCCCAATACATTAGCGGAGCCAGCTCCCAGCGCCATCCGGATTCCGATTTCCCGAGTGCGCTCCGCGACCGAGTACGCCATCACTCCGTAGATTCCAGTAGCTGCCAGGATTACAGAGACAATTCCGAAGAGTCCAAGCAACAGCATATAGATCCGCATATTGCCCACCTGATCGTTCAGGTTCTCCTGCAGCGTGCGGAGGCCCGCCACCGGTGTATTGGGATCGACTTCCGCGACGGCTCGCTTCACGGCGTTTGCCAGATTCATCGGTTCGCCGGAAGTGCGGACCACAAAGTACATCCCGGTGCGGAAGTAGACTAACGGGCCAGCGAACTGGGATGTCTGCTGTAGGTGCGGCACATAAACGGCAGGAGTGTGTTCGCGCTCAAGACGAGTCGTCACGGTATCGCCGACCACGGCGATAATCTCGCGCGGGCGTTCGTTTGGAGCAATGTTGAGGGTTACCTGCTGACCAATCGGATTTTCTCGGGGAAAGAATTGCCTTGCCAAGGTCTGGTTAATGATCATCACCAGGGGCGCTTCTGCTGTGTCGCGGTCATTGAAATCCCGGCCTCTTACGAGCGGGACTCTCATCGTGGCGAAGAAATCGGGTGTAACAGCAAAGTAATTCGCGGTTTGATCCAGTTGCTGAGATCCGCTTGCGGAGTTGCTGGATGGCGGTGCGGCGCGGCCTTCAATCAGAAACGACGTGGATAACGGTATTCCAGCTTTGTTCAAAGGAGGTACATTGACGGCAGCGGCAGAAACAACACCGGGCACGTTCCGCAGGCGTTCTGCGACGCGATCGAACATCTGCCCCGGGCGGGGGCTGACGTCCCATAATCCAACACCGCGGTATTTCCCGGCGGGCTTGGCGCCCGCGCTGATCGGCCATCGAAAATCGAACGTTAGCAGATTCTTGGGATCCGCTCCGAGGTCCTGTTTCTGGATACGGATAAAGCTGTTGATCATGAGCCCGGCGCTAATCAGTAGCAGGAGCGCCAGAGCGATCTGACCGGTAACCAGCGCGCGGCGCAAATATTGGTGGCCAGTGCCTTCCGTACCGCTCCGACTGGACTCCTTCAAAGAATTCAGTAGGTCGAGCTTCGAGGTTTGAATCGCCGGAACCACAGCAAAGATGACACTGGTGAGCAGTACCACCAGAGCGGTGAATCCGAGAACGCGCATATCTACCGTGATCTCATGGAGGCGTGGGAAATTGGCTGGGGCGATCACAAGGAATAATTTGAGGCCTCCCCAGGCGAGCAAGAGTCCCACCACGCCGCCGAGCGCCGACAGAGGAAAGCTTTCAGCTAGTAGCTGCCGGACGATGCGTCCGCGACCCGCGCCCAAGGCGCCCCGAACGGCTACTTCCGTTCGCCGCGAAGCGGCTCGCGCCAGCAGCAGTCCGGCTACGTTTGCGCATGCAATCAGCAGCACGAATGCCACAGCACCTTGCAGAAGCAGCAATGGCGAACGAAAAGCGCCGTAAGCGGCGCTTTGCAGAGCCTCGACACGAGCGCCGAGACCCTTATGGCGCTCCTGATCACTCGCGGCCAGCTGGGCGGAGATGGTGTCGACCTCGGACTGTGCTTGCTTGATTGAAATCCCCGGTTTTAGACGCCCGACTATGGTGTTACCTCCCACTCTGCTGAGTACTTGGGTGCCGGTCAGGCAGAGAGGCAGGAAGAATTCCACCTGATCTCCGAAGAAAACAAAATTGGCGGGCATGACACCGATCACCGTGCTTTTCGCAGAGTTCAGGGTCAACGTTTTTCCAACGACTGCCGGGTCCCCTGCGAAGCGACGCTGCCACATTCCATGGCTGATGACTACTACGGGCGCTACGTTATCGACCTGATCTTCTTCGTCTGTGAAGGTTCGACCCATTAGGGGCTTGACGCCGAGCGATCGGAACAGCGACGGTGAGAGCGTCTGTCCCAGAATCCGTTCCGCGGGAGCGCCATCCTGATCGGCGCCTAAAATTCCCTGACCGCAAGCGGCCCCATTATATGCTCCGACAGATTCGAACGAGGAGGCCCGATCGCGAAACGCGAAGTAGGTCGAAATACTCGCGGTCTGTGCTTGACTCGGATTCTCAGCCGGGACTGTCCAAATTACGGCGAGGCGGTTTGGATCGGGGAAGGCCAGCGGCTTTAGCAAAGTGGAATCGAGCAGACTAAAGATCAGCGTGTTAGCGCCGATTCCAAGGGCAAGAGAGATGGTCGCGGCGGCGGTGAAGCCGGGATTCCGGCGAAGACTCCGGATGGCGTAAAGAATATCGCGAGCCACGGTCTCCATGCTGAACAGTGGATCGCCTTCGCGCGTGCGCTCCTCAAGACGAGTGCGATTCCCGAATTGGCGCAGCGCCGCATAGCGAGCATCATCAGGGGAGAGTCCCCGCTCGACGTTGGCCTGGGTTTCGATGTCGAGGTGTGATTGGATTTCCTCGCTGAGTTCGTGCTCTGTCCGCCAACGTAGCCATCGTGGAAGTTTCATCAAGCCTCCATTTGCCTTGGTTTCAAGACGCGTGAGACGGCGCGTACCATCTTCTCCCACTTGCTCGCTTCGGCAATGAGTCGTTTGCGTCCCGTCGCGGTTAACTTATAGAATCGCGCGCGACGATTGTTGGTGGACGTGCCCCAATCAGAGGCAATAAGCCCAGCGCGTTCGAGCCGCTGTAGTGCTGGATAGAGCGAGCCGTGATCCACAAGCAGCACATTGTCCGAACTCCTCTGGATCGCTGTGGCTATCCCGTGACCATGTCGTGAGCCTAAGACGAGCGTCTGCAGCACCAGGAGATCGAGAGTCCCTTGGAGAAGTTGAATACGGTCTTGATGGGACATTCTAGGAGGTAGTCTACCAGAGTTCTAGGAGCGTGTCTACTGGAGTGTTCAGGTAACTGATTGAGGTCATTTTCGGTGCAAAAGTTGCGGATGGTGACCGTATGTTGATTGGGTGCGAACGATTCCGATCTAGAGTTCAATGTTAAGCAAGGGGACTCTTCCGGCCTGTGAACAAAGTGCGCTCGTCAACGAAGCAGAGTTTGTTGCCGAATGGGTCGGCGCAATAAAAACTGCGTTCTCCCCATGGTTGTGTCTCAATTGGCCGAAGAATGGAACCATTCTGTTGTTGGCTTACGCGTGCTTGGTACGCCTCAAGATCATCTACAGCGAAGTACACATGGTCTGGATTGGGCGTCGCGTCCCAGGCGTCGCCGTCCGCACGGGGATCGAAACACGCGAGGATGGTTCCGCCGCAATCGAAATAGTGCCGCCCCGGAGAGATCCGCATTCCAGGTTGCGCTAGAACGGCGGAATAGTAGAGTGCTGCGTCATCAATGCTAGAAACTGGAACGATCACGCGGAACAAACGGGCAGACGCCATATGGGAGAGTGTAAGGCGGCTCGGAGCCTTTGACAAGTAGGCACTTTGAAGTACCCTGGTCGCGTGGGGGGCTATGGGCAAAACCGGGACAAGTCACATTGAGCGAGACCGTTGTCCACTTTACACGGCGATCTGTGTGATTCAGGGTCGCTGGAAACCGATGATCTTTCGCCGCCTCAGTGAAGGCCCACTCGGCTTTGGCGTACTTCGGAAGACCATGCCCGGCGTAACGACTAAGGTACTGCGGCAACAATTACGCGAACTCGAAGCTGATGGCCTTGTCGCCCGATCAGTGCGGGAGAAGCCCGCACTTCAAGTGAAGTATCAGATCACTCCGCACGGCGAAACGCTGGGCCCTGTCTTTGAAACATTATGGACATGGGGGACGCTTCATCTCGCGCAAGTGCGACACGAAGCAAAACCATCGCGAATGGAGATGGTTCAGGCAGATCACCCACGACAAGTCGTGTAGTGTTTACCAATCCTAGGAGAGGTGTGGAGCGAATAGCGCCTGTATTACGGCGTATCCGGACACTATCTTAAGCCGTCCCGTGTCAAAAGCATTGCATTTCGACACTGAGCTCTCTCCGGTGGTGTGACTCGTCATGCAGGTCGCACCACCTTCGTATGTCAGGTGAGGTGAGCTTGCCCACCCTCTGGGTTGTCACGGAACGAGTCAGCTTTCAAGAAGGTGTGTCCCGTGCGTGACAGCAGCGCCGGCGCGAAGAGCCGCTGCCACATGGATGACTTCGGTCAACTCCTGCTCGGTGGCGCTGGCCTTTACGGCCTCCTGCCGGTGTAATTCGATGCAATAGGGACACTGGGTGGTGAGAGCCACGGCGATGGCGATGAGCTCTTTATACTTCTTAGGAATCGCCCCTTCCGCGAGTGCCACCTTGTCCCAGGCGTGGAAGGCCGAGGTGGCCTCCGGTGAGAGTTTCCCGATCTTCTTCAGTTTGGTGAGATTGTCTTTTGAATACATAATTGTTTGCTCCAAGAAAATGTTCTAGTTTTCGAGTACTACTTTGCCAAGGTGCTTGCCGGACCTTAAGTAGCGGTAGGCATCGAGCGCCTCGCCAAACGGAAATGTACGGTCAATCACGGGCCGGATCGGGGTGCGGAGAAACTCCTCGAACATTTGCCGGGAGCCAACGAAAATGCCGTTGAGCCGCACGTGATTCAAGATCACCGGCACCAGATTGAGGTTAGCCGCGGCGCCCGCCAGGAAACCGATCACACTGATTTCGCCACCGAGCCGGACCGCGCGTAACGATTGCTCGAGGGTGCCCGCACCACCTACTTCTACAATGTGATCCGCACCGTCGCCGTTCGCGTGCTGGCGAACGACGGAGCCCCAGTCTGGCGTTGTGCGGTAATTGATCACCAGATCAGCGCCGAGCGCCTGCAGCTTCGCGGCCTTCGCGTCGTCGCCCGTAGTGGCGATTACACGGGCGCCGGAATGCTTCGCGATTTGCAGGGCGAAGAGAGAAACGCCGCCCGTGCCTTGGACGACAACCGTGTGGCCGGCCTGAACGCGGCCGTGAAAAATCAAGGCATTCCACGCGGTGACGCCGGCGCAGGGCATGGCCGCTGCCTCGGAAAAACTCAATGCTTCTGGAATCGGTACCAGCGCATGTTCGGGCAGCACCACGTAGTCGGCGAGCATGCCGTCCACTTCGCCGCCGAGCGACGAAGCCTGTTGTGCCGGACCGAAAGTTCCCGAGATCCAATCGCGAACAAAGTTGGCCGTCACCCGATCGCCGACCCGCACGCGGGTAACTGCGGAGCCAACGGCATCCACAGTGCCCGCCCCGTCCGAGACCGGAAGCAGGGGCCGGGAGTGGGTCAAAGGATAATGGCCGCTGGCGATCACCAGATCGCGGTAATTCAAGGAAACGGCGTGGACGCGAATCCGCACCTCATGGGCTGCGGGATCAGGCAGGGGGCGGTTCCCCCAGACCAGAGATTCGATGCCGCCGCCAGGGGTGATTTGGGTGGCTTTGGTAGTTTGTGTGGAAGTCATAGCAGTAGCATGGAGCGATTTGAATCCTAGGACTAGGGGTCGGACATCCTATGACTATGACCACCACCTTAGCCATCTCTGGGCAGCAGGTATCGGAACTCCGCCGGCGGCGCGAACTGGCGAATTTTCTACGGGTCCGGCGAGAGCGCTTGTCGCCGGCCAAGCTGGGGTTGCCGCTGCGGCAGCGGCGGCGGGTCGAAGGATTGCGCCGTGAGGAAGTTGCCGAACTGGCGGACATCAGCGCCAGTTGGTACACCTGGCTTGAGCAAGGGCGGGAGATCCGAGTTTCCGCAGAGACTCTGGAGCGGCTCGCCGAGGCGCTGCAGTTACAGCAGGACGAGCGCGAGCAGCTTTTCGTTCTCGCGCAGCTGCCGCCGCCGCGGCCCGCACAATCCGACAAGTCCGCGCCCGAGGGAGTTCGCGATTTGTTGGATAAAGTCGATCCCTGGCCCGCTATCGCTATTTGTACACGCTGGGACGTCTTGGAATGGAATAGGGGGGCCGTGCGCCTGTTTGGCGACTTCGCGTCTCTACCGAAAGAGAAGCGCAACTTTCTCTGGCTCCTATTCACACGTCCATCATTCCGCGCGCTGTACGCCGATCCCGACCGAATGATCCGCTGTGTGACGTCACACTTCCGGGCGGCCTTCAACGAGCGATTATCCGATCGAAGCTGGACGGATTTGGTTGAGGCGCTGGAACGGCAAAGCGAGGAATTCCGGCTGATTTGGCGGGAATACGCCGTGTTGCGGCCTCCGGACTGGCGCAAGGTGATGAATCATCCCGAGCTGGGACGGCTGCAATTCGATCCGATCACTTTGGAGCACCCACCGGATCACCAGATCCGGGTTATCTTTTACCGGCCGGCGGACGTGGTCACTGAAACGAAATTCGGCCTTTAACCTAGCTCGTGCACGATGCGTGATTTCGACTCTACCCCGCATCAGTATCTGTTTGCACGGACAAGGGCACTGGACATATTCGAACAAAGCGTCAACGTCAAGGTACGTCGATGACGGCTGTCAGAGACTGTCGTTAACGAGCCACTCATAGAGCATTGCGCGATGCGGCCCGTTTGGGACCGCCCTGCTCCCAAATCGGGGAATCCAGTCTCCGGGACCGTGTTCAAAACCATTTGGTTTCGGTCGGGCGAGCACAGTAGGGCTGTTATCATCCGAGGAACGAAGGGGATAGAGGCGCAACGAAAGCGTCTGAACTGCTTTTCGACACGATAGGTTCCGGTATGGCCCAATAGCGGTCCCGCAGCGTGGGCGATCTAACGTTTTTGCTAGCGACGGGAAATCGGAACAGAGCTAGGTTTTTGGGACGCACCTGCGCGCCTCGTATGCGATTTAGGAAACCGATCGTCCTGATGCCCGCCTAGGTTCGTTCGGCGTGCCCTGAGTCGCCCCAGAGTTTTTGGCACGATATCCATGTCGCCAAGCGCCGCTACAACTTCCTGGGGACAATCCCGATGCGTTTAGGATCGCCGTCCCCGCCGATCCTGGCGTCCGGAGGAGGCGCGCGTAGTTCGGTCTCCTCAGGCCGGGACGCGTTTTGGGTTGGGGCACCCGGTTCGCGCGCGCCATTCCCAGTTAATATTTACTATACTCGCGCGCGCGAGGCGCAAGGTGTGGGAACGATACTTATGAATCAGAGAGTTAGTGTGTACACCGGCTTTCGGAAAAATTGAGGCATAAACCGGGTACGAAAACAGACGCGTTTCGGGCATCCGGGAGGGGTTCCCATCCCAGGGAAAAGAGCGCCGCCCAGCGGGCGGGCCAAACAACCAGCGTTGCTTTTGCACATTCCGTCGCGCCGCGCAGAGCCTTCGGTGCGCCGCTGCATCCGCCTAACCCATCGCAAGCCGAGACCGCAAAGCAGGCATACCCGGCCCTCACCTTGTGTACAGCGCCCTGGAAGCTTTTTGTCGGCCCCGATAAGCTTACCCTCGGACCCGACGTTCTGAGAGTTTTGGGACGCCTTCCTTGAATATCGGGACGCACTCTGCGCCCGGCACGCCGCCCAAGATCCACGTACCGACTGAATCCCGGCTCTGTCTCTGGGCGTAATGGTCGACTGCGTTGAGCCACCAAGCTTAGATCCGCAGCGCTGCAGCATTCTTGCCTCGTCTTCGCGCATTGGTGGGAGAAGCGATGCGGCAACGGATGAAATGCCTTCGGCCGGCGCCGCTACAAGTAGTAATTTTACTCTACTCGCGCGCGCGAGGCCCTGAGGCCAAGTAAGCCCCGGTGAATCAGCGACATAAACCCTACACCAATTTTCTGCGAAACAATGCCCCTGCGCATGCCGGAAACTACGTGCTGAACTGCAGAGAATCGGGTTCGAGTAGGGAGTAAATCAGTGCCACCAACGTGCGGTCGTCCGCCGAGTTTTGCAGAGAACAACCACGCCAAGGATAACGATCCGTATCCATACTGGCCGAAACTCCGAAGCCTCCTCCAATTCAGGCTGTTAATGGGTTTGCGTTCTTGGGCCTTCGCTGAGCTTGGTAAGTTCACGTTCCAGGGCCGGAATGGCTTCCGTTTGCACGTGAGGCAACAGGTGTCCGCGTGTCTTCCAGATCTCTAGTGCCCGCTGCAGCAGTGTTTCTGCCTCGACCACTTCGCCAATTCGATCATGGAGCCTTCCCAGAGTCCACAGGTCGGTTGCGAGAAACTGCCAATCTCTTGCTGGATCCCGATAGTTGGACTCGATCCGAGCCCTTGGCGCCTCGCCCGGCTCCAGGAGCCACCTGCGGTTGCGAGCTTTCTGCTCCGGGTCTCGCCGTATCTTCTCCATCAGCTCGGAAAGCCGCCGACGGCGGATTTGGCCAAACTTCCGCCCGTAGAAACGCAGAATGAACTCGAGCCTTTCTTCGCTCGATTCGAATACCCACTCTCGCCAGGAGATGAACTGGGAAAAGAACATATTTCGAACGGCGCGCTCAGGTCGGCGCTGATAATAGTCAACGCGAATCACATTGACCCAGACGGCGGTTCGCATCCCTAGGACAATGGCAACCTCGGATGCGGCCTTGTTGATCGGCATCCCTCCGATTTCCCGGAGCGCGTCAATGCAGACGTTCCTCCGAAGCCGACGGTCCGACTCCCGCATACCTGTCTTGCCAGGACGCTCCATCCAGAAACCCTTCATCGGCATGGGTTGCCGCTTACCGGAGGAGGGCCGGCTCGCCTCGTCCAACAGGACGAAGGGCACAAAATACGGCAGGTCGTCTTTATCAAATCGCACGTGCGCTTAGCTTACACTGATTTCCGTGCAAATGGCGCGCAAGTGGGTCATCGTGTTCACAGACGTCCTCGCGGATGGGATCGCCATACCGTTGAGGTTGACGGCTGGTAGGCAATGTCTTCGCCGACAACACGACTCGCCGCACTCTCAGAGCGCCACTACAGCGTCAAGGAAGTGGCCCAAATGTTGGCATTGTCCCAGAAGGCAATCCGGTGTCGGTTCCGCGACGAGCCGGGCGTGCTCCGTTTTGGCAAGGAGAAGCGCGGGCACCAGCGCGATTACGTCACCATCCGCATTCCTGCCAGCGTGCTCGAGCGGGTGTACCGACGCATGATGCGCCCTGATTTCGTGCCTGTCGCGGACCAGGATAAGAAAGGAACGAAATGACGTTCCTTCCGTCCTGCCGGTCGCGTTTACTCCGCCGTTCCGTTGGCCCAGGCCCGGCGGACCGAGTTGGCGATCTGCTCGCGGCGCGCCGCCACGAAAGCCAGGTAATACCGCTCCGTTACTTTGACCGAGGAGTGGCCGAGCAGAATCGAGACCTGATCCAGGGGAACACCCCGAAGCAGCAGGTCCACCGCGAAGGTGTCCCGGAAGCGATGGGGGTGACCACCCTTGATCCCCGCGTTCTTAAAAACCTGACCCAGGCGCCGCCGCCAGTTGTCCGTCGCCGTGGCGATCTCGCTCTCTCCGCTCCAGAAGTAGTAGCCGGCGGAGTTGGGCTGGATGGCGTCGAGAGCCGCCCGCAATTGCGGATGCACGGGCACGCTGACCGGCTCCTGCGTCTTGCTCATGTACAGCAGGATGCTGCCGTCCGCCATCAGACGGTCGCGGTGAAAGGTGACGGTGTCAGAGATCCGCAATCCGGCTCTCCGCATCAGCAGCGTGACGGCCAGGAGCTTGGGATGATTCTGGGCTTGCTGCAGGATGGCTTTCCACTCCGGCCCCTCTTCCGGCAAGTGCTGCGCGTCAAAGGGCTGCTTCGGCGCCACATTGGTCGCGCGGCCGCGCGGGTGCTCCAGGCTGAGCGCCGGGTTTTTCTCCAGCCACTCGGCAAGGATGCAGAAACGGAAGAATCTGCGCAGAACTTGAATGCGCTTGGACCGGTGCCGCGGACCGCACGTCCAGGAGGCGGCGTGCTCGGCCAGCAGCGGGACACTCAACTGAGCAAGTGTAACGATGCCCTGTTCGCGGCAGAAATCCAGCAGGCCGGCGGACACTTTCCGTTGGGTCTTGAGCGCCCATTGTGGGTTGACGCCGACGAGCGCCGTGCGGATCTTGCGCGTGGTGTTCTTCGCCTTGCCAGTGGACTGCGCAGTGAGGGCCTGAAGGAAGCTGGTGACGGCGTCGGCCACCGTCACCTGCCCTTTCTGGCTGGGGTCGTGCCAGGTTCCACGAGCTTCCTTTTCGCGCACCAGATCCTGAGCGCGCGTCCACGAGGAGGTGTCCAGCGCCTTTCGGTGCATTACCCCACCGAGGTGCCCTTCGGCATGAATGGGGCATTGGCAGCGGCGGTAGGTGCGACCCGGGTCTCGTCCGTGGTGGTGTGCGATGCAGTCCTTGGTGTGCCGGCGGAAGATCGTGAGCACGGGTTGGTCTCCTGGTCAGAGGGTCAAAGTCCTCGCACCAGTGTAGCAAAAGGAGGCCCACTAAGCACACACGCATCTAGAATCTATACAAGAAGTAACTTATTTACAGTTACATATCCTAGTAAGCATGAGTCTGCTCGGGAGCCATGTACGCCGCCGTTCCAAGGATCATGCCGGCTTGCGTCGCAGCCATGCTGAGGGTGGGCGATTGGGTGGCCTGCGCTTGCGAAGCGGCCTCCGGTGGCTCGGTCATTTTAGCCAGGCCGAAGTCGAGCACTTTTACCGTGCCATCGGGCTTGATCTTGACGTTGGCGGGTTTCAGGTCGCGATGCGTGATGCCTTTTTCGTGCGCTTCGCTAAGCGCCTCCGCGATTTGCCGGGCGATACGCAGCACCTCGTCGAGCGGCAGGGGGCCCTTGGGAGCTTCGCCCTCGACGTACTCCATGACCAGAAAGTTGGGCCCGATATCGAAGAGACTGCAAATGTTGGGATGGTTCAGCGCGGCAATCGCCCGCGCCTCGCGCTCAAAACGCTCGGTGAACTGCTGGTTGGAAACCTTGATGGCGACATCGCGACGCAGGCGGGTGTCATGCGCCCGGTAGACCTCGCCCATGCCTCCGGCGCCGATGAGAGCGATGATCTCGTACGGGCCGAGGCGTTCACCTGCGGATAAAGACATGTTTTCAAGCATTTTACCGAAATTAACCACCAACCGATATCCTGCCGTTATCCTAGGTGTTTGGTTCGCTCCAAAATCAGGATCAGAATCGTCGCTATCGCGCTCCTGGTGGCGCCTTTTCTCGTGGCCGTGTGGGCTTTCGGGATCGAGCCCAGGATGCTGGTGGTCCGGCACCCGCGCATGGAGCTGCAGGGGTGGCCGTCGGAGATGCGGATCGCGGTGCTGAGCGATCTGCACATTGGCTCGCCACACGTGGGACTCGACAAGCTACAGACAATCGTAGAGCGAACCAATGCGGAGAATCCGGCGCTGGTCGTGCTCTTGGGCGATTTCGTCATCGGGGGGCCAGGAGGCAATAGTCACGTTCGCGGAGGCAACTTTGTCGAGCCGGAACACATTGCCCAAGAGCTAAAGGCATTTCGGGCGCCTTTGGGCGTGTTCGCGGTGCTGGGCAACCATGACTGGTGGTATGACGGCGATCGCGTCGGGAAGGCCCTGACGGACGCCGGGATCCAGGTGCTCGAGAACAGGGCCATACATGTTGGGCACATTTGGCTGGGCGGCATTGCCGACTTCTGGACGCGCGAGCCGGACGTCGCCGGGACGCTTCGGCAAGTGACCAGTGACGATTCGGTGGTGTTGATCACGCACAATCCCGACATTTTTCCGGATGTGCCGCCGCGGGTGAGCCTGACGCTGGCCGCGCATACCCACGGTGGCCAGGTCAATTTGCCTGTGATCGGCAGAGTCGTCACCACGTCGAGACTCGGCTACGTGGCCGGCGAGTACGTGGAGCAGGGCCGCCACCTGTTTGTGACCACCGGTATCGGCACGAGCATTTTTCCAGTACGCTTCGGGGTGCCGCCGGAAATCGTCATTCTGACGGTCGCGCCCGGGAGATAATTTCGTATTTACTCCCACTGTAGTTTTTGATTCAGGCGAACGATTTCCGCCGGCGATGGGAGGATCTCCGGGAAGACGCCCTGGCGGCGTTCGAAACGGTCGGAGCCAGCGGGAGCTACGTCCTAGGCGAGGAAGTGCGGGCTTTTGAACACGCGCTAGCGGCACTGTGGGGATTTCCGCACGCGGCGGGCGTCGCGAGTGGTCTGGATGCGATCGAGATCTCGCTACGCGCTCTGGGCTGCGGACCAGGGGACCGGGTGCTGACAGCGCCGATATCGGCTTTTGCGACCACGCTGGCGATCGTCAAGACCGGGGCCGTGCCGGTGTTTGTGGACACCGACGATCAGGGGCTTATCGATCTGGAGCGGTGCCAGGAATTATTGAAAAAGAGAAGTGATATCCGATTCTTTGTGCCGGTTCATCTGTACGGATTCGCGCTGGATCCCGATGAGCTATTGCGGCTTCGCGACGAGCACGCGCTACTGATGGTGGAAGATTGCGCGCAGTCGAGCAGCGCCGCCGGAGATCTCGCGGCAATCAGCTTCTATCCGACTAAGAACCTGGGGGCCATGGGCGATGGCGGGGCCATATTGATGCAAGACGCTGCGCTCGAGGCTCGCGTGCAGGCTCTGCGGGATTACGGGCAGACGGCCAAGTATCGTCACGACGTCATCGGGTACAACAGCAGGCTGGATGAATTGCAGGCGGCTTTGCTGCGGAGGGCGTGTCTGCCGCGCCTGGAACGCTGGCTGTCGCGGCGGAGGGAGATCGCAGCGGCGTACCTAGAGGGAATCCAGAATCCCGCGGTGCGCCTGCCAGCGCCGCCCGCAGGCTCAGCCCCGTCGTGGCATTTGTTTCCCGTGTGGGTCGAGCCCGAACGGCGCGATGCGTTCACACGGCATCTTGGGCTCGGAACTCACTATCCAATTGCCATTCCCGACCAGAAGGCTCTCCATAGCGTACGGTTTGAAGCTCCCGACGGTTGCGAAAACGCGAGACGACTGTGCGCGAGCGAAGCCAGCCTGCCGATTCATCCGTACCTTTATGACTCCGAAGTCGCGGAAGTGATCGCGGCGGTGAATTCGTTCTAGCGATGGTCCAGGTCTTTGGCAAGGCGCGCGGCCAGCGCGATCTGGTCGGCGGTCCCGCGCAGGGCCACCGCTCTCGGACTGTTGTAGGTAAACACCCTTTGGATTTGCGTGGCGTTGCGGATCGCAGTAGCCGCCTTTTGAAAATCCTGGACGTTCTGGGTGTTGCCGAGGTGCAGGACTCGCACCACGTCGTCATTGCTGTTCGGCATGCGGTACTCGCGCGTGGAGGGCGTAGCTGACGGCTCGAGTTCCTTCAGCAGCCATTCGGCCAGCCCGATCTGCGCGGCGGTTCCGCGAACTACGAAGGCTCGCGGTTCATTGTAGGTAAATGCACGCCGGAAGTCAGCGATGGTGCGCACCAACGTGGCAGCTTCCTGGAAATCCTGGACGGTCGCGGCATCCGTGAGATAAAAGAGGCGGACCAAGTCGTCGGTCGTTCCGGGGACGCGATACTCGTGCGGGACGGAAGCCTGCACCGTCTGGGTGTCGAGTTCGTTGAACAGCCACTCGGCCATCGTGATCTGGCTGGCGGAGGCGTGAACCGTCACGCTCCTTTGATCCTTGTCGGCGGCGGCCTCGCGAATGTCCGCGATGGTGCGAATCACGGTCGCGACTTCCTGAAACTGCTGGACGGCGGGAGTGTGAGTGAGGAAGAAGGTCCGATCCCGAAGATCGGTGGTTTGCCCCCAGCCGAGGCAGGTAAATAGGGCCAGTCCAATTGCGGCGGTGCGCATGGGCGTTCCTTTCAGAACGCTAGACGCAGGTGATCGCGCGAACGTGCAGAGACGTTCGCGCAACCAGAGAATGACCGGGGCCAGCGCTATTTGATCTGGAAACCGTCGGCGCCCTTGGCGCGATGCGCCATGTGACAGCCGCCGCAAGCGCCCCCGACCGTGGCCATCGCAGCGTTGGCGGCGTCGAAATCACCGGCCGCAGCAGCCTTAGCGATATCCGCGGACCCGGTCCGAGCTTGCTTGGCGAAGCCGACGGCATCCGCGGCGCCCTTCTTCGACCAGTAGTCCTCGATCTGTTTGAACGAGGCCTCCATGGCCTTGGCGTCCGCCGCAGTGCCAGGACCATCCTTGGCCGCGATTCCCTTCGCCACCTTGCCCTTGCTGGCGACGGCGGACTTCATGAAACCCATGTAGTCGGCGTCGGACTGCGCCAGAAGGACGAAGAACACAACGGTAGCGAGTAGTGCTACCAGGACTTTTATCACTCTCATTCAACAACCTCCAATGGCCTGCCATCATATCGTGTTGGGGGGCCGGAAGTCGAGGGGGGCTGGAGGCGAAGCGCCTCCAGCTTGTTCGCAGAGGAGCAAGAGCCGGCTTACGCCGCCTTGGGAGGAGCCGCCGGGACCACGTTTGCGGGCGTCTCCGGGACCACTCCCGGAAGCATGGCAGCCAGGACATCGCGGACGCGGTCGGCGAAAATGAATTCCATCTCTGTGCGAACATCTTCGGGAAGATCGCGCAGGTCCTTCTGGTTGCCGCGCGGTACGATCACGCGCTTGATACCCGCGCGCCGCGCCGCCAGCACCTTCTCCTTGAGACCACCGATGGGCAACACCAAGCCGGTCAGTGTCACTTCGCCGGTCATGGCGGTATCGCTGCGAGCCGGCACGCCGGAGTAGAGCGAGGCCAGCGCAGTGGTCATGGTCACACCCGCCGAAGGGCCGTCCTTGGGGATGGCTCCGGCCGGGACGTGGATGTGGAGACCGCTCTTGAGGAACATGCTGGGATCGAGGCCGAATTCGGCCGCATGGCTCCACAGATAGCTGCGGGCTGTTTTGGCCGATTCCTGCATGACCTCGCCGAGCTGGCCGGTAATGGTCAGCTCCTTGCCATCGGGCAGGAGCGCGGCTTCGATGTACAGCACGTCGCCGCCGGTTTCTGTCCATGCCAGGCCGGTGGCTACGCCGGCCGGCAGCTCCTTGCGTGCAAGCTCCGGCAGGATCGCTTCGGGTCCCAGCATTTCGGGAACGTCGTCGCCTTTAACGATCACGGGACCGGCTTCGCCTTCGGCGAACTTGACCGCGACCTTGCGGATCAAGCGGCCGAGCATCTGTTCCAGACGCCGCACACCGGCTTCGCGCGTATAGGACTCGATGACTTTCTGCAGCGCTTCGTCGGTGATCACGCACTGCTCGGCGGTCAGTCCGGTATGCTGCAACAGCTTGGGCAACAGGTAGCGCTTGGCGATCTGGGTCTTCTCCTCCTCGCTATAGCCGGAGAGCCGCAGGATCTCCATGCGGTCGAGCAGCGGGGCGGGAATGGTATCCAGCGTGTTCGCGGTGGTGATGAACAGCACCTTCGACAAGTCGAAGGGCAGATCCAGATAGTTGTCGCGGAACGTTTTGTTCTGCTCCGGATCCAGGATTTCGAGCAGCGCCGCAGCGGGATCGCCGCGGAAATCGCGCCCGAGCTTGTCGACTTCGTCCAGCATCAACACGGGGTTCATGAATCCCGCTCGCCGCATGCCCTGGATGAGGCGTCCTGGAAGGGCGCCAATATATGTCCGGCGGTGGCCACGCAACTCGGCTTCGTCATGCAGGCCGCCCAGGCTCATGCGCTCGAACTTGCGTCCGAGAGCACGTGCGATGGATTGTCCCAGCGAAGTCTTGCCGACGCCCGGTGCGCCCACGAAGCACAGAATCGGGGCTTTGGCTTCCGGATTCAGCTTGAGCACGGCGAGCTGCTCGACGATGCGTTCTTTAACCTTGGCGATTCCGTAGTGGTCCTCGTCGAGAACCTCGCGGGCTCGCTTCAGATCCAGATTGTCATCGCTGCGCTTCTTCCACGGAAGCTCGATGACGTATTCGAGCCAGGTGCGGATCACGTTGTGCTCGGGCGAGGCCGAGTTGATTTTCTCCAGCCGTTCCAGCTCGCGGTCGGCTTCCTTGCGGACATCCTCTGGAAGATCGGCCTTGGCCAAGCGTTCGCGCAGGCCTTCCGCCTCGGCCTTGTCAGTATCGCCTTCGCCGAGCTCCTGTTCGATGGCCTTCTTCTGCTGGCGCAGCACATAGTCGCGCTGCTCTTTGGACATCTCGGATTTGGCTTTTTCGGTAACTTTGGCGCGCAGCTCGGCCACGTCCACTTCATGCGACAGCCAGCCCAGCACCATGCGCAGAGCTTCGATCCGGGTCGTGGTTTCGAGAAGGGATTGTTCCTTCTCCACGTCCAGGTTCATGACGGAGGCGACTAGAAACGCGAGTTGCAGCGGATCGCCCTGGGCGGCGAACGCCTGGGTGATCTCCTGCGCCGGCTGGCCCTGCATCAGGTTGACGTACTTGGAGGCCATCTCGACCACGGAGAGAGCCAGAGCCTCCAGCTCGCGGCTGGAATCGTCAGGCAAGGGCAACGGCCGGACCCGGGCTTTCAGGTGGCCATTTTCCTCGACTTTGACGATCACCACGCGTTCGCTGCCCTGCACAAACAGATCGATATGGTCGGGCCGGGGGCGCCCCGACTTGCGAATCACCGCGCGGGTGCCGATGGTGTACAAATCGTCCGCACCGGGCGTTTCCACAGTGGGATCCTTTTGCGCTACGACAATCACTTCCTTGCCTTCGGTCGCCAGCGCCGATTCGACGGCGGCCACGGAGGCCTTGCGGCCCACTCCCAGCGGCATCAGAAGTCCTGGAAACAACACCGAGTTCTTCAGCGCCAACAACGGTAATGTTTGGATTTTCTCTTCGTCTGGCATATTCGTCTCTTTCATAATTAAGATGCTCGGACCGCCTTGGGGGACTCGACTTCAAAAACTAGCGCATCCTTACGGAAGTCCAGAAGGACTTTCTTCCCGTCGCGAATTTCGCCCGCCACCAGCATGCGAGCCAGCGGCGTCTCGACTTCCTTCTGGATGGCGCGTTTGAGGGGCCGCGCGCCATAGGCAGGGTCATAACCCACGGTGACCAGGTGCGCGCGAGCGGCGTCGGTTAGCCGCAGGTCGATGTGGCGCTCGGCCAGCCGCGTCCGCAGGGTTTCCAGTTGGATATCGACGATCTTCTTCAATTCCTCTTGCGTCAGCCGGTGGAAGTTGATGACTTCGTCCACACGGTTCAGGAACTCTGGCCGGAACAGGCGCGGCAAGTCTTCCTGCTGTGCGTTCGAGGTCATGATCACGATGGTGTTCTTAAAGTCCACCGTGCGTCCCTGGCCGTCGGTCAGGCGGCCGTCGTCGAGCAGTTGCAGCAGAACGTGGAACACGTCGCTGTGGGCTTTTTCGATTTCGTCCAGCAGGATCACGCAATAGGGACGGCGGCGGACGGCCTCGGTCAACTGCCCGCCTTCCTCGTAGCCAATGTATCCGGGAGGCGCTCCGACCAGGCGGGATACGGTGTGTTTTTCCTGATATTCCGACATGTCAATGCGAATCAGGGAACGTTCATCGTCAAAAAGATATTGCGCGAGCGCGCGAGCCAGCTCGGTTTTGCCGACGCCGGTGGGTCCCAGGAAGATAAAGCTGCCGATGGGCCGCTTGGGATCTTTCAGGCCGCCACGGGCGCGCATGACCGCATCGGCCACCGCTTCGACGGCTTCGTCCTGTCCGACCACGCGTTTGTGCAGCTCCTCGGGAAGGTGTAGAAGTTTCTGAACCTCGCCTTCGAGAAGTTTCGAGAGGGGAATGCCGGTCCAGCGGCTGACCACTTGGGCAATGTCCTCTTCGTCGACTTCCTCCTTGAGGAGAGTGGGCGCATGCGCCTCTTTCTCGAGTTGTTTTTCGAGTCCAGTCAGCTTGCCGTATTTGAGCTCGGCGGCCTTGTTCAGATCGTAGGCGCGCTCGGCTTGTTCGATTTCGGTCTTCACGTGGTCGATCTGCGCCCGGATCTCGCGCTGCTTCTTGAGCGCTTCCTGATCGGCCTGCCACTGGGCGCGCAGGCTGGCAGTGGAGGTTTTCAGTTCGGCGACTTCCTTGTCGATTTTGCCCAGGCGTTCGCGCGAGGCTGCGTCGGATTCCTTCTTAAGGGCTTCCCGCTCGATTTCGAGCTGCATCTGGCGGCGCGTGGCTTCATCCAGCTCGGCCGGCATCGAGTCGATTTCAGTCCTCAATTTAGCCGCAGCCTCATCAACGAGATCGATGGCTTTGTCCGGCAGGAACCGGTCGGAGATGTAGCGATTGCTGAGGATGGCGGCGGCCACCAGGCTCGAATCCTTGATGCGGACGCCGTGGTGGACTTCGTAGCGCTCGCGCAAGCCGCGCAGAATGGAAATCGTGTCCTCGACCGACGGCTGGTCGACCAGGACCGTCTGGAAGCGGCGCTCCAGTGCTGCATCCTTTTCGATGTGCTTACGGTATTCGTCGAGCGTGGTTGCCCCGATGCAATGCAGCTCGCCGCGAGCCAGCATGGGCTTGAGCAGGTTGCCGGCATCCATGGAGCCTTCGGCCTTGCCGGCGCCGACGACAGTGTGCAGCTCGTCGATGAACAGGATGATCCTGCCTTCGGCCGACTGGACTTCCTTGAGGACGGCCTTGAGGCGCTCCTCAAATTCGCCACGGAACTTGGCGCCGGCGATGAGCGCGCCCATGTCGAGCGAGACTACTTTCTTCTCTTTCAGTCCTTCGGGAACGTCGCCGCGGACAATGCGCTGGGCGAGACCTTCCACGATGGCGGTCTTTCCTACACCTGGTTCACCAATGAGCACGGGATTGTTCTTGGTGCGCCGCGAGAGGACCTGGATTACGCGGCGGATTTCTTCGTCGCGGCCGATCACCGGATCGAGTTTGTTCTGCGCGGCCGCCTTGGTCAGATCGCGGCCGTATTTTTCGAGAGCTTCGTAGGTGGCTTCGGGATTCTGCGTGGTGACGCGCTGCGACCCGCGAACTTCCTGGAGCACGCGCATCAGGCGGTCGCGAGTGATGCCGAGATCCTTGAAGGCTTTTTCGTCGGTTGCGGCCAGGATGACGTGCTCGATCGAGACGTACTCGTCCTTGAGGCGCTTGGCTTCGTTCTCGGCCGCGGTCATCAGCTTTTGCAGCCGGGCGGTAATATAAATCTGGTCTTGGGCGACCCCGGAGCCGGACACCTTGGGGAGCTTGTCGAGCTCCTGGATCAGGCGGCGATGGACATCTTCCAACTTCACCTCGGCCCGGGCCAGGATCGACTGGGCCAGACCCCCTTCCTGTTCGAGAAGGGCGACGAGCAAATGCTCGACGTCGATCTGCTGGTTTCCGCGACCGGCAGCCAGAGACTGGGCAGAGCGGAAAGCTTCCTGGAGTTTTTCCGTAAAGCGGTTAAAATCCATAACGGGCTGACCTCTTGAAGAAACTATAGCATGTTAGCATATCGCCATGCAATAATCTTAGTGTTCGATTATCAAGTTGTTGGATGCGGAAGGAGCTAAAACGATGCTGCCAAAGCTCATAACCTCCCTGCCGGGGCCCAAGGCCCGGGCTGTCATTGCTCGCGATGATCAATTGATATCTCCTTCTTATACAAGGTCTTATCCGCTAGTCGCCGAAAGGGGAGAGGGGGCCATCGTGGAAGACCCGGATGGCAACCGGTTCTTGGACTTCGCGGCGGGCATCGCCGTGGTCGCCACGGGGCACTGCCACCCCAAAGTCGTAGAGGCGATCCAGGAGCAAGCCGCCAAGCTGATCCATATGTCTGGAACGGACTTCTACTACGAGAACATGGTCGTTCTCGCTGAGAAGCTGGCGAAACTGGTTGGCGGCGGGCTTCCTGGAAGTGTTTCACGACGCGTTTACTTTGGCAATTCAGGGACCGAAGCGATCGAGGCGGCCATCAAGCTGGCGCGCTTCCACTCCGGGCGGGGCCAGTTCGTGGCCTTCGCAGGCGCCTTCCATGGCAGAACCATGGGCTCGCTGGCGCTGACGGCGAGCAAGAGCACCCAGCAAAAGGGGTTCTTTCCGGTGATGCCGGGCGTGCACCACGTGCCGTACGCCTATTGCTATCGCTGTGCTTATGGGAAGTCGCCCGATTCCTGCGCGGTGGAGTGCGTGAAGGCGATTGAAACCGAGCTGTTCCGCACCAAGGTGCCGGCCCAAGAGGTCGCCGCGATCTTCGTGGAACCCATACAGGGGGAAGGCGGTTACGTGGTGCCTCCCCGCAAGTTTTTCGACGAGCTGCGAAGTCTGGCGGACAAGTACGGGATTCTGCTGGTTGCCGACGAGGTACAGTCGGGCATGGGCCGGACAGGTAAGATGTTCGCGAGCCAGCACTTTGGTCTGGAGCCGGATGTAATCACGCTGGCCAAGGGGATCGCCAGCGGGATGCCACTGGGGGCGATGGTGGCGCGAGCCGAGCTGATGGACTGGAAGCCGGGTGCGCATGCGTCGACCTTCGGCGGGAATCCGGTGGCAGTGGCGGCGTCGCTGGCGACGATCGAGCTGCTGGAACAGGGACTGGTGGACAATGCGGGACTCATTGGCGCGCGCCTTATGGCGCGCCTGGGGGATTTGCCGCAGCGTATCCCGATTGTGGGCGACGTTCGCGGGTTGGGGCTGATGATCGGGATCGAGCTCGTACGGGACCAAGTGACGAAGGAACGTGCAGGTGACCTGCGCGACCGCCTGGTCCAGATGTGCTTCGAGCGCGGGCTTCTGGTGCTCGGAGCGGGTCCGAACACTATCCGGCTGTGCCCGCCCCTGGTGATCAACAAAGATCAGGCGGATTTCGCCGCGCAGACCATTGAGGATTGTCTGCGGCTTTTGATGTAGCCGGCCAACGCTAAGCGGTCAGGACTCCCGGATCAGAGTGAGATAGATGGCCATTGCCAGGCCGACCAAAGCGAGAAAAACCGCTACCATCACGGCCAGTTTGGGAGAACGCGGGCGTGCGATCCCGCCGCGATTCAATTCGGCTACAAGGTGAACGTGGCTCCACGCCGAATATAGATTCACGCCGATGCCGGCGGCGATGAGCGCGGTTCCAGCCCACAGCGAGAAGCGGTGCGACTGAGCCGCGGGTCCGCCCTGGAGAAGCTGGAACTCCGACAGGAACAAGCCAAACCGCGCCACCACGAAGCCGAATCCCATCAACGCCAGACCCGTTCGAATCCAGGCAAGAAACGTTCGCTCTATCGCCAGATAGTCGCGCAAATCGGCTTTTCCCGGTAATTCCGCGGCGCTGTCCACTCCTGGCCTCGCTCTAACTTTGGAGATGTGCTTCCAGGAACCACAACTGCTTGTCCACTGTGCGGGAGATTTCCGTGAAGATGTCCGCGGTGGATTTGTCGTGGTGTTCGTCCGCGAAATCAATGGCCTTCCGAATGTAACTTGTGAACGCGGCGTACCGGTCGATCAAGGCCTTCAGATGCTCGCGGCCTTCGGTTGCTTCCACGGGATACTCGGGCAAGGACGAGCTGGCCGCCGTCATCCGGGCGGTTCCGAGCGCGACTCCACCCAAGGCAGTCACTCTCTCGGCGATGAGATCGATGTACGGGAACACTTCCGCGGCGAGTTGGTCGAACAGCTCGTGGAGCTGAAAAAAGTTCAGACCTTTGACGTTCCAGTGGGCCTGCTTGATTTGTGAGTAAAGATCGGACGTGTCGGCCAGGCACTCGTTCAGCAAACCGATCAATGCTTTTCGATCCTGATCCGCCAAGTCGATTCGCGTCGCGAATCTCAAGGATGTAGTCTTTGCAGTAGCCGTTTTCGCCGATGGCATGGTTGTCTTCCTCCACGACCAGCATACTCCCGGAGAATTCCGTCTCTAGAATCGAGGCGATCGCGATGAACGGCAAGCGAATGAATGCAAGTGATATACTCTGAACAAATCGCGCGTGTTGGAGGTGCCGGAATGTTTCGTGTGACCGCAGGCGTACTGCTGATGGGTGTTGCGGCGATGGCTGCGACTCCGACGTTTCACAAAGACGTTCTTCCGATTCTGCAGAAGCACTGCCAAGGGTGCCACCGGCCAGGCGAAATCGCGCCCATGTCGCTGCTGAGCTATACGGAGGCGCGGCCGTGGGCCAAGGCGATGAAGGCCGCCGTGGTCACCGAAAAGATGCCGCCGTGGTTCGCGGACCCGAGGTACGGCCACTTCGCCAACGACCGCCGGCTGAGCACGGATGAGCTCGCCACCATCTCGGCCTGGGCCGACGCGGGCGCCCCGGAGGGCAACCTGAAAGACGCGCCGCCGCCGCTCAAATTCCAGGACGGCTGGAACATCAAGCCGGACATGATCATCGAGATGCCCAAGGACTTCCAGGTGAAGGCGACGGGGACGATCAACTATCAGAACATCCTGGTCAAAGCCACCTTCACTGAAGACAAGTGGGTGGTGGCGGCTGAGATGCGTCCGGGCAATGCAAAGGTGGTCCATCATATGCGGGCCATTGTCCGTCCGCCGTCATCTACATGGCTGGCGAACGCCGTGCCGGGCGAAGCGTACGAAGAAGGATCCGAGGCGATGGGCGGCGCGCGGGATGGCACGGATCTGCTGGGCAAGTACAATCCGGGGCTCGGCGCGCAGAGTTTCGACGTGGACGGTTCGGCCAAGTTCGTCCCCAAGGGTTCGGACATCATTTTTAACATTCACTATACGTCGGTGGGCACACCGCAAACCGACCGGTCGAAAGTCGGATTGGTGTTTGCAAAGGCTCCTCCGAAGACGCGCTACTGGATGTCGCCGGGCACGCCGGCGGCCTTCAACCTGGTGATCCCGGCGGGCGACAGCAACGCGGAAGTGGTCAGCGAAGTGACGGTGGGCGTGGATAACGCGAAGCTGGTTTACATCCAGCCCCACATGCACCTGCGGGGCAAGGATTACGAGGTTCGTGTGACGTATCCGACGGGTGAAGCGGAAACGGTGTTTAAGGGGAAATGGAATTTCGACTGGCAGGTGGGCTACCAGCTCGCCAAGCCGTTGCCGGTTCCCAAGGGCACGCGGATTCTGACGGTGGCGCACTACGACAACTCGGCGAACAACAAGTTCAATCCTGATCCCGGCAAGACGATCCTGTGGGGTGATCAGAACTGGGACGAGATGCAGTCGGGTTTTCTCGGCCTGGTGATCGACGTCAACACCGACCTCAGCAAAGTGTTTCAGCTTTCGGGGCCGAGCCTGATGCCGCGCGGCACGGTCGGGCCGACACTGGCCGCCTACGAAGAGACCAAGAAGAAGTAGCTTGCGGCCATTCAACTGGCCGCAGCGGAACGCGCGTGAACACAAATCGGGGATTTGGTGAGTAAAATCTCCAGCCCAATGTGGCCTTCGCGAATCTCGACTTTGTCGAAACGAGTTTCGGAGACCATCTGCTCGAAATCGCGCTTGGTGTAGGCGCGCTTCAGTAGCATGAAGCGGAAGGTCGCTTTGGTGAGGATCCCGTTGACGGTTCCCAGCTTCATTTCATCCACAGCCTGAGAAATCGATTCGTTGGGAGTATCCTTCCGCAAGTCGATAATCAGAGCCCTGCCGCCCGGCTTGAGCACTCGATGCATCTCCCGGAGGGCGCCCAGAGGCGCGCTGAAATTCTTGAACGCGGCCCGGCAAAGCAGGAAATCGAAACTGTCGCTTTTGAACGGCATGCCGGAGGCGTTACCGTGGCGGAAATCCACCTGGACATTAGCTTCGGTGGCCTTTTGCTTGGCGATTTCAACGAACGTTTCGCTGATGTCTAAGCCGGTGATGCGGTAGTCGCCGAGCTTCGCTAGCTCGATGGCGAAATATCCGGGACCGGGAGCGACTTCCAGCACATCAGCGCCGGGCGGAAGCTGGTTCGCGATCTGGCGAGCCAGCGCCCTGAAATCGTCGAGTGCTTTCTTGGTAAGATTCGCATACCATTTCGCGATGAATCCTTCCATTCCCAGGCCTCGATAGGGCTTGGCAGATGATAGTGCAAACGCTGTCATAAAAATTTTCCTTTCGCTCGCGATCATAGCGTGCGAACGACGGAGATCCGAGCACGGATCGGCGAATGCACGCTGAGAATCGGCGGACTACACTGAAGAAACCATCTTGAAAACCCTGATTGTCACCGGAGGCAGCCGAGGTATCGGCGCCGCGACGGCTCGACTGGCGGCTCAACGAGGCTACGCCGTGTGTGTCAACTATCTGCAGGACCGTGCCGCAGCGGAGCAGGTGGCTGCATCGATGCCCAAGGCGATCGCGGTTCAGGCGGACATCGGAGTGGAGGACGACGTTGTCAGGCTGTTCGAAGCCGCGGATCGCGAGCTCGGCAGGGTGAGCGCGCTGGTGAACAACGCGGCCACGCTCGAATCCCAGATGCGGCTGGAGCAGATGGACGCAGCCCGGATGCAGCGGATGTTCTCGACCAATGCGATCGGCACCATGCTGTGTTCGCGCGAAGCGGTCCGGCGGATGTCTTCGAAGCAGGGCGGCGCAGGCGGCGCGATCGTCAACGTTTCCTCAGGCGCCGCGCGGACTGGATCTCCCGGTGAGTATGTCGATTACGCCGCCACCAAAGGAGCCGTCGACACCTTCACCGTGGGACTCGCAAAGGAAGTAGCGGAAGAGAAGATTCGAGTGAACGCGGTGAGACCGGGATTCATCTACACCGGTATGCACGCCAAGGGCGGCGAGCCGGGACGCGTGGATCGCGTGAAGACGATGGTCCCCATGCAGCGCGGCGGGCAGCCCGAGGAAGTGGCGGCGGCGATTTTGTGGCTGCTGTCGGAGGAGGCGTCCTTTGTCACGGGGGCAATTCTGGATGTGTCGGGAGGACGGTAATGAATGTGACCGTGCGTCCCGCCACACTTGAAGACCTGGCGAGCATCACTGAAATACACAATCATTACATCGTCCATACGCACATCACGTTCGATGTCCAGCCGTACCGGCCCGAGCAGCGCGTGCAATGGTCCCACGAGCATTCGGACGGCAGGCGATATCGGTTATTAGTGGCCTGTGATTCCCAGAACAATGTGCTCGGGTACACATGCACCGGGCGGCATAGAAGTAAGGACGCCTACGATACGACCGTTGAGTCGAGTGTTGCCTGCAGGCCGGATGGGGTCGGTCGAGGCGTCGGGACTTTGCTCTACACCGCGCTGTTTGACGCGATCGCGGATCAGGACATCCATCGAATTGTGGCTGGTATCGCGCAACCGAATCCTGCGTCCAACGCCCTGCATGAACGTTTCGGCTTCCAGCGCATCGGACTATTCACCCAGGTGGGACGAAAGTTCGACAAATACTGGGACGTGATGTGGATGGAGCGCCCCCTGCGCGTGTGATAATTTATGGCGCCAGCCGTATGAAGAACAAGCGCAGTAGCCAGTGGTTTCAGACGCCCGGATATCACGGGATGGCGCGGCGGGCGTGGCTGCGGTCGGAAGGCTATCCCGCGGACGTGTTCGACGGCAAGCCCATCATCGGGATCTGCAACTCCTGGAGCGAGCTGAACAACTGCAACGCGCATCTGCGCGAGGTGGCGACGGCGGTGAAACGCGGCGTGCTGGCGGCGGGCGGCGTGCCGCTGGAATTCCCGACCATCTCGCTGGGCGAGATGTTCATGCTCCCGACCACGATGATGTTCCGGAATCTGATGGCGATGGACGTGGAGGAGTCGATTCGGGCGAATCCACTGGATGCGGTGGTCCTGCTGTGTGGGTGCGACAAGACTACGCCGGCACAGTTGATGGGCGCAGCCAGTGCAGATATTCCCGCGATCGTCGTGCCGGGCGGACCGATGCTGGCGGGCCAGTTTAAAGGGCAGCGGCTTGGGTCCGGCACCGACGGCCGCAAACTATTCGACTTGTACCGCACGGGGAAGCTCACCGACGAGGAGTGGAGCGAAGTGGAGGGCTGCATCGCGCGAACGTCGGGGCACTGCACAGTGATGGGGACGGCGTCCACCATGACCAGCCTGGCGGAAGCGCTGGGGATGACGCTGCCGGGGTCGGCCAGCATTCCGGCGCCAGATTCGCGCCGTTTGGCGAACGCGGAATTGAGCGGTCGCGCGGCGGTGGAACTTATTGAAGCAGGCCGGACGCCTTCGCGGATTTTGACGCGCGAAGCGTTCGAGAACGCGATTACCGTGCTGATGGCGCTGGGAGGATCGACGAATGCCGTAGTGCATCTCATTGCCATAGCCGGAAGGCTGGGAATTCGGCTGACACTCGACGATTTCGACCGCATCGCGCGCAAGACGCCGTGCGTCGCGAACGTGAAGCCGTCGGGCGAGTATCTGATGGAGGATTTGTTTCACGCGGGCGGCGTTCCGGCGGTGATGAACAAGATCGCTGGCTTATTGCATGGCGGCTCCGTGACAGTGAACGGAAAATCCATCGGTGAGAATATCGAACGAACCAAATCGCAGGACGACAAGGTAATCCGGCAGGTATCACCCGAAGGGGGAATCGCCGTGCTCTATGGCAACCTGGCTCCGGATGGGGCGGTGATCAAAGTGACGGCGGCGTCGGCAGAGCTGATGCAGCATCGCGGCCGGGCTTATGTGTTCGAGACGCGCGACCAGATGATGGCCGAGATCGACCGCAACGATCTTCCCGTGGATCGGGATACGGTTCTGGTGATGCGGAACTGCGGCCCCAAGGGCGCGCCTGGATTTCCTGAATGGGGACATATCCCGATGCCGAAGAAGCTGCTGGAACAGGGCGTGACGGACATGGTCCGCATTTCCGACGCGCGCATGAGCGGGACGTCATTCGGGACGGTGATTCTGCATGTCGCGCCCGAGTCGGCCGTGGGCGGTCCTCTGGCGGTGGTGAAGACCGGCGACGAAATCATGCTGGACGTCGCTGCGCGCAAGCTGGAGCTGGCGCTGCCGCAGGAAGAGATCGCGCGGAGGCTGCGAAGCTTCGTCAAACCTTCTCCGCATTACCAGCGCGGCTATGGCCGCCTATTTCTAGATCACGTCACCCAGGCCAATCTAGGGTGCGATTTCGACTTTCTGATGCCGGAGGTCAACAAATGAGGTTCACTTTGCTTGTATTATTCGCCGCGGCCGCGTTCGGTCAGTTGCTCAACGGAGTCATCGACATCCATGCGCATAGCGGTCCGGATAGCACGGCGCGCTCGATTGACGCGATCGATCTGGCCAAGCTGGCCAAAGCACGCGGCATGCGGGGGCTGGTTTTGAAGAACCACTACGAATCGACCGCTGCACTGGCCTACATCGTCAGGAAAGAAGTGCCGGGGATCGAGATCTTCGGCGGGATCGACCTGAACCTCACGGTGGGCGGCATCAACCCAGCGGCGGTGGAGCGCATGACGATGATGAAGGGCGGATGGGGACGCGTGGTGTGGATGCCGACCTTCGACGCCGAGAATCAGGTGCGCGATTCCAAGGAGAATCGTCCGTTCGTGCCGGTGGCGAAGAACGGGGAGCTGCTGCCGGAAGTGAAGCAGGTGATCGCTCTCGTCAAGCAGCACAACCTGACGCTCGAAACGGGCCACTCGTCGCCGGAAGAGGGCCTCATGATCGTTCGGGAAGCGCGCAAGCAAGGTGTGGAGCACGTGGTGGTGACGCACGCGCTGACGCCGCCCGTGCGCATGTCAATCGCGCAGATGAAGGAAGCGGCGCAATTGGGCGCCTACATTGAATTGGTGTACGGGCGGATGAACGCGGCGGAATGGGCGAAGGCGATTCGCGAGGTCGGGCCGGAACACATCATTCTTTCAAGCGACCTGGGACAGCCGAATAGTCCGCTGCATCCGGACGGGATGGTGGCCTACTTCGCGGCGCTCGAGAAGGAAGGCATCACCGACGCGCAGATCGATCTGATGGCGAAGACGAATCCGGCCAAGGCGCTGGGCTTGCAGTAAGAGTTAGCCGCGGCCGACGAACGGCATCTTGGTCGCCATCACGGTCATGAACTGAACATTGGCTTCCAGCGGCAGATTCGCCATGTAGACGATCGCGTCGGCGACGTGCTTCAGATCCATGCGGGGCTCGACCATGGTCGAGCCGTTGGCCTGGACGATCCCGGCGGCCATGCGCTCGGTGAGCTCGGTGGCGGCGTTGCCGATATCGATCTGGCTGCAGGCGATGTCGAAGTTGCGGCCGTCGAGCGCGATGGATTTCGTGAGTCCCGTGATGGCGTGCTTGGTGGCAGTGTAGGGCGCCGAATTGGGGCGAGGAGCGTGCGCGGAGATCGAGCCGTTGTTGATGATGCGTCCGCCGCGCGGCTGCTGCGCCTTCATCATCCGGATGGCTTCCTGCGCGCACAGGAACGCACCGGTCAGGTTCACCTGCACCACGGCGTTCCACTGTTCGTACGTCAGCTCTTCCATGGGGATGCCGGGCGCGCCGATGCCCGCGTTATTGAAGAGCAGGTCCAATCGCCCGAACACGTCTCTGATTCTCGAGAAGAGTGCGCGCACGGAATCCGGCTTGCCGACATCGGTAGGCACTACCAGCATGCGAGTCGAATCCGCGGTCTGTTCCAGTTGCGCTAGGCGCCGCCCGGCCAGCACCACTTGATATCCGGACGCATGTAACGCCAGGCTTGCAGCGCGGCCGATCCCGCTGCCGGCACCGGTGACTAGGGCGACCTTAGTGATGCCCATGCGCGCTAGCGGTGCCGCGCAGCGCGGCCATGCCGGAGGCCATATCGTTGGCCATGGGCAGGATGGTGCTGAGGCGCGTCAGATCGAGCACTTCGCGAACGCGCGGCTGCGCACCCACCAGCACGAATCGCCCGTCCGGCTTTTTGGTCACGGAGGAATAGATGGCGACGATGAATCCGATCGCCGTGGAACCAACCGAGAGCACTTCCCGGAAATCAGCCAGCACTTTGCTGCAATTGAGCTGCTTTAGCTCCTCCGCCTTGCCGCGCAGGTACTCGGGATCGGAGCCGGTGGTGAAGCGCCCCTCGAAGCGCAGCACGCAAACGTCGTCGATTTGATGAACCTCGATCAGCATGGCGATGGTCCGGGACGTAATCCGCACCCCAGTTGACTCTGGTATCGTACTACATTGGATGGCCGTCCCTAAGCGCATCCTGATTGTGGACGACGACCCGGATGTGCACGGCCTGCTGCGTGCCACCTTGGACGCCCCCGACCGTCATATCGAAAGCGCCTACGACGGCAGTGCCGGTCTACAACTGGTGGAAAGCACTCCCTACGACCTGGTGCTGACCGACCTGAACATGCCGGGACTGGATGGAATGACGCTGCTCGAGCGCATTCGCGAAGTGCAGCCGGAAACGCCGGTGGTGGTGATGACGGTGGCGAATACGCCGGAGAATATCGTCCGCGCGATCCGGGAACGGGCTTTCAGCTATTTCAGCAAGCCGTTCACGGTGAATGCCGTGACGGAGATGGTGGAGCGGGCGCTCAGCGGATCCGGCGCCGAGGACGATATCCAGGTGCTGTCCGCCCGCCCGCAGTGGCTGGGGCTGCGCCTGCGCTGCAAGATCGAAACCGCCAGTCGCATCGTGCAGTTCATCCGCGAGCTGGGGATGGACTTGACGCCCGCCGAACAGGAACAAGTGACCACGGCGTTCCGCGAAATTCTATTGAACGCAATCGAGCACGGCGCGGGGTCCGATCCCGGCAAGAGGGTCACCATCACCTATGTGCGAACCAAGCGAGCCGCGCTGTATTATGTTCGCGATCCAGGCAAGGGATTCTCCTTCGAGCAGCTGACGCATGCCGCGGTTTCGAATCCGGCGGATTCGCCGGTGGAGCACGTTGAAGTCCGAGAGATGCTGGGGATGCGGCCGGGCGGATTCGGGATCATGATGACGCGCGAGCTGGTGGACGAATTGATCTATAACGAGCAGGGCAACGAGGTGCTGTTGATCAAGTACCTGGACCGCGACTGGCACTGAGCAAAAACGCGGACAACGCTTCCACCTGAGCGCGGATTGCGCGCGCGTCCTTCGATGCGGCGGCGGTTTCGAGAGCCGCGCCGATCTCGCTGATGCGCGGGAACCCGTATCCTCCGCCGGTGCCGCTCATTTTGTGACCCACAACGCGAATCGAGCTGAAATCCGACTTCTCCAGGGCCGCTTGAATGGTGCGCACATCCTGACGGCGCTGGTCAAGGTAGGCAGGGGCCAGAGCGCGGATGCGGGATTCCGCGGCGTTCGAGCCTGATTCACTCCTTCGGCCGGCGTACTTGCCAACAATGGCGCGGAAATCCGCCAGCCGCACTGGTTTGCGAATCCACTCCGTGCAGCCGGCGTCCATGGCCCGGCTTCCCTCGCTTTCGAGCGCGCTGGCGGTCAAGGCCAGGACAGGAGTGGCAGGACGCCCGCGTTCGCGCTCCCACGCCCGGATACGGCGAGTGGCTTCGTAACCGTCCAGGACCGGCATCTGGAGATCCATCAACACCAGGTCGTACGAACTCCCGTCGTGGGATCCCCCGCAGAACTTCTCCACCGCGACCTGCCCGTTTTCAGCGAAGTCCAGCCGGCAGCCGGAGCTCTTGAGATATTCCGCGACCAGAAAGCGGTTGTCTTCCGAGTCATCGACCACCAGAATTCCCAAGGACCCGACCTGGCTGGCAGGAGCAGCCTCCGCGCCGGCTGCAATTTTCTCCATGGCCGGTTCCGTGCGGTGCGCGCCGAGTCTGGCCGTGAAATAGAAAGTCGCCCCCGGCCCGGAATTGTTGCGAGCCCAGATCCGTCCGTTCATGAGCTCCACCAGATGCTTAGAAATCGCGAGGCCGAGACCGGTACCACCGTACTTGCGGGCTGTGGAAACATCGGCCTGGATGAATGCCTCAAAAATGGATTCGAGTTGGTCCGGCGGGATCCCGATTCCGCTATCGGCAACGGAAAATCGCAAGGTGTCCGTGGGATCGTCCGGGTGTTTCTCGACGCGAACCGCTACTTGCCCCTTTTCAGTGAACTTAAGGGCGTTGCCGGCCAAGTTAATGAGGACCTGCCGAAGCCGGTTGGGATCGCCTGTGAGCCGGGTGGGTGTGGACGGCGCGATTTCGTAGCGGAGCTCGACATTTTTCTCCTTGGCCCTCACGGACATAATCTCGACGACCGCGTCCAGCAGACCAGGAAGGTCGAAATCGATCTCCTCAAGAACAATCTGGCCGGCTTCGACCTTGGAAAGATCCAGAATGTCATTGATCAGCGTGAGCAGGCTGGTGCCGGCACGCTGCATCGTGTGGACGTACTGCTGCTGATCGGGGTTGAGGGAAGTACGCTCGAGCAGATCGGCCATGCCGATCAGGACGTTCAGCGGGGTGCGGATTTCATGGCTCATGCGCGCCAGGAATTCGGACTTGGCTTGGTTGGCTGCCTCCGCCTCTTCGCGCAGTTTCTTACGCTCGGTGATGTCGCGCGCTGTAGCGTAGATCAGTTCCTGCTCCTCATGCGGCGTGGCGTTCCACAGCAGCCAGCGATACGTTCCGTCTTTGGCACGATAGCGGTTTTCAAACGAAATGGCCTGGCCGCCCTTAGCGATTTTCTGAGCCACGGCTATGGTGGCGGCGCGATCGTCGGGATGCACAAAATCGACGAAAGGCCGCGCGGTGAGTTCCTCGACCGTGTAGCCCAGGACGCGCTCCCAGGCCGGGTTCAGGCGCTTGAAGTACCCGTCGAACCCGGCGATGCAGAGCATGTCGATGGAGAGAGTAAAGAAGCGCCCGAACATCTCCTCGGCGCGCTTGCGTTCGACGAATTGTCCGATCTGGCTCCCGAGGGCGCCCAGCATTTCGATGAGCTTCTGGTCGGGCTCGCGAATTTCGCGGCTGAAAAACTCGATGACGCCCACCACGGACCCGCCCACCGCAATGGGGAATGCGACACAGGCGTGGAGTCCCGCGTGCTCGGCGGGCTGTGCGCGCTGGAAAGTAGCGTCCTGTGAGAGGTCCGGGATCCAGACGGGTTGGCTGCCGGCCCACACCCGTCCGGGTATGCCGGCGCCGCGTGCGAAAGTGCGATTGCGCGTAGCGGCTTCGAATTCGGGAATGGAAAGCGCTGAAATGTGCCAGACCGAGACGCATTGCAACCGGTCGAGGTGGGGCTCCACGGTCCAGAGAGATCCGGTTTGCCAACCGAATGTCGTGCACACCGCGCGCAGGATATCGGGAGCCGCTTGTACCAAGGATCCCGAGGCGGCCAGGGCACTGGTGACGGCGTCCCGCAGAGCCATGCTGCTGGCCTCGCGAAGGAAATCGCCCGTGTTTTCGCCATGGACGCTCATGGTTCGGCGGTTATTGCGCAGAATACCATTGCCGGTTCCTATCCGTGCGTTACAATCGTCGGTTCGCATGCGATTCCCATGACAGTCTTGGATGTCGGTTGCGGGATCAACAAGAAAGCGGGCGCGATTGGCGTCGACCGGAATCCGGCGTCGCGGGCCGATGTGATCGCGGATCTGGACCGTTTTCCGTATCCCTTTCGCGATTCAGCCTTTGACGCGCTGCAAGCGGTGCACGTGATCGAGCATCTTTCGGACGTGATCCGCAGCATGGAGGAATTCCACCGCCTGGTCCGCGGCGGCGGCGAGGTGCTGATCGTAACGCCGCACTATACCGATTTCAGCTCCTTTTGCGATCCCACCCACCGCTGGCACCTGAACAGTTTCTCGATGCGTTATTTCGGCCCCGATAACGCCGGATACGGATACTACTCCAACGTCCGATTTCAGGAGAATTCCGTGCGGGTGAAGCTACTAGCTTTGTGGAGATGGCTGGGCTTCGAATGGCTGGTGAATACGTTCCCGCGCTTTCGCAGGTTCTGGGAATATTACTTGTGCTATCTGGTTCGTGGCAAGGTGATCGAGTGGCGGTTACAAGTGATTAAATCGTGATCGGGGCCATACTGGATCAACTGCGCCACGCCCGGAGGCGACAGACGTGGGATCGCGATCTGGCGGCTGGCCGTCGCGGCGAGGATCTGGCGCATCGCTATTTGCGCCGCGAGGGCTTCATCATCGTCGCCCGGAACTATCGGCTGTCATCCGGCGAGGCTGAAGCGGACCTGATCGCGCGCGACGGCGAGGATCTGGTGATCGTCGAAGTGAAGACGCGTGAAACGGCCGAGTATGGCCCTCCCGAACGGGCCGTGAATCCGGAGAAGCAGCGCCACCTGATCCGCGTGGCTCGCGAGTACGCACGCAAGACTTGCACGCCATGGGAACGCGTGCGCTTCGACGTGGTGAGCATCGTGATGGGCGAGCCGCCGGCGATCACGCTGCTGCGGGGGGCATTCGGGACACCTCGGAATTAATTTGATTACAACTACTTAGAGCCCTATCGATGCGTTGTGGTTGGATTTGGTGTATTCTGGTGCCATGGAAACGGTTACTGAAGCGCCAGTCATCAGACGAAGCATTACGGTCCCAGCTGAAATGGCCGAGAAGATTGATGCAATCGCGGAAAACAGGCACGTGAGCTGTAACCGGGCAATCGTTGATCTCTTAAGCGATGCGATCACTGCGTACGAACAGCGTCGAACAGCCTTTCTTGAGCTTGCGGACCGCTTTCAGAAATCCACCGATCCGGCCGAAACCGTCCGTCTCCGCGAGGAACTCGCCCGGATGACTTTCGGCGGCTGATGCCGAAAATTAAATGGCTGGACCTGCCACCTCAACTTCGTGAGCACCTTTTTGATCGCGCCAAAGAGCGCAAGATCACGATGGAAGACCTGTTTGCCCTGGAAGCCGCTCCATAGCTGTCGCGGTTCAGTTTTTCTCCGAACCGCGAGAGTCAACGAGCGGCCACGTCAACCCGCTAGAATCAAGGATTCATGGAAGCGGAAAAGCGGCGCCTGCACGAAGCCTGGCGGCGGGAAGAGCACTGGCGGCGCTGGGGTCCCTATCTGTCCGAGCGCCAATGGGGAACGGTTCGCGAGGATTATAGCGAGCACGGGACCGCGTGGGAGTTTTTTCCGTTCGAGCATTCGCACCTGCGGGCGTATCGCTGGGGCGAAGACGGCATCGCGGGAATCTGCGACAACCATCAGCGATTGTGCTTCGCGCTGGCCTTCTGGAATGGCCGCGATCCGATTCTGAAAGAACGGCTGTTCGGGCTGACCGGCAACCAGGGAAATCACGGCGAGGACGTCAAGGAATATTACTACTACCTCGACTCCACGCCGACGCATTCCTACATGAAGTGCCTGTACAAGTATCCGCAGGCCGAGTTTCCGTACAAGCGGCTCCTGGAGGCAAATACCAGCCGGTCGCGCCAGGAACCTGAATATGAACTTCTGGACACCGGAATTTTCGACGAGAACCGCTACTTCGATGTCTTCGCCGAATACGCCAAAGTGGACTCCAACGATATCCTCATCCGGATCAGCGTGGCGAACCGCGGACCCGAATCCGCGCGGCTGCACCTGCTGCCGACGCTCTGGTTCCGCAACACATGGTCGTGGGACCCGCAGGTTCAAAGGCCTGCGGTGCGCCGCGCCGCGGACGGGACCGGACACATCGGAATAGACGCGCAGCAGGAGGACTTGGGCTCGTACCGGCTCATGCTGGATGGAAATCCGTCGCTGTTATTCACCGAAAATGAGACCAACGCGCAGGCGCTCTGGGGAATGGAAAACGCCCGCCCCTACGTGAAGGATTCGTTTCACCAGCGCATCATTAAAGGCCGGCAGGACGCAGTGAACCCGGAGCAAACCGGGACCAAGGCATGCGCCTGGTACCAGCTCGATCTCGCGCCCGGAGAAACCTCCATGGTGCGGCTGCGCCTGACCCAAGCGACCGACCTATCGCCACTTGTGCCCATCATCGCGGCAGATTTCGACGGGATCTTCGCGAAACGCATCGCCGAGGCCGACGAATTCTACTCCTTCGCGCCGGCGACGCTATCTGAAGACGGCAAGCGGGTCCAGCGGCAGGCTTTCGCGGGACTCTTGTGGAGCAAGCAGTTCTATCATTCCGTGGTGGAGACGTGGCTCAAAGGGGATCCCGGCCAGCCCCCGCCGCCGGCGTCGCGACTAACCGGCCGGAACGCGCAATGGGTCCACCTGTACAACGAAGACGTGATCTCGATGCCCGACAAATGGGAATACCCGTGGTACGCGGCGTGGGATCTCGCATTCCACGCGATTCCGCTGGCGCTGGTGGATCCGGAATTCGCCATGGGGCAGATGCAGTTGTTTCTACGCGAGTGGTACATGCATCCGAACGGTCAGATCCCGGCGTATGAGTGGGCGTTCGGCGACGTAAATCCTCCCGTGCATGCGTGGGCGTGCTGGCGCGTGTACCAGATTCATCGCAAGCTGACGGGCCGCCCCGACTATCCGTTTCTCGAACGCGTGTTTCACAAGCTGCTGCTGAATTTCACCTGGTGGGTGAATCGCAAGGATTCCACCGGCAACAACATCTTCGAAGGCGGATTCCTGGGCTTGGACAACATCGGCGTCTTTGACCGCTCCAAGCCGCTGCCGTGGGGCGGCTACCTGGAACAATCCGACGGCACCAGCTGGATGGCCATGTTCTGCCTGAACATGCTGAAGATCGCGCTGGAGCTGGCCACCAAGGTCAACCAGATTTACGAAGACGTGGCCAGCAAGTTTTTCGAGCATTTTCTGTACATCGCCGCGGCCATGAACGGTCTGGGCGACGGCGGGCTGTGGGACGAGACGGACGGATTCTTCTACGACCGGCTGCGCCTGCCGAACGGGCAATCGATCCCCATGAAGGTGCGCTCGATGGTGGGATTGATCCCGCTATTCGCGGTGGATACGCTGGAGCCGCAGGTCATTGACCAGCTGCCCGGATTCCGGCGGCGCATGGAGTGGTTCATGCGCAACCGGCCGGATTTGTGCGGCAACATCGCGTCGCTCTCGCGGGAAGGAATGGAATCGCGGCGCCTGCTGAGCCTGCTGGCGCGGTCCAGGCTGATCCGCGTGCTGGAACGCATGTTAAGCGAATCCGAGTTTCTTTCGCCGCATGGCATCCGGGCCCTGTCCAAGTATCACCAGCAGCAGCCCTTCATTTTGCCGGTGGACGGCCAGGCTTATCGCGTGGATTACGAGCCGGCGGAATCGAACACCGGTCTGTTCGGAGGCAACTCGAACTGGCGCGGGCCGGTGTGGTTCCCGGTGAATTTTCTGCTGATTGAATCGCTGCAGAGGTTCAACCACTACTTCGGCAACGAGGTTCAGGTAGAGTTCCCGACGGGATCGGGGGAGAAGAAAACTCTCGGGCAGGTCGCCGAGGAACTGTCGCGGCGGCTCTCGCGCGTGTTTCTGCGCGATGGCGAGGGACGCCGGCCGGTGTACGGGGGCACGGAAAAGTTCCAGGCCGATCCGCATTTCCGCGATCACGTTCTGTTTTACGAATACTTCCACGGCGACAACGGCGCGGGCCTGGGCGCGAGCCATCAGACGGGCTGGACGGCACTGGTCGCCAAACTCCTGCAGCAGAGCGGCGAATAGGCGCTGTTAACATCGCTTGTTATGATGGGACCGATGTCGAAGCCAGCGGCTCTCCGCAAACCCCCGAATATCTGGGTCTTGGCGAGCGTGACTTACGGGGCCGTGATCGCGGTCACGGTGCTTTCGATCGGGGCGTATTTCTACGTGGCGCCGAAGCGAACGGCATCGCAACAAATCACTGATGCGGAGCGGTCGATGGCGGTGGGATCGGTATGGATACCGGTTTATCCCGGTGCCACTCTGGAGGGCACGGCATCCGCCAAGCAGGACAACGCGACGGAGAGCACTTTGAATTTCGGGACCAAAGACCAGGCTGACCGGGTGCTGTCGTTCTACCAAGCGGCGCTCCAGAAGGGCGTGTTCCGGTTCGCCACCATGACGAAGACTGCGGGCGGCGGCACGGTTCGAAGCATGGCTCACGAGGGAAAGACTACGGTCACGGTGACGATCCGGACGACAGGCGAGGGTTCCCGGGGAGAGATCAAGACCATCGATCGGGACACGGGCGATAAAGGTACCCGGAATTAAGTCCGATATAACCTATACCATTCGAGTATCCTGAGGTTTCGTGTCTACCACTGAACAGGCGCAGCAGCGCCGCTCGTTTATTCTGGTCGTCTGCTGCACCCTCATCGGGGCGGCTGCCCAGATACTGATCAAGAAGGGGGCGGACGCGCTGGGTGAGAATCCGACCATGGTGCAGACCGCGATGGCGATGCTGCTCACGCCCGCGTTGTTCGCCGGTTATTCAATGTACGGCGTCAGCACGGTGCTGCTGGTGCTCGCGCTGCGCCATGGGCAACTATCGCTGCTCTATCCGGTGTTCGCGATGACGTACGTGTGGGTCACGATTCTTTCGGTCTTCGTGTTGCATGAAACGATGAATCCGTATAAGCTCGCCGGCATCGTGACGATCGTCGGAGGCATTGCCGTGCTGGGCAGAGGACAACCATCCACGTGAACCACACCCCCTTTTCTTCGATCGCCTGGGTGATGGGCGCGTCGTTTTTCGGCAGCTTTGGAGCGCTTTTTCTAAAGATCGGCGCCGGGAAACTACAAAGGAGCCTGGCCTCGGTACTCACCAACTGGCGGCTGCTACTGGGAATCGCGTTCTATTTGTTTTCGTCTGTATTGTTCGTGCTGGGCGTGCGCAAGGGCGAGCTGAGCGTGCTCTATCCGATGGTCTCGCTCGGCTCGGTGTGGACGCTATTCTGGTCGAGGCTGATTCTGGGAGAGCCGCTCACGCGGGCGAAAATAGTGGCGCTGTCGATGATCCTGTGCGGGATGACTCTGATTGGTCTGGGCGCGCGCAAGCCGCTTCCGGCCGCTTCCGAGCAGCACCGAACCACGAGCGCCCGCTACTAGCCAGTCCGACCGTTGCCCTTTAATACAAGTATACGTATACTTGTATAGGTGGATCGCGGACCTAAACCTGTCAGATGGGTGGGATCGTCGCGAAGAGATCTTAAAGCATTTCCGAAAGCCGTTCAGCGCCATGTTGGACAGGCGCTCTATGCCGCACAGTGCGGCGAGGAATATCCGAGCGTAAAAGCCCTGAAGGGATTTGGCGGACGCTCTGTCCTTGAGATCGTGGTGGACCATCAATCCGACACGTGGCGGGCAGTCTACACGGTGCGCTTCGGAGATGCCCTTTACGTCCTTCATGCGTTTCAGAAGAAATCGAAGAAGGGCATCGCCACGCCGCACAAAGACATGGAACTGATCCGGCAACGGCTGGCCGCGGCCGAACGGAACTACAGGGAGAGGCAGAACTGACATGACGACCAAAACCGGGAAGAAAAACAAATCCACGCTCCGCATCACCGAGGGCAGCAGCAACGTGTTTGCCGACATTGGCCTTGCTAATCCCGAACAGGAATTGCTCAAGGCGCGATTGACGCTCCAAATCTACCGCACCATCAAGGGACGCAAACTCACCCAGGTGCAGGCTGGAGAAGTTCTCGGCATCAAACAGCCGCATGTCTCAAGCCTCATGCGCGGCCAGTCGGGAGCGTTTTCCGTAGAGCGCCTCATGGACTTCTTAACCGCCCTCGGCCACGATATTGAGATTGCGGTCACGCCCTCGCGCAAGGAACACGGCAAAATGTCGGTCTCGGTCGCCGAAAGGGTGCCGACGTGAAAAAAAGCAAGACTGCCATCCGGAACGGAACGACCGTTCCCAACGCCATGCAGGTTCAACTCGCCAGGCTTTTCGGGTCCGATTCCAAACTGGCCCAAAGCACTGCGCGCAGTCCCGCCGAATGGCGTAAGACTTTGAGATCTGTATTGCACGAGATGAGCCGCTACATCGCCCACAATGTTGATACTGACGAACTGCACCGATTGATGCTGTTATCTGGCTTGGCAGGGGCGAGTGAATCGCTGAAAGAAGAAAACTTCTGGCCAGGCTACGTCGAGGGCATCACGCGTCTTGCGCTTGTTCTTCTGGGGGACTATCCCGACCATCGAAGAAGAAAACCAGGCCGCAAGAAAGATGGTCACTATAACTTGAACCTCCACCGCTCTGGGTACTGGGCACAGTCACCTAGTCAGCGTTTCAGGACGCTACTGGCGGCCGGCATGGTCGGATTCCCAAGCCTGTCAGCTCGGCCGCGTGACGTGCTAGACCAGTTCCGAAGGAAGTTTGGTTTTGGTCCAGATCAGAAGGATTTTCTGGAATGGTATAGAGGCACGTACCCGCAGGACTACGCGGCTCTATTCCGCTAACCAGCACCGAACCACAAGCGCGGACTTGCCGCTATTTGATGTGACCTTGGGTGAAGTCGCGGTTGTTCTCTTCACACGAGTACTCGATCAGTTCCTGGCCGGGCTTCATGCGCGTAAAGACTCGCTGATTCTTCCACGGTTTGGTGTAGTACACCGGGTCATCAACGGTAACTTCGTACGCCAGATGATCGGGATCGGTGTAACGGAACGTCTGGATCAAATGCATCTTGTCGGAATGCGGATGTCCGATGGTGTCGAGCCGCGTCTTGCCGTTGAAACCCACGGTATCCACAACCAGCGTGTCCCCATCGAACTTTCCGATGGAATGGCCGAACCAGGTAGGCTCGACGTCCGCCGGGTGCCCGCGCCCATCGATGTAAACAACGTGGAACCAGGTGCTCTGCTCAAACAGAAAGGCCAGGTATTTCGCGTTCTGCATGATCTGGATGGGATAGCCACCCACGTTCACGGAACGCATCATGCCGAAGGGCAGGCAGTGGCCGGTGTAGTCGAACTTGGCCGGGTCGTAGTTCTTAAAGTTGTCGGCGCCCGCGGGCGAAAACGGCAGCGCGCCAGCGCCCTTCTGATCTTGGCGATCCAGGCTCATATCGGGAACGTAAGGATGGTCCCAGACTCCCTGAAAGTCAGGCCTCTCATCCGGCATACGCGGGATTTTGGAAGACTGACCCCAGGTCATCGGGATCGTGAGCAGAACGGCGAACACGGCGTAGTGTTTCATGAGGATGCCCCCATGCCGATTCTACTCACTTTTGATTGAACAAGTCAGACCGGTCGACGCGCTCGCCCTTGAAGAAAACCGTCGAGACGCGTTCGGTGGCCGAAATATCCTGCAGCGGATTGCCATCCACCAGCAGCAGGCTGGCGTCGTAGCCTTTGCGGATGAGGCCGATACGCTGATCGGCGCGCAGCAGGCGAGCCGCGTTATACGTCGCTCCCTGCAAGGCGGCCGCGGGTGGAATCCCCGCCTCTACCCAGAGCTGCAGCTCGCGATGGACGCCCGGACCGTGGACGACCATCGGGTTGCCGGCATCGGTACCGGTTACCAGCGTCACGCCCGCGCGATAGGCTGCGGCCAAGTTCAGCTTGGCTAAGTCGAGCCGGAATGGGTAGGCGCCGATCGCCTTACGCGCGGCTTGGGCGCCCGGAGAATTGAGGCTGTCTTTAACCTGCGCGAACCATGGTCGCGGGACGACTTGCTGCACCAGGGATCGATCCAGCAGGTCGGTCTTGCCGTCGACGTAAGCCTGCATAGCCTCCATCACCGAGAGCGTCGGATCGTAGGTCACGCCCATCGCTTTCATCTTGGTGAAGATCGCTTCGGGGATGCGGTCGCGCATCGCGCCGTGTTCAATACCGTCAACGCCCGCGCCCAGCGCTTCGGCCACATCCTGGGCGTTGCCGGTGTGGGTGACGATGGGCAGCTTGGCGGCATGCGCGGCGTCGGAAATGGCCCTGAGAATCGCGGGATCCATGCGGTTGAAGATCGCACTGCCGCCGCCCCCTTCGAGGATGGCCTTGATGCCGTCGACACCGCGCTGTTTCAGGTCATTTACTTGGGTGCGCGCTTCGTCGGCGGATTTTGGCAGGCGAACGAACTGCGCATCGAAGTTTGTCCGAAACGATTCCGGTATGTACTGCGAGTACTCGGTTCCGTGGCCCCCCGCTGTAGTGAACAGCGGTCCTACCGCGAACAATTCTGCTCCCAGGTGCTCGCCCGAAGCGATGGTCGCGCGATGCTTCAGCACCATGTCCAGCTGGTCGCCCGCGCTTTTCACCGCCGTGACTCCGCTGAACAGGTAAGCAGCCAATTCGCGATCGAAGGTCGCGTCCGGGTTTTGATAAGCCTGCGGATCGGTGATCGGAAGTCCCGGTGATCCCAAGTGAACGTGCACGTCGATCAGTCCGGGCAGCAGCGTCTTGCCGGCGGCTTCGATGGCGTCGGCGCGCAGCGACTTGGCGTCGGGCGCCGGTCCTGTGAAGATTTCGGCGATCTTGCCGTCCTTGATCAGCACGGAGCCCTGGTCGATCACGGTGCCGTCGCCCAGGAACAGGCGTGCATCGCGAATCAGTGCGGTGCGGTTCCGCTGGACTTCGCGGCTCAGAACTTTTTCCTTGGCGATATTGGTCTTGGCATGCATCTGCCAGGCGCCTAGTACGATGAACGGACCTAGCACCGCGAGCAACCATAGCTTGGCCGCCGGGCGGAGTTTCTCTTCTTTTTCCCAGCGGAATAGCTTAGCGGCGAGGAGGGTGCCAAGTGTAGCGGTCAAAGCGAGCGCGCCCACAGAGGCTAGATTATCGAACAGCGTTTCCCTGCCCCGCAGGATCGGCTGCAGGCCGCTAGTGAAATACGTCGAAGGGATGAACTGCGCCACAGTCTGGAGCCAGGGCGGGAAGGCCGCGATCGGGAACGTAATCCCTCCCAGGAACAGCAGGGGGAAATAGAAGAGCTGTGTGAGCAGCACGCCTTCCTGCATGGAGTTGACCAGCGCCGCGATGATGCCGCCCAGGGACGCGAACGCCAACAATCCCAGGCTGACGAAAATCAGCAAGGAGACCGGCTGCGTCGGCCAGGGCGCGCCCAGGAAGCGGTGGGCGAGCGTGACCATAAAGACGATGTTCGGCACTTGCAGCACCAGCGAGGTGACCATTCCGGAGACGATAATCGCTCCCGGCCCTATGGGCGCGACCTTGAAACGGCGAAGGATATTCTGTTCTCGATCCTGCACGGCGCGCATCCCCACGCCGAACAAGCCGCTCCCGAGCACGCCTAGGCCCAGCACGATGTTCACAACTTGCAGACCATTGCCACCGCCACCGTTCACTCCAGCGATGCCGAAGAAAATTAGCGGGAATATATAGCTGAAAAACAGGGCCACGCGGTTGCGCAGCGTCAACAGCAGATTCATGCGGATCTGAGTCAAATAAGAATTCAGCACAGGCCTAGTCCCTCAGCTTCTTTCCGGTCAGTTCGATGAATACGTCTTCGAGCGTGGGCCGCTTCAGGTGAATATCTTCGAGCTCCAGCCCTTTCTGGTCGATCCACTTGATCAGATCGGGCAGCGTTCGCGCGGGGCGCGTCGAATGGACCACGAGAGTCTTGCAATCGTCACTGAGCGAATGCTTGGCGACGGCTTCGAAAGTCGGCAGTTCCGCGGGCATTGGGTGCGCGGTGACCAATTCGATGCGGGACTGTCCGAAAACGCGTTCCTGCAGATCGTGAGGCGAACCCATTGCCACGATCTTGCCTTCGTCGATAATGGCTACGCGGTCGCACAGGCGTTCCGCTTCCTCGATATAGTGCGTCGTCAGCAGAATGGTGCATTTGGCGGCCCGGAGCTCCTCGATCAGCGTATGGATTTCCAGGCGTACCTGGGGATCAAGGCCGGTGGTCGGCTCATCCAGAAAGACGAGGCTGGGATCGTTGACCAGCGCCAGAGCCAGGGCCACACGCTGCTTCTGACCGCCGGATAGTTTCGAATAGAACTCGTTGCGCTTGTCCCACAATTGCAGGCGCTGGAGCAGCTTGTTGCAATCGCCCTTGCGCGAATAGAAAGCCGCGAACCACTCCAGGGCCTCGTGCACGCGAAGCTTGTCGGGCATGTTGGTCGCCTGCAGGCACACGCCGATACGATCCTTCAGGGAGTTCTTCGAAACCTCGGGGTCGAAGCCGAGCACCTTGACCTGGCCCTGAGAGCGCGCGCGCAGACCCTCCAGGATTTCGACGGTGGTGGTCTTGCCGGCTCCATTGGGCCCTAGCAGGCCGAACACTTCGCCTTGACTGACGTCGAAATCGATGCCGCGCACGGCTTCGAAGTCGCCATAGGCTTTATGGAGTCCTGATACTTGGATGACGGGTTCCATGTTTTGGTTGAGTCTATTCTAGTGGGCCTGGATCTTATGCCTACCGCCTATTCGGTGAACGGCGGAAAAACCAGGACGAACGGCGTCCAAGGAACGGATGGTTACACCTTCTGATTACGGCGCAGCCGGTAAAGTTCCGGCGTAAGGGACTTCTCCTTCAGCTTCTTCCAGTCGTCGGCGACGTGAATCATCCGGCCGGTCACGTGGTTGGACTGGTTGGAGGCCAGAAACAGGGCCAGTTCGATCTGCTTTTCCGCCGGGACACCGCCGGTCATCCGCACCTGGCGCGCCACCTCGACCTCCCGCCAGCCTGCCCGGTCGCCCGCGGCCAGGATTTGATCGGTCATATGCGTGTACGTCTCGCCCGGAGACAGGCAGTTCACCTGCACGTTGTAATCGGCGACTTCCTCCGCCAGGCTTTCGACAAACCGCACCACGGCCGTTTTGGTGGCGCTATGGACGGCGAAATTCGGGCGGGAGGGCAGCGCGCCGCCAACGCCGGCGATCACGATGATCTTGCCGTTGCGCCGCTCGATCATCTGGGGCAGCACCGCACGGCACGCGTTGAGCACGCCGATCAGGTTGGTATGAACGATCTCATGCCACGACTTCGGCGATGTTTCGACGAAAGGCCCGATAGGGCCGAGGATCGCCGCCGCGCATACCAGGACCTGCACCGGGTTGCCGAACTGGACCCGCATTCGTTCCAGCGCGGCGGATACCTGTTCGTAATCGCAGACGTCGGCGCGGATGCGCAGGGCGGCGCCGCCACCATGTTCGATTTCCAGGTGGCACAGGTCGAGCTCGGCCTTGCTGCGCGCCAGCAGCCCCACGCGCGCGCCTCTTCCCGCAAAACCGATGGCCAGCCGTTTGCCGATTCCCCGCCCCGCTCCCGTGACCAGCACGGGGACTGCTTTGAAAGAGTGCACCACAAGACAAGGTAGTACAAATACGCTACGGCTGCTGATACGGGGCAGCCGCGTACACGATTTTGCCGCCGACCATGGTCAGCAGCGATTCGATGCCGCCGACCTGGTCTACCGGCACGGTCACGTAGTCCTTGGATAGAACTGCGAGATCGGCATACTTGCCGATTTCAAGAGATCCGCGCCGCGTTTCATCGAACGAGAACCAGGCGCTGCCGAGCGTGTACAGCCGCAGGGCTTCGGCCCGGCTGGGTGTTTCCTCGGGGCCACGAATCGCGACACCGGCGACGGTTTTCCCGTCCAGGAACCACTGGAGCGCGGTGAACGGATTGTAGGACGCGACGCGGTGCGCGTCGGTTCCCGCCCCGATCGCCACGCCGAGCCTGGCGCCGGTGACCACGGGCGGCGCGCGCCGGGCGGCCTCGACACCGGAGGTCTGGCGAAACTGATCACCGCCGAAATACATGGCGTCCTGCACGGTCCAGCCGACGCCCAGGGCTTTCATCCGGCGGAGACTTAACTCCGAAGCATCGTTCAAGTGCGCGATGGACCAGCGCAGGTCCTTGATGGGTACTTCTTTGTTGACAGCCTCAAAAATATCGAGGAGCTGGTTGACAGACCCGTCGCTGCCCCAGTGCATGGTCAGGGACATGCCGTGCTCGGCCGCCCATTTCACGATCTGCGCGTATTTCTCCTTGTCGGTGGCGCTGGGACGATTGTTGTTGTTCATCGCTGCCGTGATGCGCTCGCCCAGGCCGTTGAACTTGAGCATGTCGTCGCCGAAGCCCATGGGCAGCAGCTGCGTGAGGTTCTTGAATTCCTCGAACTCGCCTCCGGTGTTGTTACTGCACAGCGTGTAAGCCACGCGCATGGTGAGCTGGCCCTGACGCCAGACTTGGAAGAGAGCTTGATAATCCGAGGGGAGCAGGTTATTCCCTCCTGGATCGACAACGCCGGTCATTCCCAGGCGGTTCAGCTCGCGGAAGAATTTCTTCGTGCCGTCGACTTGCTGATCAAAGGTGGGCTTGGGGAGCCGGTCGAACAGGGCGATGATGGCGGCCTGGCCTCCGGTAATCCCACCGGTCAGCTTGCCGGCGGCGTCTTTTTCGAGTTTCCCGCCAGAGGGCAGATCGGCGTCGGTGGCGATGCTAAGCGCGCGGAGACCGGCTGGCGTCAGAATCGCCCAGCCGTAGCCGAGCTGTACGTAGACGGGATTATCGGGCGCGGCGGCGACGAGCTCGGCCTGGGTCGGACGGCGGCGTTCCTGAAACTGGTCCACATTCCAGCCGCCCGCGACGATCAACCAGGATCCCGGCTGCATGGTCTTTGCAGCGTCGCGGATGCGGCCGAGAGCTTCAGTAAGCGATCGTGCGCCGATCCAGTTCACTTCAGTGCTGAAGCTAAGCGCGGCGCGAATGGCATGCAGATGGGAATCGATCAGGCCGGGGATCACGGTGCGTCCCTGGAGGTCGATCGAGCGCGTGGACGGGCCGGCCAGCTTGCGGATGTCTGCGGTGCTGCCGACTGCCTGAATCCTGCCGCCGCGGATGGCGATCGCTTCACGAATCGAGGACTGGCTGTCGACGGTGAGAATTTTGCCGTTGATCAGAATGGCATCGGCGGACTGGGACCACGCAGCGGCCGAGAGTGCGAAGACGAGCCCCGCTAGGCGAATCATCCCCCAATATTAGCTCGTCGCATGAACTTCGGAGGCGCGAACCGGCAGGCCGTAATCGACCGGCATAATTATACTCGCCACGATGTACGCCAGCAGCACCATGCCGCCCGTGCAAAAGAACGCCGCCACGACTGCGATCCGGATGAGCGTGACGTCAACATCCAGGTACCTGGCCAAGCCGGCGCAGACTCCGGCCCATTTCTTGTCGTAGGCCAGCCGGTAAAGCCGGCGGGGAGCCTGATACTGCGCCGACGATGTCCGGCCGGTCTGGCGGCCGCATTCCGAGCAATAGTTCGCTGTGTCCTGGAGCTGGGTGCCACAACCGGTGCAGTACATGGAAGCCTCCTGGATTGTAGATACGGGGTGAGCCGGGGAAAAGTTCCTAGATCAAACGGTCGTATTCTGCATGTCCGCCGATCCAATACCAGACAGCCCGGTTCCCCCGGAGAACGGCAAGGGCGCGATACTCCAGGCCAATACGCGCCGAATAGATGTGATCTTCGCCCTCAAGCTTCTTGAAATGCAGACCGGGATGAGCGGGATTGTTTCGAAAAGCACGATAAGCTCGCTTCGCATCCTCTTGAACGTCCGCCGGTAGATGCTTGAACAACCGCCAGAATTGGCGAGTCGTCCGCGACTCGATCAAAGCAAATCGTCCAAAGGCACGGTCTCGCCACGATCGTCTTCTTGCAGAGCCTCGCTGGCCAGCCGCCTGATAACATCGCGCTTTTCTTCGAAACGCTTTTTCCAGGCCTCTTCATCCGCGATAGAGGCCAGGATCTGTGAGGCGATCGCGTCTTGCTGGTCGGGCGGGAGGGTGCTGACCTTTTCCAACGCCTTTTCCAGCAGCGTGCTCATGCCATCAGCCTACCAAAACTAACAAACGGTCGATGGCAGCCGCAGGCTCTTACTCCGGTAGCCCGAACGAGACAATATTCGTCCCCACCGCGATGGCGACGTACTGCTTGTTGTCGAACATATATGTCATCGGCGACGCTTTCCAAACCTGGTTGGTCGGGAACTGCCACAGGATCTTGCCGTTGGCCGCGTCGACCGCCATGAACGATCCACTGTTTTCGCCGTAGAACACCAGTCCAGAAGCAGTCGACATCACGCCCGCCGAAGCGGTCTGGGGCGTGGTGACCTGGGGGACGTCGAAGGCGATTTCGCCGGTCTGGATGTTGATCGCGCGCAGGAATTTTTCGTACGTCTCGCCGGGCGCAGGACGCGCCGCGCCCCCCATATAGCCCTTGCCCGCCTGCCATTCGCCGTGACGCGGCGAAAAGTTATTGCAGCGCTCTAGCGCACTGAAGTAATAGAAACCCGTCGCCGGGTTGAACGAAGTGGAATACCAGTTGGCTCCGCCCTGGAATCCCGGGCACACGTAGGTATCGCCATTCGCGTCTTTGGGCAGGTTCTTCATAACTGGACGGCCGTCCTTGCCGATCGTCCCGTCGGCCCAGTTGAGCTTCCTCAGAAACTGCTTGCCGAGCAGCAACTGGCCGTTGGTGCGATCGAGCACATAGAAAAATCCATTGCGATTCGCCTGCAGCAGCAACTTGCGAGGCTGGCCCTGCCAGTTGGTGTCGACCAGCACGGGCGGCTCCTGCGCATCCCAATCGTGGACGTCGTGCGGCGTGAACTGGTAATACCATTTGAGCTTGCCGGTCTTGGCTTCCAGCGCGAGGATCGAATCGGTGTAGAGATTGTCGCCCTCGCGCTCACCGCCGTCGAAATCGGGACCGGGATTGCCGACCGGCCAGAACACCGTATCGAGCTGTGCGTCGTACGTCCCGGTCATCCACGTTGCGCCGGAGCGATGCTCGAGATCTTTGCCCTTCCACGTTTCGGAACCGGGCTCACCGGGCAGAGGCACGGTCCAGAATCGCCAGACTTCCTTACCGGTGGTCTGATCGAAGGCCGCGACGAACCCGCGGACACCTTCGTCGCCACCCGCCGTTCCAGAGATGACTAAGTTGCCGACGGTCAGCGGTGCGGATGTCCCGTTGTAATTCTGGTGCCAGTCCGCCATTTCGGTTTCCCATAGCAGCTCGCCATCGGAGCGGCCGAGCGAGATCATGTGGGCATTGTCGGTGAGCATGAACACGCGATCGCCGGCCACGGCGACGCCACGATTGAATCCGCCCGCCGCATTACCCGCGATGCCGCGAGTCCGTTCACGCCGATAGCGCCAGATCACGCGGCCGGTGCCCGCATCGAGCGCCCAGCATTCGTTGGCCTGCGCCACATACATCACGCCATCGACTACCAGGGGCGTGTTTTCGATGGTGTTCGCGCCGGGCATCGGGAAAATCCAACGCGGCGCCAGGCGGGACACATTGGATTTGTCGATCTGCGTCAGCTTGCTGTAGCGGTTGCCGCTCGGATCGCCGTGGTAGGTCGGCCAATCGGTCTGCGACGTCACCAGACGATAGCGGTTGCCATCGGCCTTTCGCAGCAGCCGAATTTTCTTGTCATCAGTGCGGATCTGCAGGTCGGTCATACCCTCGGAGAGGACCTGCCCCTGGAGCGTCTGGCCATCGGTGGTCTGAATGGTCCGGCGAGCGCCGGGAATCGTCTGGGTGCGTGGGATGGCGTCCTGCGCCCACAGGGCGATAGCAATCGCAAAAGCAATACAAATGCCTGAGATAGAGAGCGTCCGCATTCCTCAAACGATATCACTCCGCCCGCTTCTGTGCGGCTGTGCTAGTCTTATCCCGAATCGGATGAGAGTCGGCGTATTCACTCCCCTGCTGTCGCAGCTCCCTTTGCCCGAGGTTTTGAAGAAGCTGAAAGCCAACGGGATCGGGACAGTCGAACTCGGGACCGGAAACTACCCAGGCGACGCGCACTGCAACCTTTCGATGCTCAAGGATCGCGCGGCGCTGGAAACGTTCAAGAAGACCATCGCGGATGAGGGATTTTCGATCAGCGCGCTGAGCTGCCACGGGAATCCGCTGCATCCGGATCGCGACGTGGCAAAGAGTCATCAGGAGACGAGTCGCAAAACGATCCTGCTGGCCGAGAAGCTGGGCGTGCCCATAGTAGTCGATTTTTCGGGCTGCCCGGGCGATTCGCGCAACGCGAAGCGTCCCAACTGGGTCACTTGCCCCTGGCCGCCGGACTATCTGGAAACGCTGAAGTGGCAGTGGGATAAAGTGGTGGCGCCCTACTGGACCAAGCACGCGAAGTTCGCGGCCGATCATGGCGTCAAGATCGCCATCGAAATGCATCCCGGGTTCGTGGTCTATAGTCCGGAGACGATGCTGAAGCTGCGTGCGATTGCCGGACACACGGTCGGCTGCAATTACGATCCGAGCCACATGTTCTGGCAGTCGATCGATCCCATCGCAGCAATTCGCGTGCTGGGGGATTCGATTTTCCACGTGCACGCGAAAGATACGCAGATTTACGAGCGTAATCTGCCGTTGACGGGCGTGCTGGATACAAAGCCGTACACCGATGAGCGGAATCGCTCGTGGATTTTCCGCACCTGCGGCTACGGGCACGGCGAGGAGTGGTGGCGCGAGTTCGTCTCGACGCTGCGCATGTTCGGCTACGATTACGTGCTCTCGATCGAGCACGAAGACAGTCTGCTTTCGGCCGAAGAGGGACTGACGCGAGCCGCGTCGTTTCTCCATCAGATCGTACCCGGAGAAAAGCCCGGGGCGGCGTGGTGGACCTGATGAAAGCCGCGATTGTCGGCGGCGGATTCATGGGCCGCGTACATGCCGAGGCCGTGCGGCGGCTAGGTTCTGTGGAACCAGTACCCGTAGGGGGGCGCGATGAAGCTGCGTTTCGCGCTGCGCTGGCGAATCCTGGGATCAAAGCCGTGCACATTTGTACGCCCAACGCGGCCCATTTCCCGATGGCCAAGGCGGCGCTCGAAGCCGGCAAGCATGTACTGTGCGAGAAACCGCTGGCGACGTCGCCCCGCGATGCGAAGATGCTCGTCGAGTTAGCCAAGGCACGGAAGTGCCGGAATTGCACCTGCCACAATCTGCGCTACTATCCGATGGTCCAGCATATGCGGCGAATGCGCGAAGACGGCGATCTGGGCGAGATCCTGGTGGTTCAGGGCACGTATTCGCAGGACTGGCTCCTCTACGAGACGGACTGGAACTGGCGCGTTACCTCTACCGAAGGTGGACCATCTCGCGCGTTAGCTGATATCGGCTCGCACTGGTGCGACATGGCGGAACACGTGACAGGGCAGCGGATCACTTCGCTGTGCGCCGACCTTCAGACGTTTCATAAAACCCGCAAGAAACCAAAAGGCGCAGTCGAGACATTTTCCCGCGCAACCGGGGAGTATGAAACGGTCGCTGTCGATTCGGAAGACTTCGGAGCCGTGATGTTCCGCCTGGGTGATCGCGCCCGCGGCGCATTTACTGCGAGCCAGGTGTCCGCGGGCCGCAAGAACCGGCTCAGCATCGAGATTTACGGGACTAAATCCGGCGTGGCGTGGGATCAGGAACGGCCCGACGAGCTGTGGATCGGCAACCGCAACACGAATAACCAAGTCATTATTAAAGATCCCGCGCTGCTAAAAGAAGGGGCCCGTTCGTACGCCGATCTGCCCGGTGGCCACAGCGAAGGATACGACGATACGTTCAAGCAGGTCTTTCGCAGGTTTTACGCGTCTATTGAAAACCCGGATGCCGAGCCGGAGTATCCGGAGTTCGCGGACGGGCTGCGGCAGCTGGTCATCCTGGAAGCGGAGCTCGCAAGTCATCAGCGCCATGGTTGGGTAGAGGTTTCGCGATGAGTGCTCCGGCCGCATCTCACACGACCTACGACAAAGCCCGGCTGTTCCTGGTGAGCACCATGGCGCTGGCCAGCGCGGGCGTGGCGTATTCGATTCGAGCCAACACGGCCGCCGACCTGCAGCGCGTATTTCTCGATCCGATTGACCGGGCGCACTCGGCCGAGATGATCGCGACGATCCTGGGCGTGCCGTTTCTGGCTTTCGCCATCACCATTGCGATCGGCAGTCCGTTGCTGGACGTGATCGGAATGCGGGTGCTGCTGCCGCTGTCACCGATTCTCTTATCGGTGGGCATGCTGATGATGGCGTTCGCAGGGAATTTCGTTTCCGGACCTAACATCTACTGGGCGCTGTGGTCCGGCGCTCTGGTCGCGGGCATCGGCTGGGGACTGGCGGAGACCGTGATCAATCCGTTGATCGCATCGCTCTATCCCGACAACAAAACCGCGAAGCTGAATGCGGCGCATGCCTGGTGGCCCGGCGGAGTTGTCGTCGGCGGACTGTTGGGCGTGGGGATGTCGCAGGCCGATCTGGGATGGCAAGCCAAGCTCACGGTTGTCCTGCTGCCGGCGATCGTGTGCGTGATTCTCACGATGGGCGTCAAGTTCCCGCCGACCGAACGTAAGGCCGCGGGCGTTTCCGCCGGAGATATGTTCAAGGAGCTGCTGAAGCCGCTGTTCTTCGTGCTGTTCTTGTCGATGTTTCTGACCGCGGCGTCCGAGCTCGCACCGGGACAGTGGGTGGACCTGGCCTTGACCCGTACGGTGGGGATGCAGGGCATCCTGCTGCTGGTCTACGTCAACGGACTGATGTTTGTGATGCGGCACTTCGCCGGACCGCTGGTCCACAAGTTGTCACCGATAGGGGTGCTGTGGTGCTCTTGCCTGGGGGCGTCGCTGGGACTGGTGGCGTTGAGCTTCGCGAATTCGCCGGCGATGGGCCTGCTGGCAGCCACGCTATGGGGCACCGGAGTCTGCTACATGTGGCCGACGATGCTCGCGACCGCATCGGAGCGTTTCCCGCGGGGCGGTGCGCTGCTGATGGGCCTGATGGGGACAGCCGGGACACTCTCCATCCAGTTCGTGCTCCCGATCATGGGGGCTATCTACGACCGCAAGAAGTTAGAGGTCGCAGGCGGTGAGGCGGCGTTCAATGCGCTCCAACCCGGTCCGACGCTCGAGCAGATCTTAGGCACCGCAGCCCAGGCTTCCTTCCGGGCGGTAGCGATTCTGCCTGCGGTCCTGCTGATCGTGTTCGGGGCCATCTGGCTGTACGATAGATCCAAGGGTGGCTTTAAGCCGCAAAAGATCTCCTGACCAAGAAGGAGTCGCTATGCGCTATGTGATGATCGCGGCGGTTTCGGCGGCACTGACTCTGGCGCCCGCCTTCGCGCAGTGGCAGAATCTGAAAACCCCGGGTATTCCGCGCACCAAAGACGGCAAGGCGGACCTGAACGCTCCCGCGCCCAAGCTTCCGGACGGCAAGCCGGATCTCTCCGGAATCTGGAATCCCAATCCGAAGTATCTCCGGAACATCGCAGTCGACCTTGGGACGGCGGACCTGCCCATGCGTCCCTGGGCCCAGGAGCTGTTCAACGTTCGCAGCACGGGCGCGCTCTCTCACCTGGAGCCGGACGCCAATTGCTTGCCGCAAGGCGTTCCCAAGATCGATACGGCACCAGCGCCATGGAAACTCGTCCAGTTTCCTGGACAGGTGGTGATCCTGTATGAAGCGTTCACGCAATTCCGCCAGATCTTCACGGATGGCCGTAAGCTTCCTGAGGACCCGAATCCCTCGTGGCTGGGTTACTCGGTCGGACGTTGGGACGGAGACACGCTAGTGGTCGAGAGCAATGGGTTTAACGGCAAAATCTGGCTGGACCAGCTAGGCCATCCCTCGACCGAACAAATGCGGGTGACCGAGCGTTTCCGCCGCAAGGATTTCGGGCACATGGAGATCAAAGTGACGGTCGATGATCCCGCGGCGTACACCATGCCCTGGAACGTGACCTACGAATCGACGCTGATGGCGGATGGTGAACTGCTGGAGTTCATTTGCGGCGAAAATGAACAGGACATCAAGCACTTGGCCCCCAAGTCGCCTTGAGCCGGACGCGTCCGGCTAGTATACTCGGGCGAGACTCTATGCGCCGATCCGTTCTCGTCTTGCACCTTTGTGCCGCCCTGCTGTTGACGCTGACTCCCGCCGTCGCGCAGTGGACCAAAATCCCGTCTAACGCGCCGCGCGGCAAGGACGGCAAGGTGAATCTCACCGCCCCCGCGCCCAAGCTCGCCGACGGCAAGCCCGATTTCTCCGGAGTCTGGCAGGCCACCAGTCCCAAATGGCTCCGCAGTCTGGCCGGGGATCTCAAGCCGGAAGACTATCCTCTGCAGCCGTTCGGCAAAGCCATCTTAGATGAACGCAAAGACGGGAGGCTGGCCAAATACGAGCCGGACGCGAATTGCCTGCCGCAAGGCGTGCCCAAGATCAACTCCACGCCCGTGCCGTTCCGGCTGATCCAGACGTCGGACAGGGTCGTGATCCTGTACGAGGCCTTCAACCTTTGGCGCCAGGCGTTCCTGGACGGCCGCGAGCTGATGCCGAACCCGAATCCTACCTGGCTGGGCTACTCGGTGGGCCGCTATGAAGGCGACACACTGGTGGTCGAGACCGTCGGCTTCAACGGCAAGGCCTGGCTGGATCAGGTGGGCCTCCCGCAAACCGAATCCGGGCGCGTGACCGAGCGGTTCCATCGGAAGGATTTCGGGCACCTGGACATCAAAGTGACCATCGACGATCCCAAGGCTTACACCAAACCGTGGACCGTCACTCAGGAAGCGAGCCTGATTCCGGACACCGAACTGTTGGAATTCATATGCAACGAGAACGAAAAAGATCAGCCGCACATATCGAAATAACGGCGCTGGCGATTCTGCTGGCGGTGGGCATGCCGCTTGCTACGCCTCTCTCGGGGCAGTGGTTCAAACTCACGACTCCGGGGACCCCTCGCACGGCCGATGGGAAGCCGAATCTTTCCGCGCCCGCGCCGCGCGGCACGGATGGCAAGCCGATTCTCGACGGTATCTGGCAGATGAACGGCAAGTATCTACAGAACATCGCCGCGGATATGAAGCCGGGCGAGGTGCCGTACCAGCCCTGGGCGGAGAAGCTGTTTAACTCGCGCCAGAATGGAGCCGGGGGCCGGGACGATCCAGCGGCCAAGTGCATTCCCGGCATGCCCAAGCTGGACGCCTTGCCTTATCCCTTCAAGATCCTCGAGTCGCCCGGAATGGTGATGATGCTGTTCGAGGGCTTCACCACTTTCCGCCAGATTTTCACGGATGGGCGCGAGCTGCCGAAGGATCCCAATCCTGCCTGGTTCGGATACTCCGTCGGCAAGTGGGAGGGCGACGATTTCGTGGTTAACACCATCGGCATTAAGGAGTCCACCTGGCTCGACAACGCCGGCCGGCCGCATAGCGACGCGCTGCACCTGATCGAGCGGTTCCAACGCCACGATTTCGGGCACATGGATATTTTGCTGACCCTCGACGATCCCAAAGCGTACACCAAACCGTGGACGGTGAAGGAAGACCTGCGCCTGATTCCCGATACCGAGCTTTTGGAGTATGTCTGCAACGAGAACAACAAGGATTACGATCACCTTGTGAAGTGAGATATGCACCGGTTTCTCACTCTCGGGGTTCTTATGGCCGCCGGGGCAGCATCGGCGCAGTGGTTGAACTATCCCACCGCGGGCGTTCCCCGCACGAAAGATGGAAAACCCAATCTTTCCGCACCCACGCCGCGAACGCAGGACGGCAAGCCCGATCTCTCGGGCGTGTGGGAAGTGCTGCACAACCGCCCTTGCCCCGCGGACGGCTGCGACGATATGTGGATTCCCCAGGAGTTCCTCGACATCGGGTGGAGCCTCAAAGGAGGCCTGCCGTATCAGCCCTGGGCGGCCGAAATCGTCAAGCGGACGCGAGCGGACAGGAGCCACGACCCCAACTCGCGATGCCTGCCGACGGGGATCGTCAGGATGTACACACACCCGCTATTCCGTAAGATCATCCAGACGCCGGGACTCCTGGTGATTCTGAATGAGCGCGAGGCGATGTACCGGCAGATCTTCACGGACGGCAGACCGTTGCCCGTGGATCCGCAACCATCCTGGGCCGGCTACTCTACGGGGAAATGGGTGGGAGACACGCTGGTGGTGCAGTCCAGCGGCTTTCGCGACGGGCTGTGGCTGGATGCGAGCGGCAGCCCGCTCACGGAGTCAGGGCAAATCACCGAGCGTATCCGGCGTGTGAACTTCGGAAAGCTGGAAATCGAGATTACGGTGGATGATCCCAGGGCGTACACCAGCCCGTGGACGGTGAAGCTGACCCAGCTTCTGGCGCCCGATACGGATCTGCTGGATTATTACTGCGTCGAAAATGAGAAGGATCGCCCGCACCTCGTTGGTAAATAGCATGGTGGGCAAATAAAATGCGGACGCTGCTAATCGGCTGCATGCTTGCCGCTGCCGCCGCTTCGGCGCAGTGGATCAAGTATCCGACGCCGGGCGTTCCGCGCACGAAGGATGGCAAACCTAACCTCACAGCGCCGGCGCCGCGAATGCCCGACGGCAAGCCGGATTTTTCCGGAACATGGGGTTGGGAAGACAATCGCCCTTGCCCGCCGGACGGATGCGCCGACCAGAAAATAGGCCAGGAGTTCATCAACATCGGCTGGGCGCTCAAGGATGGTCTGCCGTATCAGCCGTGGGCCGCGGAACTGGTGAAATCCCGCAGAGCGGACAACTCCAAGGACGATCCCCAGACGCGGTGCCTGCCCCGAGGCGCGCTGAGAATGCTCACGGACGGCTTGCTCAAGAAGATCGTCCAGGTTCCAGGACTGATGACCATCCTGAGCGAGCGCAACGCCACCTACCGCCAGATCTTCACCGATGCGCGGCCGCTTCCGGCGGATCCGAACCCGTCTTGGAACGGCTACTCGTCGGGGAAGTGGGAAGGCGACACGCTGGTGGTCGAGACCGTGGGATTCCGCGACGACAGCTGGCTCGACGCCGTGGGTAGTCCCCTGACCAGCGCCGGTAAAATGACGGAGCGATTCCGGCGGCCGAGTTTCGGAAAACTGGAAATCGAAATCACCGTCGACGATCCAAAGGTATATACGAAGGCCTGGACCATCAAACTCAACCAGCCCATCGTGGTGGACACGGAGCTGCTGGATTACATTTGCCTGGAAAACGAGAAGGATACTTCGCACTTGGTGGGGAAGTAGTATGCGCAGGAGCCTTCTGGGTTTGCTCGTGGCCGTGGTAGCTCCGGCGCAGTGGGTGAATTACCCGACTCCCGGAGTTCCGATTCTGCCCAATGGCAAACCGAATCTCTCCGCACCCGCGCCGCGCACGGCCGATGGGCATCCCGACTTTTCCGGGCTGTGGGGAGCCGAGGTGAATGTCCCCTGTCCTCCCGAAGGATGCGCCGATCTGCCTCTCAACCGGAAGTTTCTGGACATCGGCTGGGGCATGGAAGGCGGGCTGCCGTTTCAGCCGTGGGCCGCGGCGCTCCATCGGCAGCGCTCCGCCGATAACGACAAGGACGCTCCGTCCACCCGCTGCCTGCCCTACAGCGTCGTCGAAATGCACACCACTCCGTTGTACCGGAAAATCGTCCAGATACCCGGCCTCCTGGCGATTCTCAACGAGCATGACGCTTTCTACCGGCAGATCTTTATCGACGGCCGGCGGCTGCCCGAAGATCCGAATCCCTCTTGGCGCGGCAACTCGTCGGGGAGATGGGACGGGGACACGCTGGTGGTGGAGACGAATGGGTTTCGCGATGGGCAGTGGCTCGACATGGGCGGCAGCCCGCTGACGGACGCCGCGAAACTGACGGAGCGTTTCCGGCGCATCGATTACGGACGCCTGGAAATCGAAATCACGCTGGATGATCCGAAGGCGTACACTCATCCCTGGACCACCAAGCTGAACCAGGTGATCGTGCTGGGCACGGAGTTGTTGGACTACATCTGTACGGAAAACGAAAAGGACATCGTGCACCTGGTGGGGAAGTGATGACCACGGGTCTGCTGGCATTGATGATAGCTACGGCGGCCGTACTGCCCGCGCAGTGGGTCAACTATTCGACGCCAGGTATTCCGCGCACCGCGGACGGCAAGCCAAACCTTTCCGCACCCACGCCGCGAGCAGCCGATGGCAAGCCGGACTTATCCGGGCTCTGGAAGGCGCCCAGCGGCAAGTATCTTTTGAACCTCGCGGCAGACTTGAAACCGGAGGAAGTTCCATTTCAGCCGTGGGCGGCGGCACTCTTCAAGCAGCGCCAGGACAATCTCGCGAAGGACCGGCCCACCGGGCGTTGCCTTCCGCATGGAGTGCCGGACCAGATGGCGGTGCCGGGGTATCCCTTCAAGATCGTCCAGACGCCAGGCCTGGTGGTGATCCTCTATGAAGAAATGACGCACTTCCGGCAGATCTTCCTGGATGGCCGCGCGCTGTCGAAGAACACTAATCCAGCCTGGCTGGGATACTCGGTCGGGCGTTGGGAGGGCGACATTCTGGTGGCGGACACCACCGGGTTCAACGATCAAAGCTGGCTGGACGATCCCGGCCATCCGCATACCACGGCCCTGCACGTGACAGAACGCTTCCGGCGCAAGGATTTCGGGCACATGGAGGTCCAGGTTATCATCGACGATCCAGAAGCGTACACTAGATCCTGGACGGTTACCGAGAATTTCGACTTGCTCCCGGACACCGATCTTCTTGAGAACATCTGTGAGAACGAAAAAGACTTCCAGCACCTGGTCGGGAAGTAGGAGGATGCTATGAAAACCCATCGGATGATGATCGCTGCGGCGCTGGTGGTAACCGCATCCGCCGCCGCACAGTGGCTCGATTATCCGACTCCCAGCGTTCCGCGGCTGCCGAACGGCAAGCCCAATCTGACGGCGCCCGTGCCCAAGACGGCTGACGGCAAGCCGGACCTCTCGGGCATCTGGACGACCAAGGTCGGCTATACGGGGAACATCGCCAGGGATCTCAAGCCCGGAGAGGTTTCCTTCCAGCCGTGGGCGTCCGAGGTGTACAAGCACCGGCAGGAGACGCAGGGTAAGGAGGATCCACAGGCGTACTGCGTGCTGTCGGGCGTCCCGCGCGAGCATGTGGTGCCGTATCCATTCAAGATCCTGAACACCACGTCGTCCGGCACCGGCCCGGGTATGATCGTGATTCTGTACGAGGCGCTTCACAGCTACCGGCAGATCTTCCTGGACGGCCGTAAGCTTCCAAAGGATCCCAATCCCACTTGGATGGGCTACTCGACGGGCCATTGGGATGGCGACACGCTGGTGGTGGAGTCCTCGGGCTTCGTCAATAACAACTGGCTGGACAACGGCGGCCATATGGGAACGGAAGCCATGAAGTTGACGGAACGCTTTCACCGCCGCGACTACGGTCACATCGATCTGCAGCTCGTGATCGACGATCCGAAGGCGTACACCAAACCCTGGACGGTGAATCTGGAGTTCAACGCGACTCCGGACAGCGAGCTGATCGAGTACGTCTGCGATGAGAATGAGAAGGATCTGACACATCTCGTCGGCAAGTAAGGGCCGCTTAATTTGCGCTCCCCGGTAGCGATATAATCACGAAAACCGGGGAGGTGTGAATGATCGCGCACATTCGTGCAATTGCGGCGACGATTGTTGTTCTTTCCGTGCCCGCAGCCGGGCAATGGCTTAAATACAAAACTCCCGGAATCCCGCGGACCGCGGACGGCAGCCCGAACCTCAAGGCGGCGGCGCCCAAAACGCCGGACGGCAAGCCTGACCTATCGGGAATCTGGCGCGGCGATCCCGGCGGCTATGGCCTCAACATGGCTGCGGAACTCAAGCCTTCCGAAATCCAACCTTGGGCGGAGAAGCTCTACAAACAGCGCCTCGAAGACCAAGGCAAGGATAGCCCCAGTTACCGCTGCATGCCGCAGATCGGTCCGTACACGAGCTTCGGGATGTTCAAAATCCTCCAGACTCCTGCCGTGATCGGTTATCTCTCCGAGGGCGGCGTTTACCGCCAGGTCCTCACCGATGGCCGACCGCTTCCCGAAAACCCCAATCCCACGTGGATGGGCTATTCCGTCGGGCATTGGGAAGGAGACACTTTGGTCGTCGAGAACGCCGGGTTCAATGACCAGACCTGGCTCGACGCAGGGCACCCTCACTCGGACGATCTCCGCGTCACCGAGCGATTTCACCGCAAGGACTTCGGCCACATGGACCTGAAGATGACCTTCAGCGATCCGAAAATCTACGCGCGGCCCTTTAGCGTCGACGTGGAGCTGGAACTCGTGCCCGATACCGAGCTGCTCGAATACGTCTGCAACGAGAACGAGAAAGACGTCAAGCACTTCGTGATCACGGAGGAAGACCGCAAGCAGAACCGTTCGAGTGCGAAGGTCGCCCCGGAGATCCTCGCGAAATATGCGGGTATTTACGAGATGCAGAATCCTGAGGATCCCAAGGGCAAACCGATTTCCGTCTGGATGCTGACGGAAGGCGATCAGTTGCTAACGCAGATGAATGGCGCTGGTCCGAAAATCCCGCTTGCGGCCCAAAGCGATACGACGTTTAGCCTATTAGGCGGCACTGTCCAATTCGTCACTGACGATCGCGGGGCCGTGACGCACTTCATCATGCAGGCCGTAGAGGGCGACTTCAAGATCATCCGCAAAGGCGACCTGCCGAAGTAAGCCACAAATTAGTCGGCATCGAGGAACCCGGCCCTGAAGAGCGGTCGCCCGGCGACGGCGGTGTGGAAGGCGTAAGCAGTCAGGGCGAGAACGACAACCACCGCGAAGATAGTTGCGCTCGCATACCAGTTGGAGAAGTCCGTGGTCAGAGGAAGGCTGGTTAGGGTCTCACCTACGAATCCGCACACGATGGTTGTAAACAATCCTCCCAATCGGAGCAGGATCGTGACGAATACTGCCATTTGTAGCATGTTGTGGACAACCGCGATCACTGGGTGAGCGCTTCCGAATCCCAGCAAGCCCCCCCAGAGCAGCACCAAACTGGCGGCCGCGATCCATTGCCGCCGCAGCAGCACGCGGAGCAACATAAGGATGAACGTGTACGCCATTCCGGCAAGGAAGGTACCGACCAGGACATTTGCCAGAGTGCCTGTCAGGCGCCGCGCGTCGAGAGTTGAAGGTAGCTGAATGGTCGTGGGGAACATACCGTAGTGTTCCAGAGCCATCCGGTAAGCCGAGTACTCGAGCACAAGTCCAATGCCCAGTGCGACACCGAAAACGAGGTGTCCGCCCACCAGCGGATCGCGAAATCCGCCACTGAGCACGCGGCTCCACGTAATCATGCTCTGCGGCCAGCGCCTTCGAACATAAGGCTCGAACGCCAGATAGAACGTCCAGACAATGAGTGCAGGGAGCATCGAAATAAGCGCGCCGAGGATCCATAGGGCCAGCTCGTCCACCGTGGCGACATGATGGCCGTGCAACAGGACATCCAGCCAGGCACCGGCGAAGACGAAAACCGCTACGCGGTTCGCTCCGCGGACGTCTCCCTTTTTCGCCCGGAAATTGCGCCAGGCGAGAAAAACGCCCAGAGTGATCCCAACAAGGCCCACCACAGCGACTGCAGCCGGGAGGTTGGCGGCCTGCTGCATTCGTCCAGGCTTGGACCATGGACCGATGATCCGGAAGAACACCGGTTTCCCGCGCCAGGATCCCGCTTCGATCCGCATGGGGATCTCCGGGGAACTCGGGTATGATCCGGTCCACGCCGCCCGTGCGTCGAAGGGGGCGAGCGAGATCCACCGAGGCTCCGCTACCGTGAAGCGCGACATATCCAAGCCCGCCGCGGTGAAGAGAACCCTCCAGTCAAAGGAGCTTGGCAGAGGAGCGATCTCGTCCACTTGCGGAGGCACAGCGTCGAGTTGCAGTAAACGGCCCTGTGGATCCAGATTCAGCCCGATCATCCCGGAGATGATGGGCGGCGGATCGTCGAGGGAAACAGCACCCGCGGGACCGCTCGGCACCATGGGTTGCGGGCTCTGCCGGTACCAGAAATAGATCAGCGGAGGCTGGCCTTTGGCCAACTGATCCCGATATGCGGCAGGGTTCCCTTGTTTCTCCACGTAGGTCTGGTAGGCAGCGTTGTAACTAAACTCATAATGGTGGTCGGCAGGAGGGGCTGCGTACCCGAAGCTCTGAATCATCTCGCGCGCTTTCTGCGCCAGGATCTCCGGTGAGTCGGGGAAGGGGGTTTTCTGGAGCACATTGGTCTTCGCTCCCAGCATCACCGCTGCAACTAATCCCACGAGAATCCATGCCAGGCAGATGCCGGCAGTGCGCACCGAAATGCCTTCGGTATCTCCCGCAGCCGCGACCATTTCGGGCGAGGGGGTGTCACCGGCGGCGAGGGCGGCGGCCAGTGGATCGCCGCCGGGGAGCGCACGCGCGACCGCCAGCGCGGATGGCGGACGATTCTGCGGATCAGGCTCGAGACATTTGAGAATCACGCGCTCGACCGCGGGGTCCATGTCTTTCACCAGCGAGGTGGGCGTCGTAGCGGTATCGTCGCGGCGCTTGCCGGTGAACATTTCGTGCAGCACCAAGCCGAGCGCGTAGATGTCGCTGCGGACCGTGACCTCTCTGCCGACGGCCTGCTCCGGGGCCATGTAGGCCGGCGTGCCTTCGCGCACCTGCTCGATCTGATCGGCGAGCCCTGCGAGGCCGAAATCGGTGATCAGCACCTGCCCCCGCCCGTCGAGCATAATGTTGGCGGGCTTCAGATCGCGGTGCAGGACGCCTTTGTCGTGCGCGGCGGCAAGCCCTGCGCAGAGCCTGCGCGCGATCTCCAGGGCTTTGTCTCCGGGCAGCCGCCCAATGCGGCGCAGGAGCGAGCGCAGATCCTCGCCATCAACATATTCCATGGATAGGAATGTGGACCCGTCCACTTCGCCGATGTCGTACACGCGGCACACGTTGGGATGCGAGACTTGCCGCGCGATGCGCACCTCGGCGTGGAACCGGTCGAGCAGGTTGCGCGTGGTCGCGGCGGGCAGGAATTTGAGCGCCACGGGCTGGTTCAGCTTGAGATCGTTGGCGCGATAAACCTCGCCCATACCGCCCTGGCCGACCAATCCCAGAATGCGGTATCGCTCCGCGAGGATGGCGCCGACGGGGAAGCGGCCTTCGTCGATCGAGGAACTGGAGGGCGTGGGTGTTCGCTCACGCGCCATCGCGACGGTCGGGGCCTGGGAATTGGACCCGATACCGGCGCCACACACACCGCAGAAGTGGTTGCGCTCGGGCACGTCGGCGGAGCACGCCGGGCATCGGGGCATCCGATCAGTATACGCGTTAATTCGCGTTTATTTGCGGCTGATCAGACTAAGTCCGCAGCCTTAATCGGCAACATCCTCACGCGCTTCTTGGTCGCGGCGTACACCGCGTTCACCACCGCCGGGACGATGCTAGGCGTGCTGGCTTCGCCGATACCGCCGGGATTCTCGCGGCTCGGCACAATGTGAACCTCCACCACCGGCATCTCATCGATGCGGATGGGGTCGTAGTTGTTGAAGTTCTTCTGCACCACGCGTCCCTTATCGAGCGTGATGCCGAGCTTGGTTACGGTGCTCATGCCGTAAACGATGCCGCTCTGGATTTGCGCCTCGACGATGGCTGGGTTGATCACCTGCCCGCAATCGACAGCGCAGACCACGCGATGAACTTTCACCTTGCCTTGCGTAACGGAAACTTCGGCCACCTGCGCGTTGAAGCTGCCGATGTTGGCGACGACGCCGACGCCGCGGAAGCGGCCGGCCGGAAGCGGCTTGCCCCAATCGGACTTTTCCGCCGCGATATTCAGCACGTTCAGCAGACGCGGAGTGCCCGCCAGCAGCTTGCGGCGGAACTCGACCGGATCCGCTCCGGCTGCGGCGGCCATCTCATCGATGAACGCCTCCATGAAGTAAGTGTTCTGCGAGTAGCCCACCGAGCGCCAGTAGCTGACCGGCGTTCCGGTGTCGGGAGCCGTAAATTCCACGGCCACGTTGGGGATGGCATACTTCATATCCTGAATGCCTTCCACAGCCGTGCCGTTGCCGCCGAACGGCGGGCAGACCACCCGCGCGCTGAACGACACGGGCGCGCCCTGGGCGTCCAATCCGCCCGAGAACTTCACGTAGGAAGCGGGACGATAGGTGTCATGCTGCAGGTCATCCTCGCGCGACCACGTGAGCTTGACGGGCGTGGGCGACATCGCTTTGGCGATTTCGACCGCTTCGGTGACGTAATCCGCGCCGCCCCGGCGTCCGAATCCGCCGCCCAGATACTGGGTGTGAACCAGGCACTTATTAGCAGGCAGGCCGGTGACCATCGCGGCGGTCTGCTGCGCCAAGGATTGAATCTGCGACGCCACCCAGATATCGCAGCCGTCCGGACGCACTTCCACCGTGGCGTTCAGCGGCTCCATGGGAGCATGAGAGAGATACGGCGCTTCGTACACCGCTTCGACTTTCTTAGCGGCGCCGGCGAAGGCGCCTGCGGCGTCGCCTGCTTTGCGCATAGACATGCCCGGCTTGGCGGCCAGGCCCGCCCATTCCTGCCGCAAAGCCGGCGTGGATACGTTGGCCCATTTGCCTTCGTCCCACTTGATGACCAGGGCCTTGCGGCCTTCCATCGCGCTCCAGGTATTGTCGGCGATCACGGCCACGCCGTTCGAAATCTGCACGACTTTCTTGACACCCGGTACGGCCATCGCCTTCGAGCCGTCGAAACTGGCGACCTTGCCCTCAAACACCGGGCAGCGCTCGAGCGACGCGTACAGCATTCCTGGACGACGAACGTCGAGTCCGAATCCGATCGACCCGTTGACCTTCGCGGGAGTATCCAGGCGCTTGGGCGAGGTCCCGATCACTTTGTATTGAGCGGCCGTCTTCAGCGGGACGTTGGCAGGCGCGGGCAGCTTGGCGGCGGCTTCCGCCAGAGCGCCGTACGTCAGCTTCGCGCCGGTCGCGGTATTGACGACCGTGCTGTTCTCAGCCCGGCACTGCGATTTGTCGACCTTCCACTGCTGGGCAGCAGCTTGGACCAGCATTTCGCGGGCGGCTGCGCCTGCCTGCCGCAGAGGCTGCCAGGAGGTGCGGATACTCAAGCTTCCGTACGCGCCCATCATGGGCGCGCCGTATACCGGCGCAACGCCTGGGAACTCGGTGCGGATCTTCTTCCAGTCGCACTCCAGCTCTTCTGCGAGCAACTGGGAGAGCGAAGTCACGGTTCCCTGCCCCATCTCCGACTTGTGGATCTCGAGGGTGACAGTATCGTCGGTGCCGACCTTCACGAAGGCGTTCAGCGTGAGTGGACCGGCAGTCTGCGCCTGGCCCTTCACCGGCAGTTGGAAGCCGACCAGCAATCCGCCGCCGACTGCGGCGCCCGTCTTCAGGAAACTCCGGCGATTTACGCTCATAACGGACTTCATCGCGCACCTCCCTTGGCCTGCGCCTGATAGCGCGCAGCGAGATGCACTGCCTGGCGAATCGCCTGGTAGGTCCCGCAGCGGCACAGGTTGCCGCGCATGGCTTCGTCGATATCGGAATCCGAAGGATTGGTGGTTTTGGCCACCAGCGCCGCCGCGGTCATGATCTGGCCAGACTGGCAGTAGCCGCACTGCGGCACGTCGGCCTCGATCCAGGCTTTCTGCACAGGATGGCTGTTATCGGAGGAGAGACCTTCGATGGTGGTCACGCTCTTGCCAGCGACCGTCGAAACCTGCGTGATGCAGGACCGGGTCGGCTGGCCGTTGATATGCACGGTACAGGCGCCGCACAGGGCCATGCCACATCCAAACTTGGTGCCGGTCATGGCGAGGCTGTCGCGCAGCACCCACAAGAGGGGCATCTGCGGGACGGCATCCACCGTTTGCGATTTTCCGTTCAACGTAAATTTGACAGCAGCCACACGAACCTCCTTTTTCGGATACGTCATTCAGTATACAGACAGGGGATGGTTGGGGAAAGGGGCGGACGCCGTGGTCCACCATCACGTCACTCGAAAACATCACTCGAAAACGACGTAGCCTTCGGAGTTGCAAATATAGACGCTTCGGAACAGGCTGATCGGCAGCAAACCGGCGACTCCGACATCTTCCTGTCGCGGAACGGCCACTGCCTCTCCATGCCAGAATCTGCGTCCATCGATGAGAAGTTTGGTGGTTATCGTGCCGACGATGAACGAACCCGACATGGTGGTCATCTCGTACTTCACATCCCCGCCACCTGCGCCGAACACAATCACTCCATCCGCCCCCGAATCAAGCAGGAAGGGCCCCAAACTCGTGTTTACGAGCGGTCGGTCGTTTGATTTTAGGAATGGTACTCGGATTGCTTTGCCGTCGAACTCCACCGTCCCGAACTCCAGACGCTGGCCGCGCAAATCCAGCCGGTAATCGAAGCGTGACAAAAACGCCTGTCCAAGCACACCTTGAATATCGGGCGAGAGTTGATGGACCGCCTCCAGCCCGGCGAATAAGAACGTCTGGGCGCCGGCTCGCACCGGCCCCAACGCTACCTCAATGCCATCGTTTCCCGACACCACAGTCACGCCCGCGGAAGACGCCAGTTCAGTCCGAAGGGTCGGCGTCAGTCCGATTGACCGGGCTAGTTTCTGCTCGAGATGGTTGGATGTTGACCCGGTATCAATAAGAAAACGGTAGGGCCCGTGACCATTAAGGTAAACCCCGTCCACAAGCGGGTGGCCCCGAGTCAAGTGAATCTTCACGACCGCGCCAGTCTGGCCTGCGGCCAGAACGCCGGTCAGCAGAGCCAACCCTACGATCGGAAAAGCCCGCATCGCTGCCTCCCTACCCCCGGCATGCAAGACTGCAATTGCATTGCAACAATGTTGCAAATTAGTTACAACAATGCCACAGGCGGACCCTAAATGCAATGCCACGATTCGCCTGGATGCAGAGCCGCATCTGCCCCCGATTAGTCCGGATTCCGTGTAAACTGGACCGAGAGGAGAACTCTACATGAAAACATCTTGGATGATTCTAGGCTTGGCCGTGGCCGTCGCGCTGCTGGTGGTCGTGGCGCTGCCCGCTGCTGAAACCCCCACCGCCGGAACTAAGGCTCCCGACTTTACTCTCAAATCGCAGGAAGGCAAGACCGTCAGCCTTCACGATTTCAAGGGCAAATGGGTTGTTTTGTACTTCTATCCGAAAGATTTCACGCAGGGCTGCACCATTGAAGCGCACAACTTCCAGGCCGACCAGCCCAAGTACGACAAGATCAACGCCGCCATCGTGGGCGTGAGCGTCGACACCGTCGATTCTCATCAGCAGTTCTGCACCAAGGAGAACCTGACGTTTAAGCTGCTGGCCGACGAGAAGAAGGAAGTCGTCAACACGTACGGTTCGGTCCAGACTCTGGGCAAGCTGGGCGATGTGGCCGCGCGCAACACTTTCCTGGTGGATCCGCAGGGCACCATCCGCAAAGTCTTCCTGAAGGTGGATCCCAACCCGCACAGCAAGGAAGTGCTGGAAGCGCTCGCCGAGCTGCAAAAGAAGTAAGACCGTTACGACGGTTCTTCCTGAATCTCGTAGCTGGTAACAATCTCCGCGGTGGGCCGCACGGTTGCGGCCACACCGCAATATTTCTCGGTGGAGAGCTGGATCGCGTGCGCCACGGCTTTCTCCGAAATTCCCTTCCCACGCACGATGTGGCGCACCTCGAAGCGCCGGAAACTGCGCGGATGCTCCTCGCGCCGCTCCCCGCGCACTTCGATCCGGTAACCCGTCACCTGCTCACGTTTTTTGTGCAGAACCGAAATCACGTCCGCGCCGGTACATCCGCCCAGGGCGATCATCAACAGTTCCAGCGGTCCCGAGGCGGCCGAGCGTTCTCCCTTGATGTCCAGCACCTGCGCATGGCCGCTGGGGGTGACCGCGACAAAGAAATCGTCGCCCGCATATTCCACCGTGGCGTAGGTATTCTTCATGAACTCCAGTCTTACATGGGCTGTACACTGAGAAGTTCATGCCGGAAGAGCTGACTCTCAGCCTCACTCTGAACGATGTGCAGCGCGCCCGCCAGCGAATCGCGTCGTGCGTGCGCCGGACTCCCCTGGTCCCCAGCGTGACTTTAAGCGAGCGCCTCAAGACTAACGTCTACGTAAAGCTGGAGCTGTTTCAGAAGACCGGCTCGTTCAAAGTGCGCGGAACCTTCAACAAAGCGTTGAGCCTGGCGTCGGAAACGGCCGCCAAGGGATTAGTAACCGTCAGCGGAGGCAACCACGCGCTCGCCGTGGCCTACACCGGCCGCGCGCTGGATCTGGCGGCGACGATCCTGATGCCGGAAAACTCGCCGCTGCCGATTCAGGAAGCAACGCGCGGCTACGGAGCCCAAGTGAAATTCGCGGCCACGGCGGCCGAGGCGTTCGCGTCCGTAGCCGAGCTTGAGCGCGACGGCTGGATTTTTATCCATCCCTTTGACGATCCCGTATTGATGGCCGGCCAGGGCACGATGGCTCTGGAGATCCTGGACGACGTGCCACAAGTCACCGACATCGTGCTGAGCATTGGCGGCGGGGGAATGATGGCGGGCGTCGGGACGGTGATCAAGGCGCTGAAACCGTCGGTGCGGATCTGGGGCGTGGAGACGCAGGGAGCGGATTCGATGGCGCGGTCGCTGGCCGCGGGGAAGATCGTCACGCTGGAGGCCATGACGTCGATCGCGCGAAGCCTGGGAGCGCCGGCGCCGTCCGAACGCACCTTCGCCATGGCACAGCAGTATCTCGAAAGTGTCACGGTGGTTTCGGACAAGGACGCCATCGATGCGGCGCGCTTTTTGCTCGAGCGCCTGAAGGTGCTGGCCGAACCCGCCGCATCGTGCACGTATGCAGCGGCCGGCCGGTTGCAAGGCCAGTTTTCGGCAGGCAAGCACGTGGTGCTGCTGTTATCGGGCGGAAATACAAGTCTGGACGCGCTGACGCCGCTTTCCTGACGTGCCCATCGGACCTACCTGCATCGCAACGTTCTGACTGTTAGTTTTTGACGGTTAGGGTGGCCGAATCAACAGCCTTCTTGCCTGTTACACCTTCTAGCCCGGTCAAGACGCCACGGTAATCGTTTTTGTCACACTGTATTGCTAAACCGCCCTTTTGGTCTCCGTCGGCCCAGGTCAATCCAACGAAATGCTTCTTGGATTTGGTAAGGGCCATCAATGCTCCCACCCCAAGAGTGACAACACCAATTCCAATAGCGGCTCCCACGCGCCGGTGAACGTCCTGTCCATAACTGATCTCCGTCACCGCTGCGGCGGGAATTATGACCACATTCGTCTTATCTTTTACGAACCGAAGTTGATTCGCCTCGATGTACAGCTTCAAGTCAGTTCCTGCCTTTATATCGGCGACCGAACCGCCATCGTATGCGACTTTGTAGCTGTTATCGCTGGCTGATATCGCAATCGGCATGGCGACACTAAGAATCATTGCGACGAAACTCTTCATTTTCTTTCTCGGCTCCTTCCGAATTGGGTTAGCTAGCGATGGCACTGGTAGTTCACGCTGCTTTCCAGTGCAACGCAATGCCCTAAGCCTATGTAGTTGATTACAGGGGGAACAACCACGAACTTCGGTGCGCGTCGTCACTCAACTGAGCGAGAAGGCCCGGCTTCCCGGTCCCGTGGGTCAGTATCGAGTTTGTTGCGTTTTGCGTTGCCGATCGCTTCAACGAGCTAGCAGTCCTGCATCCACCGGAAGGGCGTGCCCCGTGATATACGACGCCTTGCTCGAGCATAAGAACACCACAGCATCGGCGACTTCTTCCGTCGTCCCGAAGCGGCCCATGGGATGAACCGCCAGCAAGCTCGCCTCATGATCGCTGCCGAAGATTCCCTCCGACATCGGCGTGCGGATCACTGCCGGGCACACGGCGTTGACGCGGATCCCCTTCTTGGCATACTCCATCGCAGCGGCTTTGGTCGCGCCGATGACTCCATGTTTACTCGCGTAGTAAGCGATGCCGATCGGTCCGCCGATCAAGCCCGCCACCGACGACATGTTGACAATCGCCCCGCCGCCGGTCTTCAGCATGTGCGGGATTTCGTACTTCATCGCCAGGAACACGCCCTTCAGGTTGATGTCGATGACGTCATCCCAGACCTGCTCGGAGTAATCGGGAACCGGGACAAATGCCGTGCCGCCAATCCCGGCGTTGTTGAACGCGTAATCCAGACGCTGCCAGCGGCTCACGGCCGTGTCCATCAACTTCTGGACTTGATCGGCACGAGTCACGTCCGTCTGCACGAAAATCGCTTCGCCGCCCTGAGCCTGAATCTGGCGGATGGTCTCTTCACTCTCGGCAGCTCGCCGCGCGCCGATCGCCACACGGGCGCCTTCCGCCGCGAACGCGATGGCCGTGGCCCGGCCGATACCCGAACTGCCGCCTGTGATGACGGCAACCTTCCCTTCAAACAGTTTGCTCATATCAGTTGATCAGCACCTACGTGTTAGAATCGCAAAACGTCCCGCTAGTATGCACTGGAGCAAGCTCTTTATCCCCACGTTGCGGGACGACCCTGCCGAGGCGGAAGTCGCCAGCCACAAGCTGCTGCTGCGCGCCGGCTATATCCGCCAGCTCGCCGCTGGAATCTACAGTCACCTGTTCCTGGCCCAGAGGTCATTGCTCAAAATCATCGCCATCGTGCGCGAGGAGATGGATGCGATCGGAGCTCAGGAATTTCACTTGCCCGCGCTGAATCCGGCCGAGGTGTGGCAGGAATCCGGCCGCTGGGACGCGATGGGCGACAACTTATTTCGGCTGAAGGACCGCTTTGGACGAGAGCTGTGCCTCGCCATGACGCACGAGGAAGTGATGACCTCGATCGCGCGCGGCCTGTTGCGGAGTTACAAACAGCTTCCGCAGATCTGGTACCAGATCCAGACCAAGTTCCGCGATGAGCCTCGTCCGAAGAGCGGCCTGCTACGCGTGCGCCAGTTCATGATGAAGGATTCCTATTCCTTCGACGTGGACGCCGCCGGTCTGGACGTTTCCTACGAGAAGCACCGCGCCGCCTATTGCCGGATCTTCGATCGTTGCGGCCTGGAATACATGACGGTGGAAGCGCACTCCGGCGCGATGGGCGGGAGCCAGTCGCACGAATTCATGGTGGTGTCGGACGCCGGCGAGGATTTCGTGGTGCGCGGCGCTAACTACGCGGCCAATCTGGAAAAAGCCGTCAGCGTTCCCAAACCGCCCGCGGCTCCTGACCCGGTGGGCGATCTGACGCCCGAAGAGTTTCATACGCCCAACGTGAAGACCATCGCCGAAGTGGCGCAGTTCACCGGCCTGCCCGAAACGTCGCAGATGAAAAGCCTGGTGATGGTGGCGGGCGGCAGTCCTGTTTTGGCTCTGCTCCGTGGCGATCATCAGCTCAGCGAGGCCAAGCTTGCCAGTGTGCTGGACGCCGCCGACGTGCGCGCAGCGCAGCCGGAAGAACTGCGGCAGTGGTTCGGCGCGGACGCCGGATCGCTAGGTCCCATCGGTGTGAAACAAGTCCGAATTCTGGCGGACAACGCACTTCGCGGGCGCCGCAACATGATCGCCGGCGCCAACAAGAACGATTATCATCTGCGCCACGTGACGCCGGGAGAAGACTTCGAGGCCGAGTTTCACGATTTGCGCCAGGCAGCGGAAGGCGATACGTCGGTGCTCGATGGCTCGCCGCTCACAGTGCACAAGACCGTCGAGATGGGACATATTTTCAAGCTGGGCTACAAGTACTCGAAGTCCATGGGCCTCCATGTCACAAACGAGTCGGGTGAGGAGATCGCGCCCATCATGGGCAGCTACGGCATTGGCATCGAGCGGATCCTGAGCGCGGCGGTGGAGCTGTATCACGATGCGGACGGCATCGCGCTGCCTGCGGCGATCGCACCGTTCACTGTGGTCGTCACGCCGGTGAACATTAAAGATGACGGGCAACGCCAGGCGGCCGTGGAAATTTACAACGCCTGCAAGGCCGCGGGACTTGATGTACTTCTGGACGATCGCGACGAACGTCCCGGCGTGAAATTCAAGGATGCGGATCTGATCGGCATTCCCTATCGGATCACGGTCGGGAAGAAGCTGCCGCAAGGAATCGTCGAGCTGGTGGAGCGCAGGCCCAAGCGTTCGACCGACGTGCCCATCACAAATGTCGTGGACGCCGTGCGGGAACTATGGACTGGCTGAACATACGTCGGGAGTTTCCGGCGCTCGAGCGCTGGACCTATCTGAACACCGCCACGTACGGCCAAGTGCCGCGCCGGGCCGTGGAGGCGATGGCGCGCCACTCTCAGCAACGCGACGAGCTCGCTTCCACAAATTTCCTCGACTGGTACACCGATGCCGACCGCATGCGCGCCAGCATTGCCCGGCTGATTCACGCGGAGCCCACGGATATCGCGTTCGTTCCGAACGCCGCGGCGGCGCTATCGATTGTCCTCGCAGGGCTTGCGCCCGCGCCCGGCGACAACATCGTCACGCTGGACGACGAATTCCCCAACTATCTGTATCAGGGCTCAGCCCGCAAGGTCCCTTGGGCGCAATTCTACGACTCCGTCGACGATCGCACTCGCCTGGTCGCTTTCAGTGAAGTGAACTATGCTACCGGCTTCCGTCCGCCCCTGACCGACATCGTGAAATTCCTCGGTGCGCGCGGGGTGCCTCTGTTCCTCGACGGCTCGCAAAGCGTGGGCGCGCTGACCTTCGACGTGCGCAAGACGCCCGTGGACGTGCTCGTGGCACATGGCTACAAATGGCTGATGTCTCCCACCGGCGCCGGATTCATGTACGTCTCGCCCGCGTTTCGCAAGAAATTGCCGCCCAACATCATCGGCTGGCGCAGCCATCACGACTGGCGCAACGTCGATCGTCTCCATTCCGGAACGCCCGAGTTCAAGGACGCGGCCGAAAAGTATGAAGGAGGCGGCCTGCCGTTTCACCTGCTGTATGCAATGGAGGCGTCCGTCAACTGGATGCTCGAAATCGGACCGGAAGCGATCGAGCGGCGCGTCATGGACGTGGCGAATTCCGCCCGTTCGATGCTGAGCGGCTTAGGGGCGCAGGTGAATGACGCCAGCTCACAGATCGTGATCGCCGGGTTTCCCACGGCTAAATCGTTCGATGCGTCCTCGACGGCGCGTGCTTTGCGCGAGCAGAAAGTTGTCGTCGCCGCGCGCCATGGCCGGCTGCGCGTCTCACCGCACTTCTACAATGATGATGAAGACCTGGAGCGTCTGGAGAGCGCACTGAAGAAATTGCTGTGAGCATCACTTTCCTGGAAGCCGTCTGGCGGGAGCTGCGATTCGCGGTGCGGGCGCTGCTGCGCGCGCCCTTGGCGACAGCCGTCATGATCGCGATCCTGGCCGCCGGCATCGGACTCAACACGGCGGTATACAGCGTTCTCTATGGAATCCTGGTACGGCCGTATCCGTACGCCTCGCCCGAAAGAATCGTCCGGATCGCCTCCGCGCCAGTCAAGGATCCGGGAATGCGCGTGGGCGTTTCACTGCCCGATTTCGTAGACTTCCAGCGCGACTCGCGCACGGTGCAGGATTTGAGCGCCTGGACCACCGAGCGGATCAACTTGCTGCTCAATGAGAAAGACGGCGGCGGCGCGGTGCCAATAGATGCCGGCGTGATTTCGCCCGGCCTGTTCAAAACCCTGGGAGTGAACCTCACCATGGGCCGCGAGTTTCTGCCGCAAGAAGACATTCCCGGCGGAGACGTCAACAAAGTCATCCTGAGCCATGCCCTGTGGGAAAACCGTTTTCATCGGGAGGCGGGGATTCTGGGGACCGTGATTCGCACTTCGTTGGGATCGTTCGCCGTGGTGGGCGTAGCGTCTCCGGGCTTCCTGTTTCCCCGCGATTCCGCCCTGTGGATTCCCATCGAAAGCGAACTGCGGGCCCGCAACGGGTCGCGGGAGCTGCGATTTTACCGGAAGTATCGCGTGGTCGCTCGCCTCCGCGAGGGTGCGTCCCTTCAAGCCGCCCAAGACGACCTCCGCCGGATCGGAGCGCGCCTCCAGCGCGAGCAGCCCCGCACGAACAGTGAAATCCTTCCGGCCGTCGAGCCTCTGCGCACGGTCGAGACTTCCGAAATGCGGCCGTACGTGCTGCTGCTGATGGCCGCGGCCGGATTGGTACTGCTGGTGTGCTGTACGAACCTTGCCAATTTGCTGCTGGCGCGGTCGTCTGCCCGCGAGCGCGAGTTTGCGGTTCGCGCGGCCATGGGCGCCGGGCGAAGACGTCTCCTGCTGCAGCTCCTGACCGAGCATTCCTTGATGGCGATCGCGGGCGCCCTTCTGGGCGTAGCCTTGGCGAGCTCGCTGCTGGCGGCTCTGCCCACACTCATTCCGGTCGAGCTTCCTTTCTGGATCCACTTCGAGCTGGACCGGAACGTCCTGGCGTTCACTTGCGCCGTGACCATCGGAACCATCGCGGCGTTCGGGCTGGTTCCTTTGCTCAAGTCATCGCGCACCGATCTGGAGGGTTTGCTGCGCGAAGGCTCGCGCGGGACACCCGCCAGCGCGCGACTGCGCCGCGCACTCATTATTGGGGAAGTCGCGCTGTCGGCCGTCCTGCTAGTCTGTGCCGGACTGTTGCTGAAGAGCCTGAATCGCCTGGAAAGTGTCGAGCCTGGATTTAAGCCGCACAACGTGCTCGCCGTCGAGCTGTCGCCCTTCCGTCCCGGTCCGGCTGAGCAGCGGATTGCCTCCGCCACCGAATACTTCCGCCGGGTTATCGCCACCATCGGCCAAGTCCCGGGAGTGGTTGCGGTGGGCGCCACCGACGCCCTGCCGTACACGCCCGATAGCGCCGACCGTCCCACTTACAACATGGAAGTGCGCGGCGAAGGATCGGTCGAGCGGTCGCATCGCGGACCCGGAAACGTGATCGATATTACGCCGCGCTACTTCGAGGCCATGGGAATTCCGCTGCTCGAAGGCCGTGCTTTCGGCGATCAGGACCAACGCGCTTCGGAAAGGGTGGTCATTCTTAGCGAGCGCGCCGCGAAATTCTTGTTCCCCGGCCGGAATCCGATCGGCGGCCAGGTCCGGCACAATACCAACGGCATGGCCGATCCGTGGTCGCGCGTGGTGGGCGTGGTCGGCAACGTCAAATACAAAGCGGATGAAGCATCCGACGGGATGGAGATGTACTTTCCGTCCTCCCAGTGGGAATTCGAGAGCGCTTACGTGGCCATCAGCTTCCAGGGTTCACCGCAGGGTTTCGAGAATGCCATCCGCCAGGCGGTGGCATCGGTGGATGCCGAGACCGGCATCGACGAGATGAAGACCATGGATGCGCTGATGAATGCGACGCTGTGGCAACAGCGTTCCTGGGGATTCGTGCTGGCGGGCTTCGCTGCCACAACCCTGCTGCTGGCCGCGGTGGGGCTCTATGGCGTCATGGCCTATAGCGTGGCTCTTCGCCGCACCGAGATCGGGATCCGCGCCGCCCTGGGGGCAACGCC
>JAIQFI010000022.1 GCA_020073345.1 Terriglobia bacterium
TGGTTCCGATGTTCAACATCATGACCGGCGAGGTCATCTTCGGGGGCGTGGGCGCCGGTCTGTACGGGATTCTCCTCTATTGCATACTGGCCGTGTTTATCGCGGGCCTGATGGTAGGCCGGACGCCCGAATATATCGGCAAGAAGATCGAACAGAAGGAAGTCAAGATGGCCATGCTGGCAGTGATTGCCACCGCCTTCAGCATCCTGGTCTTCAGTGCTCTCAGCTCGGTGATCACGTTCCCGGAGCACGGCTACTGGAATCCGCAAGGCGCGGCCACAGCCAACATGAACAACAGCGGTCCGCACGGCTTGAGCGAAATCCTGTACGCCTACGTCAGCGGGACCGGTAATAATGGCAGCGCTTTCGCTGGAATCACCGTAAACACGCCCTGGTACGACCTCACGATCGGTCTGGCGATGTGGATCGGCCGATTCCTGTTTCTGATTCCTTTGCTTGCTGCGGCTGGAAGTCTTGCCGCGAAGAAGAAGATCCCGTCCACGGCGGGAACTTTTCCAACCCACGGACCCTTGTTTGTGGGATTGCTCGTCGGCACCGTGGTCATTGTCGGCGCGCTGACCTTCTTCCCGGCGCTCTCGCTGGGTCCGATTGTAGAACACTACGTGATGAACACTGGAAAAGTGTTTTAAGTGACAACCATGCCTACTATGACTACCGAACCAAAAGTGAATCCGCAAATTCCGCCGGACGATCCTACGTCGCTTCTGCCCAAGAAGCTGGTGCGGTCGCGCCCGCTGTTTGACCCGGAAATCGTGCGGAAGGCAACAGCTGCATCCTTCGCCAAGCTGAACCCCATCACGTTGCTGAAGAACCCGGTGATGTTTGTCGTTGAGGCGGGCGCGGCGATCACGACAATCTTCTTGATCCGCGACTTGTTTACCGGCGGCGGGAACATCAGTTTCCAGGTCCAGATCTCCCTGTGGCTCTGGTTCACGGTGCTGTTCGCGAACTTCGCCGAAGCCATGGCGGAAGCGCGCGGGAAGGCCCAGGCAGATGCCCTGCGCAAGACGAAGACCGACGTCATCGCAAAACGATTGAACGGTAACGGAAAAGTGGAAGAAGTGTCCGGAGCTCTGTTGCGAATCGGCGACGTCGTGATTTGCGATGCCAAAGACCTCATCCCTGGAGACGGAGAAGTAATCGAGGGCGTGGCAACCGTGGACGAGTCGGTGATCACAGGAGAGAGTGCTCCCGTCATCCGCGAATCCGGCGGCGACCGGAGCGCGGTCACAGGCGGCACTCGTGTACTCTCGGATCAAATCAAGATCAAGATCACTTCCAACCCCGGCGAAACGTTCCTCGACCGCATGATCGCTTTGGTCGAGGGCGCGCAACGCCAGAAGACGCCGAACGAGATCGCACTGAACATTTTGATCGCGGGCCTGACGCTGATCTTCCTGCTCGCCGTGATTACGCTGCAGCCGTATTCGGTGTTCAGCGTGGCGCAGGCAGGCTCGGGAACGATTCCCACGGTCGCGGTCCTGGTCTCCTTGTTGGTCTGCCTGATCCCGACCACGATCGGCGGGCTGCTTTCCGCTATCGGCATCGCTGGGATGGATCGTGTGATGCAGCACAATGTGCTGGCGATGAGCGGCAAGGCCGTGGAGGCAGCCGGCGACGTGAACTCGCTGTTACTCGACAAGACCGGCACGATTACGTTGGGAAATCGGCAGGCAGTCGAGTTCCTCACGATCAATGGAGTTAAGGACGAGGAACTGGCGGATGCAGCCCAGCTGTCCAGCCTGGCGGATGAAACACCGGAAGGCCGGTCGGTCGTGGTTTTGGCGAAGGAGAAGTATGGCCTTCGCGGTCGTCACATCCCTGAACACGAAGCGACGTTCATCCCATTCTCAGCCTACACGCGGATGAGCGGGGTCGACTTCGAGGGGCGCCAGCTTCGCAAAGGCGCGACCGACGCGATTATCACCTTTGTGATGGAGCGCGGCGGCGAAGTGCCCGGCAATTTCAAGGACATGAGCGATCGCATTTCACGGAGCGGTGGGACGCCGCTGGCGGTTGCCGACGGAAAGCGCCTGCTGGGCGTGATCCACTTGAAGGACATCGTCAAGGGTGGGATGAAGGAACGCATCGCTCAGCTCCGACGCATGGGCATTCGCAGCATCATGATCACTGGCGACAACCCTCTAACCGCAGCCGCGATCGCCGCGGAAGCTGGCGTGGACGATTTCCTGGCACAGGCCACTCCCAAGGACAAGTTGGAGTACATCAAGAAAGAGCAGGCCGCCGGGCGTCTGGTCGCAATGACGGGAGACGGAACCAATGACGCACCCGCGCTCGCGCAAGCTGACGTCGGACTGGCCATGAACACCGGCACGACGGCCGCCAAGGAAGCCGGCAACATGGTGGATCTGGACAGCAATCCGACCAAACTCATTGAAGTGGTCGCGATCGGCAAGCAGCTGCTAATCACGCGGGGCGCGCTGACCACGTTCTCCATCGCGAACGATGTGGCGAAGTATTTCGCCATCATTCCGGCAATGTTCATGACCATGTATCCGGTACTTGGCAAGCTGAACATCATGAAGCTGCACACGCCGCAGAGCGCGGTTCTGGCGGCTGTGATCTTCAACGCGCTGATTATCATCGCGCTGGTGCCGCTGGCACTGCGCGGCGTGAAGTACCGTCCGGTCGATGCGGCCAGTCTATTGCGTCGGAACCTATTGATCTACGGCGTCGGCGGAATCCTCGCGCCGTTCCCAGGAATCTGGCTTATCGATCAACTGCTCGTGGCACTGCGTTTGGCGTAAGGGAGAAATATCATGTGGGAACAAATCTTACCGGGACTTCGAATCAAGATCTTCATGACGGTCGTACTGGGGGTGGTCTATCCGCTCCTGATGACCGGCATCTCCCAGGTCATCTTTCCAAAACAGGCCAACGGAAGCCTGATTACGGCCGGCGATAAGGTGATCGGCTCGGAGATCATCGGCCAAAGCTTCAGCAAACCCGAGTATTTTCACGGGCGTCCGTCGTCGGCCGGTGGCGGGTACGACGCGAGCTCCAGCAGTGGCTCGAACCTGGGACCGACCAGCGCGAAGCTTTTGCACGGCACAACCAAAATGGACGACAAGAAGAACGAGGTGGTTGATTTCGACGGGATTAGTCTTCGCATCGTGCACTACTGCCTCGACAACGATATTGCCTACGAATCCTCGGTGCCTCTGGATAGGTTTAAAGACGCCAAAGGCGATCTCGACGATGTGAAGCTGATCAAGGCCTTCAATGACGACAAGGCACCGTTAGTCTTCACGCCGAAGGCGCCGATCCCTGCCGACGCAGTTACGGCGTCCGCCAGTGGTCTCGACCCCCACATCAGTCCGGATTCCGCGCGTGCGCAGACCGCCCGGGTCGCTAAAGCTCGTGGCATCCAGGGTGACCAGGCTAACCAGTTGGTTGCTCAATTCACCGAGGGCCCCGATCTGGGCTTGCTCGGAGAGCCGCGCGTCAACGTGCTGAAGCTCAATCTCGCGCTGGACCAACAATTCCCGGCGAAGAAGTAACCGCTGCACTTCGCTCTCGCAGGCTGATTTCGCCTGGCGTCACCTGGACGCAGTCGAACTGCGCCTGCGAGAGCCCTTTTTGCTTATTCAAGACCATGTATGTCTTAGGAGACTTAGATGAAAAGAACCTTGTTGTTTTCGATAATGATTACGTCCGTCGCGTTTGCTCAGAATTCGCCACCTGCCCCTCAGGACCAGCCGGCGCCCCCGCCTGCAGCTCCAACAGCGCTACCCACTCCCGCCATAACGGGACCGCTGTCGAACCTTCCCCCAGCCACCTTCGAGGCCGGTCCTTTCGGCAAACTCGCTGTGAACGGCGTTCTCAGCGGCTATGGCCTCCTGCAGAACAACCACGTCCCCGGCGACGATACCAAGCAAGCGGATCTGAGCAACGGACAGGTCTTTATTCAAAAGACCGATGGTTGGTTTCAGTTCTACTTGCAAGCGGGCGCCTATAACATTCCGGACCTGGGTCTGCCGTTCGTCAGCACTAAAGATACGATCAGCAACCTCTATGGCCCGCTGCCCGTCGCCTTTCTGAAGTTGCAGGCGGGGAAGAACACTTCCTTTCTGATCGGTTCTCTGCCCACATTGATCGGCGCTGAGTATACCTTCAGCTTCGAAAATATGAATGTCGAACGTGGCCTGTTGTGGAACCAGGAAAACGCCATCAATCGTGGAATTCAGGTGAATCAGACCATGGGCAAATTCAGCGCCTCGCTGAGTTGGAACGACGGTTTCTATTCCAACCGCTACTCGTGGCTGTCGGGTTCCTTAGCGTATACCAATGGACACCATGCCCTGTCGTTCGTGGGAGGGGGAAACCTGGGACAGACGGCCTCTCAGACCTATGCAACCCCAGTGCAAAACAACGGCAGCATCTACAACGCGATCTACACGTACACGAAGGGATCTTGGATTGTTCAGCCTTATTTCCAATACTCCAATGTGCCGACCAACGCGAAGATCGGCGTCGTCAAGGGTGCGTCGACCACCGGCGGCGCGATCCTGGCGAGTTACGCCTTCAAACACGGCTTCTCACTTCCCGTGCGATGGGAATACATTGCGAGTTCGGGAACCGCTGCGCAGGACGCGGTCAATCTGCTATACGGTCCAGGCAGCACCGGCACGACGTTAACCGTGACGCCGACCTTTCAACAGGGGGGCTTCTTCGCTCGCGGCGACGTTGCCTGGGTTCACGCGGGCAGTTTTGCGCCGGGCGCCGTCTTCGGTCCCCTGGGCATGAACAACAATCAGGTCCGGGTCGTCGGCGAAATAGGCTTCGTATTTGGCAACAACGTAATGAAACCATAAGAACACTGACGCCAACAAGGGCTGTCACAAAGTGTATGAGAACCACTTTATTGCCAAAATCGGCCGACAGGTGTAACGCCTGCATCAATTCCAACTACGGGAGAAACCCAGAGACTTTAGTTCTTCTAGCGCTCGACCCTCGGTCGCCGCTCGGCTTCCTCCAGCGGCTGGGACTCACGTTGTGGCTCGGGGAATCCGGCAGATACGGTCCCTGGTTGTAGGCAGCTGCGACCTATGCCGGCGCGGGATCCAATCGAGCTCGTTCTTTCCATGCCGGAGGAGGAACGCCGTGATTGGCTAAGGGCCCTTGCTCCCGATGATGCCGCCGATCTAATTCAGGGTGCGCCCCCGGAGGAGCACCCTGCGCTCTTAGCCGCACTCGACCCTTGGCCGCGCGCGGAAGTGTCCGCCCTGCTCGCCTATAAAGAGGACGAAGCGGGTGGACTGATGAATCCTCGGTTTGCCAGGCTTCGCCCCGAGATGGAAATCGACGAGGCGATCGCGTACCTGCGCCGGCAAGCAGGCCAGGTGGAGACGATCTACTACGCGTACGTTCTCGACGCCGACCAGCGACTACTCGGGACCGTTTCCCTACGTGACCTTCTTTCGGCAAGACGCGACCAACATGTCCATCAGTTGATGCGACGCCAGTTCCAGAGCGTGCGGGATGACGAGCGTCACGAGGCAGTCGCGAAGCTGATGGCCGATCACCGGCTTCTGGCCCTCCCCGTCCTGGACAAATCCCGCGTCATGCAAGGAATTGTGACGATTGACGATGCCATGCAGGCAAGCCGCGACAGCGCGGATGAGCAGTTGCAGAAGGTAGGTGGAATGGAGGCTCTGGAAGGAGCCTACTTGGATACGACCTTCGGAAAGATGTTCCGGAAGCGGGTGGGTTGGCTTTCCGCCCTTTTTTTGGGGGAAATGCTGACGGCTACAGCCATCGGATTCTACGAGCGTGAGATCACCCAGGTCGTGATGTTGGCTTTCTTCATTCCGCTCATCATCAGCAGCGGCGGGAACTCAGGATCCCAGGCTGCCACACTGGTGATTCGAGCAATGGCCTTGGGGGAAGTGCGTTTGCTGCATTGGTGGCGAGTCTTGCGAAGAGAGCTTTTGTGCGGCGTCGGTTTGGGTGCCGCGCTCTGCGTGATCGGCATGACGCGCATTGCGATCTGGCATGGGATCTCTGGGGCTTACGGTGAACACTTCGCGCGGCTTGCGCTCACCGTCGGGACCAGTCTCATCGGCGTCGTGCTATTCGGCACCCTAACGGGTTCCATGCTGCCCTTGATGCTGCGCGCGTGCCATTTTGACCCCGCGAGCGCGTCGGCTCCAGCGGTGGCCACCCTTGTGGATGTAACCGGTCTGGTTATCTACTTTACGATGGCGAAGGTGTTTATGCTAGGAGTTCTACCGTGACCCACCACTGCAGCGCGACCGGAGGCGATCATGGCCTCTGAGATCCGCCGGAAAACACCCGAAGATTATCTCCGTGAGTGTCAGGCCGAAGAAGATGCGGCTACTCCCAGAAGTGAGGGCCATCTCAAGATCTTCCTCGGCTACGCGTCCGGGGTCGGGAAGTCTTTCCGGATGCTGGATGAGGCCCGACGTCGGCGAGAACGTGGGCAGGACGTTGTCGTGGGAGCGATTCAACCGCAAGTACCGGAGGAAGTTGAGCCTCTGCTCCGAAAGCTGGAAGTGGTACCACTGAGAATTGTCGGCGGAGGAACCGCCATTGATGTAGATGCACTGATTCAGCGTCATCCTGCGACCTGCGTCATCGATGGTCTGGCCTATGACAATCCGCCGGGCACGCGGAACCCGACGCGCTGGCAGGATGTCAAGGACTTGCTGGAGGCTGGAATCAACGTGATTGCCTCGATCAATGTCCAGTATGTCTGTGAACTGCGCGATCAGGTGGAGGCAATCACTGGAAAGCACGTGGATCAGACCGTCCCCCTTTCCTTCATTCAGAGTGCCGACGAAGTCGAAATTGTGGATGCGCCTCCCGAAGCGCCGATGGAGCGGTCCGCGGATGAACAGGTAGAGATTCGGAAACGCGAAGAACGGTTATCGAAGCTCCGCGAATTGGCCCTGATCGTAACCGCGGACATCGTCGACCATCAGCTGAACGACTATCTGGAGCGGCATGCGATTAAGCAACATTTCGGGGCACACGAGCGGATTCTCGTTTGCATTACTCCTCGCGCCAACCTGCAAGAGATGTTGGAGATCGCTCAGATCACCGCCAGGCGGTTCCACGGAGAACTCATCGTGGCATATGTGAAGCAGGCGAATATCTCGCCTGAGGATCAATCCGCGCTGGACGCGAGACTGGCGATTGCGAATGCGGCCGGCGCTCACGTCGAAATCCTGGAAGGCAACGATCCTGCAGACGCGATCCTCACTTTCGCCAGATCTAGGGGGATCACGCAACTCTTCGTTGGTCATAGTCAGCGTAAGGGGCTTGCACGGCTCAAGGGCAGTCCGCTAGACAAGTTGATATGGGAAGGCCATGGCATAGACGTGTGCGTGTTCCCGCAATAGAACATGACCGAACATCAGCGCGGGAAACTCAAGATCTTCATGGGCTATGCCGCCGGCGTCGGAAAGACCTACAAGATGCTGGAAGAAGCTCAGGATCTGAAAGGCTCCGGCGTGGACATCGTCGTCGGCTATTTCGAGCCGCATGGCCGCAAAGAGACGATTGCGAAAACCGAAGGATTGGAGATCGTTCCTAGAAGGAAGGTTCAGTATCGCGACTCACTCTTTGAGGAGATGGATACGGAAGCCATCCTGGAAAGGCATCCCAAAGTGTGCGTTGTGGATGAGTTCCCGCACACGAATGTTCCCGGCTCAGAGCGAAGCAAGCGCTGGGAAGACGTGGAGGTATTGTTGGCGGATGGTATCGATGTTCTCACCACGATGAATATTCAGCATCTCGAAAGTCTGAACGATCATATTTGGCAGATCAGCGGTATTCGGGTTCGCGAAACAATCCCGGATTGGGTAGTTCAGCAGGCGGATGACGTCGTGATGGTGGACCTCACCCCTCGTGCGCTTCTCAATCGGCTCCAACGGGGGGTAGTGTACGAGCGCCAGAAGGCAGAGCTGGCTCTGCAGAACTTCTTTCGCGAACAGACGCTGGTTGCGCTGCGGGAGCTTGCGCTTCGCCAAGCCGCGCATGAAGTCGAGCAGCGTATGGTTGACGATGCTGCCCGCCTATCACACTCCGGCGAAGCCCTAGCTGTTCCGCGGAAACACCACAAGATCCTGGTCTTGGTCACAGCCGATCCCAAAAGTGCGATGGTCATCCGGCGTGCAAAACGCGTTAGTGACTTCCTGGGTGCGGAATGTTTCGCCGTGGCGGTCCAGGCCACAGGTGATCTAAGTGGCTTACCGGCGGCCGATCGTGAAGCCATAGAACGCCATCTGAACTTCGCGCGCAACTTGCACATAGAGACCCGAATTCTGGAGGGGGATGACGTTGCTTCTACCCTGGTCGATTTTGGGCGTCGCAATCAGGTCACGCAGATCTTTCTCACGCGACCCCGCCGGAAGGCGTGGTCGCCAGCATTGTCCCGCGACGCTGCGCAGAGGGTCCTCGGTCTTGCTAAGGACATGCTGATTGTCATCGTCTCCGATAGAGAGCCAGCCGGGAAGCAGTAGCTGTGTCGAACGACAAATCCAATCGCAAACCTTTTTTAAGACTGGCGCTGTTCTTGGCCTCTGCCATTCTGATCCTGCTGGGCTTGAACACGCTGTACTCCTTTACAAATACGCTCCATCAGCTTGACGTAATAGAGGCAGAGCGCGACCAGTGGCAGCGGCCCTTGGACGTTATTCGCGCACTGGATTTGAAAGAGGGAAACACCGTGGTCGATCTTGGCTCGGGCGCTGGCTACTTCGCGCTCAAGCTGTCTCCCGAGGTCGGCAAACGAGGGCAGGTGCTTGCCGTGGATCTTCGGAAACTGTCACTCTTCTTCCTGTGGACCAGGGCGCTGCTGAGAGGTGAGCACAACGTTCACGTCATGGTCGGAGAAGTAGACGACCCGGGCTTGCCGACGGACTCGGTGGACGCCGTGCTGATCTGCAACACCTACCATGAGTTCAGCAGTCCTGAACGGATTCTCAACCATGTATCTCAGTCGCTTCGGCCAGGCGGTCGGCTAGTAGTTCTTGATCGGGGTCCGCGCGCGACTGACACGGATCATGCTCATGAGGTGCCTTTGACGGTCGTGGCAGGCCAGCTTCGCCGGAGTGGATTCGAGATCGTCAGCCAAGACGATCAGTTCATTTATCGGCCTGGGGATGACTTGTGGTGGCTGGTGGTTGGTCGGAAACCTTAGGGACAGCGGTTCTCGACGCCCGCCCGGCAGGGTGGGTCCTTTCGCGCAGTTCTCCGGATCCACCGCGCACCGCGTGCGGAAAACAATGTGCGTGGAAGTTCTCTTTCAATCTGCTCAATCACTTACCAGTCCCGATATCCCATCGGGCAATGGAGTGTCATTTGCATCGTATGAGCCACCGTTTGACGAAATAGGAGAACCAAGATGTCTCAGGTTACGATTCACAGAGTGGACGAACAAGGTCACAGGTCCTTGCCCATCTTGGGCGAAATCGCCAAACGCTTCAAAGATATCGAGCGGCGGGCCTTTGAGTTGTTCGAGAAGCGCCGTTGCGAGGCTGGCCACGCCCTCGACGACTGGTTGAAGGCGGAGCACGAACTATTTGGGGGGCCGGTCGCCGAAATGTCCGAGCACGCAGACGGCTACGAGTTACAAGTGAGGCTTCCTGGCCTCGATGCCAAGCACATCCACGTGACGGTTGCGCCGCAAGAGATTATTGTTCACAGCGCGCCCGAACGGGAAAAGCCAGTTCGCAACGCCACCGTCTTGTGGTCCGAATTCGAGGACCCGTCGTTGTGCCGCCGCTTCGAATTGCCCGGCCCGATCGACACCGCAAGAGTCTCAACGAAACTGGACAAGGGCGTTCTGACATTGTTTATTCCAAAGGCTCAGCCGGCCAAGCCTCAGGAAATCACCGTAGCAGCGGCCTGACCTCTGGCTTTGAGGGAGTTCTTTACGGCTGAAACGTTAGGGCGCTCGTCACCAGAATTGATTGGACGGAAGAACGCTCACAAGACCAGCGAAACCAGCGTTCCTCCAATGCACGAGTTTTACGGACGTGCTACCGACGAGTAGCGGACGCCTCATGCGTTTTGCGCCAGTAGCCTAATCAGCTTAGACTGGCGCTCCATTAAATTCCGGTCTCCGTTTCGACTCCATCAATCAGTGTTGCAAAGCGTCTGCCGGTTACTGTCCCAGCCAGAATCCCGTCCCAGTTGCGGCTGACATTGGATCGGACTCTGATGTTTCATAACCGGCTGGAACTTGAGGTAGTCGCGACATTTATTCATGAGCTAATCCGAACGAGCCGTTGGTTGCATTTGGTTGCACTTAGACCCCCTTTTTGGAGCCTAAATTGTGCAATATTGCCAATCTGTGCAACAACTTAGCTCTGGCAGGCTGCAGCCCTGAAAAGGCTGGCGTCGGCGGTTCGATTCCGTCCCTGGCCACCACGTTTTCAACAAGGTACAGACACTCCAAAAGCCAGTTTCATTCCGTTTCATTCCAAAACTTTTGGTCCGCCAGGATGCGCCAGCGGGATGAATCAAGCTTTGGGAGCAGTCTGTAGTTCGCCCTCATCACAGCTCGGGGGAGGCCGGGAGTCAGTTGCCAGTGCTCCCCTGGTTCGTTCTACCAGGAGCGAGTCGTGAAGAGAGTAGCAATCTACGTCCGCGTTTCCACTGCCTCCAAAACGAAGCAGGGTGACGCCGTCACTTTCGTTCAGAACTTGGAAGTCCAAGAGCAACCACTCCGCGATCTGATCACGCAACGGGGTTGGTCACTCCATCAGGTCTACTCCGACCGGGCAAGCGGTGCCAGGGAAAGACGGCCCGGCCTTGACGCGCTTATGAAAGACGCTCGCCGAGGTCAGTTCGACGCTGTGGTGGTTTGGCGATTCGACCGCTTTGCCCGGAGTGTAAAGCAGCTAGTCTCCGCACTGGAGGAGTTTCGTGCCCTTGGTATCGACTTTGTCTCCCACCAGGAGGCAGTAGATACCAGCACACCCATGGGCAAGGCGATGTTCACCGTGATAGCGGCCATGGCGGAGCTGGAGCGGAGCATCATTCAGGAACGCGTGATTTCCGGGCTCGACCACGCCCAGCGGAACGGTACACGGTCCGGGCGGCCCGTCGGAAGGCCCAGAGTTGTCATCGACGGGGACGCGGTAATCCGGCTCCGCCGTATTGAGCGACTTCCGTGGCCTGCAATCGCTCGTAGGCTGCATTCAAGCAGCGGCAGCGTTCGTCGGGCCTATGAGGCCGCCCTCGCACGCCACAACCCCTGCCAAAAACCATCAACGGAGGCCCTATGAACGATCAAGAATCCAAAGGGCTCCCGGTGGCCGTTGAAGGCGTCCAAAAAACAGATGGTTTTGGCAGACCTCGCAGGAATGTTGGTAATCGCGCTGAGCCGAAGCTTCCCCCAAAGACGCATCGCAAATTGCTTAGCCGATGCGCGACCTTCGCCGACCAGTTGCGTCTGCCGCGAAGTCGGTGCGATATTTAGCGATCGCAGAACGATCACCAAACTTGCGAAAGTCTTTCAAGAAGACTGGCAGCTTGCCGAAAGAATCAGGGAAGAAGAGCGCCTGGACGAGAAGGCGCCGGCTGAAAAAGTCGCCAAGAAGCTGGCTAAGGCCGTCGCGAAGGACCTGCCGCCCGTGGCGCCCGTATTGGAAGAACTCATCAAGCAGATGGGAGTAGAGAAGGCGGACGTGGATCTGGTTCCCGGCGAAGTGGAGGCCAGCGTAAAAGACGCCGTGAAAGCAGCCGTCAAAGAGGTTGTGCAGGAAGCCGTGGAGAACGCGACGGAGGAGAAGAGGGAGGTCGAGTCGGATGCCGAGTCAGACGCAGCGTAGTGGATTGGTGAGAGGCGCCCGTGCAGCGTCGAGATGCGTCCGGTCCAAAGGTCAACGCGCCACCTGAGATGAACTGACCACCAGGCAGAGCGTGTCTCTCGTGTCTCAATGTTGTTGCGCCCCCGGCCTGTTTGCGGAGGCGAATGGAGGATGCGGGAGGACGGGACGGCCGTAATAATCGAAGAACCGATGTTCTTGGTCGTGGTTCACCGGAGTGGTTGGATCGAAATCCGGCCAATTCGCAATCTCCTGGAGCGAAGAATTCACCCAGGCCGCCTTGCCCGGCCAGGAGATGGATCGAATGGATTCGGGCGCCACCAGGATTGACCGAAGTGGTAGCTCCTTCAATCCGACAATGGCATGGTGTATGCCCCACAGGGTGTCTTCAATGATGAAATCCTCAAGGCTTCCCACTTCTCCGTCCGCGGCATGAATGCCATATCCAAGCATCTCCCGCATGCTTCTCAAATGGGACCCAGGGACCTTCGGCCCGGCTTCGCTTTGTAGCGAAATCGGAAGGTCTGACTCAAGCGGCGGACTCGTTCGAATCTGCTCACAGCTCAAGAGCACGGGAAGCCGCTTCGTTTCCCAGTCCGGCCGTCCCGCCGCGAAGGGAGCGATCAGAACGTCTCTCTTTTTCGGCGAGGTCGCCGTCTCAGCCACGAGATAGTGCACGATCCAGCTCTCATCGTCGAACAGAAAATCCTGAACTCTCCCCAGCTCACCGTCAGTGGCGGTGATGTGATAGTCGAGCATGACGTAAAGACTTCGTAACATCTTAAAGCTCTCCTACTCTAAGGACGTTTCACAACACAAGGCGTTTTCGACGTTGACGATGTCGGCGGTCTGAAGTTTCTTCATACCCGGTAATTGCTTCCGATCCCAGTCTTATTTCTCTCTTGGGGAATCAATTACTTGCGATCTCGGCACGGCGTTTGCGTTAGATCATTTAGAACATCGCGGAGGTCGATATGACGAAGCACGTTTTAGCGGTTTACTGTGCCGTTCTGCTTGCCTTGGCTGGATGCACCAAGGTCCCTGCGGGATCCGCCGAAGCAGCGGGTAGTCCAACCGCGATTGGCTCGTCCAGCGCAACGCCCCCTCCCACGGTGACGATTCCGGAGGGAACGAGTTTCCGCGTGCGTTTACTGGAGACGCTTGACACGCGCCGGAATCGGGCGGGCGATCGGTTCACGGCAACACTAGAGGAACCAATGGTGGACGGAGACCGGGTCGTGGTCCCCAAGGGCACGAACTTCTCTGGGCATATCGTCACGTCGCAGTCTTCCGGTCGATTCAAGGGTCGTGCCGTCCTTGCGCTGAGGCTGGATGCTTTCACGCTAGATGGCCGTACCTACGAAATCCACAGCAACAACTCTTCCCGCGTGAGCGGAGGACACAAGAAGCATCACTTCCTCTGGATTGGCGGCGGCTCGGGCGGGGGAGCCGCTATCGGAGCGATCGCCGGCGGTGGCACGGGAGCACTGATCGGCGCGGGCGCGGGTGCGGCCGCCGGCACCGTTGGATCGGCAATTACCGGCAAGCGCCAGGTGAGGCTGCCGGTCGAGACCGAGTTACGGTTCAGGCTAGAGTCGCCGGTGGAGCTAAGGGCTGAATCATGAACGACGTTCGCGAGGAAGTCACCGGCCGTTGCCTACGGTTTCCGCCGTGAAACAGAGAGTGGAGAGTCGGTTTTGGCTCCTCCGCGAGGACTCGAACCGACAACCCTTCAGTTAAAAGCCAAGTCGGCCACTCACGGGTATGTATCAACGAAGAAGAGTGGACTCCTATCTAGACTCTCAATAACCGTTTCCCGGGCATTCCTGAAGGCTCTTTGAGTTGCCACTCTCGCCTTTAGGCTCTTCGGTTACTACCCTTGAGTCTGCCATAGCTAAAGGGGCCCTATGTTCGGCAGACGCCTTCTGCGCCACCTCGCCGACCACGTTTCCCTTCGCGGGCTTAGAAACCGGTTAATGTTCAGTTCGTCGGGTTCGATGCAACCAGAAAACGCAGTAATGAAATCGAGCGGTTACATGACAATCTCGATTAGGCCGAGATGCGTGCTGGCTAGCACCGATCAATTGCCAAATCCTGCGGAAGGTTTGTACTTCCTCGAACGCCGTCTGTTCGGGAAGAGCTTCCGGTGGACGACGCGCCAACCGCTGGCGCGATCTATCATGAATGAGAGTTGCAACCGGAGGTTTTGATGAAGAGACTTTATACAACTGTGATGGCTATTTCCGCCGCGCTGTTGGTCGCGGGCGCGGTGCACGCTCAGGCGTCCCTCGATTCGGTGCGCGTTGAGGCGAAAGACACGATCGCTCTGGCGAAGTTTTACCAGGCGGTGTTCGGTATGCAAGAGGTCAGTCGCGTCGTAAACCCAGGAGGCATTGAGGTCTTCGTGAACTTCGGCGCCACGGTCGAAGCCGCCAAGGCCAATAAGAACCCGCGGATGATTCTCTTTCACCGCGATTCGGACGACGTGAAGGACCCCACAACCCACGTGATTTTCTCCGTGAAGGACATGGCGGCGACAGTCGCCGCCATCAGGGCCGCCGGCGGAACGATGACGCGCGATCCACGCCCGTTCGGAAATACCGGCACCATTCTCGGCTTCGCGATCGATCCGGCTGGTAACCGCATTGAGTTGATTCAGCGGCCATAAGCCGAACGAGCGCAACGCAGGCCAATCGTCCGACTGGCTCTCCTGTTATAAACGACCAATGAGCAACCTGCGCGCGAGGAATTCTGATCGTGCAGTCGCCATCGCGGCGCGAATCGTGCTCACTCCTCCTGATTCCCATCAGAACGCGAAGGGTCCGAGAAGTCCCCTTCTGGGAAGATACCGGATCAGTAACTCGGAGGTAATCGATAGCCTCAGTATCGGAGATTTAGCGCCAACCGAGAGCAGGGGCGACAGTGGCCAGAATTGCCTCTAGGACATGAGCATTGTAGGCAACACCTAATTGGTTGGGGACTGTTAGCAATAGCGTGTCTGCCGCCGCGATCGCCTCGTCTTTCCTAAGCTGTTCGATCAAAACATCTGGTTCCGCTGCGTAGCCACGGCCGAAACTCGCTCTTGTGGCGTTATCAAGAAACCCGATCTGGTCCTGTTCTTGACCTCCTCGTCCGAAATAGGCACGATCACGATCGTCGATCAAGGCAAAGATGCTGCGGCTGACGGATATGCGCGGGGTGCGGACGTGGCCAGCCTCCTTCCAAGCTGCGTGAAAGGCGCGAATCTGCGCGGCTTGTTGGATGTGGAACGGCTCACCGGTCTCGTCGAATTTGAGGGTTGAGGATTGCAAATTCATTCCGAGCTTGGCGGCCCAAGCGGCGGTCGCATCAGAAGCCGCCCCCCACCAGATACGGTTGCGCAGTCCTTCGGCGTGTGGCTCAAGACGCAACAGCCCTGGCGGATTAGGAAACATCGGATGTGGGTTCGGCTGAGCGAAGCCCTTGCCGCCCAGTAGCTCGAGAAATTCTTCGGCGTGTCGCCGGCCCATGCCTGCATCGTCCTCGCCTTCAACCGGGCGGTGGCCGAAATAGCGCCACCCATCGATTACCTGCTCGGGAGAACCGCGGCTGATTCCCAACTGCAGGCGCCCGCCAGCGATGAGATCCGCAGCGCCAGCATTCTCCGCCATATAGTGAGGATTCTCATACCGCATGTCAATCACTGCGGTGCCAATTTCTATGTTTCGCGTCTTAGCGCCGATAGCGGCAAGGAGCGGGAACGGTGACGCTAGTTGCCGCGCAAAGTGATGGACGCGAAAGTACGCTCCGTCTATTCCCAGGCGCTCGGCCTCCACGGCGAGGTCAATGGACTGCAGAAGCGCGTCAGCCGCCGATTGCGTTCGTGACTGCGGAGTAGGTGTCCAGTGGCCGAATGAGAGAAAGCCAATTTTCTTCATGCAAGATAAGTCTACGGCACGCGGGACAGAAGTCGGCGGGAAGTTGCGCCTCAGGCTGATCGATAGATCCCGAGAATGCCTTGTGGGAAGTAGGTACCGTTAATACGTGTTAACGGGCACCTTCTGAATCCTCCCGGTTGCATGCGTCTTTCGTCACCGAACAGCCTGAAGCTTGAGCAACGGCTGATTAGCGGAATCGAGTTCCTCGGTCTCCCGGATGCGACGCTAACAGGCCATGCCCTCTCTGGCTGCGGGATTCGACGGAACTTTCATCTGGTTACTGCAAGTATGCTTAAGTGACCGAATGACGGCAGAACATCTACGGCTGGCGGAAACGCGTGACCGGCGCAGTCCCTGGAAGCAGTGGGGACCTTATTTGAGCGAGCGGGCGTGGGGAACCGTGCGCGAAGACTACTCACCTGACGGGACGGCATGGGAGTACTTCCCTCACGACCATGCTCGGTCTCGGGCCTATCGCTGGAGTGAAGACGGCCTAGGCGGGATCTGTGACCGTCACCAGCTCGTCTGCTTCGCCATCGCGCTCTGGAATGGCCGGGATCCGATTTTGAAGGAGCGTCTCTTCGGGCTAACAGGCAACGAGGGGAAGCACGGTGAGGACGTCAAGGAGTACTCCTTCTATCTGGACTCCACGCCAACGCACTCCTACATGAAATACCTCTACAAGTACCCGCATGCCGCATTCCCTTACGCTGCGCTGATCGAAGGGAACCGGCGCCGCGGCCGCGAGGAGCCCGAATACGAGCTGCTAGACACGGGAGTGTTCGACGAAGACCGGTACTTCGATGTCTTTGTGGAATATGCGAAAGCGGCCCCGGAAGACGTGCTCATCCGGGTCACGGTGGCCAATCGAGGTCTAGAGGCGGCCAGCATCGACGTATTGCCGACGGTCTGGTTCCGGAACACTTGGTCGTGGGGTTTGGATGCGCGCAAGCCGGAGTTAGCTGTCGCCTCGACCGACGAGGGTACGCACGCAATTCGGGTGAGTCACTTCGACATGGCCAAGCGATGGCTCCTGTGCGAAGGCAGCCCGGAATACTTCTTCACCGACAACGAAACTAATTTCGAGCGTCTGTTTGGAGTGGCTAACCTCTTCCCCTATGTAAAAGACGGAATCAACGACCACCTTGTCGGTGGCAGGGACGATCGTGTAAATCCGGAAAGAATCGGGACAAAGGCCTCAGCTCGCTACCATTTGCACGTCGGCGCAGGGCAGCAGGCGACCCTGATGCTGAAGCTGACGACCAACCCTGGTTCCGGTGCATTCGGCGATGCTTTCGATGAGCTCTTTCTAAAGCGCCGCCGCGAGGCTGACGAGTTCTACGAGGCGATTGCCCCCGAGGCGCTGACTCCGGATGAGCGAATGGTCCAGCGTCAGGCCTTCGCTACCCTGTTATGGAGCAAGCAATTCTACAATTACAACGTACGGCGCTGGCTGCGAGGGGATCCGGCCGGCCCCGAACCACCGCCTGAACGTCAGCACGGGCGCAACCGCGGTTGGAAGCATCTGAACAACGCCGATGTGGTTTCCATGCCGGATAAGTGGGAATACCCTTGGTATGCGGCTTGGGACCTTGCGTTTCACTGTATCCCGCTGACGCTAGTCGATCCAGAGTTTGCCAAGGAACAGCTTCTTCTACTGCTGCGCGAGTGGTACCAGCATCCCAACGGGCAGCTCCCCGCTTACGAGTGGAACTTCTCCGATGTCAATCCTCCGGTTCACGCTTGGGCGGTTTGGCGGGTTTACAGGATTGAAGAAAAACAGTCTGGGCGGCGGGACCGTGGCTTCCTGGAACGCGCCTTTCATAAGTTGCTTCTCAATTTTACGTGGTGGGTGAACCGCAAGGATTCGGAAGGCAACAACGTCTTTCAGGGCGGCTTCCTCGGGCTCGATAACATCGGCGTGCTCGATCGCAGTGTAGTATTGCCGAAGGGCGGCGTGATCGAGCAATCCGACGCCACCAGCTGGATGGGCATGTACTGCCTCAACATGATGACCATTGCGCTGGAGCTATCGAGGGAGAATTCCGCCTACGAAGACGTGGCTTCCAAATTTCTAGAGCACTTCGTTTACATTTCGCGCGCGATGAACAACATTGCCGGACAGGGCATCGAGCTGTGGGACCGGACCGACCACTTCTACTACGACGTACTGCGCTTGCCGGACGGCAAGTCGCTACCAATGCGAGTGCGATCGCTGGTGGGACTCATCCCACTGCTCGCCGTGGAGACGCTGGACTCTGAGCTGATCGACACGCTGCCTGGTTTCAAGCGGCGGATGCAATACTTCATCGACAATCTGCCCGAGTTCGCGGACTACGTCGAAACGCTGACGACGCCCACCAACATCAGACGATTCTTGTCCCTGGTGAACCGGGAACGTTTGGCCTATGTGCTGCGCCTGATGTTGGACGAATCGGAGTTTCTCTCGCCGCATGGGATCCGCTCGCTGTCCCGTTTCCACCGGGAACATCCCTACACGCTACGGCTCGATGGGGCTGAACACAAGATCGACTATCAGCCGGCCGAGTCGCAAAGCGGTCTGTTTGGCGGCAACTCCAACTGGAGAGGTCCGATCTGGTTCCCGATCAATGTTTTGATTATCGAGGCGCTTCAGAAGTTCCACTACTTCCTCGGCGATGAACTCCAGGTGGAGTGCCCCACCGGCTCCGGCCGCCGCTTAAACTTGTGGCAGGTGAGCTTGGAGCTGGAGCGCCGGTTGACCCGGCTCTTTCTCCGGGACGGTAATGGCCGGCGGCCGCTTTACGGAAACATGGAGAAGTTTCAGAGCGATCCGCACTGGAGGGATCATCTGCTGTTCCGGGAATATTTCCATGGCGAGGACGGACACGGCCTGGGCGCCAGCCATCAGGGCTGGACCGCGCTGGTCGCCAAGCTGATCCAGCAAAGCTACCTCGCACGAGACGGAGATTTCCACGCATAAGCGAACAGGAGCAACGACAAATGGCAGCCCTAAAAGGGAGCAAGACTCATGAGAACCTCAAAACAGCTTTCGCCAACGAAGCCCAGGCCAACCGGCGCTATTTGTACTTCGCCAGGCAGGCCGACGTCGAAGGGTATCCCGAGATCGCGGGATTGTTCCGTGACACGGCGGAGGGTGAAACAGGCCATGCGCATGGCCACCTGGACCACCTGCGCACGGTCGGCGATCCGGTAACCGGGAAGCCGATCGGCACGACTCTAGACAATTTGGAAGCTGCGATCGCGGGAGAGACGCTCGAGTTCACGACCCAGTACCCAGCCATGGCCGCAACCGCGCGCGAAGAAGGGTTTCCAGAGATCGCGGATTGGTTTGAGAGGCTGGCGAAGGCTGAGCACAATCACGCCGACCGATTTCGGCGAGGGCTTGACTCCACTCGTTGAAAATTACGCCGACGGGAGTGCCGATCAATGAGTGGTTTTGGCCGGACTGACTATGGTGTGCTTCGCAATAGCTACATGGGTTAAACGCATCATAGCTATCGTCTGGTGAATGTATTAGATGCGGACGTGGCAAAGCTCGCTAGAACCTTATTTAGCACGGTGCAGATCCAAAGTACCGGTTAGTAGGCAAACCGGGGATGTGCCCCGGCAGCCCAGGAACTTAGTTTCCGTTAATACGTCTTATCAGGCGGCCTTCCTTCGAACATCCGTTCTGGCCACTTGTACGGTCTGCTCACCAACCAGGACTTTGGACGCGCTTGTCCAAGAATGTCCTTAACCGATTGGATTCTTAACCACCGTGGGCAGTACGAGGTCGCCGAAGTCGGTACCGACGTTTGCACACGTTACTCACGCGGCGTAATACCCTCAGGAAGTAGAGCCGTCCGTCTACCTCCACACGATAGTTTGACGCCCCCCAGCGACGTATTTCGTCACGCCCCTCAGTTGTGCTTCCGCTGTATAGACGTTGCCTGCGGCGTCGATGGCGATGCCTTCCCCCATGGCGCCGTCCGGAGAATTTGGCGTCATGTGGGGCGGAATGAACGTCGTCACTTTGCCGTCTTTTAGACTCCCGATACGGATTCCCCTCTGCCAGCCGGGGTGAACCCTTTCAGTTGACTCCGAGTCGGTCGTGTATATCACGTCACTCTTGTCGATGGCCAGCCCACTGGTGCGGCCGAAGTTGTCGTATTCAAGGATAAATTTCCCCGCCTTCGTCAGGACTTGAATGCGATGGTTGTGGCGATCGGCAACCACCAGCCGGCCCTTGGAATCGAACTCCAGCGCGTGCGGCGTCCGGAACTCGCCCGGGCCTGTTCCGGCTTTGCCGATGACTCGGAGAAACTTCCCGGTCTTGGCGAACACCGAGATTCGACCGACGAGATTGGGATCCGCCACGTCCGTATGGCTCTCGGCAACGTAGACGTCACCATTGGCCGGGTCGGTCACCACGTCCGTCGGGTCGGTCAGGGCTTCTGGAGGGTTTCCCCTCACGCCCGGCTTCCCCAGCGTCATCAGGACCTTGCCTTCGGGACTGAACTTGACGACAACGCTTCCCTTCTTGTCTTCTCCTGGAAAGTTCTTGAGGTCGTCGGTGCTGGGGGCTCGCGCGTCGGTCACCCACACATTGCCCTCTCGATCGACATGGATGCCGTGCGGCCACACGAACATCCCGCCGCCAAAGCTCCGGATTTCCTTCCCTGAGTCATCAAAATGGTGGACCGGATTCGCTTTTGTGCCGAGACAGCCTGGGGTTGTCCCGGGCGAGCATCGGTCCGTCACCCACACGGACTTGCCATCCCGGTCGATGGCGACGCCGTTGGAACCGCCCCATGGCCTTTTCTCCAGAGTTAGCTGTGCCCAATCCCGGATGACTTGGTAGGGATTGGCGCCGCGGTTCACAGGTTGCACCTTGTCGGTCTGAACGGTGCCGCCGCGTTGCTGCGCCTGAACACCCGTAATCATCAACGCTATGAACCCGAATCTCGCAACACGCGATACGGACATCCCGATCCTCCTTAGCCTTGCTAGGATAACCCTCGCGACGACTTACTTCCAGTTCTGAATGGCCTTGTAGTGCATGGACTCCGGAGGGAGTTCGGTCAGCTCAATGCGGCCCATATATGGATCGGTGATGTTGGCGATGACCGCTTTCGTATCACTGGTGTTCGTATCCGTGACCGTCAGACCGTTCTTCCTGAACCTCGCGACAGCCTGTGCCGCGTTCTCGACGTGGAGGCCATAGTGACTAAAGCCGGCGGGCCGCTCAGCGGTGACCGGGTTGAGTTCAAGAAATGTGTTCTTGCTGATCTGCATGTAGACCAACCGCGGCTGTCCCTTGTCGTCATTGACCCGGAACGCTTCACGGTACCCCATCTTTTGGGTGTAATACGTAACCGCCTCAGCGATATTTGGCACACTGATTCCAACGTGATTCATCATCACGACACCACTATTGGTGTTCTGCGCCGTCATTACCTGCATTGCCAACCCCGCAAAAAGTCCGGCCGCGAAAAGCATTACACCGCGCATATAGCCTCCTGAAATGGATTCACTAATGGGCCAACCCATTCTGCAACAGGTAGAAAGTCAAAACAAGCAAGGAGGGATCTATTTGAACGGGCGGTCCGGTCGCATGTGGGGATCCTATAAACCTCGCCTCTGTCCCCGGTGCGGCCTAGCCTGTCAACGGCAGCTCGTGCCCGTGTTACTGCGGATCCTTCCAGTACGTTTTTCACGTTCGAGGGTCTGGGACAGAGTCGAAGACCCGCCAAAAAGTAGCGGACGCGGTAGGGACGACCATCGCTGATCGCCCGCCCGTCGGGCAGGAAAACCGGGCTTTGATGGAACAGTTCGTCGCGTGCAGGGTCGATCGTGGTAACCGGCGTGACCGTGCCGCCCTCGGAGGATACTTGCATTACAGGGCCGGTGGTGCCTTTGCCGAATAGGATCACGCCGTCGCGGTTCCAGGAGCCGCCCACGGGAACTCCGGTTACAGCGCAGAGAGTCTGCGGCGGGCCGCCCGCGATTCCAATCTTCTTCAGGCTTCCGGTGCTGCCAAACACCACGAACCTGCTGTCATAGGACCAGAAGAATGGCACATTCGCGCTAACATCTGTCGCGGGCAACGGACGCGCTTCCAGAGTGTCCAGGGAGCGTACCCACAGGCGAATTGCCCCGTCACCGCCGGACGCTTGATACGCCAGCTTCGTGCCGTCGGGCGATAGAGCAAACCTGAATGAGGAAGCGACGGTCACATTCTCGGGCGTGAATTGGAACCTCACCGGCTTGGCCGGTTCCGGCGCGGCCCGCCAAGGTGCCCGCAGAGCAACGCCAAGCGCTACCGAGGCCGTGGCAAACACCCCCGCTGCCACCCATGCAGCCTTACTGGTTCGGTGGGGCAAGCTAATAGCCTGCGCCGGGCTCTCAACCCCGCTGCGCGGGTTGACGAGATACTTCTGAATCGCGACCCGCGCTTCCCCGATCCATTGCAGGCGGGATTTCACGTCGCGCTCCAGGCACCGCTGCAGCAGATCGCGAATCGGAATAGGCGTTGTCTCCGGAAGCCTGCTGAAATCAATGGGAGAGTTGATAACGTTCGCGAGAATGTGCGCGACGGCGTCTCCGCGGAACAGCGGCTTGCCGGTGAGCATCTGCCACAGCACCACTCCGAAGCTCCAGATGTCGGCGCGCCGATCAACGGGAGCGCCGACGGCTTGCTCGGGCGCCATATAGGCAGCGGTGCCCATGATCATTCCGGCTTGCGTAGCGACTGTGGTGAAGGTGGGTGAGTTCGTGGGGTCACCCGCTTCCTCAGGTTCGCGGTTTGGAGCGAAGCCAGCCCGAAGTCCAGCACTTTCACCACACCTTCGAGCGTAATCATGATGTTCGCCGGTTTTAGATCCCGATGCGTGATACCTTTTTCGTGGGCTGCTTCTAATGCATCCGCGATTTGCTTGGCGTAGTTCAAAGCGGTTTCAAGCGGCTGAGGCGTGTTGAGAGTGTCGCCCTGAACCAGTTCCATCACCAGCGCTCGCGTGGCGCCACTCTCCTGCAAACCATATATCTGCGCAATATTCGGATGATTCAACGACGCCAGCACTCTTGCTTCGCGCTCAAACCGGGTCAGCCGTTCGCGATCCTGGGCCATCGCGGCAGGCAAAACTTTGATGGCCACTTCGCGTTCAAGCTTAGTGTCCTTGGCCCGATAAACCTCGCCCATTCCACCTGCGCCAATGGGCGCGAGGACTTCGTAAGGGCCGAGTTTCTCACCGGGAGAGAGCGCCATTTGATTGACTCAGCTTAGTTTAGCCGATCAGAAAGAGTTAGGTCCTGCATCACAGCGCATACTTCCCAGTACTTTCGTCGGAGACTAGCCATTCCGTCGGCTTTCTGCGCTACTTCTTCAACTCCGCGGTCTTGTCACCACCGTCAGCGGCGGGGCGGACACCGAGCCGGGCATCTCTCTCGCCCTCAGTGGATGGGTTCGGTGAAGGTATCAATGAGAAACCGGCTTCAAGTGTTAGACTCGTTGCCATGCGAGCGGGACCCTCATGCTGTTTTTCAGCGCTGCCTGCGCCCTTCCGGCCGCCGCTCCCGGCTGGGTGGACATCACCTGGATGTCCATCTCCAACATGTATTACGAGCTAGGATCGAAATACATTCTCACCGACGGATACTTCACTCGCATCCCGCAGAGTGAATTTTTCGACGGCTGGGGAGGTCTCGGGCTAAACCGCGTAGAAATGCTTCAGGACGGCCTTTTCACACTCAAAGCTGATGGTTCGCAAATCGTACAAACCGGGGAGCCCACCGAAATCGCGGTTTCAAATCTGAGGTTTCTCTTTCGAACGTGCCCCATAGCTGCGGAGGCACCGTTGCGGCTTGACATGCTTCCGGTTACCTGGGACGATCACGAAATGCAGAGCATGCTTGCTCGAGGCAAGCGGCGGTCCGGGTGCGGCGGACTGCGTCCTTCAGCGTCGGCCTTACCGCTGGTTGGCCTCGTGTTCCTCGCATCGGCCACGGCCAGTCTCGTGACCGCTCAGACCAGCGCTTCTCAGACCAGCACCCAGCGCCGGACCGTCTGGGACGGTGTGTACACCGAGGCTCAAGCCGCCCGTGGCATGATGGCCTTCGGCCAGAGCTGTGCAGGTTGTCATGCGCTTGCGGCACAAGGCAAGGCCCCGCTGGTGGGCGATCCATTCTGGAAGAGTTTCGCGCAGAAGACCGTCGGCGATCTGCTCGAGTTCGTCAGCACTTACATGCCGAACGGCACTCCCGGTTCCCTCACCGAGCCCACCTACCGGGATATCGTCGCGCTCATGCTGAAATCCAACGGCTTTCCTGCGGGAACCACTGAGCTCGGGGGCAATGCCACTGCCAATGTGCAGATTGTCGAGAAGGACGGACGCACCGAGCTCCCAGCCAACGCGCTCGCTCGCGTGGTCGGCTGTCTGGCCCGGAGCGGAGCGGATTTATCAAAGAGCGGAACTGACTGGGTGATCACCAGCGCCACAGCCCCCGAGCGGGCGGAACGCGTTGCTCCGGCTGGGGAGGACGCCACGAGGCCGCTCGGCAGCCGTACGATTCCGCTCAAGCTCGTCGTGACCAAGCTGGATGCTTTGGCCGGTTCGCGCGTCGCGGTGAGCGGACTTCTGATCGGCGAAGGCGGCGTGGACGGCATCAACGTGACGACGGTGAACCGCGTCGCCCCGAAGTGCCCCTAGCCGAGTCAGTCAAAAAGGCACGCGCGCTCAACTCGTCGAAGCTGACTTGGTCAGCGAGCCATCGGCCACGCGACGACCATCAGCCACACGCCGTAGGCGACCATGAACAACCGGTTGGGCCAGCCAAGAAATCTTTCCGGTCCGTTGGGGTTTGGCTGCTTCCCTGGACCCACGATCAACATGATCGTGATCATGCTGACGAGGCTGAGCCAGATTACCGCAGTGAGCGGCAGGAGCGGCAGCGTCACGTAGGAGGCCTGCGTGCGGAGCGCGAGAGACAGGAGGAGCACCGCGAGGACTTGGCTCGGCACGCCAATCAAGAACAACCCGCTGTGCATCTTTCCGGAAAAAGACATCTGCCGAGGCGGCGTCGAAACCGGATCCATCGGAAAGGCGGCGACCATCGTCAGCCCGGCGGCGTCTGCCAGCAGGAAGGCCAAGCCGATGCGGCCGAGGAGCGTCGGCACGCTCCCGATGAGCGCCGCGAACAGGAAGGCACAAGCTGCGCCGAACCCCGCGAAGCAGAGCGCCATCACCCATCCATGGCGCCCGAGCGCATATTGGCTGATCATGGTCCGGGATGGATGGACATCGGGCTTGAGGATATGCAACGCCGCCAGCGCGAAGAGCGCCAGCGCCGCCGCTCCGATGACGCCGCGAGCGGCAAGTACGGAATACGTCATCACGCCGCGTTCGAGGAGCGCCTTTTTCGCGTCCTGCGTAAGACTTACTTAGAGATCGACTCGGCCCGTACTCGCGCCGAGCTTATCGATCTCCGCGCCGCCCACGTGGGCGATAGCCAGCAGCAGGTTCGCCGTCGGCGTATCCTTCGCCACGATGTGACGATTCCCCTTCATCCGGCCTTGGGCCCCGCCGACGAGCACTGCGGGTGGATTGTTCCGGTCGTGAGCGTTGCCGTTGCTCATGCCGCTGCCCCAATACAGAACCGAGTGATCCAGAATGTTACCGTCGCCCTCTTTCGTCGCCTTCAGCTTCTCCAGGAAGTCCGCGAACTTCTGGATTTGGTAGGTGGCGATCTTGGCGTACTTCGCGAGCTTCTCCGGATCGTTGCCGTGATGCGAGATGGTGTGGTGCTGTTCGGGAATGCCGATGTGCCCGTAGGCGCGGTCGCTGGCTTCATGACCGGTCATGAAGGTGAAGACGCGGCTAATGTCGCCCTGATACGCCAGGTGCATCAGGTTATAGGTAATGTTCATGTGATCGTCGAACGCATCGGGCAAGCCGATGGGAGCTTCCGGATTCCCGGTGATGGTGTTGAGGCGGCTCTCCATGCGTTCCAGCTGCTTCTCGACGTCACGAATGTTGCCCATGTACTCGTCGAGGATCGCCCGATCGGACGCGCCCAGCGAGCGTTCCAGCTTCGCGGTTTCCTGGGTCACTGAGTCCAGCAGGCTCTGCTTTTCCTTCAGGCGGGCGAAGCGCCGCTCGGTCGAATCCGTCTCGCCGAACATGCGCTCAAAGGTAACGCGCGGATTGATCCCGACCGGCAGCGGGCTCTCGTCGTCGCGCCACGACAGAGTATTGAAGAACGTGCAGGCGAAGCCGTCGCAAGCCCCGACCGCGGTGCCCATGTCCTCGGTGCCGACTTCGATCGAGCGCAGCGGCGTATCGCCGGCGACCTGATCCGCGATGAACTGGTCGACGGTTTTCTTGGATTCAATCTTTCCGAAGGAGTCGCCTCTCCCGTCCCGGCGGACGGCCGGGCCGACGCCGTTCAGGAACGCCGAACTGGCGCCCAGGTGGACCGACTCGCCCCACGGCGCTTTCATCTTGCTGACCGTCACCAGTTGATTGCGGAACTGCTCCAGTGGCTGCATCACCGGCTTGAAGGCGAAGTCGCTCCCCTCCTTCTCAGGATGCCAGGTGTCGGGCCACACGCCGCACGGGAAGTAGACCGCGCCGAAGCGGAACGGCGACGTCGGCGCCGCCGAGAGGGCAGGGATCATCGCGTCCAGGAATGGCAGTGCCACTGTGGCGCCCATAGTACCCCGCACGAAAGCGCGGCGTGAAAGATGCTTCTTCGTGATGAACATAGCTACTCCTTGTTTGATTGTGCCACTTTTACGGTATCAGCCGGCCCTTTGACGGTTTTGGCTGGTTCCGGCGCTGCTTCCAACTTCGTGCGCATCTGGAAAGGCGCGCACTCGACAATCCCCATGACGATAGAAGAGAGCCGGTAATCATTCTGCGCGGCTTTCTTCACGATCCGGCGAACCACCGGCATGTCGCTCGGCTCCAGGCCCCGGCCCAGCGCGTAGGTCAGCATTTTTTCGGTGACCACGGTCACGAAGGCGTCAGGCCGGCTCAGGATCGCCTCCCGCAGCGCCACCGGACCGCTTACCTGCGACCCGTCCGCGAGCGTGCCCGCGACGTCGAGCGGCGCGCCGTCGGGATCCTTATCGCGCCACTGCCCCACCGAATCAAAGTTCTCAAGCGCAAACCCAGGAGGATCGATCACGCGATGGCACCCCGCACAGGGCTGGTTCTTCCGGTGCAATTCCAGCTGCGCGCGCACCGTCTTCGGAACCGTCGACGCCTCCTTGTTGCTTTCGTCCAGCGTAGGGACATTCGGCGGAGCCGGAGGAGGTGGCGTGTTGAGGAAAGTGTTCAGCACGTACTTGCCGCGGAAAACCGGCGAGGTTCTCGTGGCGACCGAAGTCATCGACAGGATGCTCCCTTGCCCCAGCAAACCGCGGCGGTTGGGATCGGTGAGCTTCACCCGACGGAATTGCGGGCCGTAAACGCCTTTGATGCCGTAATTCCTGGCGAGCCGCTCGTCGACGAAGGTATAGTCCGCATTCAAGAGTTCAAGCGTGCTGCGGTCTTCGCGCAAAATGTACCCAAAGAAGAGTTCGGTCTCCTTCCGGAATCCTTTACGCGTGTTGTCGTCGAAATCGGGGAACAGCAGGAGGTCGGGAGCGACCTTGGACTCCAGATTGCGAAGCTGCAGCCACTGTCCCGTGAAGTTTTCGACCAGGGCGTCGGTGCGCTCGTCCCCGAGCATGCGGTGCACCTGCTCGGCAAACACTGCCGGCTCCCGCAGGCGACCGGCCACCGCCAGGTCCAGCAGTTTTTCATCGGGGATGCTGCTCCACAAGAAGAAGGACAGGCGTGAGGCGAGCTCTATATCGCTCACCGGGTGCGCGGCGCCGGCTCGGACGCCCGCCGGATCTTTCTCGATTCGATACAAAAAGTACGGGCTCGATAGTACGCGCGCCACCCCGGCGCGAATTCCATCGTCGAAACTGCCGCCGGTCTTGCGGGCTTGTCTGTAGAAGGAGATCGGAGCTTCGACGTCTGCGGGCGTGACAGGACGCCGGTACGCCCGGCGTGCCAGATTCGAGAGGATCTTGGTGGCGCAGGCCGTTTCGTCCAGAGTAACCCCCGGATTTGAACCGGTTGCGTTCGAGCTTTTCTCCGCGGGATGGCACACAAAGAGCCGTTCCCGGCTGGGCCCTTCGCCGACGCCGCGCACGTTGTACGGGCCGTCGATCGACACCGTTCGGAGCCTCGGCATGCCGCCGATCATGTGGACTTCCTGGCTATCGCGCCGCGCCGGCTCCCACACGTCCTGCAGCTGGACCGGGCGCTCTTTCCACGTGAACCCGACATCGTGAGGACCGGCCGTGACCCGCACGCGTCCCGTCATCCTCTTGTCGATAATGGGCTGCGCCGCGGCCAAATCGGCGGCCTGCATCTCGTGGTCCTTGGGACCGCCAATCGGCGCCGTATACACCTCGGTGCCATCCACGGTGATTACGAAGGTGTTCGGCGTCTCGTTTCCTTCTACGCCGGCGTAGCCTTCCTGGACGCCGCGGACGAGCCGGCCCGACAGTTTATACTCGGCGTCTGCTGGAAACACGTGACGGACCACCGTGCCGCCCACGGTTCCCAGCGGCAGGCCGTCGATATATCCGTTCTGGCTGAATTCGCGGCTGATGGAATGCTCGGTTGTCCCGGGCTTCACCTTGGGATCGCCCACCGCCATCGCGGCGACGCGCTGGGCCGCGGTCACATATCCCTCCAGCAGCAGCGGCGAAGTTTTGAGCGACGTCGCAATGTTGTCGAAGCCGAACTCCGCGCCGTCGGTCGGCAGCAGATCGGACACGTCGAGGTCGACGGCGAGAAGATCGCGCATCGCGTTCGCATACTCGGCCCGATTCAGACGATGGACGACGAAGCGGCCCGGCGTGCTCTTGCCTTCCCAGGCACGGTCGAGCGACGCGGCCAGCCAGCCCGTAAAGCCCGCGTACTCGGCCTCTGCCGGACGCGGCATGCCGGGAGGCGGCATCGCCCGCACACTCAGTTTACGGAGGACTCGCTCCCACGTTCCGGCATGGCCCAATAGATCGTCGAAGGCCGCCGGCTCGAGATTGACCGGACCTTCAGCCGGATTCGCGGTGCGTGCGTTGTGACATGAAACGCAGTACTTATTCACTAGCGCACGATACTTGGCTGCATCCGCGCTGGCGCTGGCTGGCGACGGCGTGGCAGATGTCGCTTTTGAAGCCGTCTGCTGCGAAGCCGGTACGGTTCGAGTGCCGCTCCCGGTCTGCGCGACCAGCGACGCACCGATGCCGAAGGCGACTAGTGCCGTCGTGATGACGATCTTCCTCGCTAGGCTTTCCTGCATGCTCATGGAGCGCTCGTCACCGCCGGGATTTTGGGACTGTCTTTCTTTTCCTTATCATCAGTCACTTTTTTGTCATCAGTCACTTTTTTGTCGGCTTCCTTCGGAAGCGGCGGAGGCTGCGGCGCCGGGTCGTTGGGACCAAGGTGCATCAGCTCCCGCAGGGCCGCGACGACCTCCTCTTTCGAATTGCGCTTCGGCTTGTACACGTCCAAGTCGCCCATGTCGGCGGGGTTCGGCTTTTTAGGCGCCTCGGCGAGAAGCAAGGGCGTCAGATTGTCCTTGTTGACGGCGTCCAGCTTTGCCCCGGCCGCTGCAAGCGCACGAATCATCCCTACATGCTCCTCTTGCACGGCCTGGTGGAGCGGCGTCGAGCCGTCGGACGCCTTAACATTAGGATCGGCTCCGGCGGCCAGGAGCAGCTTGATCGCCTCGAGCGGATCGCGGCTGCCGGGCTCGCGGAAGACCGGCGGACCAATGCGGGTGAAGCCGGGGCCCCCCGCGATCGGCGCGCCATTGCCACCTTTTATGGCGGCCATCAGGGGCGTCCGGCCGGCGTTCGGATTCGGTCGGGCTGGACCTTTACCGTCCTTAGGCTTGGCTTCGCTCGGTGTCCACTCGATCTTCGCGTCGTGGGCCAGTATGAGCTTCAGTACTTCGACATCGGCCGCCGTCGCTGCGCGGTAAAACGGCGAGCTATTGATCTGCGCGCCGCAGCATAGTGTGGTCGAGTGTAACGCCCCGACGAACGGCTTGTTCACGTCCGCCTTGAGGTCGAGAAGCACCTTCACCAGACTCAGGGCTGTCAGATTGTTCGGATGGTTGGGCTGCAGTCGCGCGCCGTCATGCGCCCGCATGTCCGTCGTGGCGTCGTGCATGTCCACGGCGAAGAACAGGGCTCCATCGTTGGGATCGGCGCCGAGGTCGAGCAACGTTTTGGCCAGATCGAAGCGGTCATTGACGACGGCGATGACGGTCGCGGTCGCGCCATCGGCGTTGGTCAGCTTGGGATCGGCGCCCCCGGCGATCAAGGCCCGAACGACATCCTCGTGTCCGTTACGCGTGGCGAACATCAATGCCGTAAAGCCGCCTGAGGGATGGTCCGCGTTTTTGCGGTCCGTGATCCTGGAGACGTGCGCCTTGAGGTTGGGATCCGCGCCCGCGGCCAGTAGCGTCTTCACCACCTCCACATGGCCTTCGGCGGACGCCCACATGAGCGCTGTCTCTTCCTGGAACTGATCCGAGGCGTTCACGAACGAGCCATGCGAAAGCAGTAATTTAACGGCGTCCACGCGGCCGGTGCGCGCCGCAGCCATCAGCGGCGTCTCGCCCTCAGCGTGCCAGCGCGTCGGCTCCGCTCCCGCATCGAGCAACGCCCGCATGATCTCTACATCGCCGTTTCGGCTCGCCTGGAGGAGAGGGGTTACGCCGTAGTGGTTTGCTGTGTCCACCGCGGCTCCCGCCGCGAGAAGCGCCTTGGTCATCTCCGCGTCCGAGTGGTAGGCCGCCCACAAGAGCGCGGTGGAGCCGTCGTTGGCAGAGGTATTCACATCCGCGTGCTCTTTGATCAACTTGCGGACCGCAGTCAGATCATCGGCCCTGGCGGCGTCAGCCACGGCGGCTATGTTGGAAGCTGCATGCAGGCGCACATCGGGGTGCACCAACACGAACCCGAGCATGAGGGGAAGGCACCACCATTTGCGCCACACGTGTTTTGCAGTCGCTTTTCTCGCCGATCGCATCGCTTCCTCCCTATTCGCTTGCACAATAAAGATATATCGCGGAGACGGCCAGTGCAAGGCCCCCCATCCTGGGCCAGTCGGACACGAGACGACGGACTCCGGCAGCTTGCAACGCAATAGGTTCTCGCCGCATCGGATCTTGTTGCTAACACAGGAGTTTCGATCACGCTTTGGTGCTCGTCTCAAAGAACGCATTAGAGAGATTCGGTCCGAGCCGCCCGATCGAAGATCGCACGCTTCTTGACCAGGACCGCTGCCGCTGTCTCCGAGGCTACCTTCACCAGGGCCGCCATCTTGGGGTGCACAGGCACAATGTCGACCGGGAAGCCGGCAGCCTCAAGGGATGCCGTCATCACTGGCCCGACTGACGCGATCGCGGTATAGTCGCGGAATGCCTTGGATACGCCCGATTCAAGCCCAAGCCCCTCGGCGATCATCATCAGGTGGTCAAGCTGGATTGAGGACGTGAACAGGATCACATCGAACTGACGCGCAGCCAGCCGGCGCGCGGCCGCCTGAAGAGGCCCGACATCGGCCGGAAGTTCCCAGCGATAGAGAACGACGGGCGTAACAGAAGCGCCCAGTCCTTCGAGTGCGGCATTCATCTCCAAATTCGGGCGCCCGTATTCCTGCACGGCAATCCGCCGTTCCGGGCGCGCGGCCACTGCCTCCACGATTTCTTTCCAGGTGTTGGGCTCGGGAACTACGATTTGTGCGCGTACGCCTAGCTCGCGCAGAATCGGCAGAGGCTTGGGACCACGCGACACGATGGTGGCGCGACTCAACGCGGCTCCGAGCCTCGCCGCGGAGGAACGCGCGACCACCTGATCGCGAAGGAATGCGAGCCCAGTGCCGGTCATGACGATGACCATGTCGAATTCATCAGACTCCAGCCGCTCTACAAAGTGGATGGCATCGCCATGGTCATCAAGCGCCCGTTCCTGGACCGATGGCGCGATGAATGGCTCGCCCCCCTCCCTGCGGATGAGGGCCTCCATTTCCTTGGCGCGTCGGCTTTCCAGGCTGAGAACGCGGAGTCCTGCAAAAGGCATGTACTAAAGCGCGGTAATTCTTTCCTCCAGTTTAGAACTTAAACATCGCCTCCACGTATCCGAATTCGCCGTTCTTGCCCTTCGGATAGATTTGTTCCATCGCGGCCAGACCCTGTGCGTGGCCGAAATAGGCTGTGAACGTAGAGCGGCGCGTCGCGCGATACTCGACGCTGGTATCGTACAGATTGCCGAGCGAGCGGCGGCCCGAGGCCGGTCGGCCAACGTAGCCAAAGGTCCAGGGCTGAAACACCCCGCCACCGCTATACCAAAGATCCTTCGCATTACTCAGGCGAAGCGCGTGAAATTCGCTGGAGGTCGTGACCTTGGCGTGCGGCCGCAGAATGAGCGCGCCAAAGCGATCCTCCGTGTTCATCATGTTGAAGAACGGGAATCGCGCGTACGGGCGAGGCGTGGGAAGAACCTGAAAGAACGTCCCGTGACGCCCGTCTCCGGAATTGCCGTCACCAGATCCCATGGTGAAACCGCCCCGTATCCAGGGCTTCAGTTTCCCCAGCACCTTGGGTTGAAAGCCGCCCTCAAAATCGAGGGCATAGGCCAACTGGGTTTGGGTCCCCCAGCGGCCCGTTTGCCCGGCTCCCCAAGCAAGCGCATCGATGACGCCCGCGTTGGTTGTGAAAGCGTGCATGCTGTGCGCGCCGAAGGTTTCGATCCGGATGTTCCCGGTATCGCCCGCGCGAACCGCTGCCGGACGATTGTCGGTTTTCAGGATATGCCGCCAGTCGTCGTAATCGAGCATGAAGACGCGCGTGTCGGCGGCGTGATTCCCGTGCCCCCATTCGTGGGTGAAAGCCGCGTAGCCGAAGGCGGCCCGATTCCACCCCCAGCCGTCCGTCTGGAACACTCCTCGGGTTGGGATCGCCGTCACGAGAGTGAAGTCGTTTGTCGGTTTGGAATAGGAGAAATGCGCGCCGTCGAAACTGCGCCCCATGTCGGACCATCCGAAGGTCCCAATCAAGCGCTGGCTGATGCGGTCGCGTTTGAGTGTCGCAAGGGTGGCGTTCTTCGGGACGAGCTCGGTGCCATCATTAAACTCGAATTGTCCGATTTGCAGCGAGCCGGCTTCGCTTGGGCCCAAGCCCTTGAAGCGCACATAGACTTGCTTCGGGAAAACCATCCCGCTGTATTGGCTATTACTGTTCGCCGAGTAGTAGTTTGAGCCGAGGCCGAGAGCGCCCTGCGGAGCCGCCGCCGTCGCATGGTCCGGCAGTCCGAGCAGGAACGGAGCCGCGAGTTCGGTATCCCACTCCCACCCCTTGCGCTGCTCCGCGAAATTCACCCGGAGCAGGTTGCCGCTATACGCATACTGGTTGTCGCCAGCGGTCGGCTCGAACCAATCCCAGCCGTAGCCGCGCGCGCGAAAGGTTCCCGTGACAGTGACGTCGCCGAGCTTCATCGGCGTGGCCGCGGATTGTCCGAACGACGTAGTTGCGGCGAGCAGTGAGAGAACAAGTATGTTGCGCATGCTAGTCTCCCATCGCTCCAGCGGTCGCGAGTTCACCTGCCAGTCGCGCTTCGATCTCAGCTTGCGCGGACTTTTCTTCGCTCTCAGAGAAGCGAACGACGAAGGCCAGCACGGAGATGACGGAAATAGTTGCTCCGAGTACCAGCAGAGCCTGGGTCCAAGGCATGCTGCCTTTGAACAGGAATCCCGCGAGTACGGAACCTACGTTGCCGCCGGCGCCAACGATCCCGGCCACCGCTCCCAGGGCCCTTTTGTTGACGAACGGAACCAACGAATATGTCGCGCCGTTCGACATCTTGATGAACAGGCCGGTCAACATCATCGCGGCGATCGCCAGAGGCAGGGCCCGCATCTGCGAGAACAGCATTAAGGCGAGCCCTTCGCAGCAGATGGTGCCGCCCAGCAGCAATGCGCGTCCGCGCAAACCCCAGCGCTGATGAAAACGGTCGCTGACGACGCCGCCCAGGGCACGGGCAAACAGATTCATCATGCCGAAGGATCCGGCTACCACTCCGGCGGCCGTCAGTGCAAGGTGAAAATAGTCCGTGAAATAGAGAGCCGCGATGTTGTCGATGGTCAACTCCATCCCGAAACAAGCGCCGTAGATGACGAACAGTGCCCACACGCGCGGATCGCGGCAAGCGTTCGCGAATGCCCCCGTCGCGCCGGAACGCCGGGTTAGCTCGCCTCTGGCGCGAAGTTCCTTGAAGTCACCGTCGGCTGTGTCCTGCGTCAACTTGTAGTAAGCGATGCCGGCCAGGAACATCATCACTCCGGGCACGAACATCGCCATCCGCCACCCCCACCAGGCGCCCAATCCCAAGCTGACAGAGCCAGTGAACAACAGCGGCATTACGATTTGTGTGACACCTCCGCCCAGGTTGCCCCACCCGGCCGCCGCGGCGTTCGCCGTGCCGACCACGTTGGGCGCGAACATCACCGACGTGTGATATTGCGTGATGACGAAGGACGCGCCGATGGCCCCGATCGCCAGCCGGAAAAGCAGGAACGTGTTGTAGTCATGCGAGAGCCCCACGCCCATCACAGGCAACGAGCCAAGAATCAGCAGCCAGGTATACGCCCGGCGCGGACCGATGTGATCGCACAACCAACCTATTACCAGACGCACCAGGATGGTGATGGCGACCGAGGCGATGGTGAGATTTCCGATCTGAGCTTTGCTCAGATGCAGCTCCTGGCGGATGACCGGCATCAACGGTGCGATGCCGAACCATCCAAAGAAGCATAGAAAAAATGCGAGCCACGTCATGTGGAACGCGCGCATCGGAGCGCTGGAAAAATCGGACAAGCGGATCCGGGTTGCTTTGTTGCGAAGTGTCATTTTGAGTCGGTTCTCCTTGAGTTGGATTCAATTCAAATCGGCTCACACGGGGAGAGTCATCGAGCATTCGGGACACCCGTTCGCATCCGCTGGGCTGAATGAAGGGTCCTCAGACGTTGAGGGGACTGCTGAAAATAACAGAACTACGCGGCCGCTTCTTCGTGGGCCGCACGGGCACCTCCTAAGTTGACGAAAACGATGCCGTTCTCGACACGTGTTGGAAAGGTCGCTACGCAGCCGGGCTGGGATGCCAACACAGGCATGCCGGTCTCCAGATCAAAACGCTGCCCATGCAGGGGGCACACCACGGTGGTGCCGGACACAATGCCGTCGCACAAAGGACCGCCCTTGTGCGGGCACTTATTCTCGATCGTCAGATAGCGGTCCTCGAGATGGAAGATCGCGATTTCCGCATCACCGACCGTCACCGCCCGGCCTTCGCGGAGCGGCACATTTTCGATTTTCGTGATGGGCGTCCAGCCGGCAAGAGTTTTCATGCGGGTTGACCCTCCATGGGTTGAATCTGGACAAACTGAGTCGGGTGCACCGGCGCCTCGCGTTCCAGCCACGCATCCTTCGCCAACGCTTTGGAGCGCGCCAGGCGATCCAGCAACTTCTTCTTTTCCGCCTCCGTCGCGTACACCGTTTCCTTGCGAATCTTCTCGATCCCCAGGCGCTCGCAGAAGTCGTAGGTGCGCTCCAGGTAGTTCGCGTTTTCGCGGTAGTACTGGAAAAAGAGATCGCATGCTTCGAGAGCTTGCTCCGTGGTCTCCACTGTGATCAGCAAGTCGGCCTTGCGGACGGATTTTCCGGCGGCCCCTCCCACTACCACCTGCCAGCTTCCGTCCTGCCCGACCATTCCAATATCCTTGACGGTCGCCTCGGCGCAGTTCCGCGGGCATCCTACGACGCCCATCTTGACCTTGTGCGGCGTAAACAGATTCTCCAGGTGCCGCTCCAGTTCGATGCCCGCGCGCGTGGAATCCTGCACACCGAAACGGCAAAACTCCGTGCCTACGCAGGTCTTGACCATGCGAACGCCCTTGGTGTAGGCCTGGCCCGAAGGCATGCCCAGATCGGCCCACACCTTCGGCAAGTCGGCTTTCTTGATGCCCAGAAGATCGATGCGCTGGCTTCCGGTCACCTTCACCATCCGCACTTTGTATTTGTCGGCAACGTCTGCGATTCGACGTAGTTCGTCGGGCGTGGTCACGCCTCCGCGCATGCGCGGGATGACGGAGAAGGTACCGTCCTTTTGGATATTGGCATGGACGCGATCATTGATGAATCGCGCCGAGCGATCCTCCTCGTGGTCTCCGCACCACACCATGTCGAGCATGTAGCTCAGAGCCGGCTTGCACACCTCGCAGCCCTTGCGATTGCCGTAGACATGCAGCACTTCCTCCACCGATTTGAGCTTCTGCCCGCGAATGATGTCGCGCAGCTGTTCGTAGGAGAACGGAACGCAGGAACACAGAGTGGTTCTGGTCTCCTCCTGGAAGTCCGGCGTCACCGCGCGGAGAAGTTTTTCGCACAGGCCGGTGCAGCTTCCGCAACTCGTCGATGCGCGCGTACGTTGCTTGACTCCGGTCAGCGTGGTGATTCCATGGGCGTGAATCGCCTCGATGATGTCGCCCTTGCGGACGCCGTTGCAGCCGCAGATCGTCTCGCTATCCGGCATATCGGCTACTTCCCGGCCCGGATCGGCATCGCGAGGCGGGAATAGGATCTGGCGACGATGCGGCGTAAGATCCGTTCCGCTGCGCATCCACTCCATGTACAGGTGTTCGTCTTCGATGTCGCCGACCAGGATCATGCCGTGCAGGCGATTGTCCTTGAGGAGGAGCTTTTTGTAGGTGCCGAGCGAAGGATCTTCGTAGCGCACGGTCTCGACGCCCGGCTCGGACTCGTCAATAGAACCGGCCGAGAAGATGTCGACCCCCATGATCTTGAGCTTCGCCGCCGGTGACGCGCCCGTGAACGCGGATTCTCGATCGCCAGTGATGGCCGACGCCAATACGCGGCCCTGCTCGAACAGCGGCGCGACCAATCCGAACGTCTGTCCCCGATGCTCCGTACATTCGCCCACAGCGAAAATATGCGGATCGGACGTCTCCATGTGGTCGTTGACCACGATCCCCCGGCGCACTTCGAGACCCGCGCTGCGCGCCAACTCCGCGTTGGGCCGGATGCCGGCGGCGATCACGACCAGTTCAGCCTCTATCTCTTCGCCCGATGAGAAGCGCAGGCCGTCAACTCTTCCGTTACCGAACAACGCAGCCGTCTGCTGTGGGAGCATCACCCGGATGCCAAGGCTCTCGATCTTGCGCTTCAGGTACTCCCCACCAGTCGAGTCGAGCTGCCGCTCCATCAGCGTGTCCATCAAGTGGACGACGGTCACTTCGCAGCCGCGCACCTGCAGGCCGCGAGCGGCTTCCAGTCCCAGAAGTCCGCCGCCGATCACGGCAGTTTTCAGACCCGGCCGGGCTTTCTCCAACAGGGCTCGAGTGTCATCCAGCGTGCGGAAAACGTGGACGTTCTTCTTCTCAACACCGGGAATAGGCGGGATGAAAGCGCTGCTTCCGGTGGCCAGGATCAGCTTGTCGTACTCGGTTTCGCCGCCGTCTTCATCGATCACCACTCGCCTGTCGCGGTCGATTCCCGTAATTTTCACGCCCAGCCGCGCGCGGATATCGTGAGTCTGGTACCACTCGATATCATTGATGACGATATCTTCCGGAGACTTCTCGCCGGCCAACACGAGAGACAACAGAATGCGGTTGTAGTTGGCGTGCGTCTCGTCACCAAAGATCGTGATCTCGAAGTCGTGCGGCTGCTTGAGAATCTGCTCCACGCAGGCGACTCCCGACATTCCATTGCCGACCACGACGAGTTGGCGTTTCATGCGTTTGCTCCGCCGCGCTCGACCCGCACGGCACACTGCTTGTAGTTGGGCTCGCGCGAGATGGGATCGAATGCGTCCTGCGTGACCTCGTTCACGTTGGTTTCAGCGAAATGGAACGGCATGAACACCTGGCCCGGCGCCGTAATCTCCGTGAGCCGCACTTCCACGCCGCGCACGCGCCCCCTTCGCGAAACAACATCAACCGAGTCATGGCTGCGCAACCCGAGGAGCTTCGCATCGCGCGGATTCATTTCGAGCCACGCGCGAGGCGACAGGCGCTCCAGAATCGGCACTTCGCGGGTTTTCGTGCGAGTGTGCCAGTGTTCGACGGTTCGTCCTGTATTTAATACGAGCGGGTATTTTCCGCCGGGCTGTTCCGGGAACGGAGCCCAGTCCGCACACACCAGTCTGGCGCGACCGTCAGGCGTCTCGAATTCGCCATCGGAATAGAGACGCGAGATGCAGGTCGGATCTGCGCCCTCCGTCAGAGGCCACTGCACGGCGCCGTGCTCAGCCAGCAAGGCATAGCTGATGCCCGAGTAATCGCAGAGCCTTCCTTTGGAGACGCGACGCCATTCGTTGAAGGCGTCCTCCACCGTGGTCCAACCGGGATACAACTTGTCGCGGCATCCGAGCTTCTCGGCGACCGCCAGAAAGATGTCGAAATCCGAGCGAGCCTCGCCGATCGGCTGCACCGCCTTGTTAACCTTGCTTACGCGGCGCTCGGAATTCGTATAGGTGCCATCCTTCTCTCCCCAGATCGCGGCCGGCAGCACCAGGTCGGCGAGCGCGGTCGTGGGCGTGGGATGGTAGCCGTCCTGAACGACCAGGAAGTCGAGATTGGAGAGCCCGTGGTTCAGGACATCTTGATTGGGGTACGAAACCAGAGGATTGGTGGCGATGATCCACAGCGCGCGAATCTTCTTGGCGACGGCGGCTTCGACGATATCCGGATACGCCCAGCCGCGCTTGGTCGGGATGCGCGACTCGTCGACGCCCCAGATGCCGGCCAGTTCCGCACGATCCGCCGCATTGTCGAATTTGCGATACCCCGGAAGACTGGACGCGAAGCCGGCTTCACGAGTCCCCATCGCGTTGCATTGTCCTGTGATCGAAAAAGGTGACGCACCAGCGCGCCCGATCTGTCCCGTCAGCAACGCCAGATTGCAGATCGCATTCACCGTCGCGGTGCCAAGCGTGCTGTGATTCACGCCCATGGTCCAGCCGATGAAGCCGGCCTTGGCGCGGCCATACAAGAGTGCCGTCTTGAATATAGTTTCCTGACTTAAACCCGTAATCTCCGCGACGCGCTCCGGCGTATACCCGTCAAGGAACCGATCCAGTTCAGCAAACCCTACCGTGTGTTTGTCCACATAGTCGCGATCGAGCAGGTTGTAGCGAACCAGAATGTGCGCGATTCCATTCAGCAGCGCCAGATCCGACCGAGGCTTGAGCGGCAGATGGATGTCCGCCATCATGGCCGTCTTGGAGACGCGCGGATCGGCGACGATCAGCGTCTTGTTCCGATTCGCCTCCAGATACTGGCACAGAATCGGGTGATTGTCGGCCAGGTTCGCGCCGATCAGAAGAATTACGTCAGCGCGCTCCAGGTCCTCGTAGGCGCCCGGAGGCCCATCGCTGCCGAAGGAAATCTTGTACCCCGATACGGCACTGGCCATGCACAGCGTCGTGTTGCCGTCATAGTTGTTCGTGCCGAATCCGAGTTGCACCAGCTTGCCCAGCGTATAGAACTCTTCGGTGACCAGTTGCCCGGTACTCAGCACGCCTAGCGATTCCGGTCCATACTTCGTCTGCGTCGCCCGGAAACGCTCGACCATCACATTGAGCGCCTCATCCCAGCCGACACGCACCAGCTTCCCGTTCTTCCGCAGCATCGGATACTGGGCGCGATTTTCGGCGTCTATCGTGTAGTGCTCGGAAAGACCCTTGGGACACAGCTTGCCGCGATTTACCGGATGTAGTGCGAACGGCCGGGAGGCGACCGCGCGGCCGTCCTTGACGCCGATTTCGATCCCGCAGCCAACCGAACAATAGCCGCACGTTGTGGGCACCCAATGGTCCGGAATCTTCTTGGCCGAAGTGTAGCCGGTCGATTCGCTCCGTGCGAACGCATACTCTTCCTTCAGATTGTCGAGGCCCAGCGTACGCAGCAAGTTCATGCGGCTCTCCTTTCTCCAGAGGCGAACCCCGCGGCCATATTCTTTGGAACTACGCTCACAAAGAACAGGTACCGCCCGAGCCACTCGCCCGCGAGCGCCGCTGCGAATGCGGCTGCGATGATCCACCCGCGTGTCGCAATCAACGGCAGCATGACGCCAGCGATGGCTAACACAGCCAGCCGAGTCACAAAGAGATTCTGCAAGCGGCCTGAAAGAAGTAGAGACGACGCCCGCAGTTCAAACACGTCCGAGCGGGAAAGCCACAAGAACTTGAGCAGTTGGGTGATCAGTTGGCCGGATGCGCCCGCAATCGCTGCCACACGGACCCACGAGGGAACTCCTCCGTCCAGCATCTGCACGAACAGCGGTCCCAGCAGCAAAGCGGTCGAGTAGAATTCGGCGACAGTGTAACCGCTGAACCAAGCGGGACGCGCCCGGACCACGTAGATGCGCGCCGAACAGGTCACGCCCGCAAGCCCGGCGACAAATGTGGCGAAGCCGACCACGCCCCGCCCCGACAGGTCGAACAGCAGCATTCCCGCGAATGCGCTGGCGGCTCCCGCGAACAGCGAGAGCGTCAACACTTCGCGGCTGAGCCACGATTGCCGCAGTCCCTTAAGCGCGCGCCACGCATAAATCGGGCGCCCCAGGTGCAACGTCGAAGCCCCCAAACTGATGCCCGCGAGTCCGAGCGATGCCAGCGCCGCGATCGTTAGAGCGGTGCTCCGGCCCAGCATGTCGAGCAGCCACAACACCGCGAACGCGCCCACGGAAAGCTGCGTCAGCACCAGCATGAAAACCAGCGGCCAGTGTGGATGCTCCGGCTCGACGCGCTGCAGGTCTACACGCCCGGTATCCGGAACCAGGTTCTCCGGCAGCGTGACACGAGTGGTCGAAATGCTATCGTCCGCCGAAGGCAGACCCGGAGCGTTCGCCGATAAATAATCGCGCCGCCATTCGGCGACGTTCACGATCTCGATCGCGATCGCGCTTTCCGGACACGCCGACACACACGCCGGAGCCATACCGTCGTCCAGTCGGTTGTGGCACATGTCGCACTTGCCGACCACTCCGCGCTCGGCGTTGTACTGCGGCACGCCGTACGAACAATTCCAAGTGCAATATTGGCAGCCGATGCACGTATCGGCGCTGTGCAGAACCACGCCCGTTTTCGGATCCTTTGTATATGCCTCTACCGGGCAGCCGATCAGGCAGGAGGGTTCCAGGCAGTGATTGCAGCCCATCGAGAGGTAATGGCGCTGGGTATTTGGATAGTGCCCGCCCTCGACTTCGCCGACGCGCCGCCAGTTGAGCGTCGCAGGATTTCCGTTCTGCTCATTGCAGGCCACCACGCAGCACTTGCAGCCGATGCACTTCGTCATATCGAAGTGGAATCGATACTGCTCGCCGGCTTCCAGCGGTCGCGCGGGTATCAGCGGCCGAGGCTCGATCTCGATTTGCACCAGAGATCTGGCCACCGTCGAAAGCAGGGCGCTCTCCATCAGAGGTAGCGTCGTCATGCTCTCGCCTCGCTGAGATACACGTATCCCGTTTGCGCCACGCAGGCTCCTTTGCCGAATTCAGAAACGACGACACGAATCGCGTAGTGTCGACACTCGAATCAACTTGGGAATGGGCTCCGCTCGGAGCTTAAAGGCGGGATGCTAACAAGGTCCCGGGATTGCCCCGGAAAACCCGTTTGTTTCGCAGGCGAGCTAAGAATAGCTTATCAGAGATAGAGTGATTTTGGAAGATCGTACCTGCAAGATTCTTTTTATCAGTGCCATCAGGCCCGGAAACGGCCGAGTCTAATGGCTCGGCCGGGGGGCTGAAGGATTCCGGCAGGACACGCCCAGATAGACGCCGAGTCCTGACGAACCAGCACCTAAGAACCTTGGGCTTGGTGACGATTGGACGCGTCAGCTGGATCCGTGGTTGGACGAAGCATCGGCTGCCTTATCTTGTCAGGGTAGTCAGAACCAAGCCTCGCAGCGTAGTGATATAAAGAATTGGAATCGGTGCTACAAAACGGAGCGCAAGTGAAGAAGATGAAGATACTGGTGTTCGTGGGCATGCTCGGACTGCTGCACGTGGCTGTGGCGCAGAGCGCCGATGATTATCGTGGCGGTTGGAGGACAGACAAAGGGGAAGCCCACACCTATGAGTTCTCAATTCGTGGCGGCAAGGTCAGGGGCATCTACTGCACCTACTGCGCCGATGCCACGACGCTGGCCTTTGTCGATGGGACGTTCGGGCCAGACGGAATCAACTTCGTGGTGACGCATGTGAAGCCCGACGGCAGCACCGCCTATCTGGACAAAGCGATCGCCAAGTTCGCTAACGGGAATCTCATCGTGACGGGCACCAGTGGAGCGCCAGGCGGCGAGAAGTTCGCGCGGACTCTCATCAAGGATCCGCGCGGTCCGGATCCATTGCCGATCATTGTGTCAAGACTTCCGAAGGCTCCTCCGGTTCCCGCTGTTGCCATTAATCAGCAAGGCGTCGGGGCGCCCTCACGCGCACCGTATATCCAGCCGGGACCATGGAAGTCTGCGCTGACCGATAAGGACGTCATTGGGGTATGGCTGGGCTATGGCGTAGGGGCGCCCAAGCAGTACTTCATCATTAAGAAAGCCGGCGACAAGCTCCGTGGCATGGTCTGCGGGACTTGCGATAACCCCTACACCATGGCCGCACTGGATGACTTCGAGATCCGAGGAGACACACTGAAGTTCAACATCCTCCACGAAGACTGGGGCGACGGGGAGTTGCCTACGTTCGATAAACATGTGACCGCTCACGTCGGGTGGAATGAATTGCGATTCACCACCACGGCAGACCATCAGCCGCCCCCTCGACCCACGCCTCCCGGCGTTGTCCCTGGCTCGTCGCTGACAGGACCAATACCGGTCGAGGCGACGTCCGGAAATCATTGGCCCGAATGGCCCCCCAAAAACACTTCCTTGCCTCATTAGCGATCCACTAGGGTACGCAGTTGCAGGAAGTGTAGCTCTTATCGACCAACACGTAGACTTCAGTCTGGCGCACTGGACGAACCGAGTGGCTGAACAACCGGTCAGGCTGGATCAACAGCATCACTACGGATCTCGATGTGGTGCTCGCCGGCTTGCTGGGAGAGGATTCTGATGAGGGGATCATTTTCATGACTGCCCGATAGCTCACGGAATCGGTCCGAAAATGGCCCAGCGCTTGCTCTATTCGAATCGAGAGGTGCCTTATGTATAGGCTTTCTGGGTCTTTAGGCGCGTTCTTTGGTGCTTTCGCGCTACCGGTTCGCTTTGCACGCCTAGGCACGGGCGCTGCCCACGGGCGCCCGGAGGGATAAGGGGATCATCCTTTTCGCGGCAATCTTCCATGAAAGCTAGTCTGTATCCGAAAGGTGCTCGCTGCCTCACTCCTCCTAACCCACTGCTCCGGGAAACCAGAAGGGGGAAAACCACGAGAGACTTCGCCCTGCTCGTGCTCCTGTTTTCGGCGTGCCAGGTGCCCGCCTCTACCCAGGAGCTCAGCCAATTGCCTCGGTTGAACGTCCGCGCTCTGGCCATCGACCCCCTGAAAACCTCGACGATCTACGCCGGGACCTTGGAACGCGGCCTTCTGAGGAGCACGGACGGTGGAGGCACCTGGAGTACAGTCGGCGGGCTCGGGGCGCGTAGCGTGAATGCCATTGCCGTCCGGTCCGGCGCTCTCGTCGTAGCTACGGACGTGGGAACTTTCTGGAGTTCCGATGGCGGCGCAACCTGGACTGCCGGGACTGATCGCCCATCGACTTCGGGCGAAAGCGGCCTGATCTTCGCTCCGGAACTTGCCCGCTATCAACAGAAAGTTCTTCCGGGAGGAGCGGTCGTGAATAGTTTTGCTGCCGACCCCCTCAACCCCGGCATCGTCTACGCCGCAACTGACCGGGGCGTGTTCAAGAAAACCGGCCGAGATTGGAAAGACGTGAGCACGGGGATGCCAGGTTCGCGGGTCTACGCGTTGGCCCTGGACCGTTCTAAGTCCGGCGTTATTTATGCCCTGACGTCGCGGGGCCTGTTTGCCACGCCGGACGAGGGCGCCAACTGGAGCGCGGTCAGTTCCTCGCGTCCGCCGGTCCAGCCGGAGAGTTTGGCCGTCGATCCCGCAGCTCCGACCGTATTCTTCGCCGGCACGGAGAGGGGCGTCTTCAAGAGCACGGATAGTGGCGAGCACTGGGACGCGGTCAGCCCGGTTCTGGCCGTTCCGGCGGTGCTCGCGCTCGCCGTCGATCCCGCAAACCACGGGACGCTCTATGCCGGCACACTTGGTTCGGGAGTTTTCAAGAGCAACGACGGGGGCTCGTCCTGGCGCCCGGCCAATATGGCTGGAGAACTTGTGGGAGCGCTCGCCGTCGATCCGGTCAACAGCGGCACCGTCTACGCCGGCACCGGCGCCCGCGCCGAACTCGAGTCCTTGCAGGGCGTTTTCAAAAGCACCAACGGAGGCGCATCCTGGCTGCCGGTGAACAAAGGGCTAAGCGAGCTGGTGTTTGGTATTTCGGCGCTGGCCGTTGCAGGTACCCATCCGCCGACTATCTACGCCTGCTCGTTCGATCTTTTTCGCAGCGTGAACGGAGGAGCCAAGTGGACCAACGTCAGCCATACCGAGAAGCGGATCCTTACCTACACTTGGTACCAGAACCGGCTCGCCTCACTTGTGCATTCAGTGGCTATCGATCCAGCCAACCCAACTCTCCAGTATGCGGGCGGGCGCGACGAGATCCACAAGAGCATCGATGGTGGCATCACCTGGAACGCCGGTAAGCTTGGCACCGAACGCTTCGATGTACTTTCCCTTGCGATCGACCCCAGCCATCCCGCCACCGTGTATGCCGTGACCAGCGCCGTTGTCATTCTTGCCCCCGGGGGCACGGTGTTCAAGAGCAGCGATGGCGGAACGACGTGGGCTGCTTCCGGCAAGGGACTGGCGGTCGCCCGGTTCAATTCGGTTGCGGTCGACGGAGCCGACACCCGCGTCGTGTACGCGGGCAGCATGGGTGCAGGGCTATTCAAGAGCTCGGACGCAGGTGCAAGCTGGGTTGTCACCCCGGCGCTGGAAGGTCAGAACGTCTTTACCCTTGCGACAACCCGCGAGGGCGAGATTTACGCCGGAACCAGCAACGGCATCTTTAAGAGTCAGGATCGTGGCGAGACGTGGACTGCCGTCAACAACGGTCTCTTCGCCGGAAACGCTGTTTCAGCGCCCCGGAGGCGGTAGCCATGACCATGCCCAAAAGACTGGCGATCCTGGTAGCCGGAGGTGCCGCCTGCGTTCTGAACTGCGGCTGCGCGCCTCCCCTGCCAGTGATTCCCGCGACGCCCAAGAAGGTTGGCTATGGGGGCGAAGTGCGAAGCGTCGATCTGGCTTTTCTGCGGTCGGGATCGGCGACGCGACAGGAGGTCCAGGCTCAACTTGGCTGGTCCGACGTTGGGCTCAACCGGCCATCCGTGTTCTGGGGGCGCTGGCGTTCGTCTTCCTTTCTGGATCTGAACCGTTGGGGCGATCAGCGGATCCTCTGGAGAGGGCATAATGTCCTGGTAGAGTTCGACGAATCGAGCCGGGTCAAGCGCTTCCAGGAGTTCGCCGACAAGAACCTGGTAGCAGCTGTGAACGGTTGGCTTTCCACTGCGGGTCCGAATTCCGCTGAAAAGAGGCTGCCGCAGGAAGTCGTCGTGCGGGTGCGGGGGAAGAACCGAAGGGGCGAAACACGACTTGTTCTCGGTGAGGAGTCGATTAACTTCGAAGGCACGCTCAACGTTCCGCTTCCGAACGTCAGTCACGTCACCTGCACGGGTACCGGAGCCAGCCCTTCCGAAGTCCGGCTGACTCTGCAGGCCGAGCGGCCAAGCGTAGCAGAAAAGGAGTTGGTCTTCGACGTGGAGATTCCCGACGTCGTGTCGCTCCTGGAATTTCTGCGGCTGAAGCGGCCTAGTGCCCTCCGGTAAAGCCGCCAACTGCGAAAATGCGTCAGGCGTCCGCCGAAACCAGAACCGTTTGTGATTCGATCGGCTTACCGCATTTGTCCTGAGCTGGCCCGCTGTCCTGCGGTGCAGCTCCCAATCTCCGCCCGAACCGCCACTTCTGTACCGGGCGGCGAAATTCCGATACGCCGTGGGCGTCTCTAAGATCCTTTCTCGAATCTCGAAGTTTGCGCAGCGTGAATCGATGCCTCGTCCCCACCTATATCAATCTATCCGATAGAGGATATCAGCTTTACAGTATAGGACTGCGGCCTCTTCGCTGATATACTTCCTGGCACTTAGTTTCACTCACATTTCAGATTGGGTTACAACGAGGAGGGTTCATGCGGTCTCTGTCGACACTTTTTTCTATCTTTCTCATCGCAGTAGGGGTTTTCGGCCAAGCCAACAACGGTCGGATTACCGGAACCATCTCCGATCCCGCCGGCGCGGTAATTCCCGCCGCTGCAGTCGAGGTGAAGAACATGGATACGGGCGTAGTCTCTCGCGGCGGCGCGTCGGAAACGGGGAACTATGTAATTTCCGTTCCTTCAGGAAGCTACGAGCTCACGGTGACGGTGACTGGATTCAAGAAGTTCGTGCAGCAGAACGTGCAGGTAGTCGCCGCCGTGGATACGCGCAGAGACGTGAAGCTGGAGGTCGGTTCCGCCACGGACGTGGTTACCGTCCAGGATACAGCGCCTTTACTCAAGACGGAGAGCGCGGAGGTGAGCCATCTGGTCGAAATAAAAGATGTGAATGAGCTTCCCGTGCTCACCATCACGGGCAATGGCCTGTTCGGCGCCACGATGGGCGCAATCCGGAACCCCTTGCAGTCCGTAACGCTGCTTCCCGGCGTGAATTTTTCCAATGACAACGTGATGGTGGTGAACGGATTGCCGAGCAACAGTGAGGCCATCCGCATCGAAGGCCAGGAGGCTACCGGAAACATCTGGAAAATGATACAGTCCTACAGCCAGGGCGCGAGCGTGGATGCCATCCAGGAAGTAAACGTCCAGACCAGTAATTTTGCCGCTGAGTACGGCCAAGTTGGCGGCGGCTCAATTAATTACACCATGAAGTCGGGCACCAATCAGTTGCACGGCAGCGCCTACGACTATTTCGTGAACGAAGCCTTCAACGCCGGCTTGCCGTTCACCGATGCCGGCACGCAAAGCCCGAATAAAGCGGGCCAGCACATCCGCAACGCCCTGCGCCGGAACGATTATGGATTCACAGTAGGCGGGCCGATCGCCATTCCGAAAGTCTACGACGGCCACGACAAGACCTTCTTCTTCTTCAATTTCGAGCAGTTCCGGGAGAGCAGGACAACTTCCAACAGCTATCAGACAGTACCTACGGCTGCCTACCGGGCTGGCGATTTTTCCACATCCGGTTGTTTTGCTTTCGTCGCCGCGATTAACTCTTGCGTTTTCAGCCCCCCGATTACATATAGCGATGGTATAACGCCGGCGGTGGACCCGCTCGGCCAGACGCTGACCTTTGGCGAGATCTTCGATCCCAAGACCAACCAGATCGTGAACGGAGCGCAGGTCCGCAGCCCTTTCCCCGGCCAGAAGATTCCCCTCCCGAGATACGATCCGGTAGCTCTTAAGATTCAGGATTTCTTCCCGCTTCCGAACCAACCCGGCATCAGCAACAACTACCTTGCGCCCGCGTACGCGAACTGGAAGCACGATACCAACTGGTCCTTTAAGCTCGATCACTCCATCAGCCCGACCATCAAGCTCGGCTGGTATTTCTCGCGGCTGCAGTCGAATTCGCCTAATGCCAACAGCGTAACGGAGCCGTACAACGCCCCCAACCCCACCGCCAACCGGAACGTGACCACGCGGGTCAATTATGATCAGACCCTCAGGCCGACCCTGCTACTGCACATCGGCGTCGGTTACATCCAGCAGTATCAGCCGACGGACTATCCGAATTTCGACCAGTCTTCTCTTGGAATGAAGGGCTATTTCCAGCCTAACCGCTTCCCCTCCATCGGCGGATTCTTTGCCGGCACCGGGCCCACGCCGAACTTCCTAACCTTCGGCATGGTCAACCTCATCAGCGGCGGGTATGGCGGCCCGAGCCTCGGTGGAATAGGTCCGGCCTTCATTGCCTTCCTCTGGGAGGAGAAGCCGACCGCCAACATCAATTTGACCTGGGTCAAAGGGAACCACTCGTTCAAGTACGGCGGTGATCTTACCATTGACGGATATCCCGAGAAGAGCGGATGGCGGGCCAATGGGGCCTTCGGTCTGTCCAATGCCGAAACCGCCGATCCCTGGCAGAATGGCCAGCCTTTCAACTACGCCAATGCTTCCGGCTTCAGTTACGCCAGCTTCATGCTGGGCTTGCCGGACAATTTTGCAATCAGCCCGAACACCCAGACGAAGACGGGTCAGCACAGCCTCGGGCTGTTCTTCCAAGACACGTGGAAGGTCACGCGGAAGCTGACACTGGACTATGGCCTGCGGTACGATTTCCAGACTTACTTGAAGGAGCAGTACGGCCGCATGCCGATTGCCTCTTTCTCCACGCCGAATCCGACTGTAGGAGGCCGTTTGGGCGCCGTCCTCTACGGAACCAGCTGCAAGTGCGACTTCTCCCACAATTACCCCTGGGCCCTCGGTCCGCGTATCGGAGCGGCATACCAGATCAACCCGAAGACGGTGCTGCGAGCCGGTGCGGGCGTTACGTATGGCGTGGTTCAGACCCCGAACGGCTTGCAATACAGCTTGGCGGATTACTATACCTTCAACTCCCTCGGTTATGGGCTCCCTCCGGCCACGGGTGCTTTCGAAAACAACCCGTACCCCAATGTGACTTGGCCGAACTTTGATCCGGGCAAACAGCCAATATTGACGGCTGGGCTGTTGCCGCCGTCGTCCCCGAACACGATCTTCAATTCGTCCGCCCGGCCGCCGCGGACCCTGCAGTGGAGCCTGGGTGTTCAACGCGAACTGACCAAAGACATCGTCGTGGATGTTTCGTACGTGGCCAATCGGGGTGTGTGGTGGTCCGCGGAAGGCCTCGACACGTACCAATGTAATTGTCTGAATGACCAGAGGCTCGCGCTATTCGGGCTGAGCCGCAACAAGCAGGCGGATCTCGATTTACTCACAAGTCGGATCAGCTCACCGCAGGCCATCGCGCGCGGATTCGTCCCGGCTTATCCGGGGATGCCGCCGGATACACTGGTCAACCAGCAGATCCGCCCGTTTCCACAGTGGGCCTCTGGTGGTCCGACCTCATTTCTGGGGCCTCCACGCGGGAAGACCTGGTATGACTCGCTCCAGACCAAGATGACCAAGCGCTTCTCGCATGGCCTCTCCGGACAAGCCTCGTTCGTTTGGGCTCACGCCACGGACGTCGGCGCGGCATCGGAGGCGCCGATCTTCCTTTCCTACAACCCGGTCATCACCGACATCTTCAATAATGATCTGCCCAAGCAGCTCAACCAGCTGGTGCCACCCGTTTCCCTGGTTATTTCCGGCTCTTACACGACGCCGAGAATGCCCGGCAGCAGCCTGGGAGCACGCACCGCTTCCTGGATCGTGCAGGATTGGCAGCTTGGCATGCTGCTCCGCTATCAGAATGGCGCTCTGATTTCGGCCCCGTCATCCTCCAATCAGCTCATGAGCCAGTTGTTGCGGCAGGGAGGGTTCAACGGGACTCCCCTCAACCTGGACAACCGCGTTGCCGGCGTGAATCCGCTGGCGGTCGATCCCAACTGCGGATGTTTCAATCCGCAGACCACGCTGGTTCTCAATCCCAAAGCCTGGGCCGATCCGGCGCCGGGGCAGTGGGGGACGTCCGCTCCGTTCACCAACGATTACCGTTGGCAAAGGCAGCCCGCCGAGTCGATGAGTTTCGCGCGCAACTTCCCCTTTGGCAGGGAGAGGCGGTTTAACGCGCAGTTCCGGATGGAGTTCCAGAACATCTTCAACCGGCATTTCCTCTCGGCGCCCCAGACCGGCAATCAGGGGGGGGCCACTGCGGTAACCACTTCCAACGCTGCGACAACCTCTAACGGCGCGTACAATGGCGGCTATGGCTACGTCGCTACCATCGGCGGCGCCGGGGCCCAACCGCGGTCCGGACAAGCCGTCCTTCGCGTGACTTTCTAGTAACCGCTGGGGATCGAGCGGTTGTGTAATTGGCCGGTTCTCCTTGGTACCCAGGGAAACCGGCCTTTTTTGTGCTTTTACCGGTCGTAAAAAGATTGGGCGGCGCCGCAACCCCTCTTGGCGTCTGAGCCTTGAAAGCCTACCGACGCAGCCGTTGCAGCACATCGGCCGCCTCGGCGCGTACCTGCGGGTCAGAGCCACTAGCCGCAATCCTCATTTGTTCGGTTGCGGCCGTAGGATTGCCGCTGCGCCCCAAGGCCATCCCGAGCTCGAAATGCGCTCGCCAGAGATCGGGCTGCAACCGCACGGCTGCTTCCAGTTGGCTGATGGCCGCCGCCAGTTCGCCGCGGTCCGCCAGGAGCCGCCCGTAGTCGAGCCGCGCTTCGGCGAGGTCGGGTTTTATTCTGATGGCCTGCTCGAATTGAAAGCGGGCTTCCGCGATCTCACCACGCGTGGCCAGCACACGCGCCAGATTGAGACGCCAATCGGCGATGCCGGGCTGGATGCGCAGCGCCTCCCGAAACTGCTGCTCGGCGGCAGCCTGATCCCCCATGCCCCATGCGACGTTTGCGAGATTGTTGTGCACCTCGGGCACGTCCGGATCCAGGGCAACCGCGCGTTCTAGATCTGCTCGCGCTTCCGCTCCCTTATCCTGTTGCCAAAGAACCCAGCCCAGCGTGCCCCACCCCGACGGCTCGTCAGGAGCCAGGCCAATGGCGCGCCGCAACGTTGCTTCCGCCTGTGGGAACTGCCGGTTTTCCATGAGCGCGTTTCCGAACTGGACCAGGCGGAATGCGGTCGGCTCCCGGCGCGCCGCCTCCTCGAAATACGGGATTGCCTTCGGCAAATCGCTCGCCGCGCGGTAGCCTTGGCCCAGTTCCGCATAGAAACCGGCCTGCGCGGGATGGTATCGCTCCAACAAGTTCGCCAGCCGCGGTAAACCTTCCGTGAGATTCCTCCGATCGCGAACCTGGGCGGCGGCGGTGTACAGGGCGTTTTCCGGGGTATCGGCGAGCGGAGCCGGATAATAAGGGACTACCACGGTTTGATATTCGGCCGCCGACTCGATGACTTCCGCCTTCGACGCCAAAAGATCTCCCGCCGGCTTGTGCCGCTGAATCAAATGATCGGTCATGACCACATGCACCACGTCGTCGGTTCTGCGCTTGGGCATGTGGCAGGCGATGCAATCGGCTCCGGCGGCATGTGGCCCGGCGGCGGTCCGCTGCAGCGTTGTGGCATGGCACGTTGCACAGACGCCGTTATAGCGCGCGGTTGCCTCCGGTCCGCGCGGGATGTCGTGCGGATCGTGGCAGGTGGTGCAGCGCAGCTTGCCCGCGCTCTGGAGATAACACTGCGATTGCCGCAGCCGGTACGCGCCGTGCGCAATTTCAAAGCGATCCTTCATTCCTCCCGTCCGGTCGAACTCCACGCTGAAATCGCCCAAAGGCTGCCCTGGGACGTATGAGAATGGCGCCCGGTCAAACCGGCGGATCGAGTGCGGCAGATTCAGACTGGTTGTCTCCATGTGGCATTGCAGGCAAACCTCCAATTCCCGATCCGGATCCAGCCGTTTCGGGTTGACGATGGCGGCCCGGATTTGCTCCGGCTTGCCGCCCGCCGACGCGAGATCCACATGCCGCTGTCCTGGTCCGTGGCATCGCTGGCAATCGATGCCCTGCGGAAGCGGCTGGGCGAAGATCATTTCCGCGCTCGCGATGGATTCGAGCGGCTGGGGGATCTTCGGATAAGCGTTATGACAGGATATGCATTCGTAGTGCACCGGGCGCACCGAGCCCGGATAGTCCGGTTGATCGTACCCGGGACTCATGTCCCAATAGCCGCCCTTTTCCGAGTACCAGCTCAGGGGCAGGACCTGAAGCGCACCGCGGCTCGTGAGGTGAAGATACGTCTTGGAATGATTTCCCGAGCCCACTACGAAATCCGCTTGTTTTTCGTCGACGTTGGTCTCCTTCCCGTCGAATCCGATCTGCCACCGCCGTTGGTATAGCTTGCCATCGCGCGTGATCATGGCGAAGTAGCTGCCCGACACTTTGTGACGGAAAGGCTTGCCGAATGCAGGTGTGTTTTCGGGGCGGACGCGGGCGAATGACCGGCCCATGCCCGTCTTTTGGTAACCGGCCGCTTTGTCGGCGTGACAGTCCGCGCACACGGTGGCGTCTACGTATGCATTTTGTGGATTGGTGGTTTGTGAATTGGACGCCGGGCGCGGCTGCCTGCTGGTGTAGATCCAGGCCGCCGCCAGACAGCTCGCGACCACCCCAGCGGCAATCGCTGCCTGCAGCCTTGAGAAGCTCACAAGCTATATCATTTCACGATCTGGTTCAGCAGATCCTTGGCCGGTTGAAACGACGGGTTGAATTCCAGGGCTTTTCTCAGGGCCTCTTGAGCCTGATCGGGACGCCCCGTGCGCAGGAGCGCGGTGGCCAGGTTCTGGCGGACCAGAAGCAGCGCGGGGCTAATGGCGAGTGTCTGTCTCCACAGGCGGATGGCCTCTTCGAAATTCCCCGCCTGCATTTGGTAGGCCCCCAGCGCCGCTCCGGCTGCATACTGTTCCCCGTCCATTCGCCAGACCTCTTCATACAGCGGGCGCGCGTGCGCGTCGTCCGAGCGGTCGCGGTAAAGCTGGGCCAGGTAGAGGAGCGTCTGAGGGTCGCGGGCGCCTTGCGCGACTGCGTCTTGCAGCAGACGGAACGCGCGGTCGAGGTACGTGGGGTTCCCCTCGCGCAGCCCCACCATGACGTAAGCCAGCCCCAGGTCGCGCGCGCTGGTTTTTCCGCCGCCGAACGGCACAAGATCCGCGTACATAGACGGCGAAGCACTGACGGAAGCGGGACGCCGCGGGATGGCGTGGTCCGTGAACACGACATGATCGATGTCGCTGGTAGGATTGCGTGGCATGTGGCATCCTGCGCAGTTATCGCCATTGGCTCGCCTTAAGGCTTGTGCAGCGCTGCAGGAGGACGTCTGATGGCAGGTCAGGCACTTGCCGCGAAAGTACGCGACCTTCTCAGCCGGGGTGGGAACCGAATGAGGATCGTGGCAGGTGCCGCACCACAGCTTCTCCCCGCTCATTCGTTTACAGACACTTTGGGCGAGATTTTCGGCGTGGCTGGTCACGCGCAACTGCGCTTCCGAGCCGGCGCGCACGAACACGCTAAGAGAGTCCGCGAGCCGATCGCCGGGGTTCAACACTGGCTCGTCTTTTCCCACCTTCGGAACACGGATTTCGCCGGAGAGGTGGCATTGCTCGCAGATACTATCCCGCGCCGCGGCCGCCAGTTTCACCGGGTTTACCATGGGCTTGCCGGTGGAGATGTGATCGCTTCCCGGGCCGTGGCATCGCTCGCAAGCTACGCCTCCCTCCGAAAAGGGCGGCGAGGCGTAGGCGTTCTGCGTGCCCGCGATCCGCCGGATCCCGCTGGCGTGACATTGGAGGCAACCCGGCAGGATAGGCCGCGTCAGATACGGGTAGTCCAGCTGAGCTACTCCGGGTGCGGACCTCCACGAAGCCAAACTGCGAAAGTAGGCGACCGGGGCTTCATAAAAGAATCCATCGACGTTGATGATATAGCTGCGCGCGGCGGTTCCGCTTCCCACGAAGTAGGCTAGCGGACGGCGTCCCTCTATCGCTGGTGACGTGACCGGACGTTGTGACGTGACCTGCTGCCGGAACTCGAAGTAGTACCCACCCGCGTCACGCCCCACCGTGTAGGCGAACGCGCCGCTCGAATCGCGAAACTCCGTTCGGTCGAATTGCTCCTTGGCCTCGGCTGTTCCCACGGGCCCGCTGCTCTGAGCCATCTGCGTTCGCATGAAGCTGCGATAGATGGCGGCGTGACAAGAGGCGCAGGCCTGGCTCCCCACGGATTCCGCGCCTTCGGCGCCGGACGCAATCGCAACCAGCAAGGCGTATACAAGGCGCAACAGGTTGAGTGTATCACCAGCGTGCCGGGCCTTTCTGTGCGACGCACTATTTAGCACTGCCATGCCGCACTAGGTTGAAATCCACTATCAACTTGTCTGCAAATCCCACATAACCGCTTGGGGATTAGCGGGGATGCTGCCCCAATCTCGGTGTATCAGACTGGATTTCTTCACGGCCTTCCCCTCCTCCATCCAACGCGCGAACAATACGAGTTGAGCTATGGAAGGGGCCCTAATACGCGGCCCTGGGGGCGAATGTACCCGTGTACGCTCACAATTTGGGTAGCGATTGGTACTGCGGCCAAGCCTATTGCTTCTTCGCCGCTGCTGCGTCTTTTAGGGCCTTCAGGTGCGGAAGGTCGTGTTCTTCCTCAAGACACGCCGCCTCGCGAAGTTCAAACTGTTCACGCCGGATCGGAAAAGCGATGGTCCAAGGCCGCGTATACACAACCGGATCAGTGATGGTTGCCTCGTAGATGATCGTCGCGGGACCCGCCGGAGTGAATCGCTCCACTACGTGCTCTGCGTGACTCACGATCTCGCCGCCCTCATTGAGCCACGTCTTGCCGTTAAGGTTGGCGGTGTCGACCACTAATGTGTCGCCCTCCCAATGTCCGACCGAGTCGCCCTGCCACAAACGCATCGTGTCCGGAAGGTGCGCGCGTCCGCCGAGCGGCACGATGCGCCAGGACACGCGCTCGAACAGAAACACCACGTAATCTGACGTTTGAACGATTTGAATCCCCTCCGGGATATACATCGATCGCGGGACGCCGGGGGGGAAACAGTGAGCCGTCGGGTCGTCATAGCCGCGTTCGGCCAGGTTTCGGCTGATTCTTTCCTCAATCGCCCAGGGCTGCATCGGAAGTTTCCCGTCCGGTGGATCGATAATGAGGTTTTGTGGAGGCGCCGAACCACCCGGTGCTCCGCGGCCACCCCCACCAGCCCGTCTTTCCAATCCCTGGTTCGCGCCTCTTGAGGTCGATTCGTAGAAGCCGTTCAGGTCTGGCTTGCCGTCACGCGTTCGGGGAAAGTTCGCCACGGCTTCCGGCGGACCGGCAGACGGACGCGAAGTAGCCGCCATCGTCACCGGACGCGCTTTTTCGCTGCCGGGATACCACGTTCGCTCCTCACGCGTGAACGCGCCGTTCGCCTCTTGGACTTCCGCTTCACAGACGTACTCGAAAAGCCGGTCTCGATCCGTTCGCCGATGCAAGGCAATTTTGATGTTCCAGGGCTTGGTGAAAACCTTCGAATCTTCGATCGTCGCTTGGTACTCGATCGTGTCGTGGTCGCTCATCCGGTATCTCTCGACCACGTGGAGCGCGTCACCGTGAAAGTCCCCCGCCATGTCAAACCAGGTTTTGTCGTTGATGTCGGCGACGTCGACAACCAGTGTGTCGCCCTCCCAGTGGCCGCGGGAATCGCCCATCCAGAAGTTCTCGTCTGTGGGGTGAGGAGTACCGTCTGTGTAAATCAAGCGGTAGTCGAGCTCCCATTCGAAAGCCATCGTGATCGCCTTCGGCGTCTGGAAAATCTGAAACGGAAAATCCAGATACATGATTCGCGGGACGCCCGGCATGTAGCATTTCGAGAGTGGATCGGCCGACTGCCGATTCTGAAAATTCTCGGCCTTCTTCTTTGCGGCCCACGGCTGATAGGGGATTTCGTTTCCGTCAACCACGGACCAGCCGGCCAGCATGTTGAGGCTTGCGACGTGACTCTGAAGATCGGCAGCCGCAGTGCTCGACGCCTGCCAGATGCCTGCGAGATTTGGTTTGCCTTCCGCAGTGCGCGGCAAGGGCTGTTGTCGGGGAGCAGGCGTGCCCTGCGCAGCCGCAAAGAGCGCGGTGGACAGGACAACTGCAGTGATCGTGACGAGACGGCAGGGGCACATGCGAGATCTATCTCCGGGTTGAGTTTCGCGAAACTTCGTGGAATCGGTGTCCACTACCCGCAGAAAGCACCACGAGAAGCAGTATAGCAATCAGCCGACGAGCTTTGAAGGCACTGGTGCGAGATGCTTCGTGGCTCCATGCTCCCGCAGGATTTCCACCACCTACGCGTGTCCACGCCCTGCCTGCTAACCCTTGACATGTTACGTTGCGCTTTGCGCAGCCTTTTTGCGATTGGCTTCGAGTCGCGAGTTGACCAGCGCCACAATCCCGTCGATCACCGGGTGACTCAAGCCTTTCTGCTTGGCAATCATCTGGACCAGCATATCGGGGCGCTCGATGTATATCGCGCCGTTGCTGAGAGCACGCGCTGCGGAAGCCGGACGAATGAGCGATTGCGCGGCAGCGGCGTATTTCTCGAACGGCACGAGATCTGCTGGGTTGGCTCCGAGCTTCACGACCAAATCGTTGACGAACTCATAGACCGTCCGCGAGGTCGCGAGATCGCTGTGCACCGCTTCCTGCGCGGTGCGTATGCCATCTGCGGTGATGCAGCGATAGTTGCCGGCCAGCAGCATCGCCCATTTCGCCAGCGGCACGAAAATGGAATCGTGCACTTTCAGCTTCACCGGTAACTCGATCTTGCCTTCCGGCGTGTCGAAGCGCGCGCCCTCAATGTCTTTCTCGAGCTGGCGAAGAATTGCCGTGGATTTTTCGTCGTCGAACCTCGCGACTTTGAAGTTGGTTGGCAGCGTCACCATCAGCACGTTGACTTGCTCGTCCGGCGGACGGATCGCCTGCGGGTCCGGACTGTTGAGCGTCATGCATTTGGGGTCGAAATTCTCCCAGACCGCCGGGTCCGTGTAGGCGGGCTTCAGCGCGTCGTGGTCCAGACCAGGGATGCGCCTGATGTAAGGCAGCGGCGGCATATTCATGATCGACATGCACGGTACGCGCGACTTGGCCACTGCATCGAGCAATTCGCGCACGCCCGACGAGCGGTATTGCGGCTCCTGCATGCACAGACCGACCAAGTCGTAGTCCTTCGGATTGACGCCGGCCGCCGGTCCGGCGGTCACCTTGCCGGGCAGCTTGCGCGAATCGAGCACGACTGGATCCTTGCGCCCTCGCACCGGCAAGCGCACGCGAAAGCCTTCGGCGTTGATCAGATCGGCTTCCGCCGGCAGGCAGACCAGATGAATCGTGTGGCCGCCGAACAGCATTTTAGAGGCGAGGAGCGAGCCGTAGGACGCGCCCATGAGCAAGATGTTATATGACATGACCTTGTTCTCAAGACTAACGCGACTGTCGTGTCTATGCAATCTTCAGGCAGCGACTATACTGGACTGAACCACGCCGGTCTCGACCACGCTGGTATAAATCATGGGTCTGCTCGCTTCGATTCTCGTTTCCGATATCCTTCCCATTTTCACCATTGCCAGCGCCGGTTTTCTGCTGGCGCGCCATGCCGGGATCGACGTGAAGATGCTTTCGCGGGTGGTCTTTTACTCCCTGTTGCCTTGCCTGGCCTTCCGGATGCTCCTGACTTCCACCGCTTCCGGTCCAGACGTCGCCCGCCTCATGTTGTCGGCCGTGCTGATCATGGGCGCCATGGGGCTGGTGGGTTTCGCCGCCGCGAAGGGGCTGGGCCTAGACGGCAAGACTCTGCGCGCTTTTCTGATGGTGGTTATGTTCTCGAATGGAGGCAACTATGGTCTGCCCGTGGTGAGATTCGCCTTTGGCACTGAGGCCCTCACGTACGCGACCGTCTTCTTTCTCACCGGATCTGTGACGACCTATGTAGCGGGGTCCTTTTTTGCGGGCAGCCATCGCGGGAAAATCGCTGGAACACTGGAAAAAGTTTGGAAAATGCCGTCGCTCTATGGACTCGCTCTGGCCCTGGTTGTGCGGGCGGCGGGCCGGCCGGTACCGGAAGCGATCCTGCGCCCGGTAGATATGCTGAGTGACGCCGCGCTTCCGGTGATGATTCTTGTCCTGGGAATGCAGCTCGAGCGTGCCGTGTGGCCTGCCCGGCCGTGGATCGTGATTCTGGCGGTGGGAATATCGTTGCTGGTGGCTCCCGTGGTCGCGTTGGGTATCGCCGGACTTCTGGGCCTCACGGGAGCAGCCCGGCAATCCGCTGTGATCCTTTCTTCCATGCCGGTGGCGGTGATCACTACGATTCTGGCGCTGGAGTTCGAACTGGCTCCGGAATTCGTCACCAGCGCGGTATTCCTGTCCACGATCGCAAGCCCCCTTACGCTGACGCCCCTGATTGCCTACCTGCATTGACCGCTACACTCCGTATTTCGTCGATCCGATCACCGGCTGGAACGCTCCTACTGCACGTTGCGAGAGGCTTCCTGAAACAGCTCCGCGGCGCGATTGAGCTGTTCTTCGGTGTGAGCCGCGCACACTTGCGTGCGAATCCGAGCCTTGCCCATCGGCACCACAGGATAGGAGAAGCCGACCACGTAGACTCCGCGTTCGAGCAGGTACTCAGCCATGCGCCCGGTCCTGGCCGCGTCGCCAAGCATGACCGGGACAATGGGGTGCTCACCCGGCAGGATGTCGAGGCCTAATTCGGTCATGCGGCGGCGAAAGAAGGCGGTGTTGCTCATCAGAAGCCGGGGCAAATCGTTAGACGATCGCAGAATCTTCAACGTCTCAATCGACGCGGCGACGATGGCCGGCGCCAGCGAATTGGAAAACAAATACGGACGCGACCGCTGGCGCAGCAGATCCACGATGGGCTTGGCCGCCGCGATATAACCTCCGCTGGCTCCGCCGAGCGCTTTACCCAGAGTGCCCGTGAGAATATCGACACGGCCCATCACTCCTGTGTGTTCGTGGGTCCCGCGACCGTTAGCGCCCATGAAGCCCACGGCGTGCGAATCGTCAACCATCACCAACGCATTGTATTTCTCGGCAAGATCGCATATGCCCTTCAAGGGTGCAATGTAGCCGTCCATGGAGAAGACGCCGTCTGTGGCGATCAGGCGGAACCGCGCGCTCTGCGCGGCTTGCAGCTGCTTTTCCAGATCCGCCAGGTTGCAGTTCTTGTAGCGGAAGCGCTGCGCTTTGGATAACCGCACGCCGTCGATGATGGAGGCGTGGTTGAGTTCATCGGAGATCACTGCGTCTTCGGCCCCGAGCAGCGTTTCGAACAGCCCGCCGTTGGCGTCGAAGCAGGACGAATACAGAATGCTGTCGTCCATGCCAAGGAAGCTTGCGATCTCGTGTTCCAGTTCCTTGTGCTGCTCCTGGGTGCCGCAGATGAAGCGCACCGAGGCCATGCCGTAGCCCCAGCGGTCGAGCGCCGCGTGCGCGGCCGCGATCACACGAGGATCGTCGGCCAGGCCCAGGTAATTGTTGGCGCACAGCACCACCACGTCCTGCCCGCCATGCAGCCGGGCTCCGGGCCGCTGCGGCGAGTCGAGAATGCGCTCGGGCTTCCACAGTCCCGCGCCGCGAATTTCCTGAAGTTGCGATTCGACATGGTGTTGGTATGCGTCCAGCATTTACTGAAGCTCCTCCCAATTCAGAATCACCTTGCCGCTGTTACCCGAGCGCATCACTTGAAACGCCTGCTCGTAGTCTTTGTAGCTGAGGCGATGGGTGATCACCGGCATGATGTCGAGGCCGGACTGCAACAGCACGGTCATCTTATACCAGGTCTCATACATCTCGCGGCCGTAGATTCCTTTGATGTGGAGCATGTTAAAAATCACGTCGCGCCAGTTGATGGACATCTCCTGGGTGGGAATGCCCAACATGGCGATGCGTCCGCCGTGCGCCATGTTGGAGATCATGTCGCGGAAGGCCGACGGGTTGCCTGACATTTCCAGGCCTACGTCGAAGCCCTCGCTCATACCCAGTGTTTTCTGAGCGCCGGCGATGGAGTCGTGTTTCACGTCGTTTTTAACGTTGAGCGCCAAGTCCACTTTCATCTTGCGGGCCAGATCCAGGCGGTAATCGTTGACGTCCGTGATCACCACGTAGCGTGCACCGGCGTGGCGGACCACGGCGGCGGCCATGATGCCGATGGGACCGGCGCCGGTGATCAAGACGTCCTCGCCCAGCACATTAAACGAGAGCGCAGTATGCACTGCGTTGCCGAAGGGATCGAAGATGGCGGCGGCATCGCGGTCCACCCGTGGATCATGGCGCCAAATGTTGGTCATAGGCAAAGCGATGTACTCCGCGAAGCAGCCGGGCCGGTTCACGCCGACGCCGGAGGTATGCGCGCACAAGTGACGGTCGCCGGCCATGCAGTTGCGGCAGCGCCCGCACACGACGTGACCTTCGCCCGAGACTAGTTCGCCGGGATGAAAATCGATGACATTGGACCCGACGGCGGCGATCTCGCCGACGAATTCATGGCCGATCGCCATGGGCACGGGGATGGTCTGCTGGGCCCAGGAATCCCAGTCGTAAATGTGTACATCAGTGCCGCAGATTCCGGTGCGGTGGACGCGGATCAGAACGTCATTGATGCCGATAGTGGGCTCGGGGATGTCTTCGAGCCACAGTCCGGGTTCGGCGTGCGTCTTGACGAGTGCTTTCACGGGATCTCCCGACTGTTATGGTAGCGATCAGCCGGGTAGCGAATCCACACTTCCCTAGGAAACGGTTCGCTGTGAGGTTCACCGCACCTGCCATCCTGTAGATCCACGGCGAACCCGGGCCCCACACGGATTCAAGTAAACCTACTTCAGCCCATACAGCTTCCGGGCATTCTCGCGGAGCACCATCGCAGCCAGCTCACCCGCCCTATCGCGCGTTGCCGTGCCTTCGCGAACCATATCCGTCAGCGCCAGGCCCAGCGCCTCGCGACCTGCCTCGGATGCGATCAGCGTGGTGTCGCTCCAGCCTAAGCCGGCGTCCGGAGCATAAGGATAGGCGTCCGTTCCGAACATGACTTTCTCCGGCGTCAGTTCCAGCCACGCGCGGATGGTCTTCGCCAGGTCCGAGGGCGCCCGGAGGAATTGCTGCACCGAAAAGTCGAGGTAAGCGTTGGGCTTTGCCAGCAGCGCGCCGGCTTCGCGCGTGAACGGCCAGCCGCCGTGCACCATGACGAAATTCGTCTTGCGTAGAGACGGATCGTTAAATAGCCCTTGAAGCAGCAGGGGATTGGCGCCCCGGAAATCGAAATAGCCGCCCGCTCCCTCGCCCGTGTGAAAGTGGACTGCCATTCCCAAGCGTCCGCACTCAGCGGCAATTGCGCGAAAGATAAAGTCCTGAAGGTTGTGGTACGCCACCGCACTGCGCCCGCCGTCGCGCCACCCCGTCTCCGCTTCCTCGCGGCTGGGATTGCCGATTTCGAGCGGGCGCAGGTAAGCCATCTCGAATTTCTCGCCGATAGCACCGCCTTGCTTGTGCCGTCCGACTGTCGCCAGTACCACACGCGTAACATACTCATCCAGCGACGCGGGGCGGGCGGTGACACCGCTCTCTTTGTAGTACCGCTCCAGAAGCTTCGCCTCCAAAGCGAAGAACGCCTTGCGGTCCGGGTTGATTTCCAGCGCGGCCGTGGCGAACGGATACATCAGCGCATCCGCATAGGCCACCCACAGGAAGCGCTCCGGGGGCAGTCCCGGTCCCATCGATACGCGATTGGCGATCATGCGGTCGATGCCCGCGCGGTCCAGCGTCTCCACCGGACCAAGCTTCAATCCGGGCTTGCCCGGCGGCCGCAGCCTTACCGGATCTGTCTGCGCTTCGAGCATCTCTACTGGCAAGGCGTCGAAATCTTTATCCGCGGCATCGGGCCGCGGCGGATGCGCGTGATTGTCGATCGCCTTGATGGCCGCAATCTGTTGCGCGATCTGCGGATCAACGCCGCCGGAAGGAGTTCTGAAACACGATGCCTGGATGAGAAGAAGGACAAATGCGGCACACCCTCGGAAGAACAGAATCTTTCCGGAGGCAAGTCCTGTCTCCTGATCTTCGCTGATGCGGCCGCGAACCACGCCAGACCTCCATCCAAAGTTAAGGCACTAGTGTACCGGATGCGCCGTCATCAACTCGCAGAGCCGTCCGCCTCTGCGAAACCGTTTTCTAGCCAAATCCAATGTAAGACATAATGTACGACATGGCTTACGTTCTTCGGTTTGCAATTGTTGCTTGCTTGACCGCTGTTCTTGCGCCCGTTTGGGCGCAGTCTGCGTTTACCGGTAATCCCCCCAAACCTAAACCGGCTTTTCCCCGGCAGACCGAAGCGCCGAAGCCGGCGCAGCCTTCGCCCGCGCTCAACGTGGAGACCATCACCAACCGCCTCAGCTCGCCGTTTGCGCTGGCTTTCCTTCCGGATGGTAATTTCCTGGTTACCGAGAGCGGGGGCACCATGCGAATCGTGCGGCGGGACGGCGTCGTATCCGCGCCGTTGGCCGGGGTCCCCGACGTGAAGGCGGTCGCGGCGCAGGGCCTGCACGATGTGGTTCTGGATCCCGATTTCGCGCGCAACCGTACGCTTTACTTCAACTACTTCGCGCCACCTCCCGGCGAAGCTCCCGCGATGTGGCCCGTCGAGTTTTTCTACGACAAGATCTGGAGCAAGTCCATAGCCGAGCGGCGAACGATGCAGATCGGAATGGAGCAGGCCGCGAGCGCCAAGCTGAGCGCCGACGGCCGGCGCCTGGAAGACGTCAAGATTCTAGCCGAAGGCGCCGAAAGGCGGATCGTGATTGCGCCCGACGGCAAGCTGCTCATCACGGGAGCGGACCGCTTCTTCTACTACGAAGCCGATTACGACGGCGAAGAGCACGACTTCACCGCCAATCCCGATCTCCGCCGGAATTTCTCGGGCCGCGTGCTGCGCATCAATCGCGACGGCTCGATTCCAGGCGATAATCCCTGGCTGAGCCGCGCAACGGTTCCCGCCGCCACCTTCGCGCATGGTCTACGCGATCCGGAGGGAGCGGCCATCAACCCGGCGACCGGCGAGCTGTGGGTGACCGATCACGGCCCGCAAGGCGGTGATGAGATCAATATTATCCGCTCGGGCAAGGACTACGGCTGGCCCGACGTCTCCTATGGCACGCAGTACGACGTGCGTCGCACCGACGGGCGTAAGAACGTCCCGGTAGGTAACGGGAAGGCTTCCATGCCGGGCGTCGAGGAGCCGGTGTACTGGTGGATCCCCGATATCGCTCCGTCGGGCATGATGTTCTACACGGGCAACTTATTTCCGGACTGGCGCGGCAACCTGTTCGTCGGCGGGCTGGAAGCGCGGTGCCTGGTCAGGCTGGTGCTCGACAAGAATGAAGTGGTGGCCGAAGAACGTTTGCTTCTGGACAGGAAGGAAAGTATCCGCGACATCCGACAGGGTCCCGACGGCGCAGTTTACCTTCTTACGCGAAGCGGAAGCATTCTGCGCATTACACCCAAGCTCTGAAATCTGCGTCCAGGACGGCCGGTGGTGAAGTCGGAGTCCCATGCACCCACAGGAGACCGAGTAGGTATAAACTATCCAGTACGGCGTGCGATCTGCCGGGCAACCATGCGTTCAAAAAGGAGCGAATATGTGCGATCAGGATCATTTTGACGACGACCTAAAGCTATACGAGGCTCGGGGATTGGTAACCCGAAAACAATTCGGCATTATGCTGGGAGCAGGCATCGCCATGATGCTGCCGAAAGTCGCGAACGCGGTTACGGTGGTTGAATCGGAAGTGACCGTGAAGACGCCGGATGGCACCGCGGACTGCTACTTCGCGCATCCAGCGACGGGTACCGCCCCCGGCGTTCTCGTGTGGCCGGACATTTTCGGGCTGCGGCCGGCGTTCCGCAGTATGGGTAAGCGGCTCGCTGAATCGGGCTATTCGGTGCTGGTGGTGAATCCGTTCTACCGTAAACAGAAAGCTCCGACCGCGTCCAAGGGCGCCGCGACCCCAATCCAGGAACTGTTGCCGCTCGCGCAAGCTCTGAACGAGACGACCCACATGACGGATGCGAAGGCGTTCATTGCGTGGCTCGACCAGCAATCGTCGGTGGCCAAGAATCGGAAGATGGGCACACAGGGGTATTGCATGGGCGGCCCGATGGCGTTTCGTACCTCGGCCGCAGTTCCCGATCGCGTCGGAGCAGTCGCCTCCTTCCATGGCGGTGGACTCGTGGCGAATGGGGCGAACAGTCCGCATCTGCAGGCCTCGAAAACCAAGGCTCAGTTCCTCATCGCGATCGCGTCAAATGACGATATGCAAAGGCCCGATGAGAAGAACGTGCTGAAAGACACGTTCGCCAAGGCGAATCTGTCCGCGGAAATCGAAGTGTACTCTGGCGCGCATGGCTGGTGCCCACCGGATTCCGGGGTCTACAACGAGCCCGACGCCGAGAAGGCATGGAGCCGCTTGCTCGCGCTGTACGGAAAAGCCTTGGCCTGAACACCGAGTCTGGTGAGATTGCACTAGGCTAGGTCCCGCGAATCTGACGGCCTGGCGAGCGCTTTGTGATATCGCGATAGACGCTGGCGGTTAGTCCTGTGGCACGACGCTACAGAAGCTCATTACTTCGCCCACCACGGCGACGGCCACTAACCGCTAATCCTAAGAGGGGCCAGCTCGCCGGCTCAGGAATGGCAGTACCTTCGTTAGAAACCGTGATCAACGCGAAGCCGACGCCGGCCACAAGATTAGGGCCGGATAACGGATTGAGGAAAACGTCAATCGCAGCCGAATTCGCCGTGAAACTCCCTCCGCCAAACAGTTGAAAGGTGGTCACGTCTAGACTCGCTGTAAACTCGGCGGAGGTGAAATCGTCGGTGTCGGGAAATACTGCCGCCGGCGCCAGAAATCCTGGCCCGATATCGCCCAGCGCTAAGATTTGCGGGTTGCTTCCGAACGTTTCAGCGTGCCGTTTTTCAAGTGACGGGCGTCAAAGAGAGGAAGTCGGGCGGCAGGAAAAACGAACTGTCCGTAAAATTGCAAATGTCGAACGCATTCACACCGGGACCCAACTCCGCGGGAATCAAGTTGTCAAATGAGATGACACCCAAATTCAACACATCGGCTCGCAGCAAACCGGGAGAGATCCCTATGAGCAGGGCAGCGGTCAAAAGAACTCTTTGCCTCACGATGCGTCAGGTCCTCCAAAACTACCTGGACGCCACAGGAAGCCGGGTTTCAAGACGGATCCCCAGGGCACAGCGCTACTACTGCTCTAAGCCAGGACTTACTTCTCCGACTGGATTCGAGGAATATACACGGTCGAGACCAGCTTTTTCGCGATCCATCCCACCAGAATGTACCGGTACTGATCTCACATCTTTCTAAACACAAGTATGCTTTGGAGGTGTACTGATGTGGTTCTCCGGGTACCAGTATCGGAGCTTCTGATTCGGAAAGCCGATCGTCCCTACCCCTCCCCGGAGGTTCTGGACTTATTTCGGTCCCTTTCGGCTTTCAGACCCGGCGGCGGCCTGCTCCTCGGCACGGGCACCGGCGAGAATTCCCGTCAGTCCGACATTGCCCTCTTGGCAGGCGTACTCGTAGATCAGATCCGGAGTGTGCTTCAAGGGGATCATCAGGCTCCATGGTTTCGTCCACGTCCCCGGGTCATCGATCGTGATTTCGTATTTCAAGCTGTCCGGGCCAGTGCGCGTGAAGCGCTCCGTCACGCGAAGCTTTTCGCTCGACGCGCCCATGAAGCTTGCAGGTTTATAGTTAGTCGTATCGACGACCAGCGTATCGCCTTCCCAATGCCCGCGCGAATCCCCCAGCCAGAGTTGGACCACGGATGGAAGATGCGGACGTCCATCCAGTGGAATGATGCGGACGTCATGAATCATCTCCGTCCCGAAGGCCACCGCGCTGGCCGTCTGGACAATCTGAGAATAACTTTGGTAACCCGCGGTCAACTGCGGCGAGCCGTACGTGATGCAACGTTCCTGCAAGGCTCGATCCTGGGGGCCGTCGGGCCGGCGGGCAAACTCAAATCCATTGGCAGCTCGTCTCTTTTGTCCCTCGGGTGTCATCGCAGGCAGCCGCCCATCGGCCGGGTCGGTGATCAGCGAGGTTCGATTTTCCCATTCCCTCTCGACCGTCCATACCGAGCTGTAATCGCCGGTCTCGCCGTCAACACTTTTGAAACCTGATGTGGTTCCCTTGACATTTGCCCACACGGTTCTGTAGACGGTATCGCCGAATGCCGCGTCTGAATTGCCGCCGCCGAAGAGCTCATGCGCCTTCTTCTTCAGCGCCGCCACTTCCTGATCCGTCAGCAACGCACGCCCGTCCAATTCCTTCGGCCGCTCGAGTGGGGTGGCGACGTTGTTAGCCCAGACTCCCTGAAGATCCGGGTGTCCGTCGGCGGTTCGGGGCGCCGTCCAGGTCTGCTTGACGGACTTGGCTGCCGCCGACTCCGCCCGCGGAGCGACTTGTCCCTGCGCCATGGCCTGCGCTATTGAAGAAAGAAGCGCGGTTAATCCGACTCCTAAACCGAGGTATCGATATTTCATCTTGCCTCCCTGCATGTGTTGAGTATACGCCTCGCGGGCCACAGCGGCGACCGTCAAGGCGGGGAGCCTACTCGTAAAACTCCGGCGCGATCTTACGTTTAATTCCAGCGGTGTAATCGTGCTGGATCCATAACTGGGCGTTGTTCTTTTTGACGAACTCTTCGATCATGGCCCGGCTCTTGGCCGTCTGTTCCTTGTCGGAATCGAAGGATGGGATGCGCTTGTAGGTGATCTCTTCTGGATAGTGATACAAATCGCCCGACAGCAACACCGGTCCGGTCTTGGCGAGTTTCAAGAATAGCGATTGGTGGCCGGGCGTGTGGCCGGGCGTGAACTTGATCACCACGGTGCCGTCGCCGAACACGTCGTGATCCTCGCCCTTGAGCAGCATGGTTTTGCTCTTGTCCAGACCGGTGAAGTAGGCCGGATTGCCGACGGCTCCCAGTTTCCCCTTCGTGTCGGCGCGGGGAGCGAAGATCGCATCGCGGTCGCCTTGCTGGACGATCCAGGTGGAGCCGGCGAACAAGTTGGCGTTGGCCACGTGATCGCCGTGATAGTGGGAAAGCGCCAGATACGTGATGTCCGCCGGGGTGTAACCCAGGGCGGCGAGCTGAGGCAGCAGCGGACGATCCACGGTGAACGCGCCCGCCGTCTGCGGCGTGACGCCGCTCTTGAACGCGCTATCGGGGATCTCGCCGGTGTCCCACATCATGGTGCCGCGGGGGTGGACGATCAGGAAGCACGGGGTGACCATGTTGGACGTGGCCAGCTCGCCTGGCTTGAACCCCATGGAGTCTCCGTTCGCCACCGTGATCTTCCCGCAATCGAGGACATAGAGCCGCACCGACTTGGGCGGCGTGGGCTTACGGGTTTGCGCGTTGGCGGAGGGCCAGGCTGCCAGACCGATCAGGGCGGCGGTGGCGAGGGCAAGATTCATGGTTCGAGGGATCATGTCGGAAAGCATACCACCGCGATTCGGGCGTGGAGGAGCGAGCCGTCTAGTTGTGTGCCGGTCCGTTCTGTCTGTTCCCGCCGTGCTACAATCCTCTCGTTCAAGAATTCGGTAGCAGTCTTTAGTCAAGACGGTTCTCGCTCTGAAAGGCGAGGCCATCGTTCTGGCGATTCCTTTCGGGCGATTGCCAAACGTGACCGAGAGGAGTGGTTTATGAAGGCGACCAAGGCTCTCAAGCGACTGGCCAAGATTGAGGTGTTGATCTCGGATGTAATGGAGCGCTTTTCATCCGGTGGGTCCCACATACGAGAAGCCCTTCGAGATGCGAAGGATGCTTTCGCTCGAGCGAAGCAGGCTGTAGGTTCGCAAGCGTCCTCCAAGAGGGCCAAGCGGGCTCCAGTGAAGCGGAAGAAGGCGGCTGGTAAAAAGGCGGCAGTTAAACCCCCAGCAGCAAAGACGGCAAAGAAACGGACGCCGACCAAGAGAGCTGCGAAGAAGGCGGCGGCTAAGAAGACAGTCCCGGCTCCTGTTCAGACGGCAACTGCGCCTGCGGCTGAAGTATCGATCGGCAAGTAGTGTTTCGCCCGGGTGGGCTACCTCCCGTTGACTACGCCAGTCTTCGCTGGACAAACCAACCTGGGCTTAGGTCGGTGAACCGCAATCGTTTAGGGCAATCCCGCCCGTTGTGCCAAGTCGGTAAACCGCGGGTCGGACCGGAGCTTGGTAAACAGCGGATCCACCCTTAGATACACCACCCAACTGGACCGGTCCGCATACCCCTTTTGTAGCCACTGGAACGCTTCATCCTTCTCTCCCAGGGCTGTCAGGATCGCAGCGATCCAGATCGGCTGGACATAGGTTTGCGTGGACCGTTCTTTCAGTTCATCCAGAGTCTTCCGCGCCTCCGCTGGTTTCCCGCCAAGGGCGTAGGCCTGTGCCAAGGCCGCCAGTTCGTTACTGTCGCCTTCGGAGAGTTCCAGCGCTTTCCGAAATTCTGCGATCGCCTCCGGATAAGCCTGTTTTTGCTGGTACGCGCGGCCGAGCAGGACATGCGCTCCTATGAAGCCAGGATCCAGCAAGAGCGTTTTCCGGGATTGCTCGATGGCTTGATCGTAGTGGCCGGCGTAATAAGACGCCGAGGCGACAGCCCGGTTCAGCGGCAGGGAGACGGGTTCCAGGTCCAATGCGCGTTGTGTTTCCAATGCCGCTTCATCCAGCTTTCCGGTCAGGGTGAGATACTCACCGTACATTTCGTGCGCGAGCGCGTAATTGGAATTCAACTGGAGAGCACGCTTGAACTCCCCTTCTGCGTCCGTCCAGGCCCAGTCGTGCGTCAGTTTCACCCAGCCGAGCGAGGTATGCGCTTCGGCCAACAAATCGTCGATTTGCAGCGCCTGCGTGGCCGCCTCCTTGGCTCGCGGCATCACTTCCCGGGCAGGGAGGACGTTGTAGTCCGCCAGAAGGATGTAGGCGTCGGCCAAGCCGGCGTAGGCCAGCGCGTAGCGCGAGTCCTTGGCGATCGCCTGCTGGAACAGTTCGATGGCTTGTTGCATTCCATCCAGCGTCCGCTTATTCCATTGGTAGCGTCCGCGCAGGTACAGTTGATAACTCTCGCTGTCTTGCGTCTGGCGCTTCGCTAGCCGCGTTTCCTGTTCGCCGGTAAGACGAACCCGCAGCTTCTCGGAGATTTCGCGCGTGATCTCGGATTGAACGCCGAGCAGGTCCGCGAGTTTGCGGTCATACTGCTCCCCCCAAATCTGGCGGTTTGTCTTGGCATCCACCAGTTCCGCGCTTATGGACACGGTGTCGCCTCGCACCACCAACCTGCCCGTCAAAATCGAGCCGACTTTGAGCTGCTGGGCGATCTGTTGCGGATCCCCCTGTTTGTCTTTATAGCGGAACACCGAGCTGCGCGATGCGACGCCGAGATTGGGCAACTGCGCGAGGTTGTTGATGATTCCTTCCGTGATTCCGTCGCTCAAGTACTCGACGTTCGGATTACCCCCAACATTTACAAACGGCAGGACTGCCAGGGACTCGATCGATCCGCTCCGGCCGAACCACAGGTAAGAACCGAGCGCCAGTAAAAGAACCGTCAGTGCGGCGAGTATCCAGGCCAGCCGGGGTTTCACGCGAGGCTTGGCAGGCGCCGCGGCGACGGCAACCTGCCCAGTGATGCCGGACATCGATTTCAAAGCGAAAGCCAAATCCCGGGCGGAGTGGAAGCGATCGTCCGGATTCTTTTCGAGGCAGTGCGCCACCAGCACCTCGAATTCCGGTGGAACACTTTGGGTCATGCCGGAAATTTGGACCGGTGGCTCTTTGAGAATGGCGGCGAGGGTCTCCGCATGGGTATTGCGCGCGAAGGGGTGTGCCCCATACGCCATTTCGAAAAGAATGCAGCCCAGCGAGAAAATGTCGCTGCGAGCGCCAGCTGGCTCGCCACGCGCCTGCTCCGGCGACATATATCGTACGGTACCCATCAGGGTTCCCGGAATGGTTTCGAGATCTTCCCTGAGTGAAGCTGTCTCGTCTCCGGCGGGAATGGCGCTGGGGGCCATACGGGCCAACCCGAAATCGAGGATCTTCACCATGCCGTCCGAAGTGAGGAAAATATTGTCCGGCTTAAGATCGCGGTGAACGATTCCTTTAATGTGCGCGGCTGACAGCCCATCCGCGAGCGCAATCCCTATCTCCGCCGCTTTTCGCCAAGGCAGCTGGACGTGCTGAATCCGGCTCTTCAGGGTTTCCCCTTCGAGCAGTTCCATCGCTGCGAAATGAACTTCCTGCTCGCACCCGAAATCGTAGATCGCGAGGATATTGGGATGCGAGAGCGCAGCGACCGCCTTCGCTTCGCGCACAAAGCGCGCCAAAGCCACCGGATCCTTCGCCATTCGCTCGGGCAGAACCTTGAGGGCGATCACCCGGTCCAAGCGCGTGTCACGCGCGCGGTAGACTTCGCCCATGCCACCCGCGCCGAGGGACGCGAGCACTTCGTACGGGCCAAGGCGAGTGCCACTGGTGAGCGTCATGCGGCTGTGTCCGGGGGACATCCCAACTCCGTTCTATCGACATCTCTGAGTTTAACTCGATGGCGCGGGTCGTGGGGGGATGTCTGTGATAGTCTGATGACCATTACCGTAGTTCAGGCAACCAAGGAGCGACCGATGAAGCGTGCTTGGAGACACAGCTGTCTGCTGATGTTACTTGGACCGTTTGCGCTGGTCGCGCAAACCCCGAATCCCGCCAATGTGACGGAAACCGTCCAGGCGTTGCTCGACCGCATTGACCGGCTGGAAAAGCGCGTGGCGGAATTGGAAGTCTCAACCACTGCGGCCCGTCCGGCAACACCTCCGCCGCCACAGCCTCCGGCGGCACCCCAGTCCACCGCGCAGTCGCCACAGCCCGCTCCCGGAAGCCACGAGGACCACGTTAGTGGGGCTGAAACGGCGCAAGGAGTCCCTCAATAGCCCCTTCTCAAACTGTCTGGTTTCAGCGATTTCAATTTTTCGGCCACCGATCAGCGGGGCGTCAAGAGCGGTTTCAATGAGGGCCAGTTTACCCTGCACACGGTCTCCGTGCTGGCTCCGAAGGTGACTGTGTTCAGCGAGCTCACGCTGACCGCGCGTCCCGATGCCGGTACCGGATCGCCGGCGGCCCCCGGGTTCAACGCCGAAGTAGAACGAATCGTTATTCGCTACGACCAGAGCGATTATTTCAAGGTTTCCTTCGGACGTTTCCACACACCCATCAATTGGTGGAATACCACCTACCATCACGGACAGTGGCTCCAGACCACGGCCGCGCGGCCCGAAATGGTCCAGTTTGGCGGACGATTCATCCCCGTTCATTTTGTGGGCGGATTGATCGAAGGCGCGGTTCCGGCCGGAGGTTTGCATCTCAACTACAACGTCGGAGTAGGAAATGGACGTGGCTCCCTCATCAGCCGGGGCGGCGATGCCGGAGACATCAACAACAATCGCGCCTGGCTGGTCAACCTGTTTGTCAAGCCGGACCGCCTATTCGGGCTTCAAGCGGGAGGCTCCCTGTATCGGGACAAGATCGCAGTGGGCGCGCGCGCGTTCGATGAATGGATCTCTTCCGGGCACGTGGTCTGGGCCAAAGAGAATCCCGAGTTCATCGCTGAGTTCGCCAACGTCAATCACACCGAGACCGGCCGGCCTGGTAGCTTCAACAGCCAGGCTTTCTACGTTCAGCTCGGCTACCGGCTGCCCGAGTTCGACCAGCGTTGGAAGCCGTATTATCGGTGGGAATACATCCACATTCCCAGCTCTGATCCGGTATTCGCGGGTGTTCCCGGCCTGGCCGGCTCGACCGTAGGATTGCGTTACGATATCACTACGTTTTCGGCTATCAAAGTCGAATATAGGAACCAGCGCCGTCCCGGATTACCGCGTATCAACGGGGCCGTTGTGCAGACCAGCTTCACATTCTAGGGAATCCATGCGACGACTTCACGCCCGATTCACACTGGCGCTATTGGCTGGGGCTATCCTTCTTCTTTTTTCCGCATCGCGGGTCTTGTCCGCTGATGGGGACATTGCGGTGGTGGTCCACCCCGGAGTGCCTGTCAACACGCTGACCTTTGCCGAAGTTAGGAAGCTGCTTTTTGGGGATCGTCAATATTGGACCGCTGATCTCAGGGTCACGCTGGTCATGCGCGCGCCCGTCGCGCGGGAACGGGAAATCGTGCTGAAAACCATCTATCAGATGACGGAAGCCCAATTCCGTCAGTATTGGATCAGCAAAGTCTTCCGCGCGGAAGCCGCCAGCGGTCCCAGAATTGTTTACTCCAACGACGAAGCTACCGGACTGGTCGGCGCAATACCCGGCTCGATCAGTTTCATGGACGTCACACAGGTGCCCAAGGGTCTGAAAGTCCTGCGAGTGGATGGACACTTGCCAGGCGAGCCGGGGTATAGGTTGCATTAACCTTCAGGGCGTCCGTAGTGCCTCTACCCGCCCGCGCCGCAGAATTGTTTCCGGACTTACAGCGCTCGCCGCGCTTTCGTCTGACGGCTCTTTTCCCTTCTCTGGAGAACACTTACTTCGATCAAAGTCGAGAACGTCGCGGGACTTACACCATTTCTTCGAGTTGTCCTATATACTTGATGCTAATAAGCCAGCAAAACGTCTAGGGTTCAAGGAGACTGGAGAATGTGGGTGCGTTCCAGTTGTCTGGCGCTGTTCTTCGCGCTCGTAGTTTGGCCGGTGCGGGCTCAGACCAGCCGCGGTACTGTGAGCGGTCTCGTGTGGGACCCGCAGAACCTGGCGGTGCCGGCCGCAGTCGTCGAGTTGACCAACGCCGATACGAATTCAGTCCGCAGCACCACGACGAATGACGCCGGCTTCTATCGCTTCGACGCAGTCGACCCAGGCAGCTACAAGCTGACCTTCCGTCACGACGGATTCAAGGCTGCCACGATTGTGAGCCTCGAAGTGAATGCCGGTCTGTCGCTGGCGTGGGACGCGCATCTTGAAATAGGCCCCGTGCAGGAGGTGGTGGAAGTAAGCGCCGAAGTTCAGGCGTTGCAAGCCGATGCTCCGGTTCGAGGCGGCAGCGTGCTCACCCAAAGTATCCTGGACTTGCCCTACGCATCCCGTAATCCGGCCCTGCTGGCTCTGACATTGCCGGGGGTCGTGTCGAACAAGTTCTCCATCACCGAGAAAACAAGCTTTGCCGTAAACGGTGCGCGCACGCGTTCCAATAATTTCATGATGGACGGAACGGATAACAACGATATTTCCACGGCCGGCCCCGCTTTCGAAGTGCTTAATCCGGGCAGTGTCGAGGAAGTTTCGGTCCAGACGACGAATTACGATTCAGAATTCGGGCGCGCAGGTGGCGCAGTCGTCAATGTGATTACGAAATCCGGCACCAGCCAATGGCACGGCACTGCCGGCTTCGTGCTGGATTCCACTCGGGACGATGCCATTTCGAGCTCACTCTCACAATCTCCCGCCATCTCGGCGCGCGGGCACAATTTGCCAGGAACGGAGCAGCGATTCGACGGGAGCCTTGGCGGGCCGATCCACCGGGATGATACCTTCTTTCATCTCTCCTATATGGAATTGCGTCAGTTTTCGACAAGCACCTCACAGATGGTCGCGCCTACAGCCGCCGGCCGGGCCACCTTGCAGAGGATCTTCCCCCCCGGCGCCAGCGCCAATGCCGACCTGTTGCAGCAAATCACCTCCGGTTATGACGGGCAGTTTCAAACCTTCTCTGTTCCGCTCGGAAACGGCCGCCCAGACGTGGAATTCGGAAATCTGATTATTCCCTATTCCCAGCGATTGCGCATTCGCCAGTACGGCGCCAAGATCGATCATCACTTCAGCGACAAAGATACGCTGTCCGGCCGCTTTTTCATTGATGACCAGTTTCGTCCACAAGGCGGGGAGAGCATTGGTTTCCCGAGTTTCTTCACCAGCTCGACTTACAAGACCACGACCATCGCGCTATATCACACTCACGTTTTTTCACCAGAGTTGACCAACGAACTTCGCCCGGGATTCACCCGGTTCAATTACGACGCTCCCCTCGATCCGGTCAACCCCCTTGGATTGACCCTGCCGCAAATCACCATCGCGGGAGTGAATTCATCGGGCAATTTTTATGGCATTGAGGCGTCGTATCCGCAAGGACGCCTTTTTAACAACTACACGCTCCAGGACACGATGAGCATCGTTCAGGGCAAGCATTCCTACCGGTTTGGGTCTGAGTTGGTGGACCAGCGAGCGCGTCAGGCGGCCCCCTTTAACTACCGCGGCAGGCTCACTTATGGCGCGAGTTCCGGTGCGCAGAATTTCAGCGGGCTAGCCAACTTCCTGGACGATTTCGGCGGCGCCGGATCCACCTCGCGGACGTTTGGCAACTCACAATACTATCCGTCCTTGTTTCGTCAAGGCTATTTTTTTCAGGACCGCTGGCGTATGTCGCCGAATCTCACCATGAGCCTGGGATTGCGCTATGAGTACTTCGGTACACCGACTAACGTCACGCTCAATCCGGTTTTCACCGGACTGTTCAATGTGGACCCGGTCACGCTGGATAGCCCGCTGTTCCACGCGAACCAAGTCGAACCGGATCGTAATAACTGGGCGCCCAGCGTTGGTTTGGCGTATTCACCCTCCTCGGGAAACGGCTGGAGGAGGTGGCTATTCGGCGACCACAAAAGCTCAATCCGGCTGGGATACGGAATCGGTTACGACAGCTACTTCAACAACATCACGTCGAACATCGTGGCCGGCGCCCCAGCCTCGGCCACCGCGACCCCCCCATCCACGGTAACGGCGGATGCGCCGCGGGGAGCCGCCGGGCTTTCGAAACTGCTACCCACGCAGGCGCCGGCTTTGACGACGACCCTAGCGCAGTTCTCGGTGTATAAGAATCTCGTCAACCCTTACTACCAGCACTGGTCGGTGACCCTCGAACGTGAGCTTCCCTTGGGCATCCTTTTGGATCTCGCTTACGTGGGAAGCAAGGGCACCAAGCTGTTTGTCACGGAGGACGGGAACCCCTTGGTAACGCCCGACCTGCGGGTACCGGTGCCTGCCAATGTCACCACGGCCACTCGTCAACTACGCGTGGATCAACTGCAAGGCCAACGGTTGGTTCGGACAAACGGTGGCTCGTCGACTTATCATGCGGCGCAAATGGAGGTAAAGCGGCGCTTTTCCAGCGGGTTTACCTTCAGTGGCGCGTACACGTTCTCGAAACTGATCGATAACGCCAGTGAGATTTTCACTCTAGGCGGCACGTCGACGCTGCAAAACGCTTCGGTGCCGGCCATGTTCGGCGGCCTCCAGATCGATAAAGGAATAAGCTTTTTCGATCGTACGCATCGGGCCGTGTTCACCTACAGCTACGAACTCCCGATCTTTAAACCGCAGCAGGGCATCCTGGGTCACGCTGTGGGCGGGTGGCAGATCGCCGGACTCACCACTTACGAAAGCGGAGTCCCTTACACGGTGTTGAATGGCCAGGACGCCGACGGAATCGCGGGCGCCACTTATGATCGTCCGAATTTCAATCCGCAAGGGCGGCCTGGGGTACGCGCCAAGCCAGATGCGTCTTCGCCCACGGGTTATGTCAACCCGGATAACAATAATGCTCCCATAGACCCGCGGGAAGCGCGCTATATCGGCATCGCGGCGAATACCAGTAGCACTCACCGTCCCCCGGGAAATCTCGGCCGCAACACCGAACGCGGGCCGGGCCTCAAGAACTGGGACCTGAACGTCATCAAGAACACTCGCATCAACGAGCATTTTAGTTTGGAATTCCGTTCAGAGTTTTATAACATTTTCAATACGCCCATGTATGGCAAGGTGAGTGTGAGTCCGTTCGCGCCGCCTCAGGATTCGCAAACCATCGACGCCAGTGTGTTCAACTCGGCGGCCGGGAGGTTCTTGAATGCCAGGCTCCAGGATGGCGGAGGTCGTGTGATTCGCTGGCAATTACGGCTGCACTTCTAGAAACCAAGGGAGTTCCCAGTGTGGTTGACGATCGATTTCGTTCACGTGTTTCGGGCGGTCCGATTGTTGGCATGTCTTAAGTTGAGCGCTTGTACGATAGAGGAACCAGCATGAAATTCTCTCGGGCTACTACTTTCGTGTTGCTTGCTGCAGTTTTGGCTGTGGTGATCGTGTTCTATATCCGAACTTTGCGAGACGACGAGGTCACGCTTTCAAATACATCCGGACAGGACAATGGCATTCTCGTAAACGCTCAGGGAAGCACAGGAGTTCTATCCGATCAGGCCTTCCAGTCACTGACCAAGACGATTGACGTCGGGCGACTCACCTCTGCGCCAGGCCGCAACGAAGTGATCGCCTTCACCAAATCGCGGCCGGTGGCGATCGCTCAAAACGTGCAATGGACCTCAGGCTTCGATGCCGTTCCTGTCGAATTCGCGGCCGAAATCCAGATCTCCATCACGGTCTGGATCATAGACACCCCGTTCGCGAGTCGGCGGAAAGCTGCTGCAAGCCACTGCTTGACGGCCGTCGCCAAGTGGACCGCGGAACGAATGGGAGTCGAATTCGCTCCAGGTGGTTGCGATATCAAGGATGCGACAAGCGTCGCCGACGTCGACCAATTTCGTGGTCCGATGGCCAGGAGTTTTGATTGCGTTGATGACCAACAGAGCCTCCAGCAGGCCATCTCTCCAAGCCCGGGCCGAATCAACATCTATGTGGTCCATTCAGTCGACTCAGGCTCGGGTACAGGCCCGGGGATGGGAACTTCGTGCGGGACCAGCGATTTCGTGGCTCTGGGATCCAATGCGCTAGCCGGGACGTTCATTCACGAGCTAGGGCACACTTTTTCGTTGGAGCACATAGATGCGATGACCGGCTTTGACGCGACCAATTTCATGAAGAGTTTGAGCGGCACGCGAAAGTATTTCACGGAAGGGCAAATCTTCCGCGCCCATTTCACGCCCGCTGTGCCGAATCGTCACCCTCCCGGTTCAGCGCTCAACATCGTTTACAACGCCCGGCCGCTGCAACCCACGCGCGATTGCGCGACGGATCCATGCCCGGCGCTCCAGAAGCGGATTTGGGCCGACGGTGCGTTTCCACCAAATTAGCCTGAAGCTTAAGATTAAGAAAAATAGGAGGGGTACAAATGTACGCGCACAGTGAGTCACTGATTGTAGCCATTCTTGGCGCCGCGCTTGGTCTGGCGCAGGCTTCCGCGCAACTGCCTCCGGACGCCCGATTGGCCGGCGAAACATGGCTGCAGAAGGATTGCGGCGTTGGGGAGCAAGACCAGCTCAAACCAATCCTGAGGATGTTCAAACCGCAATTTGAACAGTTCTTTCTGAATGCCCTGAACAACGGACCCCCGGCTCAACTCATGGCGCAGGTCGAGGAAACCGCTTCGACGACCTTCGACCTGCTCGAGGCGGCGCTCAAGACCGGCAAGGGTCTCGGTTTGAGCGAAGCGGACCTGAACGACTTGCGGATGGTCACCCGGGAACAGTATGTCGCACGCGAACGGGAGGATTTCGCGATCAACTACAAATCCAGAGCTGTATCGGGCCTTGGCATCGTCGCCGGGGATCGAGGCAAAACGGTACTCCAGGCGCTTGCCGCTGACCCACTTTCGCCACTGCGAGGCGGCGCCCGGGAGTCCTTGTTACAGCTTCGGCCAGCGCCGGGGAAGGCGGGCGCGAAAAAATAGCCCGCCCAGCGCCGGGAGTGGTCCAATTCCGGACTACTTCTTTTTCTTCTTCTTGCTTTTCACGGTCTTCTTCTTGGCCGATGTTCCACCGCCTCCGCTGTCATCTATGATGATCTCCGGATCATCGGTGAGGCCTCCGATCTGCGCCGTATACGGAAAGTTCTCGATGGATCCCGCAGCTATTGGCTTGAGTTCAAACAAGGGCGTCGGACTGCCGTTGTTCGAGCGTATCGGGGAGCCAGGTGCGCCCTCGTCGTGCACGAACGGCGATTCGGTCTTAAACTCTATACTGAAGCGCGACGTCCCTTGAAACTTGACTTTGTCTTTAGTCAGACCACTTGCGTGGTTACCAGGCTTGTCGTTATTCGGGTCGCTAGGCTTGTGATGAATGTAGAATACCTTCGCGTCCACAACGAAGAGCCTGATGTGGTGTTCTTTCGCCATCTTAGTCCTCCTTCATTTCGGTTTGAGTGTGGGTGATGCGTTGCCGGGGGCGTCCTTAGACACCATCCGGATATAAGCCTGGTCCTGACGAAACTTCTTCAACTCCGGATCACTTTCAATTTGATCCAAGGCGAAGCCTCCTTTTAACAATTCACGGAGAGCCGCGAGTGCCTCTGGCCGGCGTCCCAGCAGCTCAAAAACTATTATGGCTTTGGAAGAAACAGTCTTGTCAGCGGGCGCGAGTTCACGGGCTAGAGTGATATCGTGCAGGGCCTCTTCCTTCCGTGCCAGCTTGGCCCGGTAAACTGCCGCACTGCTCAATGCGCCGGCGTTGTTGGGATTAATGGCGAGTTGCTGCTCCGCGAGATCGATAGCACGCTGGTAGGTTTGTGGCGCCTTCGATTCGAATCCAGGAGCCCAACGATACGAATCCGCCAAATTGCCCACCGTTGCGTAATTTGGTCCAGGATTCTTGTCTACAGCCTGTTCGAACATGTGTACGGCTTCTCCATATTGTCCGCGTTCGAAATAGAGCGTGCCGAGGTTGGAATAGCCTCTTGGATCGGTAGGCTTTACCTGAATGGCTTTCTTCAGGAGGGACTCCGCCAAATCATAACGACCCCAGGCAACATATAGTCCTCCCAGGTTGGAGTAGCCGTTCACATTGTCCGGCGTCAAAGCAATGACTTTAAGAAACGGCCGTTCCGCCTTTTCATATTGCCCCCGGCGATAATAAAACCCGCCTAGCCTGCTGTGATTCAGCCAGTCGTTGGGCCGCAGCCGTAGGGCTCGATTGTAAGTGTCTTCGGCGTCTTTGATCTGGTTCATTGCCTCGTAGGCACCGGCGAGCTCACGGTAGGCATCGGGATTGAGGGAATCCAGATCGAGTGCGCGTTGGAATTGCTCTACGGCCAATTTGTACCGGCCGCTAGATGCGTAGGTCATTCCCAAGTTGACATGCGCGAGCGCCAATCGGTCATTCAAGTCGATGGCGCTAGCATTGGCTTCCTGGGCTAATTCGAGCCATTCTGGGCTTTTGGTTCGGTCGAAGTTCCTCCAATAAGCCTCCCCCAAACCGGTATAGGCGAGCGCGTAGCGAGTGTCCCTCCGTAACGCCTCCTTGAACGCGGCAATGGCTAGCTCCACGTTTCCTTGCTTGTCATAGCGCCGCAGATAGCCGCGGCCCCGGAGGTAAGCTTCATAGGCGTCGGACACGGACGTTCCGCCCAGATTCAGGGCAGTCCGAGCCTGCGGCTGGAGGCTCAAGTCCAACAGTTCAGCCACTAAATCCAGCAGCCTATCTTCCATCTTGGAAAGTTCTTCGCGTGGGATATCGACCGAACGCGCTCCCAACTGTCGGAGGGTTCGGGCGTCTACCAGGTTCACCGTGAGTCGTACGGCGCTTCCCGTGCGCTGAATGCTCCCCGTGACGACGAGATTTACGCCAAAGGTAGCGGCGGCGTCCCGCACGCTTGAGCTGGACAGGCGACGAACCTCCGATGCCGGTACTACGAAAAGCGAATTCTGGAATCGTTCAAGCTGCGTGAGGCTGGTGGTAAGACTCTCCACCACGCCATCGCAAAATACTTGATCGGCCGGATCACCGCCAACGTTGGTAAATGGAAGGACGGCGAGATGCTTCTCCTGCTGAAACCGCGAAGGAGAAATCAGATTGATTAACGGACGCCGGACACCCGGTAACGCCACAGCCCCGGCCAGAGCTGCGGATACGAGGAGCGCGGCAACAACGCGTCTGGTGAACAACCTCGGTTCCGGGTTCACGCCCGCTTCCTTGACCGCCGCGATGGCGCTCCGCATATCTTGCACACGAAGGTTCGCGTCCTTCTGGAGGCAGCCTTGCAGCAGTTCTCTGATTCTGCCGGGCGTAGCGGCGGGCAAGGAATCCCACGCGGGCTGCCGTTCCAGGATCGCGGCGAGCGTATCGGAGACCGTCTCCCCGGGAAAGGCCTTTTTCCTGGTGAGTAATTCGAATAGGAGACAACCGAAAGACCAGATATCCGTACGTTTATCCACGCCTTTGCCGCGCGCCTGCTCGGGGCTCATATAAGAAGGCGTGCCAAGCACTCGGCCGTATTCCGTTCCGAATTCGGTGATCGTCTGTGCCTGGGAGAGATCCTGCGTGGTTCCTCCCCCGAATATGGCTTTGGCCAAGCCAAAATCAAGGACCTTCACGCGGCCTTCGGGCGTGACCTTCACATTGGCAGGCTTCACATCCCGGTGCGTGACCCCTTTCAGATGCGCCGCCTCCAGCCCTTCTGCAACTTGTCCGCATAGCGAGATAGCTTCTTCTATGGGAATGGGAGCGTCCTTTGCGATGCGCTGGGAGAGCGTCTCCCCTTCCACCAGTTCCATCACGAGAAACTGCATGCCAAAGAATTCTTCCAACCCATAAATCGCCGCAATATTGGGGTGGTTTAACGAGGCGAGTACGCGTGCTTCGTGTCGAAAGCGCGCCAGACGCTCCGGATCGCCTGCGAACACCTCCGGCAGGGTCTTTATGGCTACATCCCGGAGGAGCTTGTGATCCCGTGCCCGGTAGACTTCACCCATCCCCCCCGCACCGATGGGCGCAAGGATCTCGTATGGTCCCAAGCGGGTCCTAGGAGAGACAGGCATAGCACGTTAAATGATTCTACCCCACTGGCCCTGTTGCGCAGGTAGCCAATAAATGTGTGACCAGAAGGCTTCCCTTTCGGCCCGCGATCCGAACTTTAACAGGCATCATCCGACGAATGTAATGGATCGAGGTATAACGAAAACGTCTCCACCACCTTTTGGCACCGTAGTGAATCAGGCGGACTGCGCCATGTGCACGAGATCTATAGCGCATAGCCCAGCGCCGGGGCCGGAGCCGATAAGTCACATTAACGGAACGTGCGGCTGTCACCACTGCAGGGGCTCGCCGGGCCGTGCCACCCTGCTTAACCGACAGATGGGAGGTGCTTTCTCGTTCCCACTGCGATCCCTTCCTCCGATGGAATTTCGGGCACAACTTCTCCGAGAAGCGTTCCCGGCCAAAGCTGCGGTAAGATATAAGAAGCTCGCTCGCATTGTTACAACCTTTCCCCAAACGGGAGGGCAGTCTGAAGAGCCCGCTATCTCCTATGCCCGGCGTTTTCATCCGGTGCTCAAGCGCATCGACGATCAACGGCGTTTCATTCTCTATGAACAGGGCTGGGCTGCATGGCGTGCGCCGCGGGGGTACGTGGAAAACGTTGCCGCGGCTCTGGCGCTCTGTGTTGTGAACGAGAGGGCTTCAGGTCGCATTTACAACGTTGCCGAGTCGCCGGCGTACTCCGAACTCGAGTGGGCGCTTAAGATCGCGGTTGCCACCGGATGGACCGGCGAGTTTGTGGTTTTGCCGGACGAAGGGACGCCGAAGCACTTGAAGCCACCTGGCAACACCGCCCAGCACTGGGAGCTCGACTCGACGCGCATTCGGCGCGAGCTGGGATATCACGAAATCATTCCTCTCGATGAGGCCATCCGCCGCACCATTGAATGGGAGAGAGCCAATCCTCCAGGGGAAATCAACCCGCACCCATTCGATTACGCTGCCGAAGACGCAGCCATTGCGTCACAGTATCGCGCTGAGCCTCAGTAGCGCAATGGCGACCACTTTTGACGCCCTGATGTCCACCATTAACGGTTGCGGTTCAGCTAGTAGAACACTGCGAAGTTCATTTCTACGAGAACCGATTACACGGCCATGACAAGGCCGCTCGGTACCAGAGCAGAATCAAGGGAGCGCAAAGCGACTGACGTCGAGGGACGGATACGAGGGATGGCGAGGACCGAAACGAGAGGTGATCATGCAGAATCGTGCGGGCAGAAAGCGCTCCGTTGTCAAAGCCATCACATACCGCGGCATTATCGTTGGCCTCGATTTCCTGGTGATCTACATGCTAACGGGCAAGGTGATGACGGCGGCGGTCTTTATGATTGTTAGCAACATCTACACCACCGTCGCCTATTTCCTGCACGAGCGCGTGTGGGCTGGCATCAAGTGGGGCATGGAGCCTCAGAAAGAGAATTGATATTGGGTCTAGAGGTGGAGGACCATGGGGGATCCGACACCCCAGCGAGGTGGTCGGACCAAGCGAATGGTGCGCGTGACTGCGAAAGGTATTCAGGCGGCCACCGCTTTTTACAACGCCGTCACGCGAGTGAGCCGCGGTGTTTCATGGGAGGCGCACCGAGTCGCGGTTCGGCCATGATCCGAATCTGCTGGTGGTTAGTGGACATCGTGTCCCGAATGTTGGAGCCCGACGAACGGGAAGCATCGCGCGGGGATCTCGCGGAGTCAGGGGAGCATGGCGGACAAGCGCTGCTTGGTCTGGTAGGTCTAGTGGTCCGGCGGCAGGCGGCTTTGTGGAAGGACTGGCGGCCCTGGCTGGCTCTGGTGGGACTGGTTATCCCGCTAGGTATGCGCCACAGTATCACTTTCCCTGGTACAGTGCAGTATTCTCCCTGACCTTTTACAACGTGATGTTCCTGCTGATCGTGCAGGACTTCCTGGTCTTGCCTCCTTCCCTTTTAGGGGTGACACATGGGCTCCGACTGGCAAGGCTCCCTTCACTGCTTCAGGCAATCCTATGGGTGGTCGCAGTCATAACGGTGCTCGGGGCAATTCAGACCTGGCTTTGGTGGTGGCCGTTTGCGTCCAGTTGGCAAATGCGACTGCTACGACTTGTCGTTTACTGGCCCGTTGGGTACATAGCCGTATCGGCCATCTGGAAGCGCTCGCGTGGTAAGACTGCCTCTGTTTAATCCCAGAGTCCGGTCGTCGGTCCTTCCTTGCCTCCATTGTCGTTGGCAATCCGGAAGCCATCCTTAGCAGCCTGCACTTGCATGTAAAGTCGGAGGTATCTTTCGAGGCTGCTTCCCGGTACGCGCTAGTCTTTATGCCGCCTCGGTGCACTGCTTGCTGTCGTTGCGACCGATGAGGCGCAAAAAACCCGACGGCCAATTGGTCCGAACAAAAAAGCAAGTAGAATGGGGATGACCAATTTGGGATCCAACCTGCGACAAAGGCGCCACCACGAAGGAACCTTATCGCTTCGATTAACGAACTTAGACCAGAGAATGCGGTAAGTCTCCAGGAGGTCGCCTATGAAAAAGTGGATGCTGTGGGTTGTCGCTCTCGCAGCGTTGTCGGGAGGTGCGTCATTCTCCCAAGCGTTCGCTCAAAACATAACTGGCACCTGGCAGGGCTCGTTGCAGGCCGGCGGTAGAGAACTGCGAGTGGTTTTCAAGGTCTCGACGACGGATGCGGACAAACTGGCGGCTGTCATGTACAGCATAGACCAACAATCGCCGGCTATACCCGCGACCACCTTCACCCGAAACGGTTCGACCGTAAAGATGACGATTGCCGCGTTGAACGGAACCTACGAGGGAAAGCTGAATGCGGACGGAAACTCGATCACAGGGACCTGGACCCAGGGAGGTCCGGCGCTGCCCCTGAACCTGACGCGTGCCACCCCCGAGACCGCGTGGACCATTCCGGAACCCCCACCTCCGCCGGTTCGGATGGCTGCGGACGCGAAACCAGGCTTTGAAGTGGCCACGATCAAGCCGAGCGATCCTGCGAGGCCGGGCAAATTATTTACCGTGAGAGGCCAGGACGTTATCACGATCAACACGACCCTGAGCGATCTCATCACAATGGCCTATGACCTTCATCTCCGTCAGGTTACAGGCGGACCGGCGTGGCTCGAATCGGACAAGTACGATATAACTGGGAAACCCGAGGTGCCTGGCCAGCCCAACGTCGCGCAGATCAAGATAATGATTCAGAAGCTGCTGGCGGATCGCTTCCAACTCAAATTCCATCGCGAAAAGAAAGAGCTCAGTGTGTACGCGATTACGGTTGGAAAAACCGGAGCAAAGCTTACCGCGAGCCAATCCGATCCGAACAGCCTTCCCGGACTGTTTTTCGGAAGAGCGGCCCCATCAGGGATGAGCTTTAATGTCAGGAACGCGACCATCGCGGAAGTCGCCGGGGTGTTGCAGGGCTCGGTCCTGGATAAGCCGGTGGTAGATCAGACAGGACTTTCCGAAAAGTACGACTTCACTCTGAAATTCACGCCCGATCCGGGTCAGATGGCTGGTCTTGGAGGCCCACCGCCGCCCGCGACCGATAGCCTCGATGCGCCGCCGGATATCTTCGCCGCATTTCAGCAGCAACTGGGATTGAAGCTGGAATCGACCAAGGCTCCTGCCGACGTCATGGTCATCGACAAAGTGGAAAAGCCTTCCGCAAATTAGGACCGTCAGAGCGCTGTTCCGCACACCTCCGGTCGCCGCGCGAGGTTTCGCAGGTATACTGCGTTACGGAGGTGGCGCGATGCAGCTACGGCACGTGGCCCTGCAAAGCCTGGCTTTCGGGCTCTTGCTTTGTCCGCTGATTTGTCCTCTGAATGCACAGTGGGTGAACTATCCCACGGCAGGGGTTCCTCGCACACGGGATGGAAAACCGGATCTCGCCGCGGCGTGCCCGCGCACGGCGGACGGCAGGCCGGATTTCTCGGGTCTGTGGGTGATGCAAACCAAGCGCGAAGGGAACCCCAATTTTCCGGGATGCGAGCCGGTTTCCGACGAGTTCGTCAACATCGCCGCAAGCTTGAAGGAAGGTTTGCCCTATCAGACTTGGGCGGCGGATCTGGTGAAGGTTCGGCGCACCGAACAGCGCGTGAACGATCCGATATCACACTGCACCCCGATGGGGCCGGTTCGTTTGCACACGTGGAACGGGCCGAGGAAAGTCGCGCAATCCCCGGGATTGCTCATCCTCATGAGCGAATACGGAACCAGCTACCGGCAGATCTTTACCGACGGACGACCGTTGCCGGCCGATCCGAATCCATCGTGGAACGGCTACTCCAGTGGCAAGTGGGAAGGCGACACGCTGGTAGTGCAGACGAACGGTTTCCGCGACGGCATGTGGCTGGACGCAACTGGCAACCCTATGACGGATGCGGCGAAGATCACGGAGCGGTTGCGGCGCCCAAGCTTCGGAACGCTGGAAATCGAGATCACGGTGGACGATCCCAAGGCTTACACCAAGCCATGGACCGTGAAGCTAAATCAGAGCATCAAGCTCAATACCGATCTGCTGGACTTCGTGTGCGTCGAAAACGAGAAAGATGCTTCGCATCTCTCAAGTAAGTAGGCTTTAGCGGCCGAGCGACAAAGCTAAGGCATTGGCTGCCCAGCCGGTGGCCATCGTCGAAATCCACTGATCGTGCTCATACGGGAAGCCGCTCTCGAAATATTGCTGGAACTTCGTGGCGCGGCTGGCGACATGCCAGGAGCCATCCGGGCTTTGGGTGCCGAGCAGGAACTTCACGGCCTTAGCATCCGGCCGCATCACGCCGGCTTCGTTCAGGACCCAAACGGTCATGCCTGTGGCATACGCGTCGCTCGGAAACGCCTGGCGCTGTGCCCACCCGCCGTCGGAGCGTTGCAATGCGAGGATCGGCCCGGCGAGTTTGCGAAGTTCGGCAGCGCTCGCATCCGCCGCGGCGGCTCCCACCAGGCGCATGTCCATATCCTCGAGGATCACCGGCTCGGCATGCATCAGCCATTGTTTGCCGCGTTCCAAGCGCTGCTTCGTTTCATTTGCGCGGCCGGGAGTGCCGTAGGTTTTCAAAGCTCGCATGGCCATGGCCGTTCGTGAAAAGTCGCTGTCCTGTAGAGGAGAGCGCGAATAACCCGGGAGGTGCCATCCACCGTCCCCGCCCTGCGATGCCGCCAGGTTCGCCGCGAGATAATCCGTAATGCGATTGGGTGCATAACCTGCGCGCACCAGAGCTTCGACGGAGTACAGGTTGCCATCCGCGCCGCCTAGTGCGGCTGCGCCTTCCAGGGCGACAGGGTTAATCGTGGAAGCGATTTGCCGAATACGTTCGTGCGAGGCGTCCTCATCCACCGGAATGCCTTTTGCGCGCGCGGCGGCTGCGGCAAACTCCGCCGGAGGCTGCTCATGACAGGCGAAACACCCGCTTTTCTTGAAGAATCGATCACTGGTGCTGTCCAGCAGTTGAATGCTGCGAGCGATGGCCATGCGGGCGTCCGGCAACTCGCCCGATAAGCGGACCGGCTTGGCGAGGTCCTTCGGAGTTCCTCCCAAGGATCGGATGACTTCCGTGTCAGCGAACTTGTAGGCCCAGTCGAGTGCAGTCTCGCCGTCGTGATTGGTGGGGCGGCGATCGGCGCCATGCGACAACACTAGGTTCACCAAGCGGCGGTCATACCGGTCCGTACCGACCGCCAGCATCAACGGCGTGAAGCCGCGGTAATCCTGAGCGTCGATTTTCGCGCCGGCGTCCAGCAGTGCCTTGGCAGCTTCGGGCGGTCCGAACGCGGCGGACATCAGGAGGGGAGTCCATCCACCAAATTCGACCGTTCCCGTCTGAATCTTCGGCAGGCCCTCGGTTTTCGAGACGGCGTTCACCTTGGCGCCTTTGGCCATAAGCAGCTTTACTGCGTCGACATTTCGGTTCCCGGCGGCGTTCATCAAAGGGGTCAGTCCGATGAAGGTGTCTGCCGTCTCGATGTCGGCTCCGGCGTCGAGCAGGAGGTGAACCGTGGCGGTGTCATTTCCGAAAGTCGCGGCATTCATCGGAGTGACATGCCGCTGGTCCATGACATCCACCTTCGCGCCCTTGGCAAGCAAGAGCTTCACAACTTCGGCTGACGGATTCGTGAAGGCGGCTATGATGAGCGCCGTCCGGCCGCTCCTCGCGGCTGTATTCACTTGCGCGCCATGATCGAGCAGCAGGCGAACCTTGGCTGGATCCGAAACGGACCACATTAACGCTGTAGAGCCGAATGCATTTTGCGCGTTGACATCGGCTCCACGATCGATCAGCAGCCGCATGGCGTCGAGCGAGCCAATCTCGGCGGCGTACATAAGGGGAGTGATCCCGCGGCTGTCGGCAACGGCGGCGTCGGGCTCTTGACCGAGCAAGGCTTTCAATTGCGGCAAATTGTTTTCCCTGATGACGGAGTAGAATTTGTCCGGATCCTGGGCCATCACCACTATCGCGATTGTCGCGAGCAGACACGCTTTGCGCATGCCGGGATTATATCGAAATGGTCGAGGGCTGGGTAGCATTCACCGCCGGGATCGGTCTCCGGCGCACCGCAAGCCGACGATGACCCAAAGCATGCCGCTGTTTGGTCCGGTACTGCATCACAACCCGTGCTCCTTGCACGAATAGCCTTCGCAGATACGAGTTGCCCCGCTTGCTGATGCCGAGCAACTTCTGTTTGCCGCCCGTGGAATACTCTCGGGGAACCATCCCCACCCAAGCCGCCAGGTCTTTCACGATCGCGGCGTCTTGGTTTCTTCTCGGCGATATTGAGGGGGGCTGAACGAAGGTATTTCGACTTGGAATCCTCCCGGCGCCTCCATTCCCATCGGGATTGATAAACCGGACGTCGAGTATCGTATCTTACCCTCATCGCCAGCAGCATCGACGAGGCGGAGCGAAATTATGGCAGGCTCTCCGACGGCGGCGCGATCTTCATGCCCATGCAGGAGACTTTTTTCGCGTTCCGCTTTGCCCAGCTCAGGGACAAGTTCGGCACGTCCTGGATGATCCTTCACGAACGTCCCAGACCATAGATCTAACCGCCCCATCGTTCGACATGGAAGTGGAGAATGTCAGCTGAGAGAAATCCGGCGTTTCCATTTTTCGATATTGCGGCCGGTGAGTGTGCCTGTGTCTCCTGAGTTATCGAGCTAGAAAGATTTCATGGACCGATATGGCAAGAGGCTCCCAACGCCGCCGAGATCACACGCTGAAGATCGATGACGTCACAACGGCCATTGGCATCCACGTCTTGGTATCCACATGAGGCAGCTCCCAGCGCAGCATTAACCTCAAGTTGCACATCCACGATGTTGGATGAGCCATCCCCATTGACATCGCACGAACGGGCCTGCCCGGAATTTGAATCCACCACAAAAATGGCGTCGTCCACTGCCTCCAGGTCCGACCCAAGGACGCTGCCGAGGGTTGCCAGGTTGCTGTTGTCCCAACGGGAATCTGGCGCGCCGGAAATGTACCAGGCCGAACCGTTGTCAGCGAGGATCAGGCCGTACTTCTTCAGAGCCCGGAGAATCACCTGTACATCGGAAGGGAAGCCAGAGATATCGAAGCTGGCCCGCAGGCGGAACCGCTGGCCCATCGCGGGATAATTCGTGCTGGTGAGACTCGAGGCATAGTGTCGCGCCGGCCAAACATAGGCCTTCTGGGTTTGGGGAACGGTCAGCCGGATCGCATGGCGGATCTCACCGGCGGCGACTTCGTCGTAACGCACCAATCCCGGGAAGATCGGCAAACCTGCGGCATCCGCTGAGGTCCAAGTTGCCGGACGCAAGGTATGGGTCCTGAGGTTGAAGATGGCGCCGGATCCCGCTTGCCAGCTGGCGCTTTGGGGATAGGCACTATATAGCTCGTAGAGAATACAGTTGTCGGTATCGACGGCGATGGCGTGCCTGTCTCCTGTGCTCGCACTACCACCTTCGATGGGAGCATTCAACGGAACGGGGTATGGACCGGGATCGCTTTCATCGGCATATGTGAACGAAGCCGGGTATTTCGTCTGACTACCGGCAACGGTCACGAATGGGATACCGATAGGTCCCCCGTTCCACAAGCCTGAGCCAAAGTCGGCGTGCATGTGAACGCCGGCTCCCACTGTACTGATGAGAGTCGCCGAATTGGCTGCCACCGGGAGTTGGTCCACCGGCGAGTTCCAAACGTCGTTCGCGGGAAAGACGCTGCAAGGCCCGATCGCCGGTTGGGCGTTTACCACGCTGGCCGCAGTTATTAAGATCAGGACTTCGTATCGCACAGACACCTCACTCCAATCCAACGGCAAAGCGAGGCTGAAAGCAATCAGCAATTCACCTCAGCTGTAGACCTTAGAGGATTACGAGATACCCATGCGGTGAAGTTCGGCAAATCCCAACGCTGTATGCCGAAACGCTGTCCACCGTAAGCTCCGAGTGGGTGATTCCTTTGAGACTATCGGGGGAGTGTCCGATAGGATAGACGACGCTCGCGCTCCATACTGGAGATCTTGGTGTGTTAATGCCGCTCCGCCGCTACCTTTTGCTCGGTATCTCTGTGGCCTTTGCCGGCGGCTTGTTTGCACAGCAGACGGACGATTCCCTCGCCACGCTGACCTATCAGTTGCGTGGCTTGCGAACGCTGGGCTTACCCACCTCGGAATTCTTGAACGCGGCCGAAGTCCGCGCGGCGGCGCTCGGGCGCCTGATCGAAACCGACCCCCGGTTGGCGCTAGCTTCAGCCTTGCCTGAGGAGGAAGCCGCTGCCATCCGACAGTGGGGTCCGGCGTTGGCGGAAACAGTTGGCGGCTGGGAGGGCTCCATGGAAGTCCGCGTGGAAGACGACTTCGTGAATGGAACCACCAGGAACCACTACTTGCTCGGTTTGGATGGCGAAGAAGTGGAAGTGTTCCCCGCCGACCGACCCCCCATATCAACCTGCCTGCCGGTCGTCCGAGTTACAGGGTTACGTTTGGGTGCAAGAATCGCTGCGAGCGACGTTACCGTCCAATCCTCCCTGTCGAGCTGTACAACGAGTGGGGTGCAGAACATCGCCGTGATTCTGGTGAACTTTGCCAGCACGCCGCTGCCGGCGAATATTACCTCGGCGTTCGTGCAGAATGCATTCTTCGGAGCATCTCGCTCCATGGATACCTACTGGCGTGAGACTTCCTACAACCGCATGTCAGCCACAGGTCAGGTATTCGGGCCGTTCACGATCGCCGACATGTCGTGCGCCAGCACGTCGGTTATCCGCTCGGCCGCTATCGCTGCGGCTGATCCAACCGTCAACTTTACTAATTTCAGCCGGATCTTCATCATTCATCCGGCTGCCGGCAGTTGCTCCATCGGTGTCGGCACCGTAGGGTGCGCCACGCTGAGTTCCGCTGATGGCACGTTCATCGCCTCCACAGCATGGATGCGTGCGGACTATTTGCAGACCACCGACAACGTCATTTCGGTTGGTGTTCACGAGGGCGGGCACAATATGGGACTGGAGCACTCAAGCACCATGGACTACGGTTCGATCGCTCTGGGTCCTCCCGGCGTGGCAGGGACTTTCAACGAGTATTGGGACCTGTTCTCCGCCATGGGTCTCTCCTTCAATCTGAGCGGGACGATTCTGATCGGGCACTACCCGGCGGTGCAAAAGGCCACGCTTGGCTGGCTCCAGAGCGGAACCGAATACCAAACCGTAACCTCAAACGGCACTTACACGTTGATCCCCTACGAAACCTCGGCTGTGGGTCTCAAGGCTCTCAGAGTGCAGCGGCCTGGCACGAACAAATGGCTCTGGATCGAATACCGCCAGCCGTTGGGCAGCTTCGACAGCTCGCTCGGCATTTATAGTGGGAACCTTTACAGCGGCGCTCTGATCCACTACGAGGATCCGAATGACATCAACGCCGGCCAGACTCTGCTGCTTGATTTTACGCCGACGGCGACACCTAACAATTTTGCCGACTCGCCGCTGTTGGCGGGACACTCATGGACGGATCCCAACTCGACACTGATGATCTCGGTGGTCAGCGCCACCTCGGCCGGCTTGATAGTTACGGTCACGACCACAGCGGCGGTTTCTCCTTGCGACTTGAACGCTGACGGTGTGGTCAATGTGGTCGACGTACAATTGTCGGCCAACAAGGCATTGGGGAGCAGTGCTTGCGGCAATGGAGACTTGGATGGCAATGGTGTCTGTAACGTTGTCGATTTGCAACGGCTCGTGATAGCGGCTCTCGGCGGGACCTGCCACGTCGGCCCCTAGAGATCGATCGCCTTCCATTTCGCGGTTCCGACCCATCGTCGCCTCACGTCGAAGTGCGGTGCAAATTCGAAAACATTTGTTAAGCCAACCTCGCCGCCAGAATCGCTTCCGTTATTACGTCTTAACAGGCGTACTTCTCGAACGCCCTATCTGGGCGCGTCTAGACCAACCGTCGATCTTAACGATGTCGTCACGTAAGCCGGGATAGGCGATGACTTAAGATGTGCAACGCAGGGCTCAGTCCCCGGACTCTAACACATGTCGCCTGACCCCAACTCTCCGATCTGTTCCGTTTCCCGATGCTACGATGGTAAACGCTTGTTTGCCCCGGTTCGGCCAAATAGGGACTAAAGCATGTGGATCGTCAGGTTAGCGCTGAGGCGTCCCTACACGTTCGTAGTGATGGCCATGCTGATTGTCATTCTGGGCGGAGTGGCCATTGCGACCCTGCCGGTCGACATCTTCCCGTACATCGATATCCCCATCGTCAGCATTGTGTGGCAGTACAACGGACTTTCTCCGGAAGAGATGGAGAGCCGCATAGTCACGAATTTCGAGCGTGCGCTCACATCGAACGTCGTCGATATCGAACACATCGAATCCCAGTCTTACCAGAGCATTTCGGTTGTCCGGGTCTATTTTCACCCCAATGTACAGGTGGATCTGGCACTCGCCCAGATCGTGACGCAGTGTCAAGTTCAAGTTCGCAACATGCCACCCGGAACGTTTCCGCCGCAGGTTCTCAAATACGACGCAGCCAGCGTTCCCATCATGCAACTAGGGTTGAGCAGCAAGACACTGAAAGAGCAGGAAATCTTTGACCTGGCGAATAACTTCATCCGCACCCCGCTCGCCACGGTTCAGGGAGCAAATGTTTCCTATCCGTTCGGCGGGAAGAACCGTCAGGTCATGGTGGATCTGAACCTTCAGGAGTTGTATGCGAAACAGCTTTCGCCCATCGATGTCTCGAACGCCCTGAATCTCCAAAACCTGATCCTGCCGGCGGGCACTGCGAAATTCGCTCAAACCGAGTATCCGGTCCGCCTGAACAGCAGCCCATCGATGATATCGGAGTTCAACAATCTGCCGATCAAGACCGTCAACGGTGCAACCATCTACATGAAGGACGTGGCCACCGTACACGACGGGTTTGTCCCCCAACAGAACATCGTCCGCACGAACGGCTCGCCCGGAGTTTTGCTGACCGTGACGCGCAACGGTAAGGCTTCAACTCTCGCCATTGTCAACGCGGTGAGGAATGCGCTTCCCAAGGTTCTGGCCACAATTCCGCAGGAGCTGAAAGTGTCGGTGTTCGGGGATCAATCGCTGTTTGTTCGATCCGCCATCGTTGGCGTGGTGCGTGAGACTCTAATCGCGGCATTCCTCACCGGTACGGTCATCCTCCTGTTTCTTGGCAGTTGGCGAAGCACGCTGATTGTTTGTATCTCCATTCCGCTTTCGATCCTGACTTCCATCAGCATCCTGAGCCTACTGGGGCAAACCATCAACGTAATGACGCTGGGAGGCCTGGCACTGGCAGTCGGCATCCTGGTGGATGACGCGACGGTAGAGATCGAAAATACGCATCGCAACCTCGGCTTGGGTAAGGGCTTGGTCCGTGCGGTCCTCGATGGAGCGTCGCAGATCGCCGTCCCGACGCTGGTTTCGACATTATCCATTTGCATCGTGTTCGTTCCGGTTCTGCTGTTGTCGGGCACGGCCAGGTACTTATTCACGCCGCTCGCGATGGCGGTAGTCTTCGCGATGCTCGCCTCTTACTTGTTATCGCGAACCCTGGTTCCGACCATGGTTCATCGCCTGCTGCGAACGGAAGCCGCCGTATACCAGGCCGGAGGGCATGGAGGCAAGGGGATTCTCTGGAACATCCATCGCGGGGCGAATTCCTTGTTCGAGCGCTTTCGCTACCGCTACGTCGGATTACTCGATTTTTCGCTGCGGCATCGTGGGCCGGTTCTGCTCGCGTTCCTGACGATCTCTTTCGGTTCCTTCTGGCTGGTGCGAATGGTCGGCCATGACTTCTTCCCCGAAGTGGACGCCGGGCAGTTGCGGCTTCACGCACGTAGCGCCCCCGGTACGCGAATCGAACAGACCGAGCTTCGCTTTGCCGATGTGGAGCAGGAAATCCGCAGTGCGCTTCCATCCGGGGAAATCGACACGATCCTCGACAACATCGGAATCCCTAACGCTTGGGGGAGCATTGCGCAGGGCGACGTGCCGAACATTGCAGCCACGGACGGAGAAATCCTGATTTCCCTCAACCGCGAAAAGCATGGGCCGGTCCGGGACTATCAAGTCCTGCTTCGCAAGCGTCTGAACCAGCGATTCCCCGACATGGCGTTCTTCTTCGAACCCGCCAACATCACCAACCAGATTCTGAATTTCGGTCTGCCCGCGCCGATCGACCTGCAAGTGGTGGGGCGGGACAGCACCAATAACTACAAGATTGCCCAGAAACTCCGGGACCGCATCGCACGCATTCCCGGCGCCGCGGACGTTCACATTCACCAGGTGTTCAGTCAGCCCCAGTTGAATGTGAACGTGGACCGGGTAAAGGCCGCGCAGTTGGGGCTGACGCAGCGCGACGTCACCGGCAGCATGCTGATTTCGCTCAGCGGCAACAATCAGGTGGCTCCGAGTTTTTGGCTGAACCCGGCCAACGGCGTCAGCTACAACGTAGGCGTGCAGACGTCGCAGTATCGCATCGATTCGATGGACCAGTTGCTGCGTACGCCGATCACCGCGGCAACCAGTGCGGTCAGTGTGACGACCGCAGGCTCGCTCGCCGGCGTGGCCGTTTCCGGGAACGCCTCGGTAAGCTCCGCGCCAAGCGGTGCGTCGCAGGCTTACGGAAACCCCGGCGCCGTACCGACCGGAACGCAACTCCTCTCGAATTTGGTGGACGTCGAACGCGGATACGGTCCCGTAATTATAAATCACTACAACGTGGCCCCGGTGTTCGATGTATACGCCAACGTCGATCGCCGCGATTTGGGGAGCGTCGGCAGCGAAGTCGAGAAGATCATGAAAGACGAACAGACGCACTTGCCGCGCGGCACCACGTTCAGCTTGCAGGGCGAGTACGCGACGATGCAGACATCGTTCGTCCGGCTCGGGCTTGGGATGGTGTTCGCGGTAGTACTTGTGTATCTTCTGATGGCGGTAAACTTCCAGTCCTGGCTTGACCCGTTCATCATTCTGACGGCCCTGCCGGGAGCGATCGCGGGAATCCTGTGGATGCTGTTTGTCACCGGCACCACACTCAGTGTTCCGTCGCTGATGGGCTCGATCATGTGTGTCGGCGTTGCCACAGCCAACAGTATTCTGATGGTTACATTTGCGAACGACGAACGCGCAGCCATTGCCTTGGCCCGCGATGCCATGCTCTCTGCTGGTTTCGCACGTCTCCGTCCGGTGCTGATGACGGCCTCGGCCATGATTCTGGGCATGCTTCCGATGGCACTCGGACTGGGCGAGGGCGGTGAACAAAATGCGCCGCTCGGCCGCGCAGTGATCGGGGGGCTCATGGGCGCGACCATGACTACGCTGTTCGTGGTTCCGATCTTCTACACCTATCTCCGCACCAAGCCTCCGGTGGATCAGGAGCGGCGCCTGGATGATGAAGAGCGAACCGAGGCCGTGGAATCGGAATGGGACTTACTGGAGAAAGCCTGAGTGAAATACAGCGACCCACATCAGGCAGGCCCGGAAACAGGTGGCGACTCGACCGAGCAGCAACTGCGCAGGCAAGTGGACGACCTAAGACGCCAGCTTCGCGAGCAGAAGGAAGGTCTGCCTGGTCCACTCGCCAAGCCCTGGAAGCCGTCCGCCGTTACGATTTCAGCGCTCCTGTTGGGATTTGTGGTGCTCCTCATTGGGGCGTTTCTCGCCGGGTATATCCCGCTTCAGAAGCGCGATGCAGCGGTTCGCGCGGAAACGGAAGTGCACGGAAAAGATCTGCCCCGCATGGAAGTGATGCGCGTCGGCCGTTCCTCCATCCAGAGCGAGCAAGAGCTTCCGGGAACTCTGCAGGCAGTGACGGAAGCCCCTATTCTGGCCCGTGCCGACGGCTACTTGAAGAGCCGCTTTGTCGACCTCGGAGATCGCGTCCGCGCCGGTCAGCCGCTGGCGGAGATCGATGCGCCGGAGTTGGACCAGCAGATCCGCCAGTCCGAGGCCGCGGTGCAACAGGCTCAGGCGTCTCTGGAGCAGGCCCAGGCCAGCCTGGAGCAGGGTAAAGCCAACCGCGACCTGGCCCGCGTCACGGCCGAGCGGTGGAAGACCCTTGCCGCGCAGGGCGTCGTTTCACAACAGGAGAACGACACGTATCAGGCGCAGCTCACTTCGCAGAGCGCCAATGTGCAGGCGCTGGAGAAGGCCGTTTCCGCGCAGCGAAGCAACGTCGTCGCCAGTCAGGCCAACCTGGCCCGGCTCCAGGAGGTCCAAGGCTACCGGATCGTCAAGGCTCCCTTTGATGGCGTGATCACGGTGCGCAACGTGGACGTCGGTGCGCTGGTGAGCACCGGCAGCACTCTGCTGTACCGAATCGCGCAAACCGGGACCCTCCGCACGTACGTGAACGTTCCACAAGCTAACGCCAGTTCGATTCGTGTCGGCCAGCCTGCCCGGCTGACGCTCTCCAATTTTCCCGGCCGGCGTTTCTCCGGCACAGTCGCGCGTACGGCGAATGCGCTGGATCCGGCCAGCCGGACGATGTTGGTCGAAGTTGCCGTGCCGAACACTGATGGCGCTCTGTTCCCCGGCATGTATGCCGAAGTTGACTTGAGCAGCGCGCGGGTAAATCCTCCCCTTCTGGTTCCCGCCCAGGCTCTGATTATCCGCTCGGATGGCGCGCAAGTCGCTGTGATCGAGCAGGACGGAACCGTGCATCTTAGAAAGGTCGCGATCGGGCGGGACTACGGGGACCGCGTCGAGATCGTTCAGGGTGTGGAGGAGGGTACAACGATTCTGGCTGCTCCCGGAGAGATCGCCCAAGACGGCGTCAAAATCGTTCCCGTAAGGACTGGGAGTGGGCAGCCATAACTAGGCTATCCGAGCCACACCGTCCTCTATATCTTCGACGAAGGTATAGGGTGTCATATTGTCATTGTGAGCGCATGACCGCCTTCTGAGATGTGGCGGAAATGGCGGTCGCGAAGGCAGTGTCCGTTAATACGTCTTATCGGGGAGCTCAGCTTCCTCGGCGCCCCTTCTGGATTGTCCGTTCCGTCAGCCCTCCAAGCAGATTCGGAAGCGCGGCAGCATTTTCGTTCCTGATTCGCCTTGGGCTCCGATTCGGGTTACAAGATTCGTTAATGCTTGATGACGGGCGTCAAAAGTGGTCGCCATTGCGCTACTGAGGCGCAGCGCGATCCAGCTGTGACGCGATGGCTGCGTCTTCGGCAGCGTAATCGAATGGGTGCGGGTTGATTTCCCCTGGAGGATTGGCTCTCTCCCAT
>JAIQFI010000098.1 GCA_020073345.1 Terriglobia bacterium
ATTGTCCGGCTGGATGCTGCGACCAATCAATTCGTAGGCGTCCCGATCGACCTGGGCTCCGATACGGATCAAGTTTACCTGACGCTCTACGGCGCCGGATGGCGGTCCCGCCCGAGTCTGGATTCCGTGTCTGTAACGGTCGAGGATGTGCCAGTATCCGTGGTTTATGCCGGCGCTGCCCTCTATTACGATGACCTGGACATGGTCACTGTGCTCCTCCCCCAACGACTGGGCGGCCTGGGTAATGTGGCCGTCGTCCTGACGGTGGACGGCCAAACGGCTAACGTCGTACGGGTTCTGATTCAATAATCCCGCATGCCCCGATTCTTTTCGTGCACGACTCCTGGGGGGTAAGCGTTCGGGCGTCCTGAACCAGTGGACTTTTAGAGTAGGCCTAGTGGATGAGGCTATCTCTTCGGATGCTCGGCATCGTGGCGCACTACTTAACTCTTGCTATCAAGCAACAATCCGGGCTACAATTCGTTGACTGCTGCAAATCAAGCTGACCGCCCCATCCTTAAGATTTTCGATCCGGGCGAGTGTATGTGCAGTCTATATATTTTTCGTAATACAGATCTATCCAGACACATCCTAATTGGGCATTCTGCGATCGACTCCGAACGGTACGGCAATAAGACACACTACGTTTCTAATCCATCGCATATCTGTTCCTATCCTCGTCGAATCGCAATTACCCACCCACGGGGTTGCGCTGTTTCAGCGCGATTGCCTTCTGTGATAATGCAGCGGTCAGCTTCAACGCGCGCTCCGTGGACTATCTTGCCGCCGAAAATTCGCTCAACCCCAACGCGGCACATTCCGGGCTTCTTAAGGCAGACATGTCGCTTTGCCTGACCAGATCGTGGGATGCAATTCCTTCCACTAAGCCATCCGGCAATGGGTGCCGCGTACCAGGCAAACAGCGGGGTTCTACCACGGCGGTCGGCCTATACGAGTAGGGCTTCCCTACCTGCGCGGCGGGAAGAAAAGCCGTCGTGATGGCCGGAGGGTTGAACAGAACTGTAATCATTGCGCTGGCCGGATTGCCGGGCGGCATCATAGGCGGTCCACCGTCACAATGGTGGATCCCGGCGCGTCGTGCGGCTTCCTGGAGTGATTTACACTTCCTCAGCGATTGCACTCGTCCGGGACGGCGCAATACCCATCGCCTTGCGCACTAGCCAGTCTCCATAGGCGGGCAAACTAATTCCAGCCGCGAAAGGCAACAAGGGGAGATGATGACGGGCGATCGGCTCGAGGATACTGTGCATGACGAAGATCAAGGCCGTTAGGCAAACTACCCAGGAAATTGGGAGGTCATTGAGAAGCGGCATCGTTCTTAGCCGCACAACGCCGATGCACCAGGCGCTTAGGAACCATACCCACGCCAGCTGAGCGAGCGAGCGCAGCAGTTGCCTTACCGTTTGTCCAAAGCTCGGCGTCGTACCGAAAACGGAGTCGACAATGGATGTCTCTCCGCCCCACTGAACGATAATTCGCATCACCACTCTTTTGGCGAATAGCCGCGGATTGGAAAGAATCGACTGAACAGCCAGCCGGCGTTGAAGCCGGTCCTGCTCTACGCGGCTCAGGCCTTTCCCGATCTGGCTCACCTCCATGTAGATCCCATCACTTTCCGGATGGTTGGCTGAAAGCAACACCCCACCGAAGTTCGTTGAAATAAGAGCGAACTCGTGAAAACGAAGATAGTTACGAATCGTCCACGGTGCGATCGCTAACGCCATCGCGAGGGTTGTAATCAGAACCGGAGCAACGGCCTTCCGGACGGAATGCACAGCCACCACAAGGGCACAGGCAACCAGAGCCGGGAAAATGACCATGGTCGGACGCACCAAAGCGGTTACTCCGGCGGCCAGTCCGCATAGCACCCAGAGTTTGGGCGAATATGCGAACGACGGCCTGGACAGAATGAGGAACAGAATCGAGAAGAGAAAGATTACCGTCGTCTCATGGCCAAGGCTGCCCGACCAAATGACGATCGCCGGATAGGCGGCGATGAATATCGCACTCCACCGCGCTCCAGATTTCGAGTATCTGGCAAACCCGAAATACGTTATGGGCGCCGATGCGATGGACAGCCCGCATTGAACGGCAGACAGCAGGTGTAGGTCCGCGCCAAAAATCGCGATCCAGAAAGCGAACCAAAACGCCTGGCCGGGAGGATAAACAATGTAGTCCCCGAACCCCAATCCCGATGCGATGCTCTGCGCGCTGTGCACGTAGATCGCGTTGTCGCCTCCAAGCGGCCCGGGGTGCAGGATCATCGGCAGCCGCAATAAAAGCCCGGCCGCGCACACGATCAGCAGGAACTTCCGATTCGAAAGACAGTCGACAAAATGCGCAATCGAAGCCGCAAGCCTCGGCGCAAACCCAGGCAAGATCGCAAAGGCAGCTCCACCTGCCACCAGGATCAGTCCAACTTGAATGTGTTTGTAAAACGGATATACGAGAGCAGCGGCTAGGGCGATGAACGGAAGGGCACGCCAGAATGCAGACAGCAGGCGCGACAGCAGGTTTATTTCAGCGTTGGCGGCAAAATCCACGGTTGGCGACAACGCCGATGAGTGTATCATAACCGCGCGGTCTTGTAGTCAACTGCAAGTTCGGATAGTGTCCTTATCGCTATGAGGACCCTACCCAAGTTCGCCGATCGCCTACCTGGTCAGACACGCTGCCCAAGCTGTGCTTGATAATTCGCAACACAGTGAACGGCCAAACGCTAACATCGTAGGCGCGTCCTGATTCAATAGTCCGGCGGGGCAGGTCGCGTGCATGATGGGTCCGCCCGGGGACGCGCATTCGCTGGTGCTTGCTAGTGGCACGCCATCGGCTAGTGTGTAATTGTCAGAGAACTAGAGGTATGGTTGGCCCGTGGTCGTTATAAGCACTCCGCTGGGACCATCACGCAATTCCTTTTCGTGGGATCAACAATCGCGGCGGACGGTACAACTGGAAATTCCGGAGTGGCGAAGAACATTCCTGAGTGGACAATGAGCCTGGCGGCTGCGACGATTGCGCTGGCACGATTCGGAATACCATCACCTTGCTATGGGAAGTGCCATTACGGCTATCCCCAAGCATCTTTTGATGCAACTGGAAGTCCTTAGCCTCCGCTCCTATCAGTGGGTGACCGTGCGAAAACGTCTTCGAACTAGTGGATTGACTTTTGAAAGTGAAAAAAGAGAGTCCTGGCGTGGAGTGAGGCCAGCCCTCGGATGCCCAGCTTGGTGGCGTGCTATTTAACTCTTGCTACTTAGCTACAACCCGGGCTACAATTCGTTGACCGTTGCAAATCAAGCTGACCCGTCGCGTCCCTAGGTTTGCGATTCTAGGACGAGTGTATGCGCAGTCTATACGTTCTCCGCACTCCACGTATCCAGACATTTCCGAATGGGCATTCTGCGATCGGCATGCGGTCTGCCCAAGCGATCCGGGAGGCGTGACGAATGAATCAGGTCTGCCGCAAAGTTATGGATGCCGTCAGTGAATTCAAGCGGCCCCACGACGAAAGTTTGGCGATCCCACGGTGGACGTCTCTGAACACTAGCAGATCGACCTCACTGTCGCCCAGGTCTGGATCTTTAGCGTTGCTTTTCATATTCATGAGTCTCGCCGTGTCTGCACAGATCCAGGACTTCGCGATCGACACCAGCGGTCCGCATCATGTTGTGCAAGGACACTACATGTTCTTTAATGCGACCGGAAGAATCCTAGCGGGGACCGAGGAATCGGGAACGGTTCCGTCGGTTTCCGGACTACCTCCCGGAGCAACCGCGGAATTTGTG
>JAIQFI010000023.1 GCA_020073345.1 Terriglobia bacterium
ACCAGGACGGCGACCGTAAACCTGAACGCGGCGGTGGCGGTTAGCAGTGTAAATTGCACGCCGGGTACGGTGAATGCGCCGGGATCCTCGGCCTGCACCGTGACGCTGACGGGCGCGGCGCCAAGCGGCGGACTCCTGGTGACGCTATCAAGCAACAACGCGAACGCGACGGTGCCGGCGAATGTGACGGTAGGGGCAGGAGCGACCACCGCGGGCTTCACGGCCACGGTGCTGTCGGTAATAACGAATCAATCGGCGCTGATTACCGCCACCAGCGGCGGCCAGTCGCAGAGTTTCACGCTCAATCTGGTGGCGCCTGCGCAGTTATCTTCGGTGAGTTGTGCGCCGGGAGTACTGGGGACGGGACAGACGACCACTTGCACTGTAACACTGAGTGCATTCCCAACCGGAACCGTAACGGTGAATCTGAGCAGCAGCAGCGGGCTGTTGCCGGTGCCTGCGAGTGTGAGCATCAGCGGATCGACCACCAAGACGTTCACGGCGACGGCGGGAACCATCAGCAGCAATTCCTCGGCGACCATCACGGCCAGCTACAGCGGGCAGACCAGGACGGCGACCGTAAACCTGAACGCGGCGGTGGTGGTGAGCAGTGTAAATTGCACGCCGGGTACGGTGAATGCGCCGGGATCCTCGGCCTGCACCGTGACGCTGACGGGCGCAGCGCCAAGCGGCGGACTCCTGGTGACGCTATCAAGCAACAACGCGAATGCGACGGTGCCGGCGAATGTGACGGTAGGGGCAGGAGCGACCACGGCGGGCTTCACGGCCACGGTGCTGTCGGTAATAACGAATCAATCGGCGCTGATTACCGCCACCAGCGGCGGCCAGTCGCAGAGTTTCACGCTCAATCTGGTGGCGCCTTCCGGGCCAGCGCAGCTGTCAGGCCTGGGCTGTAATCCAGGAACATTGGGAACTGGACAGGCGGCCACGTGCACCGTAACGTTGACGGGCGTTCCAACGGGAACCGTAACGGTGAATCTCAGCAGCAGCAGCGGGCTGTTGCCGGTGCCTGCGAGTGTGAGCGTTAGCGAATCGACCACCAAGACGTTCACAGTGACGGCAGGAACCATCACCAGCGACTCCTCGGCGACCATCACGTCTACCTACAACGGTTTTACCAGGACGACCATTATCAACTTGCTGGCGAGCGATGGAGCGGGCCCTCAAGTTTCTTCTATCACGTGCTCGCCGCTAAGTCTCAAGATATTTGAAGCGGCCACTTGCGAAGTGACAATGAACCGGCCAGTAAACGCTCCTACGTATCTCAGCCTCAGTTCCAGTGACACGATTCTTCAGACGCAGGCGGGAGTGGCAATCTCGAGCGGTCTCGCCAAGGCGAGCTTCGTTGTGACCGCCGGCGCAGCTTCCACGGACCGAGTGGTGACGCTCACGGCATCCAGCCTAGGCAGCTATGCACGAGCGTCGCTTACACTTCTGCGGCCCCCTGGACCAGTCCTTTCGGTCCCGCCATACCTGGGGACTACGGTATCATCTCCGGTCACGTTCGGTGCATTCGCCGCCGATCCTAGCGATCTATCGGTGTCGCTCTCAGCTTCCGCGCTGCCACCCGGAGCCACGTTCAGTTCCAATGGTACTTTCAACTGGACTCCGGGAGAGGATCAAATTGGCTTGCATACCATAATAATCTCAGCCACCAACAGCGCCAACGTGGCCACGTTGAAGAGAGTAACTATTGGTGTGATTCCTTCGGCCCCCAGCGTGCGCTCCATAGTGAACGCGGCTAGCTTAACGGGAGGCGATGTTTGTAGCCCGGGTAGCTGGGCGAACATCCTGGGCGCCGGCTTCACACTGCAAGCACCCGCTTCAGTGATAGTCGATCCGCTGGAAACCAGCCTTGCCGGGGTTCAGGTATTGGTAAACGGTTCTCCAGCTCCCCTACTTTACGCCTCGGACTCATCCATCATTTTTCAGTGTCCGCAGGTGCCGCCTGGATCTCCTCTTCAACTGACGGTGTCGACGGAGACCGGAGCCTTGACGACCCCGGTTTCCATGACGATGCAGCGTGCCACTCCCGGAATATTCACCATGGATGCTTCAGGTACTGGTCAAGGATCCGTAGTGGTCGCGGGTACGGACCAACCCGCAGCGCCAGACGGCCGCCCCGCTCGAAAAGGAGAGTCTCTCTCCATCTATGGAAACGGTTTTGGCGAAGTAGATGGCGGAGTTCCTGCAGGGTCCCCTGCTCCTTTAGACCGCCAGCTCCGTGTGAAATATCCCGTGAAAGCGGTGCTTGGCGGCATTGAAGTGATCCCGTCCTCCGCCGGACTTGCACCCGGACAATATGGCGTGTTCGTGATTAACGTCCAAGTGCCACAAGCGGTGGCTGCTGGCTCGGCTGTGCCACTATATCTGACCGTTACTCTCGACAATGGTACGCTTCTGACGACGAATCAGGTAACTGTGGCCATTGCCGATCCATCTGCAGCACAGTAAGCATCCCAATGATCGGGATCGAGGGTTGATTCCCTCGTAGTTTTCAAAGCTTTCGGGCACAGCCTCAAGGCCAAGCCCTGCGGGCACCTGGGTCACCCGCTCCTTAGACCGGCTGCTCTATGTGAAGTGTCCCGTGAAAGCGGTGGTGGGCGGAATTGAGGCGGTCCCGCCTTTCGTTCGACTCACGCCCCGTCAGTACAGCCTCTTCGTAGTCAATGCCCAGATACCACCAGACGTGGCTGCTGGCGCTCGGCTGTCCCAGTATATCTGACAGTTAGGCCCGACGATGGCCCGCTCCTGACAACTAATCAGGTAACTTGGCGATTGCTGATCTGCCTCCAGCACAGTAAAGAATCCCCATTATCGGGATCGATATTGATTCACCTTGGGGCGTACAAAGCCTTCGAGACCAGCGAGTTGGAGCAGTACTAGGGCTAAGTATAGTACTAAGTCACTGAATTGACAGGAACTTGAGGCTGTTTTCCATCGGGATTCTTATTGACACGGCCATGCGTCTGGCATATGCTGGACAAGCCCGACAGAATAGGAAATGTTCCTAAGCTTTTGTCTGTTGGACCATTAGCTTGTTTAAACAAGGGCCGACTTACTGGTGCTCCAAGATCGTGAATGAAGGGTCCAGAAGATTGTCAATAATCGGCCAAGAGTTTGGGGTTAGTGAAGACTGCAGCCGGTGCGCGGTTGCGGGCCATACTTAGCCCTGTTTGCAACATTTTAGACGGGAGCGGTCGCTTGCATGCAGAGCGGCCAAGACGGAGGGAACAGACGCCTGAAGCTCGTCAAAATTGATTGACGAAGCGACTTCACATAGACTTGTGCGGCCCCATGGGGCGGCTGGCTGGTCTGTCTATACGCTATGCACCCTCCCCCGGTTCAGGCTTCGACCTTCTACAACGGCGTCACGGCCAATGCGATCCTGAGGCTTTGCGTAGTCTCCGATGACCAGGATCTGATCAGTCTGTGCCGGGAAGTTCTTCGTGAGTTGCGGGATACGTCTTCGGCGCGCCAGGTGGAGTACCGCTGCGGCCCGGTCCCAAATTGCGAGGTTTGTCTTTGGGACTATGAACCGGAGCGGCCGGGGCCATCGTTTGAGGGTCCCGATTTTCCGAAGGTCTTTTATTTGGTTCATCCCACCCACTTGGAATCGTTGAGGCAGAGGGTGCCGTCTTCGGAAGGAAACGTCCTGCTAAAGCCCGTCACTCGAGCTGTGCTAGGGATCTTTCTCGCTTCCAACATGCCTGACAATGGCGCTGCTGGATTGTCGCGACCCACAAGTTCAGAACTTGGCAGCCTCCGCGCTTCGCGGGATGACATTCTGCAGAGTTTACTGCACTCGAACCTTCGGTTACAGGAGTACGACCAGCAGCGCACAAATTTCATCGCGCGGGCAGTTCACGATTTCCGCGCTCCGCTCACTGCGTTGTCCGGTTTCTGCGGGCTTCTTGCGGGCGGCGAGCTCGGCCCATTAAACGATCAACAGCGGGAAGCTTTGCAGCGGATGCAGCACAGCACCAAACGTATAGCTCGCATGGCGACCGCAATGTTCGACCTGAGTATTGGACTTCGAACGAACTCCAAGCCGAACCTTCAAGAAGGGGATATCCAGGAGCGGATCAAACAGGCCTTGCACGAGGTGCTGCCGCTTGCTCGGGAGAAAGAAATCTCGCTCCGCGCGGAGGATATAGTGCCGCCTCCCACTCCGCTGTATTTCGAGCCTTCGCAAATCGAGCAGGTCCTTGTGAACTTACTGGACAATGCTTGCAAGTTTACGCCCAGGCGCGGCTCCATTGAGGTTCGGGCGTATCCGTACTTCTGGGAGCGGCGTTTCTTGGCCAAGGGAAGCGTCTCGGTGAACCGCCGAATTGGAACGCACAAGAATCCGAATGCCTATCGGGTTGACGTGGCTGACAGCGGCCCTGGCGTTCCCCCTGATCTGCAGTCCAATATTTTCGAGGAGTATACGTCTTACTCCGGGCCGCAGGACCGGTCGGGTGGTGGCCTGGGACTCGCGATCTGCAAGCACGTCATGAGCGGGCATCAAGGCCGTGTCTGGGTGGAGTCGAATCAGAATGGCGCGGTGTTTTCTTTCGTACTTCCATACCGGCCCCAGTTTCCGGACAATGTTCTTCTGCATCCCCGATCTTAGGCGCACATCTTTAGAAAGTTATGATTCTTGAGGCGACACGTCGGACGATCCTGGTGGGAGAAGACGACGCGGGGGTTCGAGATTATCTAAAGATGATGTTAGACTGCCGCGGGTATCACGTCCACTCTGCCGCCGACGGCGAGGAAGTAATGGAAGCATTGCACAAAGGGTTCCCTGTCGCTGCGATTCTGCTGGATATCATGATGCCCAACAAGGACGGCTTTGAGACGCTTCAAGAGATTCGGCAGATGAACGCCAGCGTGCCCGTAATCATGCTTTCAGGCATGTCCTCTCCGTGCAACGTTGTGCAGGCGATTAGGGCTGGAGCAACCGATTTCCTGGCTAAACCGGTAGACCACGAGGATCTTGTGAGGGCCATTCAGCGGGCGGTGGGCTCGACTCGGTCAGAGTCCGCCGATGCCTCGCCCGGCGACGGCATGTTCTGCGGGGACAACGCCACCATGCGGGAATTGAAGGCGTGCCTGCCGAAGATCGCCAGAAGCGACGTCCCTGTTCTTATCCAGGGTGAGACGGGCACCGGGAAAGAGGTCCTTGCTCGCCAGCTGCACGCTCTGTCAACCCGCGCCAATGGCCCGTTTGTAAAGGTGAATTGTGCGTCGGTCCCGTCAGATCTGATGGAGAGTGAACTATTTGGCTATGAGCGTGGAGCATTTACCGGAGCTTTCCAGAAGAAGTTGGGAATTTTTGAGCTTGCGAACGGAGGCACGATTCTCCTTGACGAGATCGGGGACATGGACATCCGGCTGCAGGCGAAACTATTGCAAGTCTTGCAAGATCACGAGTTCCGCCGGCTCGGCGGAAAAGATAACATACGGATTCAAGTGCGCGTGATCGCGGCGACTCATCGGGACCTTCAGGAGGCGATCAGTGACAATACGTTTCGTGAGGATCTTTACTACCGGCTCAACGTATTCACACTGAAGATCCCCTCTCTTCGTGAAAGGAGAGAGGATGTTGCAGGCCTCGCGGAGTTCTTGATTCGCCGGTACAACCCCCCTGATTCAGTTCCTGTGCCGCTCACCGCGAGACTGCGGGATGCCCTGATGACTTTCGACTGGCCTGGAAACGTCCGGCAGCTAGAGAATGTTGTGCGAAAGTTGATGGTATTACGCGACCCCGAGGTCATTGCAACTGAGCTTGAGATGCTCGCTTCAGGGCAGAATAAATATCAATTTGCGCCACGGTCAGACGAGGAACCGGCCCCCAATATGCCTCCGCAAAAGGCGTCCTCTGCCTCCACCTCCGTCTTAGAGGAAGTCTCACGCGCAAAAGAACAGGCTGAGGCAGATGCCATTCTGGCAGCCCTCCATCAGACCCGATGGAACCGCAAGCAGGCGGCAGCCAGATTGAAGATTGAATATAAAGCCCTCCTTTACAAGATGAAGAAACTATCGATCGAGGAGCGGGCGGGCAGGCTCCCTCGCCCTGCCTGAAAGGATTCGCTCAGCAGCACTGCACAGGTCATTCGGTCAGGTACTAGGCTTATCGCCGCCGGACGTCCATTGACAAGTGCTCGCTAGATCGGTCATCCTGTAGTTTCAAGATCTTATCGGAGAGTCTCAACTCGGAGTGAAGTGACGACGATTTCCCAGGATGGCGCAGCGCCGCCGTGCGAGCTCTACCCTTGGCTCGCGCTTCGTGTTCGTTCGAATCACGAGCGGGTTGCGTCGGCGCACCTGCGCGATCGCGGATACGAAGAGTTTTCCCCATCCTATAAGACAGAACGCCAGTGGTCCGACCGCAAGAAAACCATTGAGCGATCCCTGTTTCCCGGATATGTCTTTTGCCGTCTCGACCCCTGTAATCGCTTGCCCGTCCTAACGATTCCGGGCGTGGTTGGATTGGTTGGCTTCGGAAGCTGGCCGACACCCATTCCCGATCATGAGATCGAGTACGTTCGCACGATGGTCCAGTCAGGCCTGCTCATCACCCCGTGGCCGTTCCTCGATCCGGGAGAGACCGTGCTGATAGAACGCGGGCCGCTCACCGGTGTGGAAGGTGTGCTCCAGGCGATCAAGGGCCATTTGCGTCTGGTCGTTTCCATCAATCTGCTCCAGAGATCAGTGTCGACTGAGGTGGATCGATCCTGGGTACGCCCCGTGAAAAAGTCCCAATCGAATGTCCGCGTGACTCGCGGAGACGAACCAATTCCGCGCCGAATGTAAGCCATGGAGATTTCGCAATGATGAATCGCGTCGGTTTTGGCGGCTTTCTGACGTTTACGATTATGAGCGCGGTAGCATTCGGTCAGCCCCCTCAAGGTGGTGCGCAGAACGCTCCCGGGCTTGGGGGTCCCCAAGGAAACGCTCAAGCTTTACCGATAAACTCTGTCCGTCCAGACTACATTTTGGGACCCAACGATCAGATTCTTATCCGAGTCCCTCAATCGGATGAGATCAACGAAAGACCTTTTCGCATCGATACCGACGGTTTCATCAACTTACCGCTGGTGGGCCGAGTCCGGGCCGGCGGAGTCACCGTTCAGGCCCTAGAAGCAGACCTCACGACCCGGCTGCGTGAGTACATACGCGAACCCGTTGTCGGCATCACCGTAACCCAATTTCGCAGTGAACCAGTTTTCTTCTTGGGCGCATTTCGGGTGCCCGGTCTCTATCCGCTTCAGGGTCGCCGGACCCTGGTGGAAATGTTGGCCTACATCGGCGGCCTTCAGCCTAACGCCAGCCGCAGAATCAAGGTTCAGCGGCGTTCGGAGTACGGCTCGATTCCTTTACCCAACGCGGTGGTGGATCCCGACAAGAAAGTGAGCTCGGTGGAGATCAGCCTTGACAGCCTGACGCAGAATATCAACCCGGAAGAAGACCTCCTTTTGGAGCCCTTTGACGTCATCACGTCAGATCGCGCGGAGCGCGTTTACATGTTCGGCGAGATCGGCAGGATCGGCGCCATTGAGCTTGCTGAGCGCCCGTCCATATCAGTGATTCAAGCCTTGACCGAAGCAGGCGGTTTTAAGGAATTCGCAAGCCGCGATAAGGTGCGGATTCTCAGGCCGATTTTGGGCACCAATCGACGCGCCGAGATCGAAATTGATGTGAAGCGGGTCCTCGAAGGAAAGGACGTCGATTTCCCGCTGCTCCCCAATGATGCGCTCGTGGTTTCCCGATCGTATGCGCGCGCAACCTTTATACCGATCGGGACTGCCATGATAGGGTCGATACCTTTCATTATCATTACGTCCATTCTTCGTTGAGTCTTACCTCGCGCACGTGAGAATATTCTTATACATGGACTCTTTTAAAAAGAGGCTGTTAATGCATAGCTGGCTGCCGCAAGTTCTCATCGTGCTGCTGGCCATTCCACCCAGGCTAGGAGCCCAGCAGCCAGCGCCGCCCCAGGAAGCGAAACCCACCGCTTCCCTGCCCACCGTGCAGAGCTTAAGGATTATTCCCCTCGCCGGGGATGGCGAATTCAACGACCTCGGCAAAAGCATCATGGCGCCCCTGGTGGTCCAAGTTCTCGATCAGAATGCCCGGCCGGTTGAAGGCGCGGATGTGGTCTTTCGTTTTCCTCTCATGAGCCCCACGGCGACATTCCCGAATCAGAGGAACTCCCTGACCTTTCGCACGAACGCCGACGGTCAGGCCGCCGCCCTGGGCTGGGCTGCCACCGGTGTGGGAACGTTTCGGGTACAGGTGACCGCTTCCCGCGGGAGCGAGCAGGGGCAGATCTCGGTCACCATGACCAACGTCGCTCAGATCACGGACCAAGCCAAAAGGAAGAAAAAGCACTGGTGGTCCACCAAGTGGGGCAAGATCGGTATTATCGCCGGTGCGGCTGCGGTTGTCGCCGTCGTTGTCGTGACCACGCGCGGTAGCGGCACAACTACGATTACCGCTGTCCCCGGATTCCCCACGATCGGGGGAGCCCAATAGTTCATGTTTCGGGCGTCGATTTACCTCTCGATTTGTTCTATCGGTTTACTCTCCGCTCAGCACGCCCCCTTTGCAGGACCAACTGAGGGTGTGACGTTCGATGCGCCTACAAAAAGCTTCCGGACGATTACGGGGTCCCTCGGGTCAGCTTCTCTCGGGCAAGCAGTCCTTGGTGATTTTGACTATGGATCCGTGGCACCGCACAAGCACTACGCAGTGGCGTTTCGTGACGGTCGGTGTTTCCTGGTTTCTGCGCTGGACTCCCAACAGGCTTCAGCGACCATGCTACCGGGCTGCTTCAACATGCCCGAGGACGTCGCCTGGTCGGGTGATGGATTTACTGCTGTTTTGTATTCTCGAACGGAAGGCTGGATCCAGGTACTGACTGGCGTTCCTGATTCCGTCACTCCAAGCAACTTGATCAACATTACGCCGGGGACCTCCTTATCAGCAGTTGCTGTTGATATCGACGGCGGTCACGTCGTCGTCGGGATCACTGGGGACATGCCGGGAGTCTACCAGCTCACCCAAGATCAGCTCTTCGTGCCGATCTTGTCTCTCGGGAAGCCGGCGGCGCTAGCATTCTCCGCCGATCGCGGCGCGCTGTATGCCGTTGACGCCGCCAACAGCCAAGTGTTCGAGCTGAATATGACCGATCTGAGCTCGCAAAGCTGGTCCATCGACGGGCTCAATGACCCGATCGCCATCGCACCGGTACGGGACGCCGAGATGCGGCGAGTGATCTATATCGCGAGTGGCAACGATCATATGCTCTACGCCTACGATACGACCAGTCATGAGCAGATCGCCACTGTAGAGCTCGATTTTGCCCCCACAATGATGGCTCCGCTTGGGCATCATAGCTTCCTCCTGCGACCCCGCCATACAGACGAGGATACGATGTGGTCCTTTGAGGATTCCTCGCCGCCTTCCGTTTATTTTATTCCTCCGACGCCGTTAACGATGTCCGGAGGGCTCCAGTAGATGAGACCCTACAGGCTCACCCGCTGCGCATCTCTCTTGGTCTTGCTAGCGGTGTGTGCGGCAGGCCAGCAGGCTCAATTCGCACTGAGTTACGTTCTGCAATCCGACCCGAACGCGGTGGTCTCCCTTACGCAAGGGGGGACTATCTCGTTCGGACCGACAGCTGTCAACACCATAACCCAGGCGACCTTAAGCCTGACAAATGTGGGCGCGGAACCAGGCACGATCACCTCTGTTTCGATCACCTCTGGGGCCTTCCGATTAACGGCCCTGCCTTCGTTTCCAGTGATATTGCCGGCCGGGGGCAATCTTCAGGTGCCGGTCCTCTATCTGCCCACCGGAATCCGTTCCGACAGCGGCCAACTGACCATCAGCTTGCAGGTGGGTTTGATCACGCTTAGTCTCCAGGGTAGCGGAAGTGTACCTAATCTGGTCTATCAACTTCCCGGGACGGATCCGCCGACGACGGTCCCACCGGGAGGCACTATAAAGTTGCCCGACAAGAATGTGGGGCAGACCGGCAGCGTGAGTGTTCGGATTCTCAACACTGGGGCCGTATCTGGAACGGTGAACACGGTAAGCGTCGTAGGTCAAGGTTTTCAATTGGGCACCGCTCTAGTCCTTCCGAAGACATTGGCGCCCAACGCAAGTGTGACTTTTACGGTGAATTTTACGCCTTCGCAGCCCGGGACGGTCAACGGAACCCTGGCTATTAACTCGGATGTAATCGATCTGACCGGAGTGGGCTTGGGGTCCAGACTCGAGTTCTCCTATGTGACGGCAGGAACCACTATCGCTCTCGGTGCCGGTAATACGTCGGTGGTGTTCAGCCCGGTAATGGTGACCGAGTCAGCGCAACTGAACTTTGCGGTAAAGAACACCGGAACGATCCCAGCCATCATTGCGAACATCGGAGTGGGGCAACTGAACAGCCCCTTCTCGCTTTCCGGTGTTCCCGTGCTACCAGCTAGTTTGGCTCCCGGCGCCGATTTTCAGTTTACGATCAGCTTCAAGCCAACCACTCTGGGTTTTTCGAACGGCACGATTCTAATCGACACGACAACTTTTATCTTGACCGGCTCCGGCACACAGCCGCCAGCCCTGCCGGCTTATACGATCGGAGGCGTCACTGGGGAAGTTACTCCGAGGTCACAACCGCGAGTTAGCCTGACGCTTGCGGCTCCCTATCCCGTGGCGATTTCGGGCACGCTCACGTTGACAGCTTCCGGAAACCTTCCTGCCGACCCCGCGGTCCAATTCGCTTCGGGGGGACGGAGCGTCGCATTTCTCATCCCGGCCAATAGCACCGGAGCTGTATTCGGCACCTCGGGTACCCAGATCGGGTTCCAATCTGGCACAGTAGCCGGAACGATCGTTCTAACGCCTTCCTTTGCTACTCAAGCCGGCGCCATAGATCTGACTCCCGCAACACCCAGCGTGCTGCAACTCACGATCGCTCCAGCGGCCCCCAAACTGATCGGCATTTCGCTGGGCGGCCAAACCAGTACGTCGCTGGGCGGCCAAACCGCAGCGAGCGTCTCGATCGCCGTGACCGGCTACACTACGAGCCGCTCCCTCACAAACTGGACCGTCAAGTTTACTCCTGCTGCGGGCTTCAACATGCCCAAAACCCAATTCACGATCAATGTTCAGCAGGTGGCGAGCCCGTGGTTCCTTGGCACTGCTTCCCAAACGTTTGGGGGACAGTTTATCATTACGGTGCCCTTCTCGTTTCAGGGCACAGTGGCCACAGGCGAGTCGTTGCTGAGCGGGATCGCTGCCGTCTCCGTGACAGTTGATAACGAGCTAGGCACCTCGAACTCGGTTCAGGCAACCTTACAATAAGCTCCTGTTTTCCACAGCGGTTTCGCTGTCTGCGCCTCTGCTATGCTGAGGGGGGTTATTACGAATCGAAAGTACCCAAAGAGTGCGGAACTACCGCCTGACGTCGAAGCCGAAGCGAATCTCGAGCCAGCAATCGGAAAGCGCTCCGGATATCCCATTCGTGTAACTTCTTTTATTGCTTCACTTTGTGTGCATGGCGCTTTCATTGGATTGATTGGGTTTGCCCAACTCGCTCTCCGCTCCACGACGCCAATCTACGAAGAATACAAACCATCGTTGGAGCACGCCGTTCTTTACTACCAGCCTCCCAAGCGGCTGCCCGACGTCAGTCCGGCGCGTCCAACAGGTGCCTCCACGCGATCTAGGGGGGCGGAGGTCTCGAAGCAAACCGTAATCGCAACTTCGCCTAAAGCGAAATCGGAAAAGCAGCTCATCTTTATGCCTGCCCCGAAGATCGAGCTTCAACAGGATTTGCCAGCAGCGAACCTCGTTCTTAGAGTTGCCTCTTCGATCCCCGTGCTACCTCCTCCTCCCAAAGAAGCCCCGCCACCACGCAAGCAAGCAAAGACTTTTCAGCCCCCATCTAGGGTGGAGAAAGAACCCAAGCTACCTCCGCAGTCGGCAATCCCAGTGCCACCGCCTCCAAGTCTCAGTTCCTCGGTGGGTCCGCAACTGCCGATGAGGAACGGGATCGCCCTGCTAGCTCCTCCCCCGCCACCAGAACCGCCCTCGTTAGATACCTCCGGCAATGGCCAAGTTGATGTCGCCATCGCAAATCTCAACCCCCTTGAAAAATCACTGCCGGCGCTGCCCAACGGGGCGCGTCCGGCACAGTTCTCCAAAGCCCCGGACAAAGGGCCCCCAACGAGCGGGGCCGACAATGATCCTTCGGCTTTGAAGGTGCCAAACTTGACCAGCAGAGGTGTGGACCGCGCAAACTCAGACAAGGCTCCCGAAGGGACACGCGCCACGAGAGTTGTGATCTACGCCGAACGAGTGCAGAACCTCCCAACGGCGAGCCTTTCTGTCCCCCTGCGGCCGGCGACTCGTATGATTCCACCCGCGGTTGATGTAAAGTTCCGGGGGAAAAACGTCTATGCGATCGTGATTCCGATCGAAAACATGCCAGTATATGGGGGGGATTGGATCGTCTGGTTCGCCGAGAAGGAGCCTAAACCGGGAGAGACTCCGCTGGTTCGCGCTCCCATTCCATTCAGGAAGGTAGAGCCCGCAGACCCACCTTCCACCAATCGGACGTCACAGCGGGTCCAGGTGGCCGCACTTCTGGAAAAGAGTGGCAAGCTCAGCACGGTTTCCGTAGTGACCTCGGCAGTACCCGGGTTGGCGGAGGCCGTGATTCAGGATATAACTTCTTGGGAGTTCAAACCCGCGACGCGTAACGGCGTTGCCATCGATGTGGAAGTCGTCATCGAAATACCCTTTAACGCTCCGTCCAGCAGCAACATGCCTGTCTCACGTTAGCCCCGCCAGCTCCTTCACCAGTTCTTCGTCTAATTAAAGCGCCCCAAGATCTGTCTTAAAGCGAAACGCGACCGTCCATAGGGCTGTTTGCCAATGGCTCCGACCAAGGCACCACAAGTACTATGAGTCCGTGACAAAAAGTACCGTCAGCGGCTCGCTTCCCGGAACGTTAACGAACACATTTGTTTTCATTGTCTTGTGCGCCGCCGTCAAGCCTGCGCATGCTCAGCAGGTCGGCTTGTGGATTGGCTCGGGCAGCGGCTCACCCGGTTCGAGTGTAGCGCTAGATGTCTCTCTGACCGTGAGCGGGGGCGCCCAGCCGACAGGGATTCAGTGGTCCATGAACTATCCCGCGGACGTGACGAATATCAGCGTGACGGCGAGCTCAGCCGCAATAGCTGCAGGAAAGAGCCTCTCTTGTTCGGCAGCCGGGGGTTCCACAACCTGCGTTGTCTTTGGGGTGAACACAACGGCAATCGGGAACGGAGCGGTTGCCACGGCTACCATCACGATATCGCCCGCTAGCACCAGCACCAGTCTTCCAATTGCGTTGAGCGGAATTGTGGCGTCGGATGCCTTGGGAAATGCAATTCCTGCCTCCGGCACGGGAGGCGTCATCACGGTCATCCAGTCGACGGCAGCGCTGAGCGCACTTTCATGCTCGCCGACTACCGTGAACGCTCCTGGATCCTCAGCCTGTACGGTGACTCTGAGCAAGGCCGCGCCAAGCGGGGGACTCGCGGTCGCGCTATCGAGCAACAACCCCAATGCGACAGTGCCGGCGCTTGTGACGGTAGGCGCAGGCGCGACCACATCGAGCTTTGCGGCCACAGTGTCGTCGGTAACGATCGACCAACCGGCGCGGATCACAGCCACCGTCGGCGGCCAGTCCCAGAGTTACACGTTGAGCCTGGTGGCGCCGCGCTGGAGCATTTCAGGAACAATCAGCCCAGCGTCGTTTGGAAACGGGGCGATCCTGACTCTAAGCGGCGCTGGGAGCGCCACGGCAACCGCGGACACTTCGGGGAACTACACTTTCGCGGGTTTGGTCAACGGAAGCTATCACGTGACTCCGAGCAACGCCAGTACCGTATTCACGCCCGCGAACGCATCTGTCACAGTAGCCGGAGCCAATATGAGCGGGGTCAACTTCACGGCGGCTCAGACCCAGAGTTTCGCGGTACCAACGGTGGACGTGCAGACCTGGACGGATCAGTCCCGGACCGGTTCGCGCGTGACTTCCCCGGGTTTTTCCACAGCTTCCGGGAACGAACTGCTCCTGGCTTTTATCGCCGCCGATGGAAAATCGTCCGGGAGGGACACTGTTGTGAATAGTGTCTCCGGCGCCGGGCTCACGTGGGTTCCGGTGGTCACTGCGACAACTCAAAAAGGTACGTCCGAAATCTGGCGAGCCTTTGCGTCTGCGCCACTGAAGAGCGTGACCGTGACGGCGAATCTCTCACGCAGCGTCACGTCTTCTATGACAGTGCTGAGCTTCTCTGGTGTGGACTCTTCGGGAACCAATGGCTCGGGGGCTGTGGGCGCGATCGGCGCTGGGAACGCGTCTTCGGGCGCACCAAAGGCCACCTTAGTCACAACCAGGATCAATTCCCTGGTGATGGGAGTGGGAGAGGATCCCACCAGAGCCGCGGTACGCACGGTGGGATCAGGCCAAACTCTGTTGCACCAGTATCTGGCGCCAGATCTCGAGACTTACTGGGTCCAGCGTCTCAGCATTCCAACGGCGTTGATCGGCAGCAGTGCTATTGTCAACGACTTGGCTCCAACCAACGACGCCTACAACTTGAGTATTGTCGAAGTCCTGGGCGCTCCGACAGCAGCCGTATGGTCTTCTTCCGCTTCACTTGCCGGTCAAAACGCGAAGTCAGTCGCGGGGCAGCCGGCCGGACTGAAGCTAATGAACGCGGCGACCGGACTAGAGGAGAACGTCTGCAGCCCCGGAGGGCTCGCTACTTTAATAGGGTCCGGCTTTGCGAGTCAGGTAAGCCAGGCAGCTTCGTCGTATCCGCTGCCCACACGTCTGGCGGGTGTGACCGTCGCGGTGAACGGCGCCGCGGCACCGCTGCTGTTCGTATCGGATTCGCAGATCAACTTCCAGTGTCCTTTGCTTCCGGCAGGATCGCTGCTCGAAGTTGCTGCGCAGTCCGAAAGTGGTGACGTTCAGTCTGCTGAAACCACGATGCAGGCTGCGACGCCCGGGCTCTTCAGCTTCGGTGATGCGAAGCAGGGCGCAGTGATCATAGCGGCTTCGAACGAGTTGGCGATGCCCGTGGCGGACGGGGTTCCCAGCCGTCCCGCACAAGAAGGAGATCTCCTGACCATTTATGCCATTGGCCTGGGTGAAATACAAGAGATCGTTCCACTCGGCACACCGACTCCGTCAGATCATCGCGTTGCGGCCAGAAACACGGTTACGGTGGTTGTTGGCGGCCGCGAGATCGTGCCCGAATTTGCCGGGCTTGCGGTTGGCAAGGTTGGGTTATTCCAGATCGACGCTCGTGTGCCCAAGGGCGCCCCGGTCGGAGTCGCCGTTCCACTGTCCATCAGGGTAACGCTGCCGGACGGCAGAATTGCCGAGAGTAACGCAGTCACAGTTGCGATCGCGAATGACTAGTCACGCAGATTACTGCGCAACAAGCTCAAGATGGCGCTCAGGGACTCTCCGGGTGAGCGTGTAGTGGCCTAGACGGCAGGCCACGCCAAACGCTTCCCCCACTGCTTGCGGCACGATTCGGACGACCTCTGCCATGCAGCTAAGGACCAAGTCTTTGTCTGATGGGCAGTCGAAGGAGTCGCCCGGAATCACTAGTTCGCATTCCAACCACTCGTGCGGTGAAAAAGGCCGGCTGGAAAGACAATAAAAACCCTCGCACGTCAAGTCTTCCGTACGCGTCTCGATGGGCCGTGATTCCCCGGGTCGAGAGATGCGGACAGGATAGGCAAGCGTCAGACGAGCACGACTTCGGCGATCATGCTCCTCTAAGCTGACGAACTTTGACAGCATAAATTGGGGCCCCGCTTCGTTTTGAAAACGAGTACGACAGCCATGCGCAGGTAAGTCTTACTCAAGGTAGTAAGTCTTACTGCTACGCCATCCTAAGCGCCACAACTGGTTTCCACTGTTACTGCAACGTTAAGGCTAGAACTCCACGCTATGACGTTGTGGAACGCTTGCATTCTTATCGCCACGACGCGGGAGCGGCTCCTTGGCATCTCAAGGAGTAAGTGCGTTACGGTGGTGTAATATCTCACGTTTAAAGGGGATGGTCTAGACGCCACGCGGTTGTTTCCACAGATCTAACGAACCTAGAGTCAAATGCTTAGCATCCTATACCTGTGAATAGCTTGTGGAAAAAACATTCCGCCACGATCCGGTTTTTTGAGAATGGTACAACGGCACTGTCAGTACTAAAGTGAGATCCGTTTTGGTCCCATTCTTGCTACTTAGTACACTCCTGTCTAGCGTCCCATCGTCCGATCAGAACACTAGGGCAGAGTGCATTGAGTGGGCAAGTTCAGGTGGTGCTTTCGAGACGATTGGGGAGGGTTATCCTGGTGGAACTGATTTCCTATCTTTCGGCAAGAGGACTTCGAGCGGTGATTGGCCTGGCCGTGGTCGTCGGCGGCATGTCTCTCCTGTGTACTCCGGCGTCGGCGCAGATTAGCTTGGTGCATGTGACCAACTGTGGTTCAGGCCCATTCCCGGGAACGGTCTGTACGATTCCTGCGACAAGCAGCGGAAATCTAATTGTCGTCGGTATACAAAAGGGAATGGCAGGCGGTGCGGCAATTACGGTAGCCAGCGTAACCGATAATGCGGGGAATGTCTATGCAGAAGCGGGTGCAGCACGAGCAACTGTTTCAATCGGTTATGTCGGTGATATTTGGTACGCCAAGAACAGCGTGGCTGGTGCCACGTCCGTGACCGTCGCGTTTAGTCAGAGTGTTTCACAGGCCGGCGCCGTAATATGGGAGTTTTCAGGAGCCGACCAGACAGCGCCGCTCGGTCAGACGGCGGTGCTCAATGACCAGCCAGCGAGCACCAATGTTTCTGGCGCCGTCGTGACGACCACTTCAACCGGTGAGTTGGTGGTATCTATTGCCGCAGTCAGCGACAGCGTGACCGGTAGTACGAATGCGTTTATCAACGACTCTGCTCTTATGACAAACGGATGGGCACATCTCATAGCGTCCGCCCCGGGTCTGTACGGTGCTCAGTGGAACCAAGCCGTCGCCGGCACATATTGTACCAGCACCGTGAGCTTCAGGGCCGCGTCAGCAAGCGTTGGGAATGCCTGTGACTTGAACAGTGATGGAGCCGTGAATATTCTTGATGTGAATCGGATCGTAAGCATGGTTCTCGGTCAGACGGCTTGTTCTGCGAATATCAACGGAGCTGGGGTCTGCACCGTCGTCACGGTACAGCGAGTCGTGAATGCAGCCCTGCCAGCCGGAACGTGCGTCGTCGACGGTCAACCGCCTCCCCCGCCACCGCAGCCCCACAGTGTGACGCTGAGCTGGCTAGCCAGCATTACATCAAATGTGACTTACAACATTTACCGCGGGACGACGTCCGGCGGCCCCTACGCGAAGGTTAACGGGTCACCCCTCGGGCTGTCCTATGTAGACAACTCCGTTCAATCCGGCCAGACCTACTACTATGTAGCGACAGCGGTGGATGCGAATGGCATTGAGAGCGTGTTTTCAAATCAAGCCACGGCGGTTATACCAAGTCCCTAGCGTTGAGAACGGACGTGGCCATTGGTTACGCCTCTAGCGGAGATGACCTTTACCCCAAGATTAGGCATTTCCCTGCCCCGCCAGCCTGCTCTGTATCAGTAGAATTCCGGGGACCTCGCGCGGAGAGTATTTTGAGGAACAGCCTCTACCTGGGGACTTTACCAGAGGTACCACTTGCCGCCGAACAAAACGCATGCGGCAATAAGCGCGTTGGTGACACCATGCGCGACCACGGCGTCACCGATTCGACCACGCCACAGTAGCGCGCCGGCGTAGAGCATTCCCGCCGCTGCGCCGGCAAGCCAGCGGTCGCCGTGAAGAAGGCCGAAGGCAACCGAGGATACTAATATCGACAAAACCGTGACGGTTCGCATGCTTACCGACTCGAAATCCGCGGAGATCAGGCGGCGGAGCAGAAAGCCCCGAAACGCCAGTTCCTCGGCGATCGGAACGGTGACCACCGCGGCAAGGGTTCTAAAAGCAAGCCAAGCGAACCGGCCGGATGCGGGCAGGACTGCAAGATCGGACGCTAATCCGCTGTCCTTGTGTGCTCCCGAAACTAGATCCAGACCCAGCCAGATCACAAATACCAGGCTGCCAACTATCGGCGCGACCCAACCGAAATTCCAATCGAGCTTTGCGTATTTCGGCCAGAGGAACCACAGAGTCCCCGCCGCGGCGAAGAACCTTAGCGGATAAAGCCATTCAAAGGTGCCCGACGCGGCGCGAGCAAGCATAGCCGCGGCAAGGATTGCCAAGAACGGTGTCAAATACGCGGCGGTCGGGTTCTCCGCGGAACTCTCTTCAGGTCTGCGCGCCCGCGGTCTCACGGTGAACCATTGCACCCGTTGCGCGGTCAACGAGAATCCTAGAGCAACAGCGTTGAAAGCGATCCAACCCGCCTGCGAATGAAATCCGCCAACGGCGACGCTCGCCGCGCCCGCGTTCCCGATGAGAATCAGTACGGCAATTCGCAAGACGTTCAGCAGCCACAAGACGCAAACGCCTGCAGGAATCAGCAGGAAGGCCTGCGGAAAACGGCATTCGCGCCGGAAAAACCAAAGCCACGCGACGCTGAACACAAGGATCAGGCCCACGCCCTCAACGCCGGAACAGGACGCCGAGATCGTGGTCATGAACTCGCGGCTTCCTATCTCATTTGTCGTTGGGTCAGCGACTAGGTCTGGGAGGAGGGGCCGAAGCAAGGCCCTTACCATAACGAACGTCAGGCCGGTCGCGGGTTGCCACAAGGGCGCGAAGCGACTTATCAGCTGGAGCGCTACGAATGTCGCGCCCGCGGCGTATACCCACGCCGTCCCGGTGCTGCGCAACAGATCGAGCCAGACCCGGGGAGGAACGAAGGCCGCCGCCCCCAGGCCAATAGCAAGTAAGCCTGCCAGGAGGGGGCTCTTCGAAAGAAGATTTCCGTGAAGGCCCCATTTTTCCTCCGCCAGCAGAAAGGAACTCAGGGCAGCGAATGCAGCCATCGCACCAAAGTGGCCGACAAGCAGGCCCCACTTGATGGAGGTCCCGACAAGTTCATTGGAAATCCGTTGGAGCGCCAGCTTAGACCGGAGGTAACTAAACGTCAAAAAAAGTGCCGCGAAGGCCACGACCGCTTGAAACGCGGGCCTTCCGCTTCCCCCGAAGGCCCGTGTATCGATCCATGTCGAAACAGCGATCAGCTCTAGTGCGAAAAGGACTGCCAGAACTCCGAGCCGCTGCGGCAGTCCAAACTCGCGCCAGTCCCGAAACGCACGCCCGGTGAAATGCCCCCTGGGCAGGGTCATCGTTCCCTCGTGGGTGTAAGGGTCAATCATGGTCAAGAGGACGACAGACACCCAGCGTTTGGGTCTGTGTCCCTGTTACTTGGCGTTCGAGCCGGAGTCCTTGGTTCTTCGGCGTCCCCGAATAGCGAGGAGCGCACCGGAAAGCAAAGTCAACGCAATCACTCCCGATCCAGGATCGATTTCTGGAGAAGTGTGGCGAATCCTATTAGTCGTAGTCGGGCCCGCGGCCAAGGCGACTCCCGATAACCCGAGGATTAACAACATCGTCGCAAAGATTTTGCTCATCGCAGGACTATATCAGAAAGGGGCGAGGAAATCCACCCCAACTAGTACCAGTACGTACTGGTAATCAATGTCCCCTAATCCCACATGTGGAGTGACGTGCAAAAATCGGGATCTCTCAAGCCCGTCATAGGCTTCCAGCGGCTGACAGTTGCCGAGCACACCGGGCATCTCAATGCCACTATGCGGCGATCGATTCGCTTATAGATGCTATGACTCGGTCCTTGAAATCACCGGAGTGCATCATCCAATCTTACACGCCGGCAATCGCACGTCCAGGAGCCTTGCTGCCCAGGAAGGCATCTCGGTTCATTACGCCAGAACCGGCGGGACCGTCTGAAGCTAGAACATTCCTGGAATTTCCTAGCCCGGTCCCACCGACAGCCATAGGCCTACGGGTGTGACAGCATTCCCGATCTCTATTACAACGGGCGTCGCCCACGCTGGGCTTGCGTTCGATGGAATGCGGACAATGACTGCCATCACCCCGCTAATCAGCTCCGGGGCGGGACCGGCATAGAGAATTTCCGCCAAGTGGCCTCCGATGGACGCGCCGGAGGCTAGCAGAAGTCGTCCCACTTCGGTTGAGCCCAGAACTCGGCCGGTGATTCCTGCCGGATCCGTCTGTCCGGCTCCTGTTAGGTAAAGTATGACCCAAGAACCCAGTGATGCCGGATTCACGGGTGTATTGATAGAGCCGTCCTGATTACTAGCGGCAACCTGTCCGGTGCCGCTCCCATCTAGAGTGAACAGTGCAGGCACAGATGGAACAGCCGGAAGAGTAAGCGACGAGACTTGATTTCCCCCTCGCTCGACTGTTAACACCGTTGCTTGCTTCCCCAGAATCTCGTACGGAGCCACTGCGTTGATTTGGTTCGCGCTCGCATAGAGCAGCGGAGCCGGAACACCATCGAACTTCACGCTGGTATCGGAGGCGGTGACAGGCCAGCTACCGCCGGATGCCTGCATGATAACGGGCACCTCCGGACCGATTCCCGCGCCGAGGAGAGTGACTACCTCACCAGGAACTACGGCTCCGGGGAGCAAGCTGCCCGCGCTGAGCACACCGCCTGACTGAAGGGGTGCGATGTCGCCCGCTTGCCCCGAAACGGTAATCGTTGCCGAGCTGCCCGAGATGTCGATCGTGTCGCCGGCCGGACTGGTGGCCACGAGATTCCCTACCGAGACCGTATACGCGCCTGCGGGAGCGGTTCGACCGACGTTGACAACCAGAGTCAGGAGCGGGCCATCGGCAATTGGAGTCCGATTGAGGCCGACAATCACCAGGCGATGTTGATTGGGCGAGATGTCCGCGGAATAGAGTGCCTTTGCAGCCAATCGCATCGCGCTTCCTGGAAGCACGCTGACGCTCATGGCCGAGCTGTCATACGTCAAGTCGAGTTGAATTCCACTGACTTGGTGGTTCTCAGTCGTGCAGGAAACCGTCACGATCCCGCTGCTGGCGGGCGAGAGCGCGGCCGAGTTCAGCGAGACCTGTATCCCGAATGCCAAAGCTGGCGCCAGACACATCGCCACCCCAATGGAACGGATTCTGCCGCCGTTCATCAGCCGATATTGTGACATGTCAAAGCTTGTTCGGATCACCGATGAGAAAGGGGCGATTGCTTCACTTGAAAGACGGGTGCGCCTTTCATCTGGCAGGATCCTATCGCTTGGCTTCTTTCGGCAGGTCTTAGTAAACCCCGCAGGTAAGTGACTTACCTAGGAAATTTCCTGCCAGGACGGGAACAGCGAAGCGATATCCAGGAAATAGCTCTGATTGGGTATTGTGACCACTAAAAACAGGCGACCTGCTGCTGCATCAATAGCCTCGCCACGTCTCTCGATTGGGGAATGTCCGCGTCTGATGACAATACGACTCCCGAGTAATCGTTCACGTCGTTCGTGTCGGCAAGAAAGGAGTTCGTGGCAATATTTCTCGAGCCCGAGCCGATCTCAGCTGCCTCGAAACCTAGTTGGGCCTCAATGCCTCCGTCTCGAACCGGTTTTCTTGGTGTTGCAATTAGGGCAGGGGTTACTTCTTGAGATGGTATCCGTAACCGTAGTATTGCTTGTTGAGGCCTTCGGCTCCATTGAGAACGAGGCCCGCGACGTTCTTGCGGCCGAGGATCGCAAGCGCCTGGTCAACAGCATCCTTGGGCGTGCGGTCTGCCCGTACGACCATTAAGCTAGCGTCCACAAGCCGTGACAACAATACGGTATCTGTAAGAGGTATCACAGGCGGTGTGTCAATGACAATCCACTCGAAGTGCTGGGATAATCTCCCCATTATGTTCGACATTGAATCTGATTGCAACAGTTCTGTGGGATTACCCTTTGGCCGACCGGACTGCAGCAAGTAGCAACCCAGCGATTCCAAGCGTCGAAGTAACGACATCGGATCCACATCTTCTTCGAGACTCTCTGCCAGTCCGGCCCGACGTTCGAGTCCCAGGCTTTGAGCCAGACTCGGCTGGTGCAGGTCCGCCTCCATCAGTAAAACTGAGCGCTTCCCCTCCTCAGCCAGAGCCACAGCCAGGTTCAGGGCGACAGTAGATTTCCCGTCTTGAGGTAAAGGGCTGGTTACAAGAATGCTCTTCAGCTTTCCCAGCGCCTGGAGTTCTCGAAGGCGCATCCGAAGAAACCTGAATCGGTCAGCGCCAGGACTCTGTGGATCGGTAAAGAAGATAAGTCGGCTCGCGGGGCTGATTCGTACCTGTTCAATTGGAACGTGCCCAAGCTCTGAGGCTACATCGGCCTCTTCCGCTACCGTACTGCGTTGAGTTGAGGACGAGTGAGTTCTCGTGCGCTGAGGCTTCCAAAGAAGCTGGGAAAAGTTGATCATTAAGTGCTGCCGCTACTATCGTATCGCGCTCACCTGGCGTTACTTAGAACGTACCCACCAGAGAGGCAGACCCGAAGTTTGGTAGCCACGAATGTTGGCTTCGACCAATCTTATCGTCATAATCCTTTTGTTACACCTCTCCATACCGTTCGGCAGCCCGTCGGGCCGTTGCAGCTTTTTCAGCAGGCGATAGAGCAATGTTGATGCCCAAGCGATTATCGCCGATCACTAGCTGCCTCCCCCGTGGAAGCCACCTTCCTAATAAACAATAACAGGAGAGTGTTGGACTAAGCTATCAGAAGTCGGTACTGGTACCGCCGTACACAAGATATAGGACCCCAAGATCGCACTACGCCACTGGTCCTATCGGGGACGAACTAGCCGCGGACGAGATCTTCTTGGAGCGAGGCCGAGCTATGCGAGCAGCCTGTAGGCATAAAACTCAGTGGCGGCTATCACGGTTACAACAACGCATCCCGCGACCAACTCAAAAGCGGTTCTCCAGGTTCGAGCGCGCCGCTCCGTTGGGGTCGGCAATGCGGGGATACTAAACACCAGAGGCGGAGCGAATTTGCGCCGAAGTTCGTTCTCGCTGTGGAAAGTAGGCTTCCGAAGGTCCAGGAGAAACGCAAGGACGAAGCCCAACAGGGGGCCAGCCGCAACTGCGCCCAAGCTTCCCGTCTGCAGCCGCTTACTCGCGGGGTGCGCGGGCAGGTTGGGGGGGTCCACCAAGCGGAATTGCTGTTGTTGCTGGCGCTTCCCCAAATCCGCAGCCAGGTCCGACTGCTGTTGTTTTCTCTGCAGTTCGGCAATTTCAACGTTAACTGCTTCCATCTCGCGCGTCGTCGTACTCAACTGCTGCTCATACACCGGGTTGGCGTTGAGGTGACTCTCGTACTCCTTGATTATGGCCGTTTGCCGCGCTGACTCTTTTAATAAATTGTCAATTTCCCGCGCGTTTGCCTCAAGCTGCCCTTCCAGCAGGGTGATGCTCGGATCCGCGGAAGCCATAGGAGTTTGACGGCCCTGGAGCGTCCTACCCCCAATCTTGATCTCCTCAATGTCGGCCGTCAGCTGGGCAATCTCCTGGTCTTTGCTCACCACTTCCGGATACTGGGGCGTGAAACGCTTGAGCAAGACCGCTCGCTCGTTCTGGAGACGAGTGAGTCGCGCATTCAGATTTCCAGCCAACGCAGACTCCAAAGTTGCGCGTTGTTCAATGGCGCGTTCGTGGCTGGCGGTCACAGTGTCGAGCCGATACTGGGCTTGACGCCACCGCTCCAGGTTCTCCTGTCGCGCATCCGGAAGCGCCCCGGCGTACTGCCCCTTGAGAACTCGCATACGCTGCTCGAGTTCGCTGCGTTTTCTTAGCCTCTCCGTCAACTGTTCCTCGAGAAGACCTGTAGTAGCCTCGACCTGGTTGGCTTCAAGCTGCAAGTGCCTCTGCATGAACGACTCGACCAGCTTCTTGGCTACGTCTTGAGCTAACTGCGGTGTCTTGGCCGAGAATGCGATCCGAAACGTGAAGTTGGGGGCCGGTTCGATATCTATGTTTTTTCGCAGCAATTCAACCGCGGCATCTGGCGATGTATTGCTATCAGCGAGTCCGAATTCGTCAACGATTTGTAGCAACCGGGACTCGGATAAGACTTCGCGGGCGGCGATTTGCACCCTGTCGATCAGTGGCGTGTTCGAAAGGGGGGCCACCAAGTTGGGAGCGAGTTGCTGGTCCGCAACAAGAATCGTCGCTTCCGAACGATATTTGTTGGGAACGAAACGAAGAACCACGTTACCGGCCACAACGGTGAGCAGTGTGGAGAACGCGATAAGCCATCGGCCATTCTTGCAAATCCTCAGGTACTGTCGAATCGTTTCGGTAAAGTCGACGTTTGTTTCGTTCAGTTGGGTTTGAGTTTTTGGGTCCATGTATGGTGACTCTTTAAGGAACTTCGCGGAGGAACATCACTCTGCAATCGGGACCTGGCGCTCGTCCATGACCCCATGGACACGGCTCAGAATCTTGTGAACCACCCCTTCACTCAGGCGGTACACCACGACACCGAGAGTTGTACCGGCGGTGTTCGTGACGATATCAGTCATGCCTGAACTTCGAGTCGGGAGGAACCCCTGGAGTATCTCCATCGTGAGGCTCATTGTGGTGCCTAGAATCACAGTGGTCCAAACCGTCCTCGTTTTCTGCTGTGGAAAGGACAACGATAGGTAGCCGTACCAAAGGAAGCCGAACGGAACGAATCCGGCGACATTGATCAATATGCTCTTGTAGTAACTCCAAGCCGGTTCATATTCATCCCAGGGCCTCTCCAGGAACAGCTTCCCCGCCACGAGGTAGCGCTCGGGAATCATCAAGTCGACGCCGGAGCGGACCTGATTGTGAATGATGTTTCCAGCGCCTTCTTTGAAAAGATAGAGAGCGGCTGGATGTGCATCTTCGGTGAGAGTTGGGGGGGGCCGCTGACTCCAGCTCGCAAAGTGCTGAGATACCTCAGACGGGCTTAACTCGCGAGCATAGACCGCAAATCCGCCAATCCATCCAGACCAACTATCGCTGATTAGGGGTGAATCGCCCAAGATGAATTGTCCAGCGAGCGCACGTTTCGAAAACCGGAGGACTTCTGTCGATTTCCTTAGGGCACCATCGACAAAAACCGAGGTTCGACGGCCGCTTGCCGCGATCGTCAGGAAGACTGGAGTCGCTGGCCGGAAGACAGCATCGACGTACAGCGATTTGTGCGTAGGAGTGTACTCTTCCTCCTTGTTTTCACTCACTACCACTCCATCGGCGTACTGACGCAGTGATAGTAGATCTGTGCTGGCTGGACTAAAAACACTGAAGAAGTGCCTCTCGGCCCTCGTCCGGCTCGGCTGCATCCAAATCTCAATACTCCAGCCTGGGTCTTCATCCGATTCTGGCATCCGGAAGGAGCCAGAACTCATCACCGTCCCGTAGCGCCCCATCTGGACTCCATTGCGATCGGCCGACCAACTCACTTCGTTCTTCGGACTGTGAAACGGCCAAAGACATGCCACGGCAATCGCGCCCAGAATCGTGATTGCAAGCGCACGGAACATTGATACCGCGGTGATCGTTATCTGCACGCTGAATTCCCAGGGTTCATATGGCCAGGGCTTATGTATTCTTCATTGTAGCTGCGGGCCAGACGACCAGAAATGTGAGGATAGGCTTAGTGAGGCTAATCTAGATGGGATGAGACGGCTGGCTCACCTTAGACAGCGATAAGCTGTGGAACGCACTCTGAGAGGTGCAAAGGAGAAACCAGCCATGAAGAAGCCTAGCAAAACGGGAAAGCGGATGCCAGTGGAAACGGTCGGAATCGACCTGGGCGACAAGATGAGCCGCTACTGCGTCGTCAACCAGGATGGCGAGGTGGTGGAGGAAGGCAACTTTCGCAACCAGCTGAGTTCGCTGGAAGCGCATTTCAGCGGAGAACCTCGGCGCATCGCGCTGGAAGCCGGCGCGCAGTCGGCCTGGATCAGCCGAGAGCTGAAGGGGTTGGGTCATGACGTGATTGTGGCCAACGCGCGCGAGCTAAAGTGGATCACCGCCAGCGATACCAAGAACGATCCGGCCGATGCGCGTAAGCTGGCGCTGCTGGCGCGGGCCGATGTGCAACTACTGGCACCGGTGGAGCATCGCACGGCTGAACAGCAAGCCGAGTTGGCCGTGATTCGGGCGCGCGATGCGATTCTGCGGACCCGCACTCTGCTGATCAATAGCGCACGCGGTATCGCTAAGGGATTCGGGGTACGACTACCGAAGTCGATCACGGCGACGTTTGGACAACGCGCTCTGGTGGATTTGCCCGTGATGCTGCGCACGGCCCTGTGCGGATTGCTGCAGCAGATCGACGCATTGAGCCAGCAGATCCGTAACTATGACCAACAAGTCAGCGCGCTGGCCGAGCAGCACGCGGAGGTAAAGCGACTGGAGAGCATTCCAGGCGTGGGTCGGCTTACGGCGATGACCTTCGTGCTCACGCTGGGCCGGGCCGAGCGGTTCGTGCACAGCCGGGATGTAGCGGGGTTCCTGGGCTTGCGGCCCAAGCAGCGGCAAAGCGGCGCGCGCGATCCGCAATTGGGGATCTCCAAGAGCGGCGATCCATATTTGCGTAAGCTGCTGGTGCAGTGCGCGCATCATGTTTTGGGGCATTGGGGAAAGGATTCAGCCCTGCGCCGGTGGGGCTTGGCCAAGAGCGAAGGTGGCAAGAAAGCTACGCTTCGGGCGATTGTCGCGGTGGCGCGAAAGTTGTCCGTGCTGCTGCACCGCTTGTGGGTGAGCGGCGAGTTCTACAAACCCTTTCCTCAGATGGTATGAATGTTCCCTTGTGATGGTAATCGCGTGCAAACCCGAGTGTTCCGGCGACTGCGATAGTGCGCTTGAGTTTCGAGCTCGTCATTTAGACAGCAGCGCCGGACTTCGACCTTGAACTCAACTTGCATCGAGCCAAGCTGGATCTGGCTCACTCGAATGCGTATGGAAGCCTGGGTTGAAGTGGGGAAACGATTTTTGTTGACAATGGGCGCCGTCTCATGGAAGCGTACTAGTACTTTCTCGTGCTTTGAGATCCGCCACTCGACTCCAATGTAATTGTTGAGTCGCGGGACTCGCGGAAGCATTCCGTCATGGCACCCAGGGTCGTCCAGAGATTGCGCTTAGACGCAAATCGGCGGCTGGAGCCCAGCGCTACGGTCCATCGCAGCGTCAGTATGATAGCGCGCGCGAAGAGGTGGAGCGGGATGCCCAACAAACGGGCCGTATCGGCCGGAACACCAAACTCCCGCACGTCCGCCCGGCCCTTGGCGAACCACCACGCCAAATGGTATTGTTTTTGGAGTCGCACATCCGGCACGGGATGATAGACCACTGCGGAGGGGACATAAAACAGGTGTTCTCCAGCTGCCAAGAGTCGGCGGCCAAACTCGGTATCTTCGTTACGAATCTCGGAACCGCGGGAGGGGCCCAAGTCGGTACGAAATCCCCCGTATCTTTCAAACATGGTCTTCCGAAACGCCATGTTCGTACCCCAGGGGGGCTCGGCAAGTTCACTAGGATCCGGACCCGGATTAAAGTGAGCAAACGGCGCCAGCGTGTACCGGCCCGCTGTCGAAAGCCAGTTAGGGGCCGAGAAACCCTGTGGAGGAAGGATGCGGCCTCCAGCGCCCGCCCAGCGTTCGTCGTGAAGAATTCCCGTCAGGTTCGCCAGCCACTCGGGCTCAACTGTCACATCATCATCCAGAAAGGCCAGGACCTCCCCTCGGGCCTCCCGAACGCCAGCATTGAGCGCATGGGACTTGCCCTGGCGAGCTTCAAACTGATAACGGAACCGGCCTGGATACTGCCGTGAGAAATCCACCACAACTTCCCGAGTTTGATCGGGCGAATTGTTGTCGACAACCAATACTTCCCACTCGACCGAGCCCGGAAGCCTTGAGGCTGCCACGCTTTGTAGTGTTCTCGCCAAACTCAGGCAGCGGTTGTAGGTACATAAGATGATCGTGATTCTCATTGTTGCATCATCGTCAGTTAAGCCATCATGCGACGGTACTTTCAGATACAAAGGTTCGGTTTCTGGGACGTATAGGGTTTGCGCGACTCGTCGAAGCACTCCTTAATGGCCCCGAGAGCGTTCCACAGGCTCCGCTTGAAGGCAAATCGGCGACGCGGGCTGAGAGCCAGGGTCCACCGCAAGGCCAGAATCATGGCACGCCCGAAGAGGTGCAGAGGGATACCCGACAGACGAGCACCAGATGGAACGCCAAGCTCCCGCACGTCCGCCTGGCCCTGGCCGAACCACCAGGCCAAGTGGTATTGTTCCCGGAGGCGCTCCTCCGGTACGGGATGAAAGACTACCGCGGAGGGGACATAGAAGAGACGTTCCCCAGCCGCCAATAACCGTCGGCCGAACTCGGTATCTTCATTGCGAATCTCGGAACCGGGATGCAGTCCCAGATCCGTGCGAAAGCCGCCGTGTTTTTGAAACATCGCCTTCCGGAACGCCATGTTGGCGCCCCACGGGGGCTCGGCAAGCTCACCCGCATCGGGCCGCGGATTGAAATGTGCGAACGGCCCCATCAGGTGCAGGGCCGAAGGAGAAATCCACGGCGGCAGATTGAAGCCCGATTCCGGTAGAATCGATCCTCCGGCTCCCGCCCAGTTTCCCTCCTCGAAAACCGCTGACAACTTCGCCAGCCACGTGGGCTCGACCCTGATGTCGTCGTCCGTGAAGGCCAGGACGTCTCCTGCCGCCTCTTGAATGCCGGCGTTGCGAGCGTGAGACTGACCCTGGCGGGCTTCAAACACGTATCGAAACCTGCCGGCATGACGGCGCGCGAAGTCCGCCACGACCTCGCGGGTTTGGTCAGTCGAATTGTTATCCACCACCAGCACTTCCCACTCCACCGAGGGCGGAAGCTGAGAAGCCGCCACGCTTTCGAGTGCCCGAACCAGACTTCCGCAGCGGTTGTACGTGCACAAAATGACAGTGACTTTCATCTTCGGGCGGATCGCTTCACGGGGCCGAGGCTGTGCCACAAGAGCTTCAATGGGCGCGCCAGCATCAAAGGGCGGATCGCCACTGCGCGCGCGACGGCAAGCAGGCTATTCCAGGGCTTACCGCGCTTCCAAAATAGTTTAGCTGCGGTGAACTGCAGTTCGGCGATCTGCCACGGCTCAACGAGCGTCAAGCCGGACTTGAGGAATTCCACTGCCGTGCTCAGTGCGGCCGAGTTCTCTCCGGTTAAACACATCCAGCGGATTGATCGACGCACTTCCAGTGCTAGTCTGGACTGCTGCGCGGCCTTGGTCACGCCCATCCGCCCCAGCCCGGTGGCGGTGATCTCCCCAGAAGCGTCTAAAGGATCCGGTCTTCCCGCTCTTCTTGCCGACGCAGACGCTTGAGCAGCCAGAATGCACATCGTCTGCTGAGTCCTCTTGTTTTGGGATACCTGGTGGGAATGGATGCGGTACCGGAGCACGGGTTCCTGGAGATTGGTGCTTTCCCAGCGCTCTGAAGTGCGCAACAACAAGTCGTAATCATGCGCCAGGGCGAATGCCTCACGATATCTTCCCACCTGCTCGAATGCATCTCTCCTCATCAGGACAGTGGGGTGACAAAAGGGGCAGTTCGTCTGGAGTTCCGCTTTGATTTCGCGGTTTTCGGCCGGGTAGTGATGCCGGCGCAGGAAATTGCCCGATGCGTCAATCCATTCCGTTGCGCCCCCCACCACGCCAACAGCGGGATGGCTCTCCAGATAGTCAAGCTCCCGTCTGAGGCGGTCCGGTAAACAGACGTCGTCCGCGTCCATGACGGCGATGTATCGCCCCTGAGCGACGGAACAACCCGAGTTGCGGGCCCGGGGCAGATTGCCGGGAGGTACTTCATGGAGCTTTACGCGGCTGTCTTTACGGGCGTATCGGCAAGCCAGGTCTTTAGATTTATCGGCCGAACCGAAGTCGGCAACGATGAACTCGAAGTCGCGGAAGGTCTGGCTCAGGACGCTCTCGATGGCCTCGCTGAGAAACCGCTCGGCGTTGCGCACTGGCATGACGACGGAAACCACCGGTCGACTCATCTCAACTTGTTCCACCCTGCCGCTTCCAGCCGCAGACCTGATACGCCGCCACGACGGCGATGATCACCAGGCAAGCGGTGATAATCGGCGTTCGAAGGCTTCGCTTTTCATGGTCTGGGCTACTGAGCGGTGTTGTGATTGCAACCGGCTGATCGGCCAGCTCAGGGCCGAAGCCGTCATTGAAAATCAGATCGGAACCCCGGGTGACCTTAACGTAGTCGATGAGTGTGGTCCAAGGTAAGCTCGTGTTGTCGACTGGTCCGCCGTAGCCGCCGACGAACGTGCTGATCTTCAAGTACATGGGAGAAGCCGGAACATACGAGCGGATAACGGTGCACGTGACCACGCCATCAATCTTAAACACCAACGAGCCCGGAAACCAGTCCAATTGGTAGACGTGGAAGTCCCGGCTCACGTCGGACGTCGGAGCCTTACATCCGTCTTCGTGTTTGAAGCGGTCGACGTGGATCTGCTGGTTGACTTGAGTGAAATTGCCGTTCAGAATCTCAGCCACATCGATTTCCTGCTCGTTGCAGTCGTCGTCGGTGCCCGTCGGGTCGCTGGCCTGGCAGGAAGCATCCGCCATCCACACGATGGGCCAGGCGCCAGTGCGGCCGCCTCCGCCGAACTTCGCTCTAACCGCGACGGTCCCATACAGAAAATTGAACCTCCGCATGGCGACAAATCCGGATGTGTAGGGATAACTCGCGCTTTGAAGATCAAAGCTACTGCAGTTTGTGGCCTCCGCTCTGGCAGTGATCGCCAGGTAGCCCGCCGATATGCCGACATTCCTGGAAAAGAAGCATTGCAAGTTGCTGTTCGGCGCTCCGGCCCGCTCAAAGGCGATCCATTGATCGTTGAGACCGGCTTGCGCTTTGGCCAGTGGGGTTAACCACAGCACGGCAGTAAGAATCAATGTCCGGCCGTGCATCGATCACCCGCTTGTTCAAGACTTGAGCGGCGCCATAGCCCCCTGATGATGCGGCCAGGATTGGCCGCCATGTGCAGCAGGTCCTTGCAGATCTTGAGCGCCAGGTAACGACGGTCCAGTGTCTCCGGCAGGGTCTTCAATCCTTCCGTGTGATACCGCCAGAAAGCGGCGTCCCGCGATCGGATCGCGCGATGCGCGAGCATGCCGTAATAGCTTCGCCGAGCCGCTTCTTCCAAAGCGGCGGCTTCCACCGGGCTGAAAAAAACCTTCGCGTAGCGCCGGACCAGGATGTACCAATCCAATAGGCCCGGCTGGAACGCGCGGGCGCCGGAAGAAATGGACTCATTTCCCGTTCGCAAGAAAGACAGCACCTGATGCACAAAGCCGAAATCCCAGCGTTCCAGAATTTGGAAACATTTCTCGGTGTCCTCATGCAACAGCGATTCGTCATAAAACGGCCCGCCATTGCGAACTAGCGAGGACCGGTACATCACGGTGGTGGGAGAACCGAACGCCCAGACACCGCCCCGTAAATACAAACGGGCGGTTTCCCGGCCCGGCAGCATCGTGCTGCTCCTCGGGAAGCCGGAGCCGCGCACGACATCGCCCTTCAGGTCGTAGGCGCTCACTAATCCGATTCTTTCGGATTGCTCGAATGCCTGCACCATCAGGCGCAAGCACTCGGGGAAGATATAGTCGTCCGCCTGCACGATCTTGCAGTACAGGCTTGTATCAGAGATGTGCGTCAGAGCCGAATTGTAATTCTGGACTTGGGGAAGGAGCGCTGGCTGCCGAATGAGGCGGACTCTCGGATCCCGGCTTGCGTAAGACTCCGCAATGGCTCCCGCGCCATCCGTACTGCAATTGTCGACGAGGATGTACTCGAACAGCGAGTACGTCTGCCCGAGAACGCTCTCAATACACTCTGGCAGGTACTGCGCGGTGTTGTGAAACGGAGTTACGACGCTAACCAGAGGTTGGCTCACGAGTTTACCCGACACGCTCCAGCCAGATCTCACGCCAGTACGAATAAATGCTTCGCGGACAGAACATACGATGATCGCTGAAGCGGGACTGGCAGATCACCCCGTCGAGGATCACGCACGGGGTTTTCATGTGAAGCATCTTTCCGGTTTTCTCATTGATGATTTTATCCACGCGGCGGAGCACTCGGTAAGTGCCGCCGCAATAGGGAACTTCTTCCGCATCCCAGAACATGCCGCGGTTTCGGTTGGCAGGGTTCAGCGTTTTTAGAATCTCATCGTGTGACTTGACCCGCACCAACTCACCCGCCTGCAGATTGAGCGTCTGCGCGGGTGTGGGCTGGCCGTCCGGGATGATTCCGTGCTTCCGGGGGAAAGGCGTTCCACGCCACAGCGGATAGAACGTGTCGTAAAACCAGCGCAGCGGGCGCCCAAGCTTGATGCCAGCCTTAGTCAGAGAGTAATACACGCTATAGATCCCGCCGCAAAGGATGCGCCACAAACTCACATTCCCGGACCAATAGTCTTCGAAGTATTGACTAAACTCCCACCAGCTGAGATTCGCGGTGGCGTAGGGCAGTTGAGTGGCCTGGCAGCGATAGGAAAGTGTTCCATTGGCACCGGCCGAGGAGGCTTGCGCGATGACATCCTCTTCGGTGCATCGGGGCGCCGCCACCGGCCTGGTGTCCTGCGCCAGGGGACCGGCGAGCTCCGCGGTGCCGCCGGACGCCCCCGGAGCCGGGTTCAACCAAGCCTCCTTCCAGAAGATCAAACACCCGGCCTGGCAGCCGTCATGAGCTTCTCCGCTACACCGCGTCTCCAGATGAACGGCGCGATGCACCCTGCGTCCGCGCACCGGAAAGACGGTGTCACAGGTCTTGTGCGCCCGCTTGTAGACCTGAAACTTCTTCCCGCAGAATGCGAACATCTCCGGCATGAACGGCATGCCGTCGTGTTGGCCGTTCTTGTCGAGCGTCCGCAGGATCTCTTCCTTACCGCGGACCTCTACCCAATCTCCCACGCGGAGTTTGGAGCTACTCATGCTCAATAACAGCGGGGCAGCCAAAGGTCATCCCACTCTCCGCGCGACCACAACGATGTACTGGCCGAGCCCCAGATGTTCCTTCATACGTTTGAGCACGGCGGCAAAACGGGGGCCAAACGCCTCATTTAAACGTGGCGAATTGACAAGGCGTAGCACACCCATGTTCCCTCTCGGCATGATCGTGCAAGAACGCTCAATCACCAGTCCAGCCTGCCTGACCAAGGTCTGTAGTTCGCCCTGCGAAAGCCAGTGGCTCACAGGCCCACTTTCCAGCCGAACACCTCCGGCCCGGCGAATGCGCCGGTAGACAAACCGATTGATGGTCGTGAGCACAAGACGGCCTCCGATCCGCAAACTCTGCGCGAGCTTTCTCATTGCGAGTTGTTGATCGCGGAAGGACGACACCGCGTCGATACAAACCGTGACATCGAACGGCTGCACCGGCAGGACCCACTCGTGGAAGTCGGCCACTTCGTAAGTCGGAGGAGTCGCCCCAGCCGGTGGCGACGTTTCCTGGCCTCTTTGCCGTGCAAGGTCTATGGCGGCTGGCGAGAGGTCGAGGCCGTGGTAACTGGAGTAGACCAGCTTCCGTGAGAGGGATCCTGTACCGCAGGCGACTTCCAATACCCGACATTGTCCAGTTTTCGTTATCTCGTTGATCAGAGCCGCTGCTCGAGCAAAGAGCTCACCGGAGATCGCATCGTTGTTGTCCCTGGTGCGATAGGACGTGTTCCACACATCCCACCAGGACTTCTCAGCCATGTTCAAGGACCGATCAGGCAATGGGGCAGGGGTTTGCATCATTCCGCGGCCCACTAGTAGTCTCCCCCGCAGGGTTCAATTGCGCGCAGCGTGGATCGAACGAAGGCGCCCGCTCGCGATCGCGAGATCCTCGTTTCAAGCATCTGCAATCCTCGATTTGAGATTTCCATTTGTCGCTGCGATTTCTCCGCGTGACACTCGGTCCGAGCGGACCGTTCTCCAATCCGTCAACCCGGTCCCGTCGAGGTTGAGAGAGCTCAGTCTTATTGTGGGCTGCATTTTCTGTTGCCGACGGTGTCCTCCTTGATCGGGGAGGAGGTCGCATCCGACGCGGGACTAATTCCCTTCTGAATCACTCTTGGGAAACAATGCGCGAAGCCGCCCACATCATCCTCCGAACTGACATAGATCGTCGCCGCGGGCGCCCAGTCGTCGTATGTTGTCTGAGTCTCATGCCTGTAAACCAGCATGCAGAGGTGGTACAAACCAGTGGTCACATTTAGACGCAGCTCAAATGTGCATCTGAAGACGTCACCTGCCTCCAGGCTAAAGTTCCCCTCTCCAAGACGTTCTGTTGTAGTCTCAAAGATGATTTCGTTGACTTCACTAGTCATATATGGCGCAACAGCCAATTTGGTGCAGCGCGCCCGCGCGGTCAGCTCGACGTCGATCCAGGCTGTCTCCCCAGACTGGAACCGCGCGCATTCTCCGTATTTGTTGCGGACTCTGACTTTCGAGATGATGACGGGGTTAGACGCGGCTTCGTCACTGTGTGAGGTCCGAGATTGCTTTAGATAGGCGGAAACGACTTTGTGTGCCGGACCGGTCGTGACCATTCGTCCCTTGTCCAGCAGCAGGCACCGATCGCAGAACTCTGATACATTCTTCAGATCGTGGGAAACGAACAGGACTGTAGCTCCACCACGGATCACTTCTTTCATGCGCTCGACGCATTTTCGCTGGAAGAGGTAGTCACCTACGCTGAGGACCTCGTCCACAATCAGCACTTCAGGATCGACATGCGCGGCCACCGAAAATCCCAGCCTAGCGTACATTCCTGTTGAATAGCGTTTGACGGGTGTATCAATGAATTCTTCGATTCCCGAGAAGGCAATAATCTTGTCGAGCTTGGATTGGATTTCGCGCCTGGTCATGCCCAGGATGGCACCGTGGAGGAAGATGTTCTCTCTCCCCGTGAGATCCGGGTGGAAGCCCGCCGTCACCTCAATCAGCGCGGAGAGGCGTCCATTGACCACCATGCGGCCCTTAGTGGGCTTCATGATCCGGCTGAGGATCTTCAAAGCCGTACTCTTCCCGGCCCCGTTGGCGCCAATGATGCCAAATGCCTCGCCCCGTTTCACCTCAAACGAGATATCTCGGAGGGCCCAGAATTCGCGTTGATCGCTCTCGTTTAGTTCCTGCCGCCGGAACAGCTTTCCAGTCAAGGCCGGGATCAAGTCGCGCAGCGAATTGTACATCTCGCCTTTGCGGAATTTTTTGGAGATATGCTCCATTCGGAGCGCAACGTCGGACACTTAGGATTCCCCGTTAAATGCTTTCCGCGAAGACTGGCTCCAGATGCTTGAAAAAGACGTAACCACCGAGCAGAGCTGTCAAGCCGAAGATGCAACTATACGCGAGCCAGGGCAGATCTGGCGGTTGATGGCGGACGATGCTGGCGCTGAGTCCCTCCAGGATCGGGGCCACTGGATTGAGCAACAACCAATGGCCTTTGTCGCCTAACATTCGAACGTCGTAAAAGACCGGGGTAAAGAAGATTCCGAACGTCAGCAGTACCTCGACAACATATTTCACGTCTCGGAAGAAAAGACTGGCCGCGGATACAACCATTGCAATACCCACGGCTAGAACCACCATCATCAAAAGCAATAGCGGGACCCAAACGAGTTGCGAGTTCGACCCGACCTGGATGATCAGCAGAAAGATCACCAGTGCTCCGGACGCCACTAGGAAGTCGAAGAGACTGGCCATCACCGCCGCCACAGGAAAGACCTCCTTAGGGAAATAAACCTTGGTCACCAGGTTCTGATTGTTGATGAGGCTGTTGCAGGAAAAGCGAATGCTGGAAACCAGAAACGCCCAAGGAAGAGACTTCACCGCCACGCTCGCGACGTCCCCCGGCTGAAGCGGCTTCCCGGACGCCACCGCGTACGCATAACGGACGACGATGCCCGCGCCGATAATCAGGATCGGCATCAGAACGGCCCAGAGGAGCCCCATGATCGATTGCTTGTACCGAACTGTGACATCCCTGTAGGTGATCATGTAGAGCAGTTCGCGATATTTACATAATTCCCGCAATTCCTCTTTCATGAGTTGGGGCATCTCCCGTCTCCTAGTATCTCCCACAGCTCGTCTTTCATGTGCCGGTGAGTCTGCCTTCCCAGTTGTACCTGCGGTTCACCGGCTTTACCGGACGTCCCAACAGATGTTTCTCGACGCCGTCCTCGAGAGCTCTCACGTAGACCTGAAGTGCCTGATCGACGACATTGATGGTACGGTCGACATCCTCGTCGGAGTGGGAAAAGCTGGACGCCTGCTGGTGCGTCAAGGTCTCTCGCTGGACTGTGGGAACGCTCAAGCCCGCATCCCCAAAACAGGCTAAAAAAGCCCGTCAACGTATAGATCATGCCCCGCAATCCGTAGTCCGCTGGAGTCAAGAGACGAGCGAGGACCACAATCGATCCGGTCTGCAATACCAGACTCAGCGCCTGGCCGAGCATGGTGACAGCACCACCTCGGACTGACCTCCCTTTCGCTTCCTTAGCTCCTATGATTCCCGAGAAGCTTTGTTGTACGTCGTCAAAGTGATCCAAGCCAGGCTTCGCGTTCGCGGTGATGCCCTCGGATGGTTCCCTCATCAAGATCCAGAGTAGCGTGCCGCATCCACTAGAGACCGCACGCGCCGATCACGGTGTGTGCTGGCTTCGTTGTTCCGTAGCCGCTATCGCGCTCCATACTGTGGCGGCAATTACCTTGTGCCCTTGTGCAGTGGGATGGCCATCGGCACCGATGGGGTAAGGAGATTCACCGGCGCTCAGCGACTCGCGCAAAGCCGGCAGCGTGTCAATGTAGGAAATCCCCCTCAAATGCAGCTCCTTCTTGAGCTCGTTCCACATTTTCTGCTCCTCTTGGGCGAGCTGAGCGACAGCTAGCAGTGCGCCGTTTCCCCCGCCGCCAAAAGTGTCATAGAACACCAGTTCCTTCGTCGGGATCAGTACAATCGTAAAGCGCGCGTCAGTATCCTGCGCAATACTGGCCATCCTCGTCAGCGCCTCGATGGACGTCCGCAGTCCCTCATGTATCCGGGGATCTTCCATCTTCAACGCAGACAAGCGGTACTCGGGCACGAGGACTGTTCTCACACTTCCTCTTTCGAACAGTTCCCATAACCCGTTGCTTCGCTGAGCCCGGCTGACTTGTTGACTCCAAGTTGAATCCGCCGGGAGGGCACCGTTACTATTCTTAGTCACGACTCGTCTGGTGGCCCGAAGCAATCCCCACAGCTTGCTATGTTCCGACAAGTACTGCCTCATCCCAGTGGCGGACCGTTGATGATTATCGAAATCGAACGCCCCTATGTAAACCTGGAAAAGCCGATCGATAGTCTGATCAAGGGAACTCTCCGTTTCCGCTTTCTCAATCGCGCTTAGGATGGCTTGATCGGTGGATCGAAGGTCGCTAACCTGATGCCTCGTGTACACCATATTGTACGCGTCATAAAGATCATTCCCGGAATAAAATGCTTCGATAACCCAGTGTGGACGAAGGGTTGTCGCACGCCTCATCAATACCAATTCGTGGACGGGCCCGTAGCCGGGAACCCCCATGTTGTAGGTCGACTGTCCGCTTAACGCTGAAAGCTGTTGTGGCCACGCTTGCTCTCTCGCCACTCCGATGCCGTATGTCTGGGAATCACCAAGTGCTACCAGATCAGCAGATTTGAGGGCAGATGCGTTCCTGAACCCAGCCTCGTCGTGGTCCGGAACATCCGGGTTAAGACGGAGACCCAACACAGGGTCTGGTAACGACGGGTCGACTAAACCGGGTGATAGAAGCACGCGGACAGTCTTGCTTGTAGAGCTCGCAACCGATAGCGAAAACTCCAAAACCGCTATCGTCAAGACTAGGACGGTAAGCGAGCCTAGGGTGTGTTTCGCGGACCATTTGCTGAGCCACGCCATAGAGGCCATGTTTTTCTTCGCGACTACGATTCCGTAACCCGCGTAGTAGGTGAACGCTGAATACAGTAGACCTAGCGAGTGGGGAAAGTGGATCTCCATTGCCCTTGTCGCTCGCCAATGACGTAGTTGCCCACTCTGGTGCGAGTGGCTTGCATGATATTGACTTATTGGCCGTTTAGTTGTGACGACGGTTGACTGGCTTGACGGGACGTCCGTGAAGATGTTTCTCAACCCCATCCTCGAGAGCCTTGGCATACACCCCGAGTGCCTGATCGACGACCTCGACCGTACGGTCAATATCCTCGTCAGAGTGTGAGAAGCTGACGACGAACGAAGGGGCAAGAATACCGCGCCCCATCAACTCCTGGAGGAACAGCGTTCGGAAGGCTTGCGAGGGTTGCCCGTTCGCGTCCCTGGTCGCGTAGATCAAATTGCAGGGCCGGCCCATGACTTCAAAGAAGCGGCCAATTCCATGGCGGGCAACAGACTCTTGGACGCTTGCGCGGAGCCGCTCTCCCTGCCGGTACAGTCGATCGACGACAATGCATCGTTGGTAGACACGGAGCGTCTCCTGAGCGGCCGCCAGCGCGTGGGTCTCTGCTCCGTGAGTGGTAGAGAGCAAAAACACTCTCTCGCTGGCGTGATCCAATCCGCCGAGCCGCATGATCTCCCTCTTTCCGGCCAACGCGGCAATCGCGAAGCCGTTGCCGATGCCCTTGCCAAATGTCGAAAGGTGAGGCACAACTCCATAGACAGACTGAGCGCCGTTAAGATGCCAACGGAATCCGGTGATCATCTCGTCCAGGATAAAGACCGTTCCGTGGTCTTCACATAGCTGCTTGACGGCGCTAAGAAAACCTTCCAGCGGTTCCTCAGCCGTGGCCGGCTCCATGATGAGACAAGCGATCCGGTCCGGATGACTCGAGAAAACTTCCTTCACGCTTTCAAGATCGTTGTAGTGAAACGAGACGGTAAGATTCCGGATGACTAGTGGAATTCCTGCGTTCATTTCGGTCGTGCCGATGAACCAGTCATCCACGGAGAAAAACGGATGCTCAGCACAGACCGCGACCATGTCGCGTCCCGTGTAAGCGCGAGCCAGTTTGACGGCAGCCGTTGTTACATCGGACCCATTCTTGGCGAACTTCACCATGTCCGCGTTTGTGATCACGCGGAGGAATTCCTCAGCGTAGTCTACCTCTATTTTCGCGGGACGACTGAAGTTTGTACCCTGCAACATCTGTCGATGTGCCGCGGTGACGACCGGCTCAAAGCCATGGCCAAGCGTCACGGTTCGGAGACCCATTCCGTACTCGATGAACTCGTTTCCGTCAGCATCCCAAATGTGACAACCCTCCCCGCGCACAATGAAAATTGGGTACTCTTCGGGATATTGGTCATCGCCTTTAGCGTAGGTGTGGGAGCCGCCTGGAATCAGGGCGTGGCTCCTTGGCTGAATGCGGCGTGACTCTTGGAATCTCATAGCGGAGACAGAATCCTCGCGAACGGCACTCCGGCCGCTACTTCGGTGGAGCTAGCTGCCATAAAGGGCCACGGCTTCCTCTGGTATATGCTCGAGGTCAGTCCCGCGAAGGTAATCGCGCATGCTAGTTCCGGTACAGGCGGAATCGACATTGGGAGCCCCCACCTGTCCCCAGACGTCATCGAGATGTACCGTCCGAAAGTCTATGCTGTAGCGCGTTACTCCTGAAGTATTCGGTATGGTAGAGTGCATGTGCGCGGCTGAGAAGAGATACAAGCCGCCAACGTCACAGACCAGCCGTAGATCCGGATCCAATGCCATTGGTTCTTCCGGTTTGGGCTGTACCCGCGTATCGGCCTTGACGTGGGTGGCCGCCGTTTGACGACTCTCCCGGTTCCAGCGATCGTAGTTGTACCCATTCGATCCGTTCTTCACCGGCTGGCTCCAATAGTTCGGATGAATCGCCATACAGTTATCGGATTCGATCGGGTAGACCGGCATCCACCAGTTGATCTGGCAGAAGGGCGCCGAGTACCATGTATCTCGATGAGGATGAAACGCGTAAGCGATTCCTGACTTCAGGTAGTCGTCGGGAAACGCGGACCGCAAGCGCGGGACGTCAAAATAAGTCTTTTCGGGGTCGCAACCAAACTCAGCCAGCATCCCCTGGATGTACTCCTTCGACTTCGGGTGATGGATGAACTTCGGTTTCAATACGGCCAGCACTTCGGCGCATCGTTCCACCGGCAGGTCTTCGTGCAGTTTAGTTGGGTCGAGCGGATGGAACGCCTCCTCAGTCAACTCCCGAGCGAGCTGGCTCAGCTTCAGACTACTCGGGGAAGGCGAATAGGTGAACAGCGAGCCGGCATACAGCCGTTCCCGGCGCGCCTCATCGGTCATTCTCGAATCTACGTAGATATTCACTTTTTCAATCTGCCCTTATTCTCGCTGCCAGGGCTCACAGCACCAGCTTCCGGCAATAGAACGCCTCGGCATAACCGCTGGGCGCGTTGCACTCCATTCCCCGCAACCGCATCAATGACAGGAACGTTTCTGGTTGAAACCAGCGCTTGTCGCGCTGCGACCGGAAAGCGTCCATCAGGTTCGCGATCTTCTTCTGATATAGCTCCGTCGCGAGAGGCACGAACACGCCCGGCTGCCCTATGTCGCCGTCGTATTTCGGAATCTCGTACTCCAAAACTAGGTTGTCTCGGAACGTGTTCCAGGTCAGCTCACAGATCAGCCGGTGATCTTGATGTGCATCGTTCCCGTTGTGAGTGAAGATCAGGTCGGGAGACACCTTTGGTTTCAGGTCTTCAAAACAATCCTTGACGCTTGCGCCATCGAAGGGCATGAAGCCATCCCGAAAACTCTTTGATTCGGGACCTCGCAAGTTCGCAGAGCCGGCGAACAGCTCGGCCCCTTTTTGTGCCTCTTCTCCTCGAATCCCCGCAGCGCTGAACACTACCCAATGAAACTCGATAGCCGGATACTGTTCTCTGAGCCGCAGGATCGTTCCTCCGCAGCCAATTTCGATATCGTCGGAATGGGCGCCCAGGCACAGGACTCGAAGAGGTTCGCTATCTTTCTTCTGCGGAAGACTGAGCTGGATCACGCCACTACTCGCGTCGCAGGCTGGCCATTTTTCCAGACGCACCACGGGGCCGTACCCGAGGCTTCCAGTTCATCCAGGATCTGCTTGTCTTTGAAGGTATCCATACACTGCCAGAACCCCTCGCAGCGAGGCGACCAGACCTTGCCTTCGGAGATCATTCTCTGGAAGGGCTCGTATATCAGTTCCTCTCCCGGTTTGAGGTATTGAAAGATCTCCTTTCGCAGCACAAAGTACCCCCCATTGACCCAGATGCCGGAGTCCTTCATACACTTGATCGCGCGCACGGAGCCGTCTTCGCTTGCCTGGACGGTGTCAAGACTGCTGGTCCGCGGCTGCACCGATAGAAAAGAGGCGTAGGAATCCCGGCGCGAAAAACTTTCGATCATCTGCGGCAGACAGAAATCGGTCAGGCCGTCGCTGTAGTTCGCAAGAAACATCTCCTCACCTTGCAGATATGGTTTCACCAGACGAAGCCGGTCCGCGATTGTGGAACGCAGTCCAGTGTCGACAAACGTGATCTTCCAGTCGTCGATGTCCCGTTGGGTGAACTCCAGCTTCCGGCCTCCCTGAGAGAACACGAAGTCATTGGATACGGACTCCTCGTATTCAAGAAAGTAGTTCTTGATAACATTCGCTTTGTAGCCCAGACAAAGGATGAAGTCCTTGTGGTTGAAGTGCGCATAGTACTTCATGACATGCCACAATAAGGGCCGTGAACCGATGGTGACCATGGGCTTGGGAACGTCTTCCGAGTAGCCCCTGAGTCTCATCCCCTCGCCACCGCAAAACAGGACAACCTTCATGCTTGCCTCCTCAGCACACAGTCACCTTAGGAATCGGGACAACAAAGCGCCCGGCCCATGCCCGGATGTAGTGCAATTGCGCGATGATTTCATCTTTGAGATTCCACGGCAAAATGACGACGTAATCCGGTTTGGTTTCGGCGATTCGGTCCGGATGATAGATCGGGATGTGGCTGCCCGGCAGAAACCGCCCCTGTTTGTATGGGCTGCGATCCACCGTGTATTGGATCAGATCCTTGCCGATGCCGCAATAGTGTATGAGCGTGGCGCTCTTGCCTGGGGCTCCATACCCGGCCACGGACTTGCCGTCACGCGCGGCTTCAAGCAAAAACTCGACCAGTGCGATCTTCGTGTCCCTTACCTGTATTGCGAAGCCCAGGTAGCCTTCAGTGGTATCCAGGCGGGCCCTTTGCTCATCGGCGAGGACCTTGCCGACGCTTGACTCAACCGCGCGCGTTTGATCTTCCTCGCGGCAAGCATACACCCGAAGAGAGCCGCCATGTGTCGTCAGTTCTTCGACGTCGAATATTCGTAGGCCGTGGGATTTCAGAATCCGCACGGTCGTTAGCAGTGAGAAGTACGAGAAGTGCTCATGGTAAATGGTGTCGAATTCGTTGTGTTCGATGAGCCGAAGCAGGTGAGGGAACTCGAGGGTCAATACTCCGTGAGGCTTCAACAGGATCTTCAGTCCCTCGACGAAATCATTGAGGTCCGGAACCTGTGCTAGCACGTTATTGCCAAGCACGAGGTCCGCCTGACGACCGTCCGCGACAAGCCCTTTCGCCAGATGCGTCCCGAAAAACTTCACGAGCGTGGGGACGCCCTTCTCCACCGCGACTTTTGCCACGTTTGCGGCAGGCTCGATACCCAACACAGGTACGCCGCTCTTTACGAAATACTGCAGTAGGTAGCCGTCGTTACTGGCGATCTCGATGACAAAACTACGGTCGTTCAGGCCGAAGCGGGAGGTCATGCTTCCACAATACGCGTCGCAGTGCTTCAACCACGAATCGGAATAGGAAGAGAAATATGCATAGTGACTAAAGATGTTCTCGGCGCTTTCGAATTCTTCCAGCTGTACGAGGAGACAGTTCTCGCATAAGCGGACATGCAGCGGATAGTACATCTCTCCGCCTTTCAAGTCTGCAGCCGAAGGATAGGATTCGCAAAGCGGGGACATCCCCAGATCGACAAACGTCGTATCCAGGCCAGTCCCGCAGAATCGGCACACCCTGCCGGTGTCGCGAGCATTCTCGGTTCGTGGAGAAAGAGGACTTGAGGTCGATAACATTGCTCAAGTCCCTACCATAATCTCCGTGGCTTGGCGGGTCCAACGCAGTGATGCGTTAAGCTTACCGGCTTGGATAAGCCTTCGTATGTGGCTGATGCGGGTGTAGGGAGTTCCGGCGAGATCGGCGGCGGTCAGCCTCACCGCGCGATAAGCCTCGTACAGTTCCTGTGCTCCCTTGCGGGCAGTCCACTGCGGATGAAAGCTCGGCAGTATCCGCCGGATCTTGTCGCAGTTCACGCGATAGCAACGCTTGTCGGGACCGCCGCCAGCGGCGTACTCAATATTGCAACCAGGAACGATCTCCGCAACGATCTCGGCGAGTTGGCTGATGCGGTAGTTCTCTTCGGTCTGGCCCACATTGAAAGTCGTGTTATGGATGGCGTCTCTCGGCGCTTCAAGAACACTCTCGACTGCCGCGGAGATATCGCGAATGTGTGTGATGGGCCGCCACGGCGTACCGTCGCTCTTGATGTGCACGTTACCGGTCGTGTAAGCCGCCGCTACCAGATCGTTCAAAACCACATCCAACCGAAGGCGCGGAGAGACGCCATACGCCGTGGCAGGCCTCAGAAAAGTGGGGCTAAAATGATCATCCGCCATTCGGGTCAGATCTTGCTCGACCAGAAGTTTGGATTCCGCATACGCGGTCACCGGGTTGAGTGGAGATGACTCGTCCAGAAAAGCATCTCCCGCCGCCCCATATACGCTGCAGGAGGAGAAGAAAACAAACCGGCTTGCACCCGCTTGTTTAGCAAGTTCCGCCAGCCGGACGGCAGCCTTGTGATTAATGTCGTAGGTCAAATTGGCGTCCAGGTCACCCAGCGGATCGTTCGACAATGCCGCCGGATGCACCACGGCGTCGAAGCCCTCAAGGTCGGCCTTCGTCAGATCACGAATGTCTTTGATCACCTCAGGAATCTGAGTTGACGCCTGCGCAAAGTCACAGCCTGCGAACAGATCGGTATCCAGACCGACTACTTCATGACCGGCGGAAAGCAGAACTGGCCCCGCAACGGCGCCGATATAGCCCTTGTGGCCAGTCAATAGTACTCTCATGGACAGATTCCCTTACCCAGGCCTAACAGATCAAAACAACTCTTGCCGGTGTTAGCCGATTGGCTCCTGGAGCGCTTCTAGTTGCCTGGAAAAGCTACCGCCCCTTCGGTCCCAAGGACAAAAGCCCTCGACTCAAGCCGATAGGGTGATTGTAACCTCTTGAAGTAATCCCGCGATATCGTACTATACTCACAGTTTCACCGTAGAACGATTTGGGGATATGATAACGGTCGTACCAGCACCAATTTGCTACCGGTTTGGGTGGATCCCTCCCCCTTTTACGTTGTTACCCGGCCGCGCCGTCAGGAACGACAGACAGCAGGCCATTTTGATGCAACAGTTCGGCCGCATCGCTGATCAACGGGAAAGGAAGGTCAGCACGTTCCGCAATGTCGAGCAGCGAGTGGTTTCCATCGGAAAGATTCAAAACCCAAAGGCGTGCGGACAACTCCCCCCCGTCCGCCGGACTGCCTGTTGAACGATAGAGGCCCCGCCGTCCCAGTTGCGGTTCACAAAAGGGGCTCTGGTTACAGTATCGTCGGTTATTTTCGAGCACGTCCAGTATTGCGCCGCAGACGCGAAGAGACTCGGCCAGTTTATCCGGCCGGATAAAATCAAGATTGTCGGCGGATGTATGGTATTCAGGAAACTTTCCCCAAACACTCCGCATCAAGCAGCCGACTGGTAAATTAAAACCTGGAGAGCAGTACTGCCGCTCGTCGTAACCATCTGGCGAGAACTCTAGAATCTCCGAGGACTCGCTGAGATGGCGCAGAACATGCGCTGCCGCCCGGTCAATCTCGGTTTTACCGCGGCGGCTCTTCTTGTAGTGGAATCCGCCGCTGTCGCCAAGGCACGTCAGCACTAATCCGTGGCGAATTTGGCTGACAGCCTTTCCATTCCGGGCGAGCCAAGTGATGGCGCCGATAGTTCCGGGAATGAATAGAAACCGGTACGAGTAACGAAGACGGCGCTGGGATAAGCGGCCAGCAAGGAAGGTCGCCACTGCCAAGCCGGAGAGATTATCGTTGGCCAATGACGGATGGCATGCATGGCAGGAAATCAGGACCTCATCGGCAAGTTCACCGGGAATATAGAATTCCCCATAGGTAAGGTGGCCGTTCGCTAGCGTAGAATCGATCCGCACCTCATAATTGCTGTCGGTCAGTGCAAGCAGTTGATTGTGAGAAAGGCAGAATCCCCAGTTCTCTTGGTAGTACGACGTACGGTAGGGAATCCACTCTGGATGATCCGGAATGGTAAAGAGGTGCGGTCTGAGCTCGCTCAGGGACATGGTGGCGTGCACAGGCACGCTGTAGTTCACAACGTGGAGGTTGTTTTTTTGGAAGTCCACCACGCGCTTCCCATTCGGACTTTTGATGTATGCGTCGCGGATGTTCCACTCCGTCGGAATGGTCCAATCAAACGCGGCGGTGCCTGTGGGAACCTCAACCGTCTCGATCGGGATGCGCTCTTGAATGACAGACAGTGTCTGGCGGATCCCCGAGCCTGTAATGCTTCTGCAGATGGGAAACAGCTCCTCGGCGAAGCTATACAATTCCCGCCCGATGTCCGCGGCCGGAGTCTGGTCGAACTCATTCAAGAGACCCATCCACTAATCCCCGCTTGGTTAACTTGGTCACGCCAAGACAGTAACCGGCGGCTCGCTGGCCTCTGTAACGTACTGGTATTTGGAATGGGCACGTCGAATGAGCGGACTCTCCAGAACTCGCCACGATACCTCGGCCAAAATCAGCACCGTGGCCAACGACAGAACTGAGATGCACCATGTCCAGCCGGTTGGAATCGTGCCCTGTAGCGCGTATTGGAGCAGTCCGTTGATCCCTTGGTGAAAAATGTATACCGCATACGCGATTGTCCCGAGCCTGACGAGCACGAGGTTACGGAACACGAGCCTTTCCATCCGCCCTGGATTCACTAGGACGAGGAGCAAAAGCGAAGTATAGAACATGGCTAGCCACGAGTAGCCGACGGTGTTCAGTAACCGATCCCGCGGATGGACGATGAAAACAACAAGCCCCAGTCCGAGCGCCACAAACGTAATGTAAATCTCTTTACGGTGAGAGACGAACCATGCCCATATCTCTTGATTACGACAGCCTAGCGCCAAGAGCACGCCGACACCGAGTGCGTCTGCGCGGCACGGCAGCAGAGTGTATGGGCCATAGTTTTTACCTAACATCACAAAAACGAATCGCACCACAGGAGCAAAAAGTATTGCTCCCACCGCCAAACGAACGATCCCCTTGGAACTCAACTTCCGAATCGCAAACGGAAGCAGAATGTAGAATTGTTCCTCTACGGCCAAGGACCATGTTACCAGCATCCATCCCGCTCCAAACGTAAAGTTGGATACAACGAAAACGTTCTGAAGGAATAGAAAGTACGGCCAGACCGGTAAGTCATGATTAAATAAGGCTGCGTCTTGGTTCCACAAATAAAGACCGACTAAGAATAACCCCAGCCATATAAAATACAACGGAAAGATACGATGGAGTCGGCGCAAATAGAAGGTTCCATAATAGCTATCGACATGCTTTGCATCGAGCAGAATGCCGCCAATCAAGAATCCAGACAGAACAAAAAATAGATCCACCCCGCTCCAACTGAGATTGAGCGGCACAAGCACATCCGACAGCCGTCCTTGAATGCCGTAATGAGTTTTGCTCCCACACACATAGTGCCAAACCAGGACCAGTAAGATTGCCAGACCTCTGATGCCATCCAACTCAGGAATTCGACCACGTAGATGCGGATTCCGCCACACACAAGAGCCTTCGGGCATCGAATCAACGTTTTTCTGAGGTCCTGCTGGCCAGCCCGTTTCCATGCGAGATCTTAACATGCCACGTTAATCCAGCAACGTCACTTAGCTGAGGGATCGGGTGACTCCCAAGCCACCTCATAGACCACGGCGTTAGCTGATTGGTAGACTAGCTGGAAGTTCTCCGGAATTTTGCCTGACGTTGGGTCCAGCAGGAAGGAGAACTGCGGCGGATCGTGCAGTTCCCAATACCGGTCCTCGTGAGCCCGTGTATAGACAAGATAGTCCGCTCTAAGATTCGACTCGTCCATATCAGATGGGTATTTGGGCGCGTAATGCCGTAAGCGTGCACTCACGTTTTTGTAGTGTACAAGCCCGTCAACCGAGCCGGTGTATTCGAAAGGAGTGGCTAGGTACTTGGCACCCGCGTAGTAGGCCCGGGCGGGATCAAGTGACATAATTACTTTCGATGCGATTTTAGGATCGTGTGCTTTGAGTGCAAGAGTGATCTCCTCGGCATCGACCAACGACCGATAGGATGCGGGCTCGTTATGGTACTCTCTCAGAACTCGCGTACACATCAGTGCGCCGCAGATGAGAACCAGGCCCATCGCCAACCCGCCGCCATGTATTGTGTGAAAGCTGATGAATTTACCCTCGAGCCTGCGCAGGTAGCCCAGTAGAAACGCCGCGCTCACGGCGACCACCAATACGATCCACGACAACAAGTAATAGGAGTTCAGGTAAGCTTGCGAGACCATAAGTATGGATGCAGCCAGCACGCCAAAGGTCGCGAGTGACTGGTTCAGCTTGAAGCTAAAGAGGCTTTCGAGCACACCGGGCACCACTAAAAGCGCAAGAGCTCCCGCGGACCCGATCAGTAGGCTGACGGACAGAGGTATGTTCGAAACAATATTGTGAATATGAGCCGCAGTATGATGAACGATGATATCTTTGAAGCCTCTGATGTTCTGATCACCTGCCCAGCGCCATAAGAACTGCAGCGAGTTGGTATCCCGGCCGAATACGCCCACGCTAACGTTCAAGTAATTCCAATTGTGAATCGGGGAGCCGTTGTACTTGGCATTGTAATACCACCATGGCGACGAGATCACGGCGAAACCGGCTAAGAAAGATGCGGTACATGTGGCCGCCTTTTTCAAATTGTGAAAGGGAACCAGAGACAGTGGCAGAAGCACCAGAACGTAACTGGTGTAGCGTGTGAGCGCCGCGCACGCACAGATTGCACCGGCTAGAAACAATCGGCCGGCCCGGGGTTCCTTGATTGAACGCAAGAAGAACAGCAGCCCGCTGTTGAAAAGCAAGGCATCCAGCATGTGGTTGTCTGACTGCAATGATTCCTGTATGTACAACGGACTGAACGCCAAATAGATCTGCGTCCAAATGCCGACGTGTTCGTGCGTGCTGAGTTCGCTGGCTAACTCGTATGCGATCAGCAAGAGCAGTGAGGCAGACAGAATCGAAATGACCTTGCCAGCGAGGAAGCCGCTGCCGAGCAGGCCACCCAAGCCCATGAGCAAGGAGAACAAGGGGGGATAAAAATGCGAGGCCCATCCGTGGTAACCGCCCCCTGAAATAAGCTCTTTGCCGCTGAAGTATTCCATGACGCCGGTCCACTCACTGAAAATCCCGTGCACGGGAGCCAGCAACAAGAGCGTTACGCCATAGAGCAGCGGCACGTAAACACGTCGATACCGCCCCAGCCGCATCATGAAGGAGTCGTCCTTCATAGACAATGACCTACTGTCTGGTAGGTCTTGTGATTCAGGAATCGGTATCACGGACTCACGAGTTTGGAAAGGTTGGAATTAGCCAACAACATGGCGAGCAGGATCAGCACTGCCACCAGCCAGGACACCCAGTCCTTTCCGGCGAACACAATCGGGTCGTCGTGGATATGACCGCGTATCGTCGAAAGCCAGAGGCGGCATTGCCAGAATAGAATCAGGACGACTTGTGCCCATAGAAGCTCAGGCGAACGGTAGTTCTGGGTGACGGTCGGACTCTGGACGTAAAGCGCAAGCACCAGGCAGGAAACGAAGCTGGAAGAGATGCCCATGGCCTGCAGAGTAAAAATGTCTCCTGGGCGATAGCCGCGCGATGAGTTGACCCGAGCCTGCTCTTGCAACAATAGGAGTTCCGAAACACGCTTGATGGTCGCCAGACTGAAAAACAGGAAGCAGGAGAAACTGAAAAGCCAGAAAGAAACGAAGTGACCGCTCACGACGCCGCCGGCTAACAGACGGACAGAATAGATGGCAGCAAGCAGAAACAAATCGACCAGGGGAAAACGCTTGAGACCGATCGAGTAGACGAACGAGGCGATTCCATACAGAAGTACTTCTGGCAGCACTTTGAGCGCCACGGCGATGGCGATCGCTGCCGCTAAACCGACCGGCACGGCCCCGAACGACAGACTGAGCGGGAAGTCTCCGGAGGCGAGTGGGCGCTTTCTTTTTATGGGATGCAGCCTATCCGACTCGAGATCGACAATGTCGTTGAAGACATACAGGACGGACGCCATAAGACTGAGGGCAACGAAAAGGCCGGCGCAGCGAATCCAGGCGGTCCGGTCAGAGAGGGCGTTCGCCGTCACGATGGGCACAAACACGAGCAGGTTCTTGCACCATTGATAGGGACGCAGGAGGCGGATGAAACTCCGAATGCGCGATCCGCGGGGAAGGTGGGCTTCCACGGAGGTGAATGCGGCGATGCGGTTGGCCTGGCGACGGCTCATACCCACGATGACCGCCGAGCTGGCCGACCGCCAGATAGCGATGTCGGATCGGGCATTGCCGACATAGGAGAAACGGTACGCCCCGAACCGCGCACGCAGCACTTCAGCCTTACCTTCTCCGCTGAGATTGTGAACGCCGTCGGAAGCGATGACTTCATCGAAAATAGCGAGGTGAGTAGCAGTTTGCATCGCGATTTTGCGGTCGGCTCCCGTGGCCAGTACGATCTTCCGCCCGTTCCCTCGGGCGTTGTGAAGCAATTGGAGGACGCCGTTGTGGAACGGCAATGCCGCACTGTTCAGCGTCACTCGCTTTGAAATCTCAGCTTTAAAGGAGGCCTTACCCCTCAGAAGCCACAGCGGCAGCCGCAGGAGGAGCCAAGGTCTCCGCAGGGCGGCGGCTAGGCACTCGTAGAGAGAATCAGAACGTAGAAGCGTACCATCGAGATCCACGCACAACGGGGCAAGAGCCGCTCCAGTGGCCGAACCCTCAGCTCTTGTTTGCATATAGGGACGATTACGGGAAGGCTACGGCTTCTGACGCACTACGCTAGCTTCAAAGTCGGGAAACGCACGGTCCCGCTCCGAAATCACTTTCACTTCGCTGGGCCAGGTGATCCCGAATTCCGGATCATTCCACCGCACGCCGCGCGCCGATTCTGGATGGTAGAACTCGGACATCTGGTAGAAGACTTCGGTTTCGTCCTCTAGCGTGAGAAACCCGTGCGCACAGCCTTCCGGCACGTACATCATGTTGCGATTAGCGGCGGATAGCAGCACGGCGATCCACTGTCGGAACGTGGGAGACTCGGGGCGGAGGTCCAGTACCACGTCATAAATCGCGCCGCTGGTGCAACGCACTACCTTAGCCTCGGCGAAGGGAGGCGCTTGATAATGCATGCCTCGCAACGTGCCCTTTCGCGCATTGAATGAAATGCTACACTGCACGAGGTTGGGATTGAGGCCGTTGTTTCGGAAGTCTTCTTGGCACCAGCAGCGCGCGAAGAACCCTCGCTCATCGGGAATGCTTTCGAGGCCGATCTCGAAAACTCCGGGCAGCTTGGTGTGACGAAACGTCATGACGAATCAGCGGTCAGCCTGCGCAGAGACAGCAGGGCGCTCCATGAGTGCCGAAACTCGGCGCTGTGTCCGACGCGCCGGGCTACCGAGATTCAATCTCGTGGATTATCCACGACTCGATTCTTTGCTGGCAACCTCCCGACTCGCGATCTCCCTGGGGTTCGTTGGTTGCTTACGCTGGAACTGTGTCCACAGGTAGTGGTGCATAGAATAAACGAAACTCCTGTTTGGCCAAGGCCGGAGGAGTTCTTCGCTTAACTCGGGTTCTCCCCAGGGAACATCCTGGAAACTGGACTGCAACAACTCGCTGTTGGAAATCCAGGCCTGTGGGAAGTAGGCGATTAGATCGTTGTGGGTAACCGGTGGTAGCTCTTGGAGCGGTTTACCAGACAATTGCGCCAACAGCTCACCAATTAAATCTCGTCCTTTTCCAAGCCGCAGATGGCAAAGCGGTGTGCAACGAGGATTCATTTCGATGAGATAGGTCTCGCCACCGCCTTCCTCAATCACGAAATCCAAACCAAAGAAGCCAGACAGACTCAGCCGTCGCGCAATGCGTTCAGCCGCGACCATCATTTCAGGGTTGTTGACCACCCGCACCACACTGGCCGGGCCAGTGGACCCGGTTGCGCTGACCACGTCAACACCGACTCCAGCTAATACACGGCCCTCCCAGCACACGACGGCGCAGTTCGCAGGACGGCCCTGAATATATGCCTGTGCGATCACTGCCGGCTTCGACCGCCGCCACCACGGCCGCAGCAAAAATGGGTCCCGATTAACGATGAGCCGCTTGACGATCCGCGCGGTTCTATATAACTTCCGGGCATCCCAGAAAAACCGCTCGGCCGCCACAGGGGTCTGAACAATCTCCACACCAAGGCCGCCTGACGTGCCATCTATTTTCATCACCCAGGGAAAGCCCGGTCCTCCTTTAAGGTGCTCCAGATCGCCAAGTGCATTGATCGCATACGTTTCGGGCACCCGCAGGCCCATCTCGCGGGCGATTTTCAGAAATTCGTAGCGGGACGACACAATTGGGAAGCCATCGACCGCGCCCAACGAGCGCGAGAGTAGGGCCGCGATATCGTCTCTCCCTTGCAGACTCGCGCGCGCGTACAATTCATGCAAATACTCGACACTGCGGTCATCGCACGGGATCACGATAGCGGGGTCGGATGCCTCGATCGCTGTTTGTAGTGAGTCGAGCGGATGCAGACTGCTGAAGTGCATCGTTTCGGCAATGGCCCGCGTTTTTAAAGCAGGGTGACGATTGGGGCATAGCACCGAAACAGTAGCGCCTGCCCTGGACAGGCCGATAGCAAGCCGCGCAGATGTCGCCCACCGCGCGGTGTCCGTCAGCAACACTCTTATAGGAGCGTCCACTTTGCCCGAATTGTAATCCACACTACTACGCACAGATCGAATGTTAGACAGAATCAACCAGCTCTTGGCTATCGAGAGGTCATCCGCTTGGTATCCCCATCGACGCGCGGGCCTACTGGGGATATATCGTCACTTTGTCCTTAATCCTGTAAGTGCTCTTGCTTCTGGTCGTCGGACTATGGACACGTAAGCGCGAAGTACTCGTCTCGACGGCCTACTTGGGGCGCGATCGCAACCAAGGCTGTTTTTCCTTAAAGTAAACGATTACGTGCTCGGCGGCCAACGCGAGTTTCGGCGCGCCGGTCGCGGCGATCCGATCCGAAGTACGTCCCCGCCGGTCGTGCATCGCTAGGTCTCCTTTCGAACTTCGAAGGACTCCAGAAAGAGAACGTCCACGGCTCCGCGCTTCAGCTCGCTGAGGGTGTCCGCGGGTGACCCGACGATGGGTTCTTCGTGCTTGTTAAAGCTCGTGTTGATTGCCAGCGGAAGACCAGTCTTGCGCTTGTACGCCGAAAGGGCCGCGTGCACATAGGGATCGACATCCTTCGCCACGGTTTGCGGGCGCGCCGTGCCGTCAAGGTGCACAACGCCTGGAGCCTTCTCCTTGCACAGCGGCGTACAGCGCATGCAGATGGTCATAAACTTCGCCGGGTATTTCATCCCCTCATAGTGTATGAAGTAGTCCGGAGCGTCCTCCTCCAAAATAATAGGCGCGAACGGCATGAACTCCGTCCGGGCTAGCCGCTGGTTCAGCCAGTCCATCATGGTGGTATCCGTAGGCTCGGCGAGAATGCTCCGATGCCCGAGCGCGCGGGGACCGAACTCCATCCGACCCTGGAAGATTCCGACCACTTCTTTTCTCGCCAGCGCGTCGCCGATCGCGTCCGCCGGATCGTCCAGTTTCTTCCACATCACGCCGGGTGTTGCTTTGAGCTCCGCTTCGATCCGACCCTCGCTCCACTGGTCGCCCCAATAGAGATCACGAATCTCCTCCTGGGGGAGGCCTTCGTTGCTGCCCAGATACAAATGGGCACTGCCCATCGCGATCCCGCCGTCTCCCATATGCGGAAACACGAAGACTGACTCGACGCCCGGAATTTCGCGAATGACAAGATTCGTTCGCACGTTCGCGAAAGTGCCTCCCGCCAAGGCGAGGTGTGGGATCTTGAACTTCTCGTAGGCTTGCATCACCGTACACCGAAAGACCTCGTCCAGGATACGCTGGGCGCCTGAAGAAAGCTCCTGAATGTCGAGGTGCTCCACTTTCTTGTGGACAAGCTGAAAAAGATCGTTGAACGCGCGCTGGCTACGATTTTCGAGGCCGCCCGTCCTTGCGCAGAATCCGAACAGTTCCGAGAGGATGGCGTAGGCTTCATCGCCAGACGAGTAGGCTGCCAGTCCGGTGATCTTTCCGCCGTGACGCTCGGGATTGAAGCCGCAGATCTGAGTGATAATCTCCCAGAAGACTCCCGCCGAGTTGAGCTTGGAGAACGTGGCGTGCTGTGTCAGCTTGCCATTCCGGCCAAGGTAGACTCCACCGGAAATTCCGTCGCCTCCGCCATCGGACGAAATCACCAGCGCGTCCCGTTTCCCGGAGGCATAGTAAGCAGACGCCGCGTGGGAAAGATGGTGATTCATGAAGTGCACGGGCGCCGTGATACCCTGGTTCTTCAGGTTCACCTTCAGCTCTTCCTTGTTCTGCGCCATGAGTTTCATGAGTTGGAGCGAGCCGTAAGCGGCCGCTTCCGTGTTCATCATCGGCCCGAACGACCGTACAAGCACGGAGTAAACCTTCTGATGCAGGCGAGGCTCCGCCTTGTAGTCATAGGCGGCTTCCGAATCCTCTACCATCGCCTCAAACCCCACCGTCACGGCATCGATGTCCCGCGGCTGCACGCCGGTGTGCTGGTACATGCGTTCGAGCGCTAAATACGGGAACCCGAAATGCAGCTTCCGCCGCGAATAGCGCTCCTCGTTTGCCGCGAAAAGGACCTTTCCGCCGTCGAGAAGCGCGACACCGCTATCCTTACCGTCGTGGACTCCGAGAACCAACATGCTTAATCCTTTATCCTTTATGCTTTGTCGTTAGATTTGTGATCACCGGCGTGGTTGCAGACTACGAGGTGGCTTTCGAAGGGTAGACCTTCCCTGGCGCGGCCTCTTCCCGGTAGAACCGAGCCACGTCGCGGGGTAGTGCGGACCAGAAGGTGCCCTCATACCGGTTCTGGATATACGTGATCAACTCGGCGTAATAGCGGGCCGGGAATTCGTCGCGGGCAGGTGCATCATCACCGAAGCACATGTAATCCGGATGGGTGTTCACGAGCACCATCCCGCCGCGCTCGGCCACCCAGTCCACCTTCTGCTTCCAGATTTCGTTGGTTTCGCGGAGCACCACGAACAGGTTGAAATCCTGCACCAGCGTGTACGGAAGCTCCACATACCCGCTCCCACCCGGGCCCGGCACCCAGAACGGGAAGATGGTACCGACGCCCTCGGGTTGCGGCTCGAACGGATCAGTGTCGAACGTGGAGGCATCGTATTCGACGCCCAATTCCTGCAACCACTCCAGGTTGTGGTGGAAGTACGGCGAGCGGAACCCGGCCGCCTTCCATTCGTCCAGATACGCCCGGATGCGTACCGCTCTCCGGCTAAATTCCTCCCGGGAAGAGTACAACTTTCCATCGTGCTTCAATCCGTGAACACCGATTTCGAAACCCGCGCTCTCGATTTTCCGCCGAAAGCCCTCCGACAGCCGGTATTCGCCTTCCGGCACGAAATTAAATGATGAGCGGAAGCCGAGCTGCGACTCGAGGTTCATCAACTGTTCTACGCGCCCCAATCCTTTGAGGCCTTCGACGTCATGTGTGAGAACTACACTAAAACGCTTGCCCTCGGGCCACCCCGGCCAGCCGGGAGGAACCGCGCCGGCTTTCTCGTCGATGGGCCATACCTTAGCGTGAGTTGCTCGTTTGGCATTCGCCCGCACCCGGCGCAGCGCCGTCCGCGCACCCCACGGTAAGAGTGGCTTGAGAGCGTAATAAACTCGGTTGAGATGATTCATAGCTTTCAGCGGCCTCTGACAGGGACCGCTGGAGCGATGGAACCGGGACGGCGCCCGTCTGCCATTTTGACCGAAAACTGCGCGCCTTGTTGTACCGGCGCTAATTAGACTCTGTATTGCTTGGTGCGTTCACGAGGGTCAAATCGCCCTTTGCCAGACTGCGGGAAGCGGATCTCGCGAGGTGATGGGAGAGGCGTCTTGCGGCGAAGCCCGCCCCACACGCAAAGCGCAATACAGGTCCAAAGGTGTTCGCCGCAAGGATGCCTAGAAAATATAGATCTGGTATGGAAGACTCAAAATTCGACGAAAGGACAGGCGTTTCCTCAACGGAAGCTATTCTGGCTAAGACATTCTGATTGAAGAAGGTGATCCGGCGAAGATCTACCTTGTAGCCGGTTGCTGCGATGACGTGGTCGGCCGACACCACGCGCCGGGCGCCCGCACTGTCCGTGAGCTCGAGGCTCACTCGGTTGTTTCGAGCTTCCACCTTCGTGATGCCGACTCCCGTGTGGAATGCTACTTTTCCAACAACTTCGTCCTTAGTAAACCAGCAGGGAGCTGGACCGAGGATTTTTCGCACGGCCTCCAGGCGAATGGATTCAGGCAACTGCCGGAACAGCAAAGGCGCCTCGGTACAGAAGACCGACTGCCAACCTGGCCCAATCGTTGTCATTGGAGCACGAAATCGTTTTAAGAGAGGCCGGGGAAGCCGCGGCGCGCCCTGAAATCGAATCTCCGGTTTCCGAGCAATGACTTGAACCGAAGCTCCGTTCTGATGGAGGATCGCTGCCAGATCCAGGGCCGATGCACCCGCACCGACCACAGCCACTTCACGTCCCTTGAAGCGGTCAACGGTATTATGCTTCCTGCTATGCGTTACGAATTCTTCTGAGAGCGCGGAGAGACGTGACGGGACTTGTGCGAAGTAACTCAGGCCAACGGCGATCACTACTTTCTTTGCGGCGACCACCTCTCCGTTGTCGAGACAAATCTTAAACCCCACGGACTCTCGACTCAACGACGTAACCAGCTTGTTTTCCAGGTTCGGAACGAATCTCTGTTGAAACTCGAGTCCGTAAGAACTAAACGTCTCTAAGGGCACCGGCAGACCTACATCCTGATACGGGAGGCCTTTCGCCTGGCAATACTTCTCCAACGTCAGCTCCGACTTCGGGTCATAAAGGCAAGATGCGAATCCTTCCGATTTCAACCTCATGCCCTTGGGCATGTGGTTCAACCAAGTGCTCATCGCGTGGCCGAAGATGCGGAAATCCACGCCCCTTGCCTTGAGGTGAGCCGCCACAGACAGGCCATACGGCCCTGCTCCAATGATTGCTACGTCGGTCATGGTCTCCTCTCGGATTTCATATTTGAATCAACGGAAGTAACGGCGGGTCAGCGACGAAGCAATCTTCTAAGGTTTGCTTCGCTTCGTACTGTCGTTCATTCGGTTACGTACGGCTCGCGAATCGGATGCACCCCCACCAGCGAAAGCAGCCTCCCGAGGTGGTCGCAAAGCTTGACCAACAAGGTCATGAACCGGCTCTGCCCCAAGGCCAGGGCAAACGGTAGCGCCGCGGTGTATAACGGGACCGCGACCACGGAGCGGAGGACCTGTTGCGCGCCGAAGGGCGACGTTCCTCCACGGAGCAGGGCCCTTCTCAGCATAAACGTGCGCTTCCAACGGACAGGAGGAACGGTTTCGTAGGCCATGGCTTCATGGCACCATATGAAGCGGTGGCCTTTCCCGGTCAGCCTGCGGAACAAATCCTGATCCTCTCCGGTTCGGAACTCCGGCCGGAACGGGTCCCCGGACGACAGGAGAACCTGCTTATTGAACAGCGTGTTGCCGGTAATGCCTTTTCTCCAATCAATCACCAAGCCGGTCTTATAGCTACGACGGTCATAGAACCTGCCTTCCACAATCCAGTGAGGCGTGCCATCCTCGTAGTGTGGCTTCACCGGGCCGCACGCGCCATCGGCACCGAACTTCTGTACAGTATTGAAGAGCGTCAGAAGCCAGGTGGAGGAAGTTAGAAACTCATCGTCATCGATAAAAGCAACGTAATCGCCCCCGGCGTTCGCCACGGCCTTATTCCGGGCCAAGGCGATGTTCTGCCGGGACTCGACAACGTATTTGATGGGAACGATTGTCGAGGCCGCCAACTCCGACACCACGGTTTCTGCGGATCGCTCGCGGTCGTTGTCCACAATCACGATGGAAAGAGTGAAGAGGCCGCCCGTGTTCTGCTTTACGAGTTGCCCCAGGAGCCGTTTCAGAAGATCCGGGCGCTTGTACGTACAAACACAAACGCTGATGTGGTGGTCGGCCATCCGAACTCCTTTGTTTGTTACGACATGGACGGTTCTGACTCGAACCGCCGCCCATTGTGGCGACGTTCAATCGCCGAGTGCAGCGGGTCAGCATCCATTTCCTGCGCGCTAAATCCGGCAAAATCCGGCCATGAAACTTGTCTCCCATGCATTCGGGACATTCATGAGGACAACGAGCCGCAGAGCGCTTTCCAAGCCTCAAATACTGGCAAGATCCGCGCTCCTGAATCTACAGCGGCCTGCAAAATCTCTTCAAAGAACTCGGGAGTACATCCATATGGAGTGGGGGATTTGCAGACGTCGTGAGTCGCGAAAATCAGCCATCCGCGCGCCTGCGCATTCTCGCGTATCACACTCTTAACGCTCTCGGGATCGTCCCTGCTCTTCTCCAGGAAATAGCCAGAAAGATAGTTTAGATCCGCGCAGCCAACGTTGAAAGCCTGACCGCCCCCGCGACAGCACACGAAATGCCGGCCCACTTTCCGCTTAGTACCAACCCGAGGCGGGCTAATCGGATAGGACAACGTTTTGAACCGGGCACCCGGGACCAAGTTGTCGAGTGCCCGCTGGTTGTCGATTACTGAATCTTCGAACGCACCGGCCTTCGTTTCCCAAGCGTCGCAGTGTCCAAACGTGTGACATCCCAACTCATGTCCCTGTTCGAGCGCAACCGCCAAGTCCTCGGGTAAGAAAATAGAACCGGTGGGCGCTTGCTTGCCCATGAGCCCGAAGGACGTATAGTAGGTTCCCCTGAGGCCGAAACGTTGCAGAATCGCTCCGCCCGCGAGAAGAGCGGAACGGGGAAAGTCATCAAACGTAAATGAGACTAACGGGGTCTGAGTATTGATTGCAAGAGGGCGCTTGACACAGAAACGGGCAGCGCTTCTAATATACCGCCCCCGCGCCCTATCCCACAATGGAACACTCATGCCTAGTTTGCTCCTGGCCTCGTAATCGACATAATCTGGTCGTCAAGAACTTCCTGGCCTTGTCGAAACACAAGGGTAGAAACACCCTCCTTATCTTCGACGAATTTGAATCCCGTCTCATCGAAGACTTTGCCTGAGGGGGCATTCTTCGCTGTTTTGCGATAGCTGGCGTAGAAGTCTTGGTTTTTCCCGATCACGAAGCGGCGCAGGAAGAAGGACAGCACTGCGTGTTCGACGCGTTTGCCCTGAACGCGGCAGCTAAACATCAGGTCAAGCAAACGCGGCTCCCGAGCGTCGACTACGGCGAAACCTACGATTCCGTAGTTGCCGAATCGGTCCGCGCAGTTGATGACGTAGGTTTCGAGGAAGCCGGACTTCACGATCTCGACAAGTTCGGCTTCCTGATATCTGTTACCCGAGAAATTCATCTGATTGGTTCGTTGCGCCAGCTCGTAAACTCTCTTGAGATTCGTGTCGTCCAGAGAGGTCATGACAACCTTCATGGCGCAGTTCCGCAAGAAACCGATATAGTCACCTTTGTGGGACTCTAGTGCAGTTCCCCTCTGCTCTTCTTCCATATACATCGCACGCCGGCTCTTGCTCTCCGCCGTCACGGGAACGTCGCATTCCGGCCGGTCGAGTATTCCGGGATACTCTGCGGCATCGATGAGAGTTACCTGAGGCAGGGCTGCTCTGACCTCTTCGCGCTCGAACTCTTGATCGTCGACGAACGCCAGAGATTCGACACCGATATTGAGCAGCCGTGCAATTTCCGCGATGGATTGGCTCTTCGGGTGCCACGCGATCTGGGGGAAAAGGAAATATTCGTCGAGGCCGCACAAGCGCAAGACCTCCATCGCATCGTCGGGGCTGTTCTTACTGGCGATAGAGTGAAGAATTCCTCTTTGGTCGGTTTGTTTTATGACGTCCACGACGCCCTGCCGTAGGCGAATCTTCTCAGGGCCGTCCTCAATGAGAATGCCGTCCCAAAGGGTGTTATCGAGGTCCCACACGATGCATTTGAATTTCTTAGCCGACGGCCCTGGACGCTTGCCGTTTCCAGCGGCAGGACTCTCCTTCACGAAGTCCATCAATCCAAAATAGAGAACGGTGTCATCACAGTCGTTTGGCACGATCTCGACTTCAAAAGGTTGGTCAGAATCAATGCATTGCAATATTTCGTCCAATGCCACTTTTGTACGCGTGTACCCTGGCGCGATGCCGATCATGGTCTGAAACGGCCTTTCCCTTTTCCGCGTCCGATCGCGCATGGTGAGTGTCAAATTGATGGCCCGCGCGTTAGGGTTGAAACACTCGAGCAAAAAATAGTCCGGGAGCTCTCCATTTGGCCGAGCTCTTTCCGCAGACTGTCTTTTGAGATAGTGGATTTTGGTTAGAACACGGGGCTTAATTGAACTCGGCAATGGAACATTGCGCCCAATCGCTCCTACTGCTATGTTGACCAACTCTTGCCGCGCTGCCTTCGCCAATGGATGAAGGCGAAGGTTTCCGACTGTCCAAAGTTTTGCCCACTGCTTAAACCGCAATTTTAAGACGTAAGGGCTCAATCCTTGCTTGTGGTCGATGCGCACCATCCCATCTACGAATTGGCGGCAGGCTCCGTCTCGTCTTGGGGAGTACAGTTCACACGTGGTGTAACAAACGGGCCAAACGCACTCCGTGCAGTGTTCACCCCATGGGAGGACAGTGCGTGCCACGACTCGATCGCGGAATTCCGCAAAGCGCTTTCGCACATCTAGCGGCAAAGTCTCGATTGACTCGACTAAGTCGTTTACTTCCGCTTCATACATTGAATTCGTTTCCCCAATCGTTGTAGAGTGATGATAGTGGCTCCTTTTTGTTCGGGCGCAAGCTGTCTGGATCGCAGCTCCAGGTTGAAACCGACAAGCTTAAGAGAACCAGGGTCCCATCGATCGCTTGCGGACTCATATGCCCCCGTGCGGCTGCCAAGCCAATCTCGTGCTCGGTGCCTCAGTCGATTGACCCATTGATATTCCTAGGGATACTGGCATACGGAGCGGCCCCCACTTCGAGATCGGGTGATTTCGGGGTTACCCTAAGGTCAACCCTTAATAGGAAGTGCACTACGAAGGTACTATCCTTTGATAGGGGCCGCCTCAGGCTGCCTCAGCCTCCATGGAGGAACCGAATCAGATTCGCGCCGTTGCCTGTCTCTGCGGTAGACTGCGCTTGAACTCCGGGTGAAGGAACTACGATGAGAAACAGACTACTTCTTTTCTTTTTGATACTCGCGTCTTGCGTCCCAGGCACTTTGTATGCTCAAGCCTGGTCTGGCGTCATTGCTCCCACCCGCGCGGTGGATTGGAGCACCGCTGGCGTAGTTGGTGGCATTCCCAGCTATCCTGCCTGCACTACGGCTCAGGCTGGAAGAACCGTGCCAATCGCAGCTTATTCAGGAAGCGGCGCGATCATCAACACGGCGCTCGCGAATTGCGCTGCAGCTAACCCAAACGGTTCTTATCTCCAACTGGCGGCGGGCACATTCAATATCAATACTGTAGGAATGCAATTCGCAGGACTGAATAATGTGGTGCTTCGCGGCATGGGAGCGGATCAGACAATTATGGTGTTCAGTGCCGGGGCTCCCTGCAACGGTTATGGTGCTCTCGCCTGCATATCCCCTCCCTGGAGCACTCCTGGCGGGAGCGAAGGCAACGTGTGCGATTACACTGCGGGTTACGCCGTGGGCGCGACTACGATCACGCTTGCCAATTGTGGCTCGACAACTCCTGCGAAAGGATCGGTCTCCAACCTCAAAGTTGGCGGCATTATTACGCTCGATCAGGTAGATTATCTGGTGGATCCCGGTACCATTTGGTCTTGCCTAAGCTCGGTCAGCACAAATCCGTGCAGCCAAAGCGATAACGGTGGGGGAGCGCGGACCAACGGACCGTGCCTCAATACCATCTGCAACCGTGCGCAGCAGCAGGTGGTTCGCGTTACTCAGTGCGATGGGAACGGCACTATAGGACATACGTGCGCGAGTGGCACGAACATCACGATCAGCCCAGGTCTTTACCTTTCCTACAATGGGACTCAACTTCCACAGGCTTACTTTCCTCAGACCTCCTTAATGGGCGTTGGCAATGGCCTTGAGAATCTAAGCGTTTCGCCCATCCTCACGTGCGATTCCTTCGGGTCGAATCCCGGCACGGGTAGCCTCCCATGCAACGTAGCGGAGCAGAACCTAACCATCGCCAGTGCTTACAACTGTTGGATCAAGGGTGTGCGCTCGCTCTACGGCAACAGGAGTCACGTGCTGCCCGCGTGGAGTATGCATATTACGATCCAGGACAATTATATGGCCTTCAGTGTTTTTGCGGGGTCAACCAGTTATGGGATTGAGACCCGCCATTTAGAAAACAGCCTGATACAGAACAACATCATGCAGCAGATAACCGATTCCACCCCGACCATGCTCGGAGAAGGTACGGTGGTCGCCTATAATTTCGGCATCTACACGACCTACGACAAGGGCGGTGGGTGGTTCCAGGCCAATTTTTACATGCACCACGGAGGAGACGCCTTCAATCTGTGGGAGGGAAATATCGGCTCCGGGGTCAACGCCGACAGCATTCACGGCACGCATCACTTCGGCACGTTCTTTCGCAACTATCTTCCTGGCTGGCAACGTATTTGCGGGCCAGCGGAACAAGCTGCGTGCAACAACCAGACCAACGCAATTGACCTCGCGGCCGGCTCCAGGTATTTTAACCTGATCGGGAACGTGCTCGGCACCCCTAGCTTCCATACACACTATGATTGTCTAGCCTTAAGCACAGCGAGTTGCACTGATGTGCAGCACACGATCTACTCGATTGGTTACACAGGCAACGCTGGCGGACCGTATCAAGGAAATCCTCTTAAGTACTGCACTACTCCGAGTTGCACAGCAATGGACAACTATGACCCGGAGACGGTCAACTACCTGATGCGCTGGGGAAACTGGGACGTGGTGAACGGGACAGCCCAATGGAACACGGGCGAGGTTCCGTCAAGCATTTCGCCCTATGGAAACCCCGTGCCTCCCAGCCACATGCTACCTGCATCGTTTTACGTCTCCGCCAAGCCTTCCTGGTGGGGTTCTCTCCCATGGCCCGGAATCGGCCCGGATGTGTCGAACGGCAACATCGGGCAGTGCTCTGGGGGCACCTACGCCCGAGTTCCCGCGATCAACAGCAGCCAATGCACTCCAGGCGGCGGCTCTCGCGTAGCCGCACTCGGAGGCACCGCAAACGCGAATGCAGCGATGAATTGCGCATTCAACGTAATGAATATGCCGGTCGACGGCAGTGGGAACGCCTTGAGCTTCAACGCTGCATCCTGTTATGGTGGCGCACCTCCGCCGCCGCCCCCTCCGAGCGGGACCGCTCCGCCGACTTCGCTCAGCTTGATCGTGCAGTGACAAGAGGCCTCGCACTTGTTTGTGTGACCATGTCAAGCTTAGTCGCGGCGGCTCCCACTCACGTATCTTTCGGCTGAACCAACATCTGGGGATCTGGTTCTCGAAACGGGAGCGTTCGGGGGGGGGCGTCCAAGGAACCTCCCCCTCCACTTCCGGTCCGCGATGTAGAATCATGTGATCCGTCTCGCATCAGGATACTCCTGTCAACATTATGTAATACTTCGTCCCAAAAGCGCGCTATCGCCCACCGTGCGGTTGGCAGGAACACTTGGACGCGTTCGGCCATCTGCCAGCCAAATAGCTTTTCAATCCAAGAGTATTTCCGAGGCAAGGTTGGGGCTATCAGTTGGCCTCCGAGATTCCTGGCTATAGTTTGCGCCTGGTGAAAGATGTCGGGTCTTCTCGCGTAGAACAGAATCATCCCGCGCTGCAAGTACCGCACACATGCAGCTCGGGTCCTTTCGCTGTCCTCCAGCGATCGCAGGTAATCGACATGTAGTTGCATCGATATCCATTGGGCTTCGCGTTTCCGGCCCGAGAGTCCGACGTAGCTCAAGCTGTTGCGGTGTGGCAGCCGATAGTAGGCTCGCGCCTCGCGGACGAAACGGACCGAGTCAGCCGCACGAAGAAGTCGGCAAAAATACTCGCCATCGTCGTCTCCCAATAATCGACTGTCCCAGGGGCCGGCGGCTTGAGTCAGTTCACGTGAGACCAACCACGTGTCGGTTTGCATGTAGACGTTGCCGCCCATTTTGTTCAGTAGCCATTCGACAGGCGACAGATCCCGCCACAGTTCAGTCGGGGTGAACTTCGCCCGGTAATATCGACTTGCGAAGATACCGAAGGTGGACGTAAGGATGACCCGGCTGTTTTGACATTGCTTCGCTACCGCCATTTGCCGGGCGATCTTGTCTGGCGCCAAGAGGTCGTCTGCGTCAAGCCACTGAATGTACTCTCCACGGCTCAACGCGAACGCCGTATTCCTGGCCGCGGCAGCGCCCTGGTTGTTCTGAGTCACGACGCGAACCATGTCCGACTCAAAGCATTTTGCGATGGAAAGCGTACGGTCCGTGGACCCGTCGTCCACGACGATAATCTCTTTTGGCTCCCAAGTCTGGGCAAGCGCCGAACGTAACGCATCCGCTATCCATGCCTGCGCGTTGTATGCCGGCATGAGGATGGACACCAGAGGTTCCTTTGTGCTCCCCGTGAGACTCGGATGGGCTGGCGTTGCCGGTTTGGAGGCCGGGACCGTGTGCGTTGGCTCCTTCGACACGCCGCCCAGCGAGATCGTCTCTCCTGAAAGTCCTGAAAAGTAAGGCAGCGGCGGCCACCTGCGGTGCAAGGCGGCGACTACCCCTAAATAGAGGGCGCTGTACAATAGCAACGTCGACACGATCCACGGGAGGAGCTCTTGCAGAGCAGGAAACCAGCCCTCAGTATCGAGTCCACGTGCGATCCAAGAACACGCGAGTGCGGCCAAGGGTGCCGCCGCAATGTACCTCCAGAGCACCGCGATTATGGATTTCACGCTAATCTGAATCGGACTCAAGGCATACCAGAACGCAGGGATGAGCAGGAACCAGAGGGATGCTGTCCAGGCCACTGCGATTCCTGCTGGACCCCACGGTAGAGCCACCAGGAAACACAGGAAAGTCACGACGGACTCCACGATTCCCCACCGAAGCCAACGGTCTGCCCGACCGATAGAAAGATGGATCCAGCCATGAACATAGTAGAGAACTATGGCCCCGACACCAGGTCCGAAGTAAGTGAAAATCTTGGCGGTGGGTTCCCACCCTGGTCCTAACAACAATCTGACCAGGTTGGCTCCAACCACTGTCAGGGCTCCAGACAATCCCATTCCGGCAAGCGCGGTGACTGCGAGTCCACTCATCAGGTGCTGTTTATACTCTTCGGAACGGGGATTGAAGCGGCTCAACGCCGCTACCGCGACGTTCGTAAGCGGGGCGGTGAGTTGCCCCGCAGAAAGGGCAAACAGATCATAAGACTTCTTGTAAAACCCCAATGAAGTCGCCCCAAAGCGCCAACCGACCAGCAAGTTGTCCACATTCCGCGAGAAGTAGTTGATACTGAAGCGTCCATACACACTCATCGCGAAGCTCACTAAGGAACGCGTACCCGCCACCCGCCGTGGAAGACCGGGAATCCAGCGGCATAGATACCAGGCTCCTAGAGTTTGCACAAGGGCTTGTGCCACGACTCCGGCAACCAAAGCGCGGTAACCCCACCCTCGCCGGGCCAGCAGGATGGCTAAGGCAACCGAAGCGACGCGGGAGAAAATGTCATTCCCGGAGACCGTCCCCAACCGCATTGCTCTTCTGAGCAAAGCCAAGTGCTGAACCGAGAGGCTCGAAAAGAGAATCGTCAGCGACATTCCCGCAGTGACCGCTGGCACAAGTGGGTCATGATAAAGTAACTCCAGCAGCCGCCCGCTCGCGGCGAAGGCGATTGTAAGAGCCGCCCCGATACTCACGCTGATCCAGAACAGGTTGCTAATTAAGCGATGGTCGATCTTCTCCCACCGAAGAATCGCCTCGGTAAATCCGTTATGACCGAAGTTCATGAGCAGCAGACTAAAGGTGGAAACTAAAGCCACTAGGCCGAAATCCCGAGGCAGGAGCAAGCGAGCCAATACCACGGTTGAAACGACCTGCACCGCCAAACCAAGACTGCCGGACAGCACGATAGTACCCGCGCCGCGCATTGCGAGCCTACGAATCTCGCTGGTCTTTACCTCGGGGCGGTACTCACCGGCCCGATCAAAAGGTCTCAAAGGGCTTCCTTTCGTCTTGTCCCGTAGGCTGACATAAACCGTAAAGACCTGTCCGACGTCTAATGAGAACTCCTAGAGCGGCAAAGACCGCTGTACGGCATAATCGGCGCCGGTTGGCGCTTCGATAACGCGATTGACAAGACGCTCTTTCGCAGCGTGTTACATGGGACATGAGAGGTTCCCACTATTCCGAAAAAGCCAGTGTGCGTTTAAATAACAAACAGCTTCCAATTCTGTAATACCGCCTCTAGAGGTCGCTCCCAATAATCGACAACAGCCATTGTCTCCGCTACTTCCTGACGGTAACGGTGGAACCCGCCCTCCCGCCTAGCACGGAGCCCCTGATTCCCGGTTTCAGTCCAACAGCAAGCCGGGTGCCTTCGAGAGCGTACACCTCGATCGTTGGACTTTCACGCGCAAGTTGATCTACGATGGAGGACACCTCGGGTATCATGCCGTAGTCATGCCACACGATTGCACCTCTTGCCGCTAGATGTTTCAACGCATTTTGCGAGTCGGACCTAACGTATGCCTCTGAATGGCACCCGTCGATGAACACAAGGTCAAAAGGTCCTCCTAATTCATTCCAGTTGAGCTTGGCGCTATCCCCGTAGACTTGGGTAATGCAGTGCGAAAGACGTTGCCCTCGGTACTGACGCCCTACTTCCTCACGACTTGTTAAGTTGAGTTCGCCTTCGGGGTAGGTCAACGAATCCTGCTTCGCCATTTCGAAATCCAGCGGCAAGTCTACCGTGACAACCGTGCCTCCTGCCTCGATATTCGCAGCTAGTAGCAGGGCGGTATTTCCATCAGCCGTACCTATCTCTAGTACCTTTGTCGCCTTAGTATAGTTTGCTATCGCCGCTAAATGAGACGCCTCCTCCACCGTGATATTTGCACTTTCGGAAGCCGCACTTCTTCGATCGAACGCGCGGGGCAGCACCACGTCCACCTCTTCCAAAGAAGGCAGGATAGCGTTCAAAGGCACTCGAGGAAGTGTCCCACTAAACCAATACGTCTGACTGACGAATAGCCGGTCCTTGGACGAATGTCCCCGTACAATCCAAGAGAGGGCTGAGCGGGGGCAGGAAATTGCCTTGTGGAGGCCGAACACGGACTTATGAATGAAGGAACTCTGCATGGACGGTGTTTCTAGAAATTTCATGATTTCACCCGTGTACACCTAACCGATTAGCACTGCCGGCTCAACGAGCGAGAGATTGACCTTGGGCTTTTGAGCCACGGTCTCTTGTTTGGCGAGAAGTACTTTATGCAGCATGTCCTTGTCCAGTCCCAGAGTCCAGGCTCAGATCGGCCGCAGCTTCTTCAGTCCCGCTTTTCCCTCCCGCAACTGTTTGACCTGTTGGGCCTCGCTCACGTCCGTCCCGCGGTACTTCGACCTCTAGGCGTAGATGGTGCGCTTACTCATTCGTAGGCCCGCCCTACCTCGTCGGCGCTGCGTCCCGCCTCCAGCTGCTTCAGCGCCTCAATCATCTGCGCCTCGCTGTGCTTGCTCCTGCTCTTAGCCTCGTTCCTTTTGTCTCAAATCGTACTTCGATTCGGACGAAAAACGGGGCTCACGTCATTGTCTCCGCGTTAACTCGCGAATTCCGCCCAGAGAGCGGGTTAAACCATAGCTGCTCTCTGTCATCCTCGTCCTCCTCACCAACGTGTTTGGCAGGAAGGGATGGACGATCATTTGAATCGAGAATCGGAGGAAGGCTCGTTACCGCGAAAAGTAACGCAATCCAGGCAGGGATTACGGATTGGAATAGCGATTCCGTTAGATTGAAAACAAGTGCCACGGCGATGAACGCTAATTTAAGAGTGCCCATGTCCATCCCCCGGCGCACGCCATCAACTGCTCTGCTGTAGCCGCGTAACACCATAGCCGCGAGCAACGCGATGCCAATCCACCCCAAATTCACGTAAATCTCGATGTAACCCTCATGAGACTCGAGGGGGTGCCACCAATAGATTCGCCACATTTGCTCCAGTCGCCACCCTAGCCAGAAGCTCGAGAAACCGGTTCCAATCCACGGATTCGATACCATGCCAAGGACCTGATTCCAGATATCAGTTCTCCCGGTTAGGGTGCCATTTCTTCCAACTGTGGAGAGGAGACTTGGTGCGTAAAATATCGCTACCACTGCAACAGACAGCACCGCCAACGCGAGACAGTGAACCAACCATCGCCTTCTGGCTACCCATCGCAGGTTCGTCATCACCATCAGCGCACTTCCTAAAAGGAGGCAGGTTAAGGACGTGGCGGAGCTGCTGATAGTCACGAGCCATACCGCCATTGCGAAAACGACAGCGTACGCGATCATAGATGACGCCCTGTAGGGTTCCCGTCTGCGTCGGTATGCATCCAGAAGGCACCACAGGAATGCGAGTCCCCAAATCACGCAGGTCCCCCCAAGCTCATTCTTGCCTGTCGTGACCCCGGTAATCACTCCGGCCGTCATCATAGTGCCTGGAGCCATTCCTAAGTCCGGATAGGCTTCGATGAATAAGATCGACAGTGGAAGAAGGAAGAAGCCCGTTCGCGTCATAACACGTTTGAGGGCGGCGACCGGCTCGTGATCGGTAAGCACGATCAGAACCATCACAACGTCCCCCACAGCCTTGATCCATCGTTTAGCGGAAATATCGGTGAAGCTGGACCAGGAAGCGCTGAGGAGACAATACGCAAAGTACACCACGATCGGCCAATTGCTCTTAAGGATAGCGGCGACCTGCGGTTTTCTCCTGATTAGCACGATCAGACCAGCTGCCTCGAGGCTCTCGAATATGCTCGCTTCAAGCGGGCTCCCGTTATAGTACGAGGTCGCTCCTGAACTGTCCGGCGCATCGTTGAACCACATAGAAACCGGCCGGGATCCGGCGATAAACAGCCACAGTGCGGCAATCCAGAGCGCTTTAGACGTCCGCACGTTCGGGTCTCGAACGAGGCGGAAAAGCCAAAAGATACAGACGCAGCAAACGAGGGTAGCGATCGGTTTCATCGTTGGTCGACAAAGATCTGGTGTATCAGCTCGAGCGTCAGCAGGTGATGAATTTCCTCGGTATAGTTTCCGTCTCCTCTCAGGTGACTGCGCACCATTGTCTCAACCTGTTTCCGTTGCAGGTAGGGCCGGGACAGCGTCCGCGGATCTAGGAGCATCTCCCGAACGTATGCAGAGAGCGCGTTTCTGTACCACACGCGGAAATGTTTAAATTTGTGTCTGCCGAGGAAGAGCCGCTCGAGGCGCAACGGAGAGAACAAATGGTCGATACGGGCAAGCCACTGAGGCATGCCGTAGTCATAGGCATATTCCGCCTTGAAGGTAAACTCAAGCATCGACTTAGCCAGCGTGGCCTTCCAACCCGGCTGACCCGCCAAGCCACGGTCGGTCCGGATGTCTCGAAGAGCGAGGTTCCCGTCGGTGATTAACCGGTTGCAAACATCGTTGTTGGCGAAAATGTCGCTCTTCGCGAATCGCATCTCCGGATCCCGGAAAGCTATTCTCACCAGATCGTTATCGAGATACGGCGAGCGCACCGAAACCTGAGTGTGCTCTAGAACGTCAACTGCACGCATCCGCGTGGGACGGAAGACCACACAAGAAACCGGATGTTCCGGCCTCAAGCGGACGTACGCGTCCTTGGACGTCTCTATTTGAGCCTGGAACTCCGGATCAAGCACGCCTGGAGAGAGCTTGGTCGGCTTAAATCGGCCCAGGCCGCGGAGCACCTCGCTGCCATAGTTTCCCGAAATCCGCACCGGGGCGATCTGTCGTACTTTTTCCTGGACGTAGAGGTCAGGAGCGAGGTCTACGTGTGCGCACCCATCTGTAAGAAATACGCTCCGCGCTGCGTAGTGCGGAAACCGCGACAGAAATTCCTCCGCTACCGGAATCACCTCGTAGGGCTGACGGCACACCCCAGACACGCGCTGTGCCACGATGACGTCTTGGCAGCTCCGATACATTCCCCCAAACGTGTAGCACGGAAGCGACCCTTGAGGTTGGCGCTGCCAAGCCATAATCATCCGGGTATCGAGCCCCCCCGTGAGCGACATGGCAATCCGCTCGCGCCCACTGAAGTAGCGAGGAAGGATCTGCTCGAAGGTGCCCCGGAGTTCCTCGTAGTAGGATTCGGGTGTTAAAGGTGCTTGCTCTTCCCATTCTCGGGGATGAAAGTACGTGTTTCTTCGCGAGATTGAGCCATGCTGAAAGATCCAGGCCGTTGCCGGCGGCACCGTGCCGATGCCTTTGAAAATGCTCCGCTCTTCGGAGACACAGCGCCAGACGACCATGTCTGCCAGGCCGCGAACATCCACGCTTCTGAGTTTAGGCTGGACCTTCAGGATCGCTTTGGCTTCCGCGCTAAAATAAAAAGTATCCTCCGACTCGTGATAGTAGAGCTTGTGCATCCCGTACCGGTCGTTGAAAAGTGAGGCAGTCCCTTGACGGCGATCAACCACAAGTCCCTGGAATCTTCCGTTAAGGCTGGCTGGGAACTTGGCGTCTTCCTCATATACGTGAACCAGATACGATGCTCCGTCTGGCTTCACGTCATGCCCGCGCTCCCTTAAGCCCCGAATTGCATCTGGATCGGAAAATTCTTCGCCGGAAAAAATCAGCGTGATATTGCGACACTCATTCTGAACCGGCATTCCGTCGGCGAACGAGTTCTTTGGCACGGTCCATCCGGCGTATACGCCCATGGACTCGTCAATCCACGTTCCGGTCTCGTAGAATGACTCGTGTCGCATCGCCTCGACCATCTGTAGCAACTGAGGCTCGGCCCACGTTCGGGGCCTTTTAGTTATTAAACCAACGATTCCTGGCATCTCACCCTGACGTTAACGCTAACGCTGTGGCGTTTGATCACGAGTCGCCGTAACACATCGCCGATATGCGCACAGCTCGAACACTACCGAGGCATATCCTTGTTCTTCAAGGCTTCAGCTATCGCCTCGGCGATGACTCCGTACCCATTCTTGTTTGGGTGCATGTCGCTGGAGTTACGCGCGTACAACTCGTGGTCGGCAGATCTCTTCAATGCGGGTAGCGTGTCTACGAAGGCGATGTCCGAGTCAGTGAGAAACTGAATTGTTTTCTGTTTTGCCAATAACCCGTTGACCCCTGTCCTGGTCACAATGTCACTGAGGGGTAGTTCGGGATGATGCTCAAAATACTCGGAAAACACCATTTCCTTAGTAGGTATTATGGCTATTACGAACGCGACATGATTCTGTTTGCAAAGTTCGTTCATCCGGGCAAAGAGCTCAAACGTAATCCGCATGCCTTCGCGGACGGTCTCGCTGTTCTGATCGATGATACGAAACATTCTTGCTGGGAGAAAGGCTTCTTCAATGTGCTTCTCAGGAAGAATCAGCGAAGTCGCTAGCGGGTTCCTGCTGTGGGCGTTTCTGATCTGGATATCGCCTTGGAGATTCCCTAGAGACGAAGCATGGGCGGCAATCTGGTAAACGACGCTGTGTCGCGATAGCCACAGTCTAACCCTTCTGAACAAGCTCGGATTGGGCTCGCGGATGTCCAGGTTCCACGTGTTTACGTCGACTTTGACGCCTGGCCGCGCCCTCAAGCTCGCCCAGTATTCTTTACCATACGTGATTGCATACGCATTGTCGAAGTCATCGCCCATATAGAAACCGCAAATGATCAGTCGGGGCTTCAATTTCAGTGCCTTGGTCTCAAGAAGGTAATAATACTGGTTCGGTCCGTAGCCTCCCATCCCCAAATTGTAAACGCTCCGGCCGCTCAGACGCCCGACGACGTACGGCCACGCGTCCTCCATCGTCGCTGTGTTCCCATAGGTGTGAGAGTCTCCAATCGCGACGATGTCGGCAGTCTCCGGGATCTTGCGATTCCGATAGCCCCATTCGTCGAATCCGTGCGACCTTGCACTCATCGACGGGACGGCTCCCAGAATCTCGTCGTCGACCATTTCAACGTTAAGATAATCCCCGGGATTCAATATCAGACGCGCGGCGCCTTCACACAACACTAAGCCCAAGGCGAGTGAAACCGCCAGGACACTGAGGTTAACAAAGAATTTCTTCAGGCTCATGTTCGGTTAATCCAGCTTAAACTCGGTACGCCAATCGTTAGTTTCAGGCAAGCCTAATTGCTCTTTCTTGTCGAGGAAATAGTTCCCGACGACCAGGAAATCCATCTCGGTTCTCATGAAACACCGATAGGCGTCTGCAGGGGTGGCGACGATCGGCTCACCGCGAACATTGAAGCTGGTGTTCACGATTACGCCGCAGCCGGTTTGTCTCTTGAACTCGCGGATCAGTTCCCAATACCGAGGATTAGTATCGCGACTCACGCTCTGTATACGGGCCGAGTAATCGATATGGGTGATGGCAGGTAGATCGGACCGGAGGAAGTAGAGTCGCTCGTAGAGAGGCCTCTCGTGGTACCCCTCGGGAACTGGGATCTTCCTGTCCTCCCGGATCGGCGCAACCAGGAGCATGTAGGGAGAAGGTCTGTCGAGATCAAAATAGTCCCCGATGTCCTCTTCTAGCACTGAAGGAGCGAACGGCCTGAACCCTTCGCGATACTTGATCCTGAGGTTCATTCGCTTCTGCATTTCTGGGTTTCGCGCATCTCCGATGATGCTACGATTGCCCAGGGCGCGTGGCCCGAATTCCATTCGGCCCTGGAACCAACCAACGACATTTCCCTCGGCGAGCTTCGCGGCGACGTCGACAGCCAGTTTATTAAAGTCCTCGTAGTGATGAGCTATCGCGTTATGCTTGCGCAACGCGCGGGAGGTTTCTTTGTCTGAGAACTCTGGTCCGAGATAGGAGCCTTTCATTGCATCGGCGCTGCCACTGATCTGTCGGTCGTTTCCATCGTGGATATGCCATACGGCGTAGGCGGCCCCGACTGCGCCGCCAGCGTCGCCCGCCGCGGGCTGAATCCACAGATCGTCGAATGTCCCAGCTCTCAGTATTTTCCCGTTGGCTACACAGTTGAGGGCCACACCCCCGGCCAGGACCAGATTCTTGCAGCCCGTCAATTGCCGGGCCGTGCAGGCGAGAGAAAGAACGATCTCCTCGGTCACCTGCTGAATGGCGAGCGCCATGTCCATGTAGGGTTGGGAAATCTCAGACTCAGGTTTTCGGCGGGGCACTCCGAAGAGCCGCTGCCACTTGTCTTCGTCTACCATCTTCAAGCCGGTTGCGTAGTCGAAGTAATCCATGTTGAGGAGGATCGACCCGTCTTTGCGGATGTCAACAAGTTCGGTCGTAATCTTCTTCTTGAAATCTGCAGTCTGTGCGTAAGCGGGATTGCCGTAAGGCGCCAAGCCCATGAGCTTGTACTCTCCGCTGTTCACTGTGAATCCAGTGTAGTAGGTGAAGGCCGAGTAAAGCAGTCCCACGGAGTGAGGAAACTGCAGCTCTTTGAGTAATTCGATTTCTTTGCCGCGCCCGCGACCAATGGTAGTCGTGGCCCATTCTCCAACACCGTCCACGGTGACAATTGCTGCTTCGGAGAACGGTGATGGGTAGAAGGCGCTCGCAGCGTGGGATAGATGGTGTTCGGGATAGTAAATCGGAACGCTACCATCACCCAGTGCCGCCAGATGCTTCACGAGCAGCCGCTTCATGAATAACTTCTCTTTGATCCAAACCGGAATTGCTGACGAAAAGCTCGCGAAGCCACGCGGGGCGAACGCATGATACGTCTCGAGCAGACGCTCAAATTTTAGAAACGGCTTGTCGTAGAACGAGACAGCCGCGAGGTCTTTGTAATCGATGCCCGCCTCTTGCAGCACATATTGGCACGCTTGGATCGGGAATGACGAATCATGCTTCTTCCGGCTGAACCGTTCCTCCTGCGCCGCGGCAACTAACTGCCCATCGACGAGTAGCGCAGCGGCGCTGTCGTGATAATAAGCCGATATGCCGAGGATCGCATTTTTCATCATGATTTGTACCAACTATTGGCGAAAAGCTAGAAAAGAGTGTAGATGAATGGCGCGATAGCGGATCCGCCGGCAAATACGACTAAAGCGCCAAACGTCAAAAGAATGACCAAGAGAGGCAGCAACCAGAATTTCTTGCGCTGCCCCAGGAAACCCCATAAGTCCTTCAAGAATTCCATAATCCAGTCTCCTTATCAGTAGGGCCGTTCAAGGTCCTGCGCGGTAAACGTATGGTTCCGCGCCAGCATCACGGAGTCTTTTCCAGCTTTGAAGGCCCGAAGCTTCAGTGAGTCCTTGCCGAGCAGCCTTCGCAATACTCCGATCGGCGTTACGACGGCAAAGAACGCAATAAACATCAGAATCTTCGAAACGACTGCACCCAGGGCGTCCGAAAACCCCAGCCAGAGAACCGCAATGGGCCGATACAGTTGCGGGAGCGTCATGTTGAGAACATGCAGCGCGATTGCGCCCATTACCAATTCCTTCCGCTTCAGAACGACCCATAGGATCAGAAGCAGGAGGACCATGGCCATACCGGTGTCCCGGCTCTCGTCTCTGGTGATCTTTCTTTTCAGAAATTTATATACCGACACGGTTGTTTTGTCCAAGCCTATACGTATTCCCTGGTGATTGCGAGCCCTGCGTGCACTCGCGACGGGTCAGTTAACGAGACCCGGCGACCGACTGAAGCTTTCGCTTGTACCATACCGTGCGAAGCTCACGGGCTTTCGCCCAAACGGACTCTGGAAGATAACTAATCAGGCCACGGTGTAGTCCCACTTGAAAGGCTGCCCAGCCGGCCCTAGTCAGCGGAATGTAATAGCGGGGCACGTCGACGCGCTGGAATCCGTTCCTTTCTTTGAAGTCGCTGAGGCTGCTATGCTGCTTCTTACCATATGCAAAATTTGAGTAGACCAGATAAGGAATACACCTTTGGGCACAAGATCGAACAGCTTGAGCGATGAGTGCATTGGTCGGCGCCTTGTCCCTCTGGCTCATCATAGACTCAATCTGCATCAGGCCGGCTTGCGTGCGAGTTTCATCGTAGACCAACTTCACGAATCCGATAAGAGTATCATCTACAAACGCGCCGATGAATATACTACTGTCGAGAAATGTGGCCGTGGTGCGAAACACGGCTTCTAAGGACATCCCATAATGCGAGTTTGGTACGCCTTGGCGGATGGGAGATTCGTTGTAAACCGCTTGGATTCCTCTGACGAGTGTGTCATCGAAAGGTACTTCCCGGACAACTACACCTTTTCTTTCGGCTTGTTTGGCCTTGTTCCGAGCCTTGAAGCCAATCTGCTTGGTCGACCAGTGATCGAAGGTAGTGACCCGAATTGCCGCAAAGTTGTCCCACTCCATTGGGTAGTCATGTTGCTGCAAGGTCTCGGATACTCTTTGTATGAATGTGAATAGATCAACCCGCGTGCTACATTTCCGCAGTCCGTCTATGAAGGGCTTTGGGTTGTCCAGAAACTCGTATTTCTCACCCTCCAGGCGTGCTGTCCTGATCAGCCGGCCAGTTACTCGGAACTCCCGCCCGCAAACCTTAACTATTGACGGCACTGAAACTCCTCCGCATCCGGCCTTGGCCACGCGATTTGTGTGGGATCGGACATACTAGTAACCTGTCCCGGCGATTCCGTTAGGTCCGAGGTGGATCGCTGGTACTGTCAAAAGCTTGCAAGCAGCCTGGACCGGAGCGGCTTGCTCGAAACTCGATGTAACGATCTGACCGGGACAGCTTACTAGCTATTACGATCCGGCACTGAGATCATGGACATGGCGGAGAGGGAAGGGATTCGAACCCTCGGGTGGATTAACCACCGCGACCAGCAAGCCGGCCGCTGCCTTAGCCAACGGCGACCTCTCCCCATCGGACATTAGAGTCGACCACAGATCGATTTGGCGGTTTCGGGGCCGCCCGATGTTACCTCCCACGCGGTCTTAGGGCAACTGGTTGTGCTCCGGCCGATTTACGTTGACACAGTAAAGCGGATGGAGAAAATCATGAAACGCGTACATTTGATCATTCCAGCCCGCGGGACGGAGCCGCATCGTGCGCAACCCGTGAATAGGGCACAGCTTTACATCGCTGTGCTCACAGTTAAATTCTCGAATAGCGCATAACTCACCGACGTACTCGTTGTGGCACGCGATCTCTGGCCGTATAATGTCATCGAAGTAACAATAGGTGCGAGGTAAATGATCTAGTTCGAAGACACGAAAGGCGCCCTTGGTAGAGCTATAGTAGTCGAGATCAAAAGCGATAAATCCAATTGGGTGCGGTGCATTGAAGGACTGAAGCATCTGTGTGACATCGCCTATGACGAGCTTCGCGTTGGTTAGCTTGTTCTCTAAAGCCGGCCGGTCCATGCGATAATACCCACGGTTCCATACATACGGCAGATCGCGATAATTGGCTGGGCTCGGCATCCCTTCCCCACTATCAAAGCCAAAGACCGAGATATCGATTCCGAGATCCCTGCCAACATGGGCTGCAATTCTCTCGAGAGCGAGTAGTCCGTTCCCTCCCGCTACTCCGAACTCAATCACCGTGATCGCGGGAAGATTCAGTCTCCGCGCGAGATCCGCGGCGGAATAGACGCCGTACGCGTAGTGCGGCCGCTCCCACGCGTCGTACCTGACTCGGGTCTCAACGGATCCAATCGGAAAGCGTGCCCATAGCTTGCGCACCCCGGGAATTGCTACGATTCGCTTTATTAGCCTACTCATACGTTGTTCCTTGAATTCGACGACCAGTACACTGCGCGCGCCAATCGAAGGATTCAGCCAAAGTCTCTAGCTAGGATCGCATTCCCGGAGTTGTTTGCAGCCCCGGCCAGTTAGCCGGGCTGCTGCCCGCCGGCGCGGGAAGCGCCATCCGGACACCCTTGATTAGATCAGGCATGCTATCGCCCGTAAGGAAATTGTACTCTTCCAGAATCGCGGGATGCGTCTCGACCTCAACGCTAAAGCGATTCGCCACCGAAATTATCTCCTGTAAGCGAGTCAACGGCTCTAAAGGCGCCAAGGAGAAGAAATAATCGGCAAGCACGTGGCGCCGCGCCAGGACACGATCGACTGCCGAGCGGTACAAACGATTGATCGCGCTTTTTTCGCCCCGCCGAAATGAGAAGTTTCTCCGCACGATGATTCCGGCCGGCAGAAGACCCATCAGAACCACGTTTGGGCAGAGGTGAATGTGGTGATGGCCATCGACTCGAGCCGCAGGCGCGCCATAGAGTCGCTGAAACTCTTCGAGCTGCGCGGCAACAACGTACTCGAACTGACGCCGCAGTCCTGGATGAAACAGTGCTCTCGAGAAACGATATCGCCGTATCCCGGCCACGATTTGTCGATGCTGTTCAATCAGCCTCGCAGAACAGTTCTTTGCGGAAAACGGGGTTGTTAAATTGAGGTGCAGACCAGCGTCGATACCCGCTTCCTGACCCAAAGTCGCCGCCCGCTCGGAGTCCTCCATGAAGACCATGGCGCTGACGCTGGAGATCCGGCGCTGGATGGCGCACTCCCATATTCGATCGGTTGTCTGGCGGTCCAGTCCCCAATCGTCGGCATTCAGGATTAATCGGCCGGCCCCGGACGCATCTAGATGATGTGGTGCCACAGAGGAATTCATCACGCGGGCGGTCCGCCCTTTGCAGAGGCTGCGCGAAACGTTGGAACAAGACTGCGCCACGATGCGCGCAATCTGGCCATCTGCTCGCGCCGCCTGAATTCTTCCACCTTTGGCTGTATCACCTTTTTCATCCTACAAGCCATTGCCCAGAAGAAACCCAGGAACCGTAACGCACCAGCGACGATCACCGGCCTCTTCGTCATTTGATACGGAGTTCGGAAAACCTCCCAGAGCGGATGCATCCCGAGTCGATAATCAGCCACGCCGCCCATGAAGGCGATCTCCAGCGGTCCTCGTTCCGCTGATCCCATTTTGCGGTGATGAAAACAGGTCTTCTCTGGAAAGCTCCGCGTTTCCCAACCCATCATCCGAGCCGTGATCACAGCAACGAGATCGACCCCCCCAATTTCGGCCGGCTTGTATCCACCGATTTCGTCGAAGCACCCTCGCCTGAAGAGCTGACATGCCCCGGACACGTGCTCGATGCTCGTAAACCGATAGTTGTACTGGTGGGTTCCCTCTCTGAATGGCGCGCCCGCGACTCCTAACCGAGGCTTCTCGCTGAATCTGTCTAAGAAGAATTCGAAATGATCTTTTTCTAAAGTAATATCGGCGTCTAGGTTACCGATGATATCGAACTCGAGATGCCTCAGTCGTTCGTACCCCGCGTGGAAGGCGATCGCCTTTCCTCCAAAGTGACGGTCTCGGCGTTCCGGCATCCGCAGGTATTCAATCCATTCGTGCCGGGCGGCGTGCGCCTGCGCGATTTCGTCTGTTCCGTCGGTTGAGCCATCGCTAACAATGATCCAGCGAACGGGATGAACCGTTTGCGCAACCACCGACTGTATCGTCTGCTCGATGAGGCTCGCCTCATTCCTCGCAGGCGTCACCAGTCCTAGCCTCAAGTGACTGCGCCGCGTCTCCACTTTCTGTGGTGCCCGTTCCGTCATGCTAGAGTGCTATGTGCGCCATCACACAGCCGCATTTCTTTGTCGGCTGGAATAGCCGGTTACAGCACCGAAACGATACGGGAATGAATGAAGGATCGCCAAGATGTCCTCGATCACTTCATGCCTGTAGCTACCCTTGCGAAACCTGATCGAAAATCCGCACGCAAATTATCCTCCACGCGCTCGCCGAGCAGCGTTGACAGCGCAAGGAGCATCCAGGCCTGCGACCACCGCATGTAGGAGGTCCGGATTGTGCATCCGCGAAGGACACGATAGAAAAAGAACCCGCGCTCGTCCCACATATGGCTCTTCGCCCATTGGAATACTCTAAGGGCCAACTCGACGTTGTCTGGATGAAGGTGACGGAACTCCAGTAGTGTAATGATGCTCTGTGCGACGCAATGGATATCGACCGGGTAAGTCTTGTTGTGGAAATACCGGGCCGTGCCATCCTCGAGAAAGAAATGCGTTCGGTAAAAGCCGAAGCCCTGGCGAATGCGCTCCTCGAATTCGTTCGTCTCCAGCAGACGATCGATCTGCTGAAGTGCGGATAGATTGTACCCTGTGTGGAAATTATCGACCCACTGCTGCGTTGAACCCTCACCGTATGCCCAGGAGCCATCGCTCCGCTGGCACGACGCGGAATATCTCGCAAGCTTCATCGCGGCTTCGAGACACTTTTCGTTGCCGCTGAGCGTATAGACGCGAGTCAGGAAGGCGGCTCCCAGAAGGTTCGCATTGTGGATCTGATGGCGCATGGAGGGTAAAGGATAGCCCAACCCCGCGACGCTGCCTTTGGTCCAGTACAGCTCGTTCAAGATATACTCGGCCGTCGTCGCCGCCATGGCCCGGCAATCCTCATCCCGACGCCGGTCATAGAGATCCAGCAGGGCATTTCCGACGAACACGCTGCAAACCAGGTTCGGCACAGCCCTCGGCACCAGGAGAGTGCGAGTCTGCCAAGGAAAACTATAGCCCCAACACCAATACGGAGAACTCGGCGACCGCAGCGCTATCAATCTGCTCTTGATCGAAGAGATGGTTTCTTCGTTGGCCAGTTCGGGCGCTCTTAAGAGAGCCGTGAGGAACAAGGCCATCGCCTTGGGATTCTGGGTCTTCGGAACCCCCAAAATCTTACGAACACTGAAGGGGCTCCGCTTCAACAATTGGGTCAGGACCAGCCGGGGAATCTGACGATCCAAGACAGGCAACGCCTTGAACAACGGGCTGTTCAGAGCGTCATAAGGATCATAGCCGGCCCAATCATTTGAACGGCAGTAAGTCAGGAGCTTATTGGCTGAGTCTCTGACATCAGACCAAGAGGATTGCTGATCCGTCAAGTGAGACGTGTCACTCATGAATCTTTGCCTACGCCGGCCGGCTCTCTATGCAAGGCCGCCCGACTATCGTCGGCGGTGGCGACCAGGTCGTTCATTAACGTCAGGTACCGCTGTTTCATCAAATCCCAGCGGATGGGGGCATATTCGACCTTCGCCTTGGCCACGCGACGCGCTTGCAAGCCTGAATCTTGATACATCGAGACCATCTGCCGCGCCAGGTCAGATGGGTTTTCGGGTTCGAAATAGGCCAGCGCTTCTTCGCTAAAGTAATACTCGATCGCCTTCAGGCGCGACATAATTACAGGCTTGCCCATCACTATGAACTCACCCAACTTGTTGGGGAAACAAAAATCAAGGAACACGTCGCGACGCATGGGCAGAATGCCCACGCTGCACTGGCTGAGCCAGGATGAAATCTCGTCAGCGCTGACCTGACCGACCAGTTTGACTCTTTGCTCGATACCCCGCTCGCGTACGATCTTGGTCAGGAGTGCTTCCTCGCTGCCACGCCCCAGAACCCACAACTCGGCGTCCGGCATCTGTTTGTGCGCCAGTGCAAACGCTTCCACCGCGATATCAAGCCCGTAAATCGGCGTTAACGTTCCGTGATACATCATCACAAACTTACCCGTCTTGCCATTGGCCGAAGCGGCGGGCGAGTTCATGTGGGACGCGAACCGGACCTCGTTGGCGGAGTTCATGAGCACTGTGGACTTCGCCCGCGACAGCCCTCGGCCCACCAGAAGATCCTCGATCGGATCGTTCACGGTCAGCACATAGTCCGCGAAGTTGAAGCTGACGCGCTCCAGAAATTTCATCGCGCGAATGATCCACGAGCTTTCCGCGACGCGAAATTTGGACATGTAGAATTCGGGAGTAATTTCATGCATGTCCAGGACCAGCTTGGCGCCCATCCATCGCGCCATGAAGGGAGCGAAGACCAAGAAGTCCGGAAGCGTGTTGACATCTATGACTGCGTACTTCCTCGACGGCATCAAAAGAGGTACGCGAACAGCCACCCATAAGAAAAAAATGGCGTACTCGAAGAAATAGCGCAGTTGGGATCCCCGTTTCTTGCCGAGCGAGATCGTGCGGATGTTCACGCCATTGAGCGAATAGTTCTTCTTCCCGTGACGGGCCCGAATGGCCAACACATCCACCGAGTAACCGGCCTCCACCAGAGCTTCAGCCTTGCGCTGCACTCGTGGGTCGATGTCGTAGACGTTCTGGACTACAAAACAGACCGATTTCATTTAGGGAGAGAGAATGCGAGATCAGGAAGAGTGGTCAATGACCCGCTCCCTGCGTCCAACTCGCAGGGGGATTTGCCGTCCCAGGAAAAATCAACGAAGGTACCCGCCACCTCACCTCCAGGTTGGCCATCCTCGCGGCGATTCACGGGGCGGTGGAATCGTATCCTCAGCGGGGGGTGGATCTCTTCGCCTTCGTAGCGGATTCGCATGCGTGACGAAGCTACCGGCTCTTCCGCGAGTTCGAAACGCGCCGCGCGCCGCTTCCGGAACCAGGCGACTACCTCGGCAGCCGTGCCGAACCAGACATCACGCGCTTTCAGGACACGGAGCAGCTTGATATAAAAGTCTCCCCAAAATCGCTCAGCCGCATGGCTTCTGTCGTGCCAAAGAAGGGTGAGCACACCCCCGAATTCTCGGGCATTGTCGATCAAAGCTTGGCAACGCTTCTCAGCTTCCTGCTCCGAGAGGTCAAGCCTTTGAGGATAGAACAGCGCACCATCCTGGATATGCAAGGGAAGCTCAAGGAGTGTCTGCACACGAAAGGGGCTAAACACCTGACTCGTTCCTGCGCGATATCCGACCGTTTCGTTGTAACCGCACGTGGAATCGTAAGCATACCCTGCTTGATCCAGAATGCGAGGAGTGTTCTCGTCCTGCAGCAGCCAGTGCATTCGGATACCTGTACTGGATCTGCCAGCAACGGCGGTGACCGCGGCCAACTCCTTCTTCCCCCTGTCGGAGTCGTGCCACGCATCGATCCCATGAACGCCCAGCTCGCACCCATGTTGGTGCAACATGTTCGCCGACTCTGAGAGCTCGCCGATATCGTAGGCCGTGGCCCGCCGTGAAGCATGACGTCCCGGGACCTTTTCGCCGGCGCGGCGCTTGAAGGGAATCAGAAAGTATGTAGCGGGAAGCCCCTCTTCCACTTTCAGATACCACTCGAATGGTTCCCAGAAATCCTTGGCCCATCCTGCGTACACAAGAGGGAGAGATACAGCTGCTTGCCAACTCCTCATCAACCGCGACCAGGCGAGCCTGCCCCGGATCGCATTACGAACGGCACCGACAGTCGCCCGATAGACGAAGCCCCACATGGTGTGGTCTAACTTGTGCCTTCGTATTCCGACGAAGTCAATGTCGTGAGTCAGACAAACCGCAAAGTTATGGCCCGCAGCGACGGGAGGAATCTCCAGGAGAGGAATGCCTGCACCTATGATGCACTCCCGTAGTATCTGGATGTGTATTTCCAGAGTGGGTACGTGTGCATGCTCGACGGGCTGGCCCGCAGTAAGCAAAGACTGGATCTCATCAAATAAGTCATACCCAAGCCGCAGCACAGTAGAATCGGCCGCGCCAATTCTCAGGCCCACGGTTTCGGAGCCGGCTTTTACAAATGAGACTCCGCCGCTGTCATCCGCGAACGTGAGCAGCCCGCAATAAATCGGCAGGAACTTGTTCCCAATGGTGAGTACATCCCGACAGTGTTCACCATGCGCCACGATCCCGAGGCGCGAATCGATCGACTTCCTGCCCCGTCCGTAGATAATCAGCAGTTTAGTTTTGACTTCTGCTATCAGATCCGAGGTCGCGATGACGACGTCATACGCCCGCCCAGGACGGTATATCTCCCACGGTGTCTTGAAGAGTTCAAAGAACTCTTCAACCACTTCCGCTTGCCCGGGTTTAGCGATGACTCCGATCAAGAAACTACTCCGTAGCTACGTTTGAGCGCGTACCAGCAAGGGCCGGGGCGGCGAGAAACTCGCGGATGCAATCGACCACGAACCGTGCCTGCGCCTCCGTGAGTTCGGGGTGAATCGGCAGCGCGAGGGTCTCTTTCGCCGCCCGCTCACTCTCGGGGAATGAGCCAACTCCATGCCCGAGGTAGGCGAAGCATTCCTGCAGGTGCATGGGCACCGGATAGTACACTTCTGTGCCGACTCCGTTCTTTTGAAGGTGAGCCTGTAATTCATTGCGGCCCGAAACACGGATTACGTACTGGTTGAAGATGTGGCGACTGGCAACAACCGCGGGAAGGCCAACCGACAAGCCGGCCTTCTCAAGGAGCTGATCGTAGCTCTTCGCATTCCGCTGGCGAGCGGCGGTCCATTCGTCCAGGTGTGGCAGCTTAGCAGAAACGATAGCCGCCTGGATTGCATCGAGCCGGAAATTGCCTCCCACAAACTTGTGGTAATACTTCGGCTTGGACCCATGACCCCGAAGAACCCGTACCTTTTCTGCACGCTCGGCGTCATTAGTCACAACCATTCCGCCATCTCCCGCAGCCCCGAGATTCTTGGACGGAAAGAACGAAAAGCATCCATAGTGTCCGACCGAACCGGCTCGGCGACCCTTGTACTCAGCGCCGATCGCCTGCGCGGCATCTTCGATAACCACCAAGCCGTGCTTTTCCGCTGTCTGCATGATGGCGTCCATCTCAGCCATTTGTCCGTAGAGATGCACGGGTATGATTGCGCGAGTCTTGCCGGTAATCTTGGAAGCGATTTGCGATACGTCCAAGTTGTACGTTACCGGATCGATATCGACGAACACCGGTGTGGCACCCAAACGAGCTATGGCGCCGGCAGTTGCGAAAAACGTGTAAGGAGTAGTGATGACCTCATCACCCGGTCCAATATTCTCCGCCATGAGGCAGACCAAGAGCGCGTCGCTGCCAGAAGAGACTCCAACAGCATGCGAGCACTGCGAGTAAGCGGCAATCGCCTTCTCGCATTGGTCAACTTTCGGCCCCAGGATGAAGTGCTGCGACTCCAGCACGTCCGCTATGGCCGCATCGACTTCAGGCTTGATGGACGCGTACTGCGCCTTCAGATCAAGCAGCGGAACTTTCATACTTTCCTTCCTCTTTCACTTGCCTGTATGACCTAGTACCAATCTTCAGTTCAGCTGGCAAGGGAGCTTCTTCGTCCAGGTCGAGACACCGCAGGATTCCAGGCTCGACTTCTTTGTAGCGGTAGCCAGTTTCCGGGCAGCGCATCACTCCATCCGAATCCGGCGAATCGAGACGATGTCCGTGCCGGCTCATCCATCCAGTTTGATGTGCCGGATTTCCTACGACCAGCGCAAAGTCCGGAACGTCTTTGGTGACAACCGCGCCCGCTCCGACAAAGGCGTAGCGCCCAACTGTAGTACCGCAGACGATGGTAGCGTTGGCGCCCACGGTACATCCTCGCTTCAAGTGAGTTGTCTCATATAACGAATGGCGATTCACCTGTGACCGCGGATTCGTGACGTTGGTCAGAACACACGACGGTCCGAGGAACACATCGTCTTCAATGACGGCGCCGGTATAGACCGACACATTGTTTTGGATCTTGACATTGCTTCCTATGAGCGTTCCGCCATCTACATTCACGTTCTGGCCGATGATGGTTCGCTGGCCGATCCGGGCACCTTTCATGACGTGCGAGAAATGCCAGATCTTTGTGCCGTCGCCCACCTCGGCGCCATTGTCGACGTATGCAGACTCGTGGACAAAGTACGGGAGCTCCGTCTTTTGAGTGTGGGCATCGTCACGTTCAAGTCGGACAGTGCCATTCGTTAAAGCGCGCTGGCAGGCGTCCAATACCCGCAATACTCGGAGACCTTCGGCGCCATCGCTGACCGGAGGAGTCCTGAACTCGATACAGTCCAAGAAGTGCTGGCACTCAGCCCGGAGGGGCTCGCGATTCTCAAGCTCTACGATTTCTTCGTTCGCCTTCACGGCCGTAGGAACTCGATTCCGCCACTCGACTTTGTGTGGATACAGGACCAGTTTATGTTCCGCCGTGTCGTCGAATACCGCCATTTTCTCTGATCCGACTACAACTAACCGTTGCTCTTTGACGGGATGCAGCCAGCTTACGAAAATATGCGCCTGAACCCCACTGGGAAAATCAAAGTGGCTCAAGGTGACGTCATACACATCCCGATTCAGGAAAGCACCCCCCTGGCACGAGACATCAGTGGGCATTTCGTTCAGGAGCGACAGCATCACCGAGATGTCATGTGGGGCAAAGCTCCACAGGATATTTTCTTCGCTCCGTATCTTGCCAATGTTCAGACGGTTGGAATACAGGTAGTTGATCTTGCCCAGCACTCCATCACGAATGAGCTGCTGCAGCTTCAGGATCGCTGGATGGTAACGAAGAATGTGACCTACCATCAGGATTCGGCCTTTGGCGGCAGCCAGCCGAACAAGATCTTCGCCGTGTTTCACATCAATCGCAAGCGGCTTCTCGACGAGTACGTCCTTCCCAGCCTCCAGAGCCGCCTTGGCCATTTCGTAATGGTTCACCGCGGGAGTAGCCAGGGCCACGGCTGTAATGGACGGATCAGAAAGAACCGCACGGAATTCGCGATGGAAAGTGACGCTCGCATACTGCTTCCTGTAGTTTGTTTCGACGGATTCTTCAGCGTCACAGAGAGCGGTAAGCGCGCCTAATTCCGAAAAGTTTCGGACAAGGTTCTTGCCCCAATATCCCACTCCAACTACGGCCACGCTGGCTTTCGACTTCTTAGGGGATGCGGTATCCATGAATCCTCTTTTCTGTGAAACGGGACAACGGGTCAGAGCTTAGCTGAGCAAGTCCACGCACTTCGTGGCGGCGGCTCCATCGCCGTAAAGAGAAGGGTGAGGTCCGGCTGGCGTAAACGAGTGCACACCTTCGACAATTCTGTCCAAATCGGCCCCCACTAAGGAATTCCAGCCTGCTTCGACGGTCTCCACCCACTCCGTCTCGTTTCGCATCGTCAGACACGGGACTCCAAGCCAGTATGCTTCCTTTTGTAGCCCGCCTGAATCGGTAAGAATGAGGCGCGCCGAGCCTGTCAGTGCGACCATATCTAGATATCCGACGGGATCGATCATCTGAATGTGAGGCTTGACCAGATAACGAGCATCCGTGATCATCTTGCGGGTGCGCGGGTGCACCGGGAAAACAACCGGTTCCTCGAGTGAATTGAAGGCCGCAAGAATCTGCCCGAGCCTCGCCAAGTCATCCGTGTTTTCGCTGCGATGCACGGTTGCGAGGAGATAACTCTGAGCCTCCAGCCCTAATCGCTTGAGGATCTCCGACGGCCTGGAGGCGAGACGTTGCCTGGCCCAGTTCAACACATCGAGCATGACATCACCGACCAGATGGACGTTCTGTTTAATGCCTTCTGTTGCCAAATTCTCCACCGCTGTGTCGCTAGGGCACAGCAACAGATCCGACAGATGATCCGCGACCACGCGGTTGATTTCTTCCGGCATGCGTCGGTTGAAACTTCGCAATCCCGCTTCAATATGCGCCACAGGTATGGATAACTTCGAGGCTGCCAGGGCGCCGGCCAGCGTAGAGTTCGTATCGCCATAGATCAAGAGATAATCTGGGCGCTCAGCGAGCAGAATATCCTCGACGCCTTTTAACATGGCGCCCGTCTGACTTGCGTGGGAACAAGAACCAACCCCAAGGTTCGCATCCGGAGTAGGCAGCTCAAGTCCATCGAAAAAAATTCCGGACATTTCGTAGTCGTAGTGCTGCCCGGTATGGACCAGAATCTCTCGATGGTGGCGTCGCAGAGCACGGCTTACAGCCGCAGCCTTGATGAACTGGGGCCGCGCCCCCACGATAGAAACGATCTTCACAAGAAAAACAATTTACTGCGCGACTTTTTCAGCAGTGGCGAAGCTCGCGACTTCGGAGGCTACTCTGGATTGCTGGCCGGCTTGCAACTGAGGAAACATCGGCAGGGAAACGATCTCCGCGGCGACTTTTTCCGCTACCGGGAAATCTCCCTTGGCATAGCCCAGTTCCTTATAGGCGTTCTGGAGGTGCAATGGAATCGGGTAGTGAATTCCTGTCCCGATGCCCACAGCGCCAAGTTGCTTCATGAGTTCGTCCCTGTTCTCCGCCCTAACCACGAACAAGTGGTACACTGCCCGAGACCATTCCGGCTCGTATGGCAGCGAAATCTTCGAGTGGGAATCTTCAAATAGCTCCCGGTAGCGGGATGCGGCTTCGCGACGCGCCTCGGTCCAGGCGGGTAGGTGCTTCAGCTTCACTTGCAGAATGCCGGCTTGGATCGAATCTAGGCGTCCATTGTACCCTTCGACGTCGTGATAGTATTTCTTCGCCTGGCCGTGATCGCGTAGCATCCGCATCCTCTGTGCCAGGTCGGCATCGTTCGTGGTAACTGCTCCTGCTTCACCGCAGGCGCCTAGATTCTTGCCGGGGTAAAAGCTGAACGCGGCGGCTCGGCCCATGGACCCGGCCTTTCTCCAGCGGTTTTCCTTTCTCGAGAAGTATTCCGCGCCGTGAGCTTGGCAGGCGTCCTCGATCACGACCAATCCGTACTCCCCGGCGAGTTCAAGGATGGAATCCATGTCGGCCATTTGCCCATACAGGTGGACCGGAATGACGGCTACAACGCGGCGCTTAGTCTTCTTGTCGACCAGAGTCTTGGTCCCATGATCGAAGTCGCACCGAGTCTCGAGGTACTCACGAAGCTTTTCGGGATCCATGTTGTAAGTGGCTTCATCGATATCCACAAATACCGGAAGCGCTCCGGCCTGTGATATCGCTTCTGTGGTAGCGATGAAGGTATTGGGCACGGTAATGACGGCATCACCGGAGTCTACACCGGCCGCGATCAACGCAAACCGCAGCGCGTCGGTACCGCTGCCCACGCCCACGCAATGCGCGGCGTCGCAGTACACCGCGAAATCTTGTTCAAAGCCTTGAACCATCGGACCGCCGATGAACCCAGCCGAATCCAATGCCGCGCTGAAAACCTGGCACAGCTCCTCCTTCAGCTCTGCATGGGGCGCAACTAGGTCCAGAAAAGGTATGTTGATGGGGGATGCGTTGCTCATTTTAGGTCTCCGATTTCAACGGCCGACGGACTATGGCTATGACTGTTTCCGCTAGCAAGCAAGCTTTGTTCTCGAGTGAAATTGCGGCGCTCTCCAAGCAGGCAATCCTCGCGCTTACTGTAATACGAGGCCTGAGATCCGTCCTGCGTTCTCGGAGTCAGCTTATGCAAGATTGGAATGGTCTGCTGAAACAACACCCATCCGTATTCGATGGCCCGCCGGTAGACGTCGATCACTTCGTCCACTTCCGGATAAATCGAGTATTTTGATTGTCCAACGATCGGTCCATCATCGATTCCCGGTGTTATTTCATGAATCGTTACGCCGTGCTCCTGCTCTCCGTTCTTGAGCGCCCAGTTGATGGGAGAGACACCGCGGTACTTAGGGAGGGGTCCATTGTGAAGGTTCAGAATCCTCGGACACTTCGAGATGAACCAGTCTTTGATGATCCTGTCGTAGAAAATCGATATGACCAAATCGACCTTCCAGCCGTCTTCCCGTACCCCGGGAAGGTCCTTGTAGTGTCCGCTCTCGATGACCTTAACGTTCCTGCTCGCCGCGAAGGACGATAGGGACGGCGCCCACTTCGGCTCGGGGATGACTGGAACTACAGCGACCAGCTCATGGCTTGGGCTTTGCAAGAACCACTCGGCCGCACGGATGGCAAGCTCGCCCTTGCCCATCACGACGACGCTCTGCACCCTGCGGCTGCTTGTTCCGTTCGTCCCGCGCGGCAGTATACCGACGTCCTTCATGCGTACACAGCCTCCCCTTTGCGGTTCAGGGACTCCTCAGCGGCCTCCAGCATTCTCACGATACGCAAACCCGCAAGCCCGTCATTGTGAGGGCGTTCGCCTTTCTTGATGCACTCGACAAAGTAGCCCAGCTCAGCTTTAAGAGCCTCGGTCGCCTCTACTTTCGGCGACCACATGTCGCCGGATCGATAGCTGACCAGCAGGTCATACACCCCCTGTTTGCTGTTCATCTGAACGCCGCGGTCGTAGACTTTGATCTTCTCGTCTGCTTCCAGGTCATTCCAGACGAGCATTTTCTTTTCTCCGCCGATCAGAGTCATCCGGACTTTCACCGGCGAGAGCCAGTTAACGTTGATGTGGGCGATGACATTGTCCGGGTAGTAGATCGTCATATAGGCCACGTCGGTCAATCCATTCAAATGCTGCTCACCAGTGGCGACCACCGCTTCCGGCCGCTCGCCGATTAGATGATCTACGATTGCCAAATCATGGGGCGCCAGGTCCCAAAGCACATTGATGTCGTGCTGGAACAGGCCCAGGTTGACTCTTGTCGAGTCGTAGTAGTAGAGCTTGCCCAGCGTGCCATCGTCCATCAACTGATGAATTTTCTTGACGGCGCCGGTGAACAAGAACGTATGGTCCACCATGATCTGAAGATTGTTCCTCTCGGCCAGCTCAATCAGCTCCTCCGCTTGCGTTGAGGTGGACGTAAACGGCTTCTCGACGAACACATGCTTGCCATTGATGAGTGCGCGCTTCGCGAGATCGTAATGCGTCCAGACCGGCGTAATCACCGCCACCGCGTCGATATGTGGGGACGACAGGATCTCCTCGCAGTCTGCCGTAACCTGGACGTCCGGGTAGGCCTGCGCGGCTCTTTTGAGGGCGCCATTGCTCTTGTCACAGATGGCCGTGACTTTGACCGAGTCCAGGTTGTGCAGGTTGCGAACGATATTCGGTCCCCAGTATCCGTATCCGACAACACCAAAGCGAATCATCTTGAAATCCTCCGGTTATGCTTCCGAGTTAGTTGTGGCACCACTGTGCATCAATGGTGTGCTACAAAATAAAAATTTGAAATCCAGTACCGGCGGCGGGATCGGCTAGTACGCTCCATCACCCATGAAGACGGCACGGGGGGTCCGCCAAAGGATCTTCAGATCCAGCCACACCGACCAGGACCTTGCATATTGCAGGTCAAGGCGAACCATGTCGTCAAATTTCGTTCTGCTTCGTCCCATCACCTGCCAGAGTCCCGTGATCCCCGGTTTCACTTCAAGCAGACGGCGTCGGTGCCAGATATCGTACACTTCGACCTCGTAGGGGATGGGCGGCCGCGGGCCCACCAGTGACATTTCTCCCCTCAGAACGTTGAGAAATTGCGGCAATTCGTCGAGACTGGTTCTTCGCAAGAAGCGTCCGATCGGGGTGATGCGCGGATCATTTGTTAGTTTGTAGACGGGCTTTTCGGCTCCGGCGATCAGGGTTTTCACAAACTCCTCGTGAATTGCGTGATCGTTGGCGACGTACATCGACCTGAACTTGAGGAAGGTGAACCGTTTGCCGTACTGCCCCACCCGCTGCTGCTGGAAGAGTACCGGCCCCTTGGAACTCAATTTAACAGCAACCGCGATCGCCCCGAATACAGGTGCACCAACAATCAACGCGAGTGAACTGCCGGCGATATCAAGGGAGCGCTTCGCAAACAAAGAGATCTTCCGCGGATTGCCACACTTCGCCACGTACTCGTGTAGGCCGACATCGCTCCGAGTGCCTCCTTTGTCCCAATCTTCGGGAAAAACATAGAAGGAAAGGTCGACCTGCCGAATTTGCTCGGCGCTCAACATCGCCGAGAGTAGGTCCCCGATCTTGGTCGATAGAGTGTTCGCGACAGACTCTTTGTTGGTGGTTCCAATCTCTGTAAAAATGACCCCAACCACCGACGCGTCTCTGTACCAGCCCTTAATGTCGGTCTCTCTGGTCGAATTCGATAACGCGGCCAGAATCTTCTCGCGAGCACCCAACGCACGGGCGGCGTCTAGAAGGCTAGTCGACTCGAGCAGCATGAGAACAAAGGGTCTGCGTGACCGTTCTGTCCTCTTCTGTTCAAGTTGAAACCTCCTGACGAAGAATTCCTGAGTCAGGAATTCCGATCGCGAGGAGCCTTTAGACCGGACACTAGAGACTAGACTCGACATTGCTGCCCTCTTCGCCTGCGCAAGATTAACTTGGGGTTCGTCATCGCCGCGCTGGCCGCTGTTTGAGACGAATCAGCCAGCCAGTCATCTTGAATGTCCACTGCCACGCTGCGCCTCAAAGCGGACAAGTTGACCACGATTCGATACTGGTCTTTGTCCTGAATGAGAAACCCTTCCGTACCACCCAGAGGTCCGCTTTTAAGCCGGACCTGCCGCCCTGTCTCCGCCAGCGGCCTCGGCTCAACCCGAAGGTGCAGCCGAATCGCGCTCTGAACGGCTGCGATTTCTGAATCGGCAATGGGGATTGGATTCTTGCCGAGACCGACCATGTGTATAACTCCGGGGATGGTGAGCAGAGGGAAGCGCTGCTCCGGCTCTAACCGGCAAAACACATACCCCGGGAAAAGGGGCAAGTCCACACACTTTGAGCGGTCCGACCACTTGTGGTCGCTCTGATACAAAGGCAGGAACTCCTCAAAACCCTTTTGATGGGCCGCCGAAGCGACGGCTTTCTCAAAGCGCGACTTCACGCGAAGCGCAAACCACTGCACAGATTACTCCGTCACAAAGCACTGCCAGAACATGCCGTTGGAGGTTTGGCACTCTAAGGGGGCGATTCAGCACAAGCTACCGCCCTTTCAGTCCCATGCCGCTTGATCTTCTAAGGGCATCGAACTGCCGAGTACAGTCGAATGGAACCAGTTAGTGAGCATTCATGTTGCCAGAGTCGTTACGAAGGCAGGCCCAAATATAAGAGCGACTTACGGAGAATCTTTATTTGAAACAATGAGGGTGATCGGGAACGGATGAAGACTATTAGGACTTCATCCCACACTTACGTTCGTGCGATCAAGTAGGCGACGGAGTTCAGTGCGGTGACCAAAAGCTTCTTGTCATGAACACCCGACTTAGTCCTGAAGGGACTTCGGGTGACTGCACAGTATGTCGGCGTCCATCAGTACCGGTACTTCTAAATCCTGGTTTCAGGGGAGGTCAGCGAGTGCGAGAGTTAAGAACGACGAACGTGTGCCGGAATCGGACGACGTTGACGTTGTAGTCACGCCGTTGTCAAGTTCTGGTACGCTTAGGACAGAATTGTCATAAATTATAATCGATGATAATCGAGTAAAAAGCAATCCATGTAATACTGTCGTGTATCTGATGGGCGCGTCCCACGCGTCAGAGGTGGCGATGAATCATGTGTCGGGTCAATGCAAATCTGGTATCGGCTTTCTACCGCCATGCGGTAGCGAATCCCGAGCGTCTTGCGTTGGCAGTAGGCGGCGGTTCTTATTCCTATGGCGAGTTGGCGCGGATCAGCCAGCAGGCGGCGCGCTTGTTGGGGCGGCCCGCGCGGGTGGGCGTCCTTGCGTCGCGCACTCTGGAAGCCTATGCGGGCGTGCTCGGCACGCTCTGGGCGGGGGCAGCATATGTTCCGATCAATCCGAAAGTTCCGGATGAACGGCTCATCCAGCTGCTGAGGATCACTTCGCTAGACGCGATTGTCGCGGATGCGGTCGGACTGGAGCGGCTACAAGGGCGGGTTGCCGAGTTAGCACCTCCGCTGGTGCTCCGGGCAGCCGACTTTCAAGGGGGGAAGTTCAACCCGGAAGCCGCGCCGGCAGTTGTCGGCGAAGAAGACCTGGCGTACATCATCTTCACGTCGGGAACGACGGGCGTTCCTAAAGGCATCATGATAGAGACCGGAAGCGTCGTCCGACTGATTGACGTCATGCAGCGGAGATTCGGGTTTTGCCCGGACGACCGGGTGTCGCAAGCCTCCGAGCTGACCTTCGATGTTTCCGTCTTCGACATGTTGATGACGTGGAGCGCGGGGGCCGCACTCTATGTGGTGCCTGCGGAGCAGCTCATGGCACCGGGCAAATTCATCAGGGATAACGATCTCACAATCTGGTTCTCGGTCCCGTCGATTGCCTTGTTCATGCAGCGCATCGGGATGCTGAAGCCGCGGGTCTTTCCGCGGCTGCGGTATTCGCTGTTCGCGGGCGAAGCATTACCTCTGGTGTCTGCGCAGGTATGGCAGGCGGCAGCACCCAATAGCTCCGTGGAGAACCTTTATGGCCCCACGGAGGCGACTGTGATCTGCATCGGCCAGCGGCTGACGGACCCGCCCAACGCTACGGCGAACCGGGGCGTACTCGCGATCGGCTATCCATTTGAAGGCGTGGAGGCGGATGTGCTGGATTCGACCCTGAACTCCGTGGTCTGGTCCGAGCCGGGAGAACTGGCTGTATCTGGGCGGCAGCTTGCAAGGGGATACTTCAACGATCCAGAGATGACTGCCGTGCGATTCCCTGTGCTGAGGGGGAAACGGTGGTACCGGACCGGCGACCTAGTCTACCGCGACGAGAGTGGCGTATTCCACCACTTGGGCCGCATCGACAACCAGGTGAAGGTGCTCGGGAACCGCGTGGAGCTCGAGGAAGTGGAGGCGCATCTTCGCGCTATCACCGGAACGGACTCGGTTGTTGCGATAACCTGGCCAGTCGTGGATGGCCGCGCGCTTGGGATCGTGGCATTTCTTTGCGGCAGCAGGGTAGGGGTGCAGGCCGCGCGTGAGGCGATGCGGCAGCGGGTTCCAGATTATATGGTCCCGCAGCAGATCCTGGAGATTGATCCGATGCCCCTCGGTCCGAGCGGCAAATTTGACCGGAATGTGCTGCTGCGGCGGCTGGAACAGCGTCGGCGAGAAGCCGACGCATGAGGATTGTCCCGCAACTCGACGCGTATCCTCGGCTGGTGAGTTTCGGTCAGACGGCGCTGGGAAAGGCCGTGCTGCTCGGGGCTTTTGCCGGGGGGCTTTTTTTTAACCGCTTGGATTCGTGGATCGAGATAACGGCGGCCGTGGCGGCGATGACCTATTTTCCGGCGCGGCGGCGGCGGCTGGTCAGCATGGCTGCGCTGTACTGGCTGGTTTTTCATTCTACCTGGCTTAATTGGGCCTTCCTGCGCGAGCTGGCGACTGCCGCCGGACAAAAGACGGACTGGACGCTCACGGTGCTGCTGTCCGGAATCCTCGCGGCAGTGTTTTGCGTGCTTGCGGTCTTCTTCCGCTATGTGCGCGCGCGGCGCGTTTCGCTCGCTGCGAAACGGCCTGTGCTGTGCCTGATGGCGGGCTATGCCCTGATGCTGGCAGCGGGGGCGCTGTTGCCCCTCGGCGGGATGACGCGCCTGCTGGTTTGGAGTGTGATCGCCGTGACCGCGCCGTACCTTTGGTTTTTCGCATACGCTCTGAAAGACGCTTCGGCAAGAACACCCGATGACGCTGTCTTGCAGTTCGGAACGCTGCAGCCTTTTTGGGGCAGCCCAAACGTGCCTGTTCCGAAAGGGGCCGCCAATTTGCGCAACATTGAGGCGCGAAATCCCGAGGACCTCAGCATTACCCAGTTAAAGGCGATCAAACTCTTGATCTGGGTCTTTACTCTGCAGGTGTTGCAGCAAGGGCTGCTACTGTTCGTCCACGGCGCGCCGGGTGAGCTGGTGCTGCGGTTGATCGGCCTGCTCCACTGGACCGTGCCGAATCTGGGGGTTCCCACGCTGGAGACTTCGCTGCAACGTGCGGTCGTACCGGTGCATATCGCATGGGCGAGCTTGATCGCGCATTTCGCGCAGGCGCTGCTGTCGGCGGCAGTGGGCCCCAATCTCGTCATTGCCTGCTGCCGGATGGCCGGATTCAACGCGCTGCGGAATAGCTATCGGCCCCTGCAAGCCCTGACAGTGGCGGAATTCTGGAACCGCTACAATTACTACTTCAAAGAGGTGCTGGTGGATTTCTTCTTTTTCCCGGTGTTCACGCGGTACTTCAAACAGTATCGGCGGTTGCGCTTGTTCGCGGCAACCATGGCGGCGGCTACCGTGGGAAACATGATATATCACTTTTCTCTCGATTACCGAAGTGTTGCCCAGATGGGCCTGTGGCGCGCACTGGTGGGATTTCAAGTGTATTCCTTTTACTCCACGGTGCTGGGGCTAGGGATCGGGATCTCGCAGTTGCGCGGCCATGGCGGGCAGCGCGCGCGTGGCGATGCGTCGCGGTGGCGGCGGGCGCTCGCGACGGTGGGCGTCCTGTTGTTTTTTTGTCTGCTGGAGGTTTTCGACCAGGAAGGGCGGTCTGTCGGCTTGGGACGATATGGGCGGTTTTTTCTGCGCCTGTTTTCGATTCCCGTTTGAGGAATTTTCCGGAATGAACCATAGACTGGCGATACGCGAGTTCGTGCAGAACCTACTGAACCAGAAAGGCGACCGGGTGGCCTTCTCGGACAGCGAGCAGTTAGTCGCCCGCGGGCGCTTGCAGTCCGTCGACACGCTGGCAGTGGTGGTTTTCCTGGAGGAGAAGTATGGGATTGACTTCGGTGAGACAGGCTTCGATCAGAACCAAGTAGGAAGTATCGATAATATTATGGCACTGATTAATGGCAAGTGAGCGTGGGTATCGCGAATTCCAGATTCTGCCGAGCGAGTTGGGGATTCCGGAGGAAAGTGAACGCGATTCCGGGACGATGCCGAACGGCATTCCGGGATGATCCCGAACAGTGATCCGGGATGAAGGTGAACGCCGAATCCAGGATGAAGCCGAACAGTTTTAGACCGATCCCGGAACCGCGTTCGGCTTCGCCGGATTAATTTCCACAGGGCCAACGGCGCTGGACAACACAATGGCAGGCAGCCTC
>JAIQFI010000068.1 GCA_020073345.1 Terriglobia bacterium
GCCGTGGCTTTGTAGCGGATGGCGTAGGAGTGCGCCAGGTAACTTTGGGCGATCGCGTTGGCCACGTCGGCCGCCAGTTGCCGGTGTTGCGAGCGATAGCTGATCTGAAGAATGTAGGTGTTGGGCGGCCGCGTAACCCGCAACGGCTTCAATTCCACCGGAGCTTCCAGGCTGGTGCTGGAGCTGTCCACGGCTTCCTCGAGTGCGTCCGGTTCCACCTCGCGCAGCTTGAATTTGTCCACCACCGGACGGAGAACGGAATCGGACTGGATCAGCTTCTCCTGCGTAGCCAGGAACTGGTCGGCGTCATTGTTGACGGACTGCGTGGATTCTTCGCCGATCGCGGCGCTAGGCATCCGCCGGTCGATGTCGATGGTCGCGGTGGATTCGTAGATCGGCGTCAGACGCAGGGAGACCACCACGGTCGACAGCACCACCAGCGCCACGAATACCAGCATCTTCCAGCCATGGCGCCGCAGGATCCAGAGATAATGCGCCAGCGGAACGTGCGCGGGCGCGGCTTCATACTCCGCGTCGACAATTAAAGGAGAGTTCAGGGGCGGATTCGCCCGATACGGTTCGGGAACACCGGGGAGATTAGGTTCCAGATGTTTCATTTAGTGCCAGATCAAGACACCGGATGCAGTGGATGCGCCGAAGCCCGCCACGCGGTCGATAATGCTCATGGTGCTCCGCCGCGTCTTGTTATCGGGAACGTAGAGAATGTCGCCGACTTCGAGAGGCACATCCGGGCTCTTGCGCTCCATGATCTTGGAAAGCTCGATGGGAATTTCCCGCGCCTTTTCGCCTTCTTGTCGCCGTACGATATAGGCAGTTTTCGTGCTGAACGGCATCAAACCTTCGCTTAAAGCGACCATCTTGAGAACCGTGCTGTCGGAGGGATCGCGCACCGGAAACGCGCCCGGTTTATGGATGTTGCCGAGAACAAAGATTTTGCCCGCCACGGGCACGCGAACCTCTTCGTTGCCCGTGAGCCGCAGATTCACCCCCGGATCGGCCTGGTTCAGTAGTTGTTTCACGGCGATGTGTTGCACTGCGTCGTTCTGAGTCACCAGGATTTCCGCGCCGGCGTCGTCGGTCAATCCTTCCGCCCGCGCCAGGGCATCGAGCAGGGTCACGACGCCATCGGCTTGAAACGTCACCGGTTTGCGTACGGCTCCCATCACGGAAATCGGACGGCTGTGATACTCCACGACCGTAATTTTCACGACGGGATCCACCAATATTTCCTCGGACTTGAGCGCTTCCGTCAGCCCGGCTTCCAGTTCCCGGGGCATAAGCCCCGCGGCCTTCACGCCCTCGGCAAGCAGAGGCAAGCGAATGGTCCCGTCCGGGTCCACGCGTACGGTGCGCGTCAGTTCGGGGGCGTCATAGACGGAGACGGCCACCAGATCGCCGGCGCCGAGCTTCAGCGCCGGAAGATTCGCGTGGCCGGCCTCCTCCATGAGCGAAGGGCGTACTTGTGCGTGCAAAAGCCCCAGCGCAACTACGGAAATAGCGAACAACATGAGACTTCTCATCCATCTTTCTCCAACAGTTCTGCGATTCGCGCCACGGTCGATTTCAATTCCAGAAGCTGCTGATCGAGCGCGGGTTCCAAAGATCGCAGCAATTTGGTCCGCGCAAAGTCGGAAAGGCTGCGCGCTCCGCTCGATGCAGTCTGGAGCGCCTGGTACTCGTCCTGAGTCAGGCGGAAGATCAAGATTTTGTTTCGAGGTTTGGTAACAGCCACGCTGGTTTTAGGCTTAAGTTAGGCTTTCCGGCGCAATCATGTCCCGGTCGACTTCGACTGCAATGGATCTCTGCAACGCGGAAACGCTTACGACGACTCTCCATCCCGCGGATTCGCGAGCGAGTGTCCCTTCCATGCCCGCGAGAACGCCTTTTTCGATGCGCACGCGTTGGCCGGCTTTGAGGTACGGCCACGGTCCCAGCGGTAACTGGGATCGGACAGCGTGCTTAAGTGCCGCAATTTCCGCGTCGGGAATTAGCGCGGGACTGCGGTTAAAGCTCACGACGCGTTCGACGCCAGTCTGATGCAACACCGCGAGGCGCTCGGAAAATGTCGAATGGCAGAACACGTAGCCGGGGATCAGGTTCTGCTCGAGAATCTTGATGCGATCCGCCCACCTTCGGCGCACTCCGTGCCACGCCACAAAGGTCTCCAAACCCATGTTGGCGAGCCCTTTTTGGACGCGCCGTTCCGCGCGTGGCCGCACGACTAAGGCAACCCAATCTGGATTCATTTCGGGCACATCTTGGACAACCAGGGGGAGGAAAAAAACAGAGCTTCCGCTATGAAGAGTTACAGGGAACTCCACTACAGAGGACTACGGGGGAGGAGATTACTGAGTAGTGTTATACAAATCGAATGCACTGTCAAGACGAACAGACGGCGCAGGTCTGTTTAGAAAAGATGTCTTAGCGGTTCGGCTCTGTCGTTGGCGCTGGAGCTGGAGCCTGCCCGCGGCCCGCGCGGCCGGCATCCCGGCTGCGGCCATCGTTGGGCTTCGCTCCGGGAACACCCGGTCTCGCGCCCTTCGCGGTCAGGAAATCGACTACGGATTGGTAGCGCAGCGCCTTGGCGGCGTCGAGAGCCGTACGTCCGTCGGTATTGATGAGATTGAGGTCTGCTCCAAGCTCGACCGCGAGCTTGACGGTTTCGAGCATCATAGCCTCGCGGTTCGCGCGATCCAGCTCGACCCAGGGGTTTACGCGGAGCATTCCTGTCGCCGCCATCAGCGCGTTTACGGTTTCTTTGCGCGTCACTCCGCCGAACCCTTGCTCGGCGACCCAGTCTGCGTGGTGGACGAACAGCGGGTCGGCGCCGTGCTTAACGAGGAGACGCATGATGTTGGGTTCGGTGAAGCGGGCCGCCAACCAGTACGGAGTCGCCCCCACCAGCGCCGGTTCGAAATGGAAATCGTCCGACGAGCGGCGGGTGGGCGTGAACGTCTTCACAGGAAAGTTGGGATCCGCATGGTGATCGAGCAGCGCGGCCACCATCTTTTCATCCCGGCGCTCGATGGCTTCGTGCAGCGCGGTAAAGCCGTTGGGAGCAGCATTCGGATCGGCGCCCTTGTCGAGCAGGAACAATACCAGATCGGTGAAACCGGAGTGAGCGGCCAAGGACGTCGCGCTGACGCCCCAAGCGTCGGCATCATTCACGTTCGCGCCGGCGGCCACCAGGAGCTTGGCCGATTCGAGATCGCCGACGCGCGCTGCGAACATCAGCGCGGTCTCGCCCCCGTGCGGGATTTTCAAGTTGTAGGGGAGATAGCCATGCGGCGGCACCGCCATCACCTCGCTCCAGACATCCGAGCGAGCCTTGAGATCGACTCCGTGCGCGATCAGCACTTTCACCACGTCGGGATGCTGTTGCGAAACGGCCCACATGAGCGCCGTCTGGCCGCGTGCGCCGCGTGCATTCGGATTTCCGCCCTTGGCGAGCAACTCTTCAACGACTTGTGGATACCCTGAGCGTGCGGCCACCATCACCGGCGTTTCACCCGCAAGCAAGGCCAGGTTCGGATTCGCGCCCGCGTCTAAGAGTCGCTTAACTATGGCTACGTTGCCGTTTTGGCTCGCGTTCCAAAGAGGCGTCGCACCCAGATCGTTGGCCGCGTTCACTTTCGCACCGGCTTTGAGCAGCAGGTCGGCGCTTTCGAGGTCGTCGCGGTAGCTGGCCCAATGCAGAGCCGTGGTGCCATCGGGCTCGGCGGCATTGACGTCGGCTTTCTTTTGCAGCAGCGACTTGATGGCCTCCTTGTCGCTGCGCTTGGCTGCATCTATGAGCGGCCGGCCGGCTTCAGCGCCCAGCAGCGATACGGCAAGCACCAGCGGAATCAGGCGCATAACTAAACCTCGGACAGCGTATCGATCGGTAGTTTGCCGGTGCTGCCGCCGACCTTCTCCACCGGATAATCCATCTTGTCCATGATGGTCAGCAACAAGTTCGCCTGCGAAGGTTTATTGGCGAACTTCAAATGCCGGCCGCCCCTGATCTTGCCCGATCCGCCGCCGACCAGCATCTGCGGCAGATTGTCGCCCGAATGCCCGTTGCTGTTGGAGATGCCCGCACCGTACAGGATGATGATGTGGTCGAGCAGCGAGCCATCGCCGTCCGGGGTGGCCTTCAGCTTGGCCAGATACTGCGAGAACAACTGGGCGTGATACCGGTTGATCTTGGACATCTTCTCGATCAGCTCCGGAATATTGTTGTGGTGCGAGAGCGGATGGTGCGCTTCCGGCACGCCGATCTGAGGATAGGGCCGGGGGCTCTGCTCCTTGCTGATCATGAACGAAATCACGCGCGTCAGATCAGATTGGAGCGCCAGGACCTTCAAATCCATCATCAGCGCCAGGTGATCTTCGAAAACGGGCGGCGCGCCCAGAGGCTGCTCCAGCGCGGGCAGCTCGATATTGCTCTGCTGTTCGGCCATCTGAATCCGGCGCTCGACGTCGCGGACGGCATCGGTGTATTCATTCACCTTGACCTGGTCCTGCGGGCCGAGCTCCTGCTTGAGGCTCGCCAGTTTCCCATTCACCGAGTCCAGAATGCTCTTGTGCTGCTGAAGCCGTTTTTCGCGAGCAGCGCGGTCCGTGCTGCCGCTATCGCCAAACAGCTTCTCGAAGACGGTACGCGGATTCCAGTCCATCGGCAACGGCTGCGTGGGGCTCCGCCAGCACAGCGTGTCGAGATAAGCGCAGCTCAGGTTGCCGGTGCAGGCGCCGGCGTTGGCCGGCAGGTCCATGCAAATCTCGAGTGTCGCCAGTTGCGTTTCCTTCTCGAAGTGCCGGCCAAGCATCTGGTCAATCGAGGCGTCGGCGATGATTTCGATTTCGTTCTTTCCCCCGCGCGGGGTACCGGTAAGAAACGATCCGGAAGCGCCCGCATGGATGTAATTCCAGCTGGCCTTGATTCCGGAGAAGACCAGCATCTGGTCCTTGTACGCAGCCAGCGGCTCCATGATGGGCGCAAGCTCGAGGGCGGTCCCGTCGCCCTTGGGAGTCCAATACTCCATGGCCATCCCGTTGGGGGTGTAAAAGGCCTGGAAACGCTGCGCGGGTTTCACCGCCGCGCGCATGGGAGGAAGCATGGCTTCGAGGAACGGGAGAGCCAAAGTGGTGCCGATCCCCTTCAGGACCGTCCGACGGGGCAGCGACTTAGTCAGGAAGGCCATATTGTCCTTCTCCTTAGCTCTCTCATTTTAGCCCAGTTAGCGGCTTCCTTGGTGGGTGGCTGTGATCAGAGCAGTTCGATCAGGTCGGCGATGCTGACTGCTCTCCGGTCGGCAACATCCGCGAGGATTCCATGGAGTGTTCCCGTCTTCAAAGGCTTGTGCAGGGGGATGGTGATGGAATGGACCGGCGGACTATCGTGCCTCAGCCTGATGTGGCTTCCCTTTTGCCGGACCACGCGATAGCCGAGGTGCTCCAGCGCACGAAGGAACGTTCTGCTGGAACTCCTCGTGGGAGCTTCACGCGGCTTCGAGTGGGATCAACTCGTCCTTTACGTAATGGAGCTGGATAAGGCTCGGGGGTGTAGTGGTGTCTTCAAAATGCACCGAAGTCGCCTCGACGACGTTAGCGCGGAGTTCTTCCCAAGTATCCGCTTGCGTGAAGATGGCGTGACCCAGCGCGCGAGCGTTGTAGCCACCTTCCTCCGCGTCCCGAACTTCGAAGATCAACTCCATACTCATAGAGTACCTAAAGGTTTGCCCCTTTTCTTCTACTTGACAGCCAAGTGAAGTTGTTCCAAACTCGATCCCGAGGTTCACTAGGATGACAAGTGAAGCGGGAGACCGGATGGCCGTTCTGCAGGGCACTCTTGACCTGATCGTCTTGCGGACGCTCAAGAGCATGGGGCCGCAGCATGCCTACGCCATCTCCACCAGAATCCAGCAGTTCTCCGAGGATTTACTGCATCTAAATCAAGGTACCCTTTACCCCGCCCTGGTGCGTCTGGAGCAGCAAGGCCGGATCAAAGGGACCTGGGGCACGACCGAGAGCAATCGCGAGGCGAAGTTCTACGCCATCACCAAGGCCGGCGAAAAGGCACTGGCCGAAGAGACGCTGCGCTGGCGCCGGATGTCCGGACTGGTCGATAAGCTGCTTTCGGAAGGAGCATAAGGCATGTTGCCATTCTTGGTGTTCGCGGTGCTTCTGTTGCCCTTGTGTGGGCAGGATGTGGATGACATCCTCAAGCGCAATCGCGAAGCGAACAAGCAGAACGAGGAGCGAGCCAAGCAGTACACCTACGTCGAGGAAACCGAAAACTTTGAGTATGACAACCACGGAGAGCGCAAGAAAACCGGCTCGGAGACTCACGACGTAATTTTCGTCGAGGGCGAGTCCTATAGGCGGCTGGTGGCTCGGGATGGGAAGGCGCTGCCTCCTAACGAGGAGGCCAGGGAAGAAAAGAAGCTGCAACAGACCGCCGAAGAGCGGCGCAAAGCCCGGCGAAAGGGATTGCTTAATTTCAGCCGCACCGTCAGCGTCTCCAGCGAAGACCTGGACAAGTTCTTCGATCGCAGCTTGGTGGGCGAAGAGGAGATTCGGGGCCGCAAGGCTTGGGTGATCGAATACACGCCGCAGAAGGGCCACGTTCCCGCCAACAAACACGAGAAAGATGTTTACACCTTCCAAGCCAAGGCGTGGGTGGATGAGGAGGAGGGCGTGACGTCGAAATTCGTACTTCTCTCCATCGCGGATGGGAGCCTCATGAAGCCCGGATCCTCGTTAACGTTCGAGAACGCCAAGATCAACGATGACGCGTGGCTGCCGGTTTCCAGCGTTCTCGACGTCCGTATTCAGATCGCTCTGGTGATTAGAGATTCCGTTCGGACAGAGACCAGGAACTCCAACTTCAAGAAGTTCGACGTGAAGTCGACGATTACGGCGAGCGATCACTAGGGATACACCCAGAATGGCCGGGGGGCCGATCGGATAGGACTCTCTATTTCCCCGGCATGTGCTGCATGCTCTTCTCGTTCTCGAGACAAATCTCATCCAGTAACTCCGTATCGAGAACGATGGTCTGCCGGAACTTCACCGTCCACGGCTTGGTGTAGGCTTTCGGATCATCCACCGTAACTTCGATCTCCAGATGCCCGAAATCCGGCCGCCGGAAGCGCTCTGTTACTTTTGCCGCGCTCGTTAGCGGATTCCCTCGCATGTCGAGCCACAGATCATCGCGGAACCCGCTGGTTTGCGCGACCAGTGTGTCGCCATCCCACTTCGCCGAGGAGTAGCCGTTCCAGGAGGGCTGCGGATCCTCCGGCAGCGGACGCGCATCCGTGAAAATCTGGCGGTAGCTGGCATTGAATTCATCGAGAATTACCACCAGCCCCGGAGTCTGGATGAATTTCTGAATGTGCGGCAACGCATACGACCGGGGGAAGTTCGGAGGCAGGCACTTTGAATGCGGGTCCTGTGTACCCGCGGTCGCCGCCCGCTCCTTTATCAGAGCAGCGGCCCACGGCGTGTACGGCAGGCCTCCCGGAAGACCGTCCGCGATATTCCCAGCCTGCCTGGGCAGTCCGAGTGTCGCATCGCCAATCCCCAGGCCTTTTTCGATGCACTCGCCGCTCTCGCCTTTGATGTCCGAAGGACATGGACCTTCATTGCCCAGGTTGAACCACATTCCCGAGAGGTCCGGCGTGCGATCGGCCGCGCGCGGCGCGGGAGCGGCGAGATTCGGCTTGCCGTCGCGACCCTTGGGAACTCCGGCGGTCGGATAATGCACCCACTGGGCGGATAAGGACGACGCGAGAAGTACCGGGAGGAGAAGTTTCAACTTAATTCGATGCTGTCTGCGTCTTTTGTTGGGATGTCCGCATCAGGAACCCGGGACTCTGGACGATTCCCACAATCAGTGACGACCATCGATATTGTTTCGCCGCCGCTTCGTGGACAATCTTGCGCACGGCGGGTTCATCGTAGTATTCAAGGCGCCGGCCTAGCGCGTAGGCCATCAGCTTCTCGGTAACGGTGCGAGGGAATTGCTCCGGATCTTTGAGGAGCGCAGCGCGCAGCCCCGAAAGCCCGTCGATTTTCACGCCGTTCGCCGTAGTTCCACTCGCGTCTACCGGCTTGCCGGCTTCATCCGTCGTCCGCCAGCCGCCGATCACGTCGAAATTCTCCAGCGAAAACCCCAGCGGATCGATCACCGAATGGCAGCTGTTGCAGGTCGACTGCGTGCGATGCTGGGCCAGCCTTTCGCGCATGGTCGTCGGCAGGGTCCCCGGTTTTGTCTCGAGCGTCGCATTCACGCCCGGCGGAGGCGGCGGGATCGGCGTGCCGAAGATATTGTTCAGCAGCCATTTGCCGCGCAGAACCGGCGACGTGCGATCCGGATAAGATGTGGTGACCAGCAGCGCGCCTTGCGCCAGCAGGCCGCCGCGCTGATTGTGATCGGGGAGCGTCACACGCCGGAAGCGGCTGCCGTAGACTCCCGGAATCCCATAGTGCCTCGCGAGCCGTTCATTGACGAAGGTGTAATCCGCGTTCAGCAAATCCGCCACGGCGCGATCCTCGCTCAGCGTGCTGCCTACGAACAACTCGGTTTCCTTCTGGAACGCCTGCAACAAACTCAAGTCGTAGTTGGGATATTTGTCCGGATCCACGACGACGTCCTCGACCTGGCGCAGATTCAGCCATTGCGCGGCGAAATCATTCACCAGCGCTTCGGTGGCGCGCGGATCGGCCAGCATGCGGCGCACTTCTTTTTCGAGATTCTGCGGATTGCCCAGCTCCTTGCGCTCAGCAAGTGTCAGCAGATGGTCGTCGGGAATGCTGCTCCACAAGAAGAACGACAGGCGCGAGGCCAATTCGACGTCGCTGAGGCGATAGGCGGCTGTCTTCGCCGCCGGATCCCGAACCACGCGCAGCAGGAAATCCGGATCCACCAGCATGCGCTCGAGAGCGAACTGGATGCCGTTATCGAAGCTTCCGCCATCCTGCCGGCCTTTGTCGTAAAACTCCAGCAAGGTATCCGTGTCGGCTTTCGTCGCCGGGCGCCGGTACGCGAGTCTCGCCATTCTCGAGAGAATCGTCGCGGCGCACGCGCGCTGTTCCGACGCAGCCTTGGGCGGCTGACAAACATAGATCGCATGCTGGCTGGCCGTATTCGTCGCAGGCCCGTGCGTGTCGTACGGTCCGCCGATCTGCACCGAGCCCACGTTGGCGTAATCCATGTATACCTGGTCGTTCGCGATGACTCTGCCTCTTTGCATCGGCTGGGGAAGACCTTCCGGTTCCCACAACTCCCTGACGAACGAAACGCCGACGACGCGGGAACCGGCCTGGACCGGAATCCGCACCTCTATGCCGGCGTCACCCGTGAGCTGCATGTAGGTTTCCCATTCGGGATCGCCCGCGAAACCCGGCTCGCCGTCGCCCGCATAACTGGCCGCCGCAGGACGCCCTTTGCCCGCCCCGCCGACCGTAAACCGCTTCAGCAGCTTGCCATCCAGTCGAATGTCGAGCTGCTGCGGCCAGCCCATCCCTTTGAGGTAATCCTGATACTGGCGCTGGAGGCGGACCTTAATAAGATACTCGCCGTCGACGGGAAAATCGTAGTGAATCGCTATGCCGCCGCGAGATCCGAACGGCAGGTCTTCGCTTTGCCGGTCGTCTTGCAGCTCATGCAGCGGGATCTCGAACCTCTCCATGCCCGGCTGCGTGGGAGGCAAACCGGTCGCCAGGCGCGTGACCTGACGTGCAACCGACATGTACCGCTCCAGGTGAGCCGTCGAAATGGACAGGGTGTCCGCGAAGTTGTCGAAGCTGCCATCGGCAGTATCATCGCCCGGGAGCAGAGGCTTCACGTCCATATCGAGCGCGAACAGGTCGCGAATCGCGTTATTGTATTCCGCACGATTTAGACGATGAACCGCGCCGATTCTGCCGGGATTCGGGTTGGCCGCCCACGCCTTGTCGATTTCGTTTTCGAGCGTCAGCGCGACGGTGCGATAGGTGGCTGCGTCGGCGCGGGGCATGCCCGGCGGCGGCATGGAGCCGGCCCGCAATTTCGCGACTACCTTCTCCAGCACTTCCGCATGTGTGCCGGGCTTGGCGAGATCGACCGTGTCGAGCATCAGCCCGGCAGTCTTCAGTTTCTGGTTATGACAGGTGACGCAGTAGGTATCGAGAAACGCCCGTGGATTCGGAACCGCCAAGGCGGCGTTCGGCGGGGCCTGAGCGTTGATTCGCGAGAGCGTCACGAACCCGGCGCCGAGCAGGAGCGCCAGCACTGCCACGTACAACGCCTTCAAGGAATTCACGTCAATGGCAGTATACACCAGCCTTGACACCGAGCGCCCGCAGGCGTAGTGTAAGTCAATAGATTTGAACGTGTTGTGGAGGCGACTATGAGAATCAAACTCGGTATCTTACTAACTGGTCTCGGCCTACTGGCCGGCGCAATTCCCGCTCTCGCTCACCATTCCTTCGCTGCTGAGTACGACGCCAACAAGCCCATCAAGATTTCGGGAGTCGTCACCAAGATGGAGTGGATGAATCCCCACGCGCGATTCTATGTCGACGTGAAGGATGCCGACGGCAAGGTAACTAACTGGAACTTCGAGCTGGGGGCCATCCCGGTGCTGCTCAAGCAGGGCTGGCGCAAGGATTCCCTGAAGCAGGGCGACCAGATCACAGTCGAAGGGTCGATGGCCAAGGACGGTTCTAAGTCCGCCAACGCCCGGAGCGTAGTGCTGTCCGATGGCCGGCGCGTGTTCGCGGGATCGTCCGGCGGAAACGCCCCGCCCAACCAATAGCCGCAAGGATTTCACGTGCGGAAGAACCTCACTATAGTTGTCGTCACTGTTTTTATAGGAAGTGTCGCGACCCTCGCCAGCCTGACCCTGGCGATTGCACAGGATAAAGGCGCCCCGCCCCCTCAAGGCAAGGGACGAGGCTTCGGACGCGGCGCCAAGAAGGGACCAGCCGGACCGCTGCCGCGCTTGTCCGATGGGAAGCCGGATATCACCGGGGTCTGGAACGGATTCGGCGGGAGCGGCAACGACGCACCCAACATGCAGCCCTGGGCGGCCAAGATCGTGGCGGCTCATCGGGCGGCGGACGGCGCGGAGGATTTTGAAGCGCGCTGCCTTCCCGGAGGCCCGCCGCGTGCGGCACCTTATCACACGTCCTTCTTTGCGACCCCCAAGCTGGTGCTGATGCTATTTGAGGGCAACACCCACATGTATCGCCAGTTCTTCGTGGATGGCAGCAGCCACCCCAAGGACCTGAAACCGACGTTTTATGGCGATTCCCGCGCCCACTGGGACGGCGACACGCTGGTGGTCGACACGGTCAGCTTCTTTGAGAAATCCTGGTACGATTTTGCGGGCACTCCGCATACCAAGGACATGCATCTGACCGAGGCGTTCCATCGCATCGATTACGGGAACATGGAGATGAAGGTCACCATCGAGGACCCGGGCGCTTTGAACGGGCCGTGGGTCATCAATCGAACCACGACGCTCGAGACCGACTTCGACATGACCGAGTACGTCTGCAACGAGAACAATCAGGATCCCGGACATCTGGATGCGACACTGGAGTCTAAAGGCGGCGCGCAGAACAAGCGCTTGGTGAACGGCGTTCCGCCCGTGCAGGCGAAGAAGGCTCCCGCGCCCCCCGCGGGCCCGACTCCTCGCGCGGAAGACGGCAAGGTAGATTTGTCGGGAGTCTGGGTTCCCACCACCACGAATCTGCCCAGCGATCCTTCCTATCAGCCTGCGTTCAAGAAGATTTACGACGAGCGAAAAGCCAACAAGGGCAAGGACGATCCGGAGAAGTTTTGCCTGCCCAACGGCGCCGTTCGCGTCAATCCTCTGCCCTACAAAATCGTGCAGGGTCCCAAGATGATCGCGCTGCTGTGGGAGGGCAACACCCATAGCTACCGCCGATTCTTCCTGGACGGCCGCAAGCCCAACCTGGACGTCGAGCCCGAGAGTTGGACCGGCCTCTCGAACGGCAAATGGGACGGCGACACCTTGGTGGTTGACACCGTCGGCTTCAACGACAAGAGCTGGCTGGACTCGACCGGAAAGCCCCACAGCGACGCGATGCATCTGGTTGAGCGCTACAAGCGTCCCGATCTGGGGCATCTCAATGTCGAGCTGACGATCGATGACGCGAAGGCGTTCACCAAGCCGTACTCGTTTACCCGATCCTTCACGCTCGCACCCGGATGGGAACTGCAGGAGTACGTCTGCCAGGCGATTCTCGACGGCGTGTATTAGGGGCGTGTCTTAAAGCGCAAAAGGGCGCGCCGGGCGCATCGAGAGGACCAAGCGACCGATCGCGCCGCTGTCAATCCTCAGGGCCGATCCGAATTTTTGGGCGCACGTTGGGCCTGCAAGCAGGGTACTCTCGCTTCACGGATGTATCAAGAGAATATTCTGTAGAATTACGTTCTGAGAGCTAGTTTTCAGGAGGTAGATTATGCTGAAGATCGAGTGGCCAACCGCGGAAAACCTGAATCAGGCTGAGATCGAGAGTCGGAAACGCTTCGATGCCCTCCTTCCTCACGCAGTTAAGTTCAGGAACGCCGGGTGGATCGCCAGGATCGTTAGGGAAGACTCTCTGAATATCAGCGTAGTGTTTATAAGTTCCGACAAGAAGCAGTATGGTCCAGTGTCGTTTTCTAGAATGGTTGGAGCAACAGATATCGAAAACTTAACCTCCTTCCTGCCCTTTTGATGAGGAGGTTTATGTACTATAAGCTGCTATCTTTCATTTTGCTCGCGCAGTTCGCGAGCGCTGCCAATCCGATTAGACGTTTCGAGGACATTGAAATCGGGATGTCGGCGATTTCGGTTGCTGCCGAACTAGTGCAGCAGGGCTATACAGTGAGCAAGCCCGTCGAAGGAGTGCCGGGTCGACTTGTAGGCTTGAACGGTAAGCGAGTAGGCGTGTTCTATGTAGACAAAGACGGCCACGTGGATGGTGCTGAAAAGAACATTTATTCGGTCGACTCGTCTAAGAGTGATGGTCCCATTGAATTCGCGGAAGCGTTGTTCTGGCTGGTTCGCGACGAGGGGACACCGGTCCCAAGTGATTCCAAGAATCAGAAGGCGGCTTCGGTAGCGGCGGTCCTAACCGCTGATGAGATCGAGTCCCGGCTACCGGGGCAGACGTTTAGGCGGATATTCATCGAGACAAAGTCAGGAGCGAAGTATCGTTTGACATTGAATAGGGACCCGGGCGGAAGGGCTTCTGACATCGAAATCCATCAACTCGCCCCGTTCCCCGCAAAGTAGAGTTCAGGGTCAATCCTCGACTATACTGACCGTGTGGTCTTCAAGTGGGACCCCCTCAAGGCCACTGCTAACTTGGCGAAGCACGGGGTCGATTTCCACGAGGCGGCGACGGTGCTGAACGACACCCTCTCAACCACATATCCCGACACGGACCATTCCAGCACCGCTGAGCTGAGATTCGTTACTATCGGAATGTCGGTAACCGAATTCTGGTGGTAATCCACGCTGAGCAAGGCGAAGCAATACGAATCATCTCAGCTCGCCGAGCAACTCGTCGCGAACGGAAGTTCTATGAAGAAGGCTAAGCCAAAGTCCGACGACATCCGCCCCGAGTACGACTTCGCCAAAATGAAAGGCGGCGTCCGAGGCAAATACGCAAAGGGGTATCGCGAGGGAACAAACCTGGTGCTTCTCGACCCTGAAGTCTACAAAGCCTTCCCGACCGCTGCCGCCGTAAACCAAGCGCTGCGCGCCGTTTTACGCATTACCAAGGTAGTCCGGCCCTCCACCGCCCGATCACGCAAACTCGGATAGGCGTCAGATGGGACCGCCTCACTTCCCACGCAGGTGCGGGCCGTCTTTGTCGTTTTCCTGACACACGAACTCGATCAGGTCCGTATCCAGCATGATGCGCTGGTAGACGGTGACGGTCCACGGTTTGGTGTACGCCTTCGGATCGTCGATGGTCACTTCGATTTCCAGATGCCCGAAATCGGGACGGCGGAAGCGCTCGATGATCCTGCCGGTCTCGGTCAGCGTGCTGCCTTCGACATCCAGCCAGCCCAAGTCGCGGAAACCCGTCGACTCCACCACCAGCGTGTCACCTTCCCACTTGCCGACCGAGTAGCCGTACCACCACGGCTCGGCGTCCTTGGGTAAAGGACGGCCGTCGGTAAAGATCTGGCGCAGGCCTGAGTTGGCCTCATAGATGATGACGATCACGCCCGGAGCCTGGACCATCTTCCTGGGCTGGCCGTGCGTGTGGAGCTGCATCACGCCGAGCGGCAGGCAATGCGCATCGGGATTATCCTTGCTGTTCTCGGCCACGCGCTGGCGGTGCAGTTCGGCGGCCCACGGCTGGAACGGGAGACCATCCTTGAAGGAGGCGCCCAGGTTCCAGAACTGGCTGGTTCTCACCGAGGCGGGAATGATGTCGGTGTTTCCCGGTTCCGGTTTGGCCGGCGCGGGCGTGCCCGGCGGCCGCTGGTACTGCCAGACTCCGGAGAGATCGGGATGGCCGTCCGCGGCTCTGGGCGTGGGTCCGGAGAGATTCGGTTTGCCATCTTCCGTCTTGGGGACTCCAGGGGTCGGGTAATTCGGCCACTGTGCGAATAGTCCTGCCGGCGTCAAAGTCAGAAGTGCAAAAAGGAGATGAGGTCCACGTCGCAAGTACCACCAAAATACTCCGCGACGGCCCCTCTGTCAATCCATTTGCGCTCATTCGGGTTCATCTGCGGCCAACAGAGTGTGACACAATTACTCCTAGCGATCGAGGAGAACACATGTTTAGAAAAGAATTTCTCAGTGCCGCACCTGTGATGGCGCTTGGCTTGGCCGCCGCTGTGCTATCGGCCCAGGGTCCTCCAGGCGGCGGACGAGGCGGAAAAGGCGCCCCGAAGGCCGGAGCGACGGTCGAAAAGATTCGGCTGCTGAAGCCCAACCTTTACATGATTACCGGCGGCGGTGCGAACACGCTGATTCGCGTCACACCCGAGGGCTTGATCGTCGTGGACACCAAGAATCCCGGTGATGAAAACTACAACCGGGTGATGGAAGAGATCAAATCGGTCTCGAATATGCCGGTCAAATACGTGCTCAACACGCACCATCATCCCGACCACGTCGGCACCAATCAGAAGTTTATCGACGCCGGAGCCACGGTCATCGCGCTCGACGCCCTCAAGACGCGCATGGCCAGTGATCCCCGAACGAAAGACATCCCTGGTTTGCCGACCCAGACGTTCGCCAAAGACTACGTCTTGAAATTCGGAGGCGCCGAAGTCCAGGCGCATTCCTACGGACGCGGGCACACGGGCGACGACACCATGGTGTACTTCCCCGATCTGAAGGTCGTCATGGTCAGCGACCAGATCACCGACGCCACGCCCATCGTCGATTTCGCCAATGGCGGGAGTGCTGTCGAATGGACGCAAATCCTCGATGGTGTGCTGAAGCTGGATTTCGAGATTGCGATTCCGGGCCGCGGCGAGCCGAAGAGCAAGGCGGATGTTCAGGCGTACAGGACCAGATTTGCGACTGTCGTCAGCCGTGCGTCCGACGCCATCAAAGCGGGCGCTACCAGGGATACGCTTGCCATGCAGGTGAACACCGAGGATCTCGGCTGGATGTTTAACGCGGCGTTCTACGGTTCGCTCTACGACGAGCTGGCCAAGAAATAGAGATTGTTGGTAGGCGCGGCTGGACTCGAACCAGCGACCCTCAGCTTAGAAGGCTGATGCTCTATCCACCTGAGCTACGCGCCCGTATTGTTTTCAACGACATCCGAGGCCAGTTCTTGCACGGCATAGACCGCAGCACACTATTCGACACTACTGTAGCAATTTCCGTTGTTCGCGACCATCACCTTCACTACATGTTTGCGCAACATCGCCACCAACTATCGACACTTAACTGGCTTATCATCATCTACTTACAACGCATCACGTCAAAACCACCAGGCCGCTCGTCTCACTAGGTCGACAACGAGTATCAACGCACGTGGGTTGATAATCGTTCGCACAAGCAACGCGCGGATGACGCGCAACTCGAAGCCCACCCAAACTGAGCGCCACCACGGTTTGTACGTATCGCCGATGATCCGGACGGAGGTGCCTAACATTCCCAGAATCCGACTTCGGGCTCGCTTGACACTCGTCCGGGTCGGCAGGCTTCAAGAAAGACCTGATCTGCGGCTCAACAGACCGGTCGATTTTAACTCAAGCCCGCGTCAGCGAGTGCAGTCTCATGCGAGTGCAGTCTTGGTCGCCGCGTTCTACGGAGCGAAAAAGTATAACCCACGTCTCCGGAACGTTTTGTTACTATATCTCGGGACGGTCAAAACTCAGCGGCAGTTGCAGATGCTGTCTTGTAAGGCCGTGCACGGTAAGGATTTGCCTAAAATGCAGCAAGGTCTATAAGGCAGGAATCGGTGGACCGATGAAGCCGATTTCCGATTAGGAGAACACCAGTCAAGTTTAACAGGGGGATGTCATGAAACTGAATTCCATACGTCAGGCGACCGTCCGGGCGGCGTTGGGCCTGTCCTGTGTCGCACTGGCAAGCGCGCCGGCTGCGCGTGCGGAAGACAAGATGACTGCGCAGTCATTGATTGACCGCCAGCTGATCCTGGATCAGATCACGCGTTACTACTACAACTTCGGCAAAGTGGACCGGCAGAGCGAAGAGAGCTTTTATGCCGAGGACGGCGAGTTGATTCTCGGCACGAGGCACTACAAGGGCAAGGAAGGCATCAAGCAGGCATACAACCGTGCCCCTGCGACGCCTCCAGCTGGCGCGGCCCCTGCGGCTGGAGCGGCGCCTGCTGTCGCCGCAGCGCCCCCGCGCGAGAGGACCGCTTTCAACGTGGCGATCGAGAATCCGCTGATCATCGTGCACGGCGACACGGCTACCTCGCAGGTCATTTTCACCGAGTATCGGCAGGAGAAGTTGGGCGATCCGATGAAGATGACGACTCAGGGAAAGGAGTATGCCACGTGGGTCAAGGTGAATGGCCAGTGGCTCTACAAGACCCGCCAGATCGCGAGCGGCAGTAACCCGCCGGAAGGCTGGAAGGAATAAGCACGCGGCGCGTTGGATGCTCTGGCGTTCGAACCGCTGTGCCCAAGAAGTAGCGTAATATGTTGCATGGTATAAGCTCGGCCTTAGACAATCACTCGATTCTTTGTTTCGCAAACACGGGAATCGATTTCTCGATCACGGAGGTTTAACGATGCGAAAACGTTCTCTCTTGTTCCTTTCATTGCTGGTTCCAGCCTTTTTGGTTCTCGGCGGATACACCGTCGTTAAGGCCCAGCAAAAAGCTTCTACGCCAGCCAGTGCAAAGCGCTGGTCTGATGCGGCCACCTGGCCTGACAAGAAGGTGCCCGGCAAAGACGCCGCTGTCACCATTGAGAAGGACATGGACGTTGTCCTCGATGTCAGCCCGATGCCGCTGCGCAGTTTGACGATCAACGGCAAACTGAGCTTTGCAGATAATAAGGACCTCGAACTGACCACCGAGTGGATCATGCTGCACGGGGAGTTGGAGATTGGCACGGAAGCCAAACCCCACACGCGCAAGGCGACAATTACCCTCACCGACAACGTCAAAGACGAAGATATGAGTGGAATTGGTGGAACGAATGACCGCAGTGACCGCGGGATCATGCTCATGGGCGGAACCCTGAACCTGCACGGTAACCGGACGAACTCCTGGACGAAGCTGTCCAAGACCGCCGAAGCAGGCAGCAACTCGATTGAAGTCCTGAACGCCGCTGGCTGGCGGGCCGGCGACGTGATTGTCCTCGCGTCCACGGATTTCGATCCCCGTCAGGCAGAGCGGCGAACCATTGCTGCCATCCGTGGCAATACGATCACGATCGACAAGAAACTGGACTCCATGCACTTCGGCAAGATCACCTTCGACGTGGATGAACGCGGCGAAGTCGGCATGCTGTCGCGCAATATCGTCATCCAGGCTTCGCCTGACGCAGACACGACGCTCTTTGGCGGCCACATCATGGCGATGGGCGGGAGCAAGATGTTTGTCGATGGCGTCGAGCTCAATCGCATGGGTCAGAACATGCATCTGGCGCGGTATCCGATCCATTGGCATCTGATCGGCGATGCGCAGGGGCAGTACATCAGGAACTCCGCCATTCACAACACCTACAGCCGCTGCGTGACCGTGCATGGCACAAATTACTTGGGCATTGAAAACAACGTGACCTACAACAACATTGGTCACTGCTTCTTCCTGGAGGACGGCGTGGAGCACGACAACCAGTTCGTGCACAACCTGGGGATCCTGACCAAGTGTCATCCGGACGCGCCGTGCGTCCCGACAAACCTCGCCGCAGCCGGAGAGAAACGAGCGGCAGGGAATGGCCAGCAGGCCAAGGACGTCCTGCTTCCCTCGGACAACACGGCGGCGACTTTCTGGATCACCAATCCGGACAACACGTACCGCGACAATGTGGCGGCGGGTTCCGACTCGAACGGGTTCTGGATGTCCTTGCCGGAGCATCCGAACGGTAAATTCGCTGACACGGAGATCAGTGCGAAGACCTGGCCGCGCCGGACGCCGTTCAAGGAGTTCAAGGGCAACGTCTCGCACTCCAACTACGACGCGTTCATGTTCGACCGAAACATTGCGGCCAATAACACTTTCGGTGTGACGGGCAGCTCGCATACTGGCCTGGAAAATCCGGCGGACCCGAACAGCAAGGCGCTGGTATCGGTTTTCGAAAATCTCACGGCGTACAAGAACCGCAATGGCGGTATCTGGGGGCGCGGTGAGATGCACGAATTCAAGAACGTGAAGCTGGCCGACAATGCTATGGGCTTTACGCACGCGTCCGGCGCATTCGGCCGTTACGAGTTTACTTCAAAGGTCATTGACTCGCTGTTCGTGGGCGAAACCGAGAACGTCGGCAACCCCAAGACGGACGCGGAAAAGGCTTACGGCCGCACCTTCCCGAAGGTCGATCTGCCGGATTACCCGATCCACGG